>NZ_JADB01000001.1 GCF_000518165.1 Bartonella elizabethae F9251 = ATCC 49927
ATGCTTTGGGTAGCAGTGTTGCAAAGTCATTAGGTGGTGGCGCTGGATATGATAAGGAAGGCAATTTGAAAGCACCAAGCTTTAAGGTTAAAACAGTTAAGGATAATGGTGAATCTGAAGAACAAGAGTATAAGAATGTAGCAGAAGCTTTAACTGGCGTCGGTAGTTCTTTCACAAATATAAAAAATGAAATAACCAACCAGATTAATCATCTTCAATCAGATGATTCAGCGGTTGTTCATTATGATAAAAAAGAAAAAGATGAAATTGATTATACGAGTGTAACTTTAGGTAAGGGTAAGAATTCTACAGCTGTTGGTCTTCATAATGTTGCAGATGGTCAGATTGCCAATGGTTCCCATGATGCGGTTACCGGAGGTCAGATTAACCGGATCTCTCAAGATGTTGCAAAGTTCTTAGGTGGAGATACAAGTTTTGAGAAAGGTGTCTTTACAGGACCAAGCTATAAATTATCGAGTGTTGATACATATGGTCAGGTAAAATCGACAGAGTTTACCGATGTTGGTTCAGCGTTTACTGGTCTTGATAAGAATATTAAGAATGTAAATGATCGTATTAAGGAAGTCTCAGAGGGTGTTGCTCAGGATTCTTTATCGTGGAGTAAGGATGATAATGCCTTTAGTGCACAACATGGAGAAGGCAAAGAGAGAACAGCTAGCAAGATTACCCACATTTTGGATGGTAATGTTACTAAGGGCTCTACGGATGCAGTTAATGGTTCCCAACTTTATTCGATGAACAATACATTGGCGAGCTATTTGGGTGGTGGAGCTGCATACAAAGAAGGCAACTGGGTAGCTCCAAGCTTCAAAGTTAATACAGTTAATACTGCTGGTGATAAGGTTGAAGAGAAGAGCTATGATAATGTTGCAGCAGCTTTTGAAGGAGTAGGAAGTTCTTTCACGAATCTTCATAATGAAGTGACGAATGCTGTTACGAATATTAACAATCATATTAACAATGTTGTGAGTGATAGTCTTGTTAAGCAGGATGCTGAGAGCAAGGTGATCAAGATCGGTGCGGAAAAAGGTGGTACCAGCATTAACATTGCCAACAGTGGTGATGCCGCTCGGACCCTCACAGGCGTGAAAGCTGGATCGCTTACAGAAGCATCGACCGATGCCGTGAATGGCTCTCAGCTTTATTCGATGAATAATACGTTAGCGAGCTATTTAGGTGGCGGTGCTGAATATAAAGAAGGCAACTGGGTAGCTCCAAGCTTCAAGGTTCATACAGTAAGTTCTGATGGTAGCAAGGTTGAAGAGCAGAGCTATAAGACAGTAGCGGAAGCGTTTGCTGGAGTTGGAAGTTCTTTCACGAATATTCATAAAGAGCTTAAGAATGAGATTAACCAAGTTGTGGGAGACAGTCTTGTTAAGCAAGATGAGAAGACCCATGTTATTGCGGTTGGAGGTGAAAAGAGCGGAACTGAAGTTACGTTTGCGAATACCGATGGAGCGTCACGGAGCCTCACAGGTGTAAAAGCCGGATCGCTCACCGAAACATCGACAGAAGCCGTAAATGGTAGTCAGCTTTTTGCGACCAATCAGAATGTTACGACAGTAAGGAATGATCTTAAAACAGTTTCTGAGAATACTTCGAAGTACTTAGGAGGTGGAGCCGATGTATTAAAAGGTGTTGCACCGACTTATACGGTTCAGGATAAGAGTTATCAGAGTGTAGCGGAAGCATTTGGTGGTGTTGATCGTTCATTCACACAGCTTCATGAAGAGATTTCAAAGAATACGAATGAGGTTAGTGAAAATATTAAGCAGAATGCGTTGTTATGGAGTGAATCTGAGAAAGCCTTTAGCGCTCAGCATGGAGAAGGCAAAGACAGAACCTCTAGCAAGATCACATCTCTTGCGAATGGAGATATTACTGCAAACTCCACGGATGCGGTGAATGGTTCTCAGCTATATTCTATGAATCAGACGCTTGCGAGCTATTTTGGTGGTGGAGCTAAGTTTGAGAATGGTCAGTGGATTGCTCCAAGCTTTAAGGTTAACACTGTCAGCGAGGATGGTAGCAAGGTTGAAGAGAAGAGCTATGATGATGTAGCAAAAGCCTTTGCGAGTGTTGGTACATCTTTCAGCAATCTTCATAATGAGATGACGAATGCTGTTACGAATATTAACAATCAGATTAGCCAAGTTGTCAGTGATAGTCTTGTTAAGCAGGATGCTACAACGAACCTCATCAACATTGGTAAAGAAGTAGCCGGTACTGAAATCAATATTGCCAACAAGGATAGTGAGGATCGTACACTTTCTGGTGTTAAGGCAGCAGTAAATGATAATGAAGCTGTTAATAAAGCTCAGCTTGATCAAAGTTTGGAGCAGCTTTCTAACAGTCTTCAGTCAGATGATTCAGCGGTTGTTCTTTACGATAAGAAGGAAAATGGTGAGACTGATTATACGAGTGTAACTCTTGGAAAAGGCTCAAATGCAGCCCCTGTTGCATTGCATAATGTTGCAGACGGTCAGATTGCTGAGAATTCGCATGATGCGGTTACAGGCGGTCAGATTAACCGGATCTCTCAAGATGTTGCAAAGTTCTTAGGTGGAGAAACATCCTTTAAAGATGGTACCTTTACAGGTCCAACCTATAAGTTATCTCAGGTTGATGAAAAGGGAGAAGCGAAGCAGGCAGAGTTTAAAGATGTAGGTTCTGCGTTTACTGGTCTTGATACGAATATCAAGAATGTGAACAATCATCTCACGAATGTTGTGCAAGACTTTACTCAACAAATCACGGATATTACTGAGGAAGTTAAAGGTGATGCGTTGTTATGGAGTGAAGATAAAGAGGCATTTGTAGCGACCCATGGCACTGATGCTGAGAAGAAGAATAGCAAGATCACATCTCTTGCGAATGGAGATATTACTGCAAACTCCACGGATGCGATCAATGGATCACAGCTATATTCGATGAACAATACACTTGCGACCTATTTTGGTGGTGGTGCTAAGTTTGAGAATGGTCAGTGGATTTCTCCAAGCTTTAAGGTTAACACTGTCAGCGAGGATGGTAGCAAGGTTGAAGAGAAGAGCTATGATAATGTAGCAAAAGCCTTTGCGAGTGTTGGTACGTCTTTCACGAATCTTCATAATGAGCTTAAGAATGAAATCAGCCAAGTTGTCAGTGATAGTCTTGTTAAGCAGGATGAAGAGAGTAAGGTCATCAAGATCGGTGCAGAAAAAGAGGGAACAGAAATCACCATAGCCAATAGTGATGGTGCAGTACGTAGTCTCTCTGGTGTAAAGGCAGGGACCCTTTCAGCAGATTCAACAGAAGCCGTAAATGGATCACAGCTATATTCGATGAACAATACGCTTGCGAGCTATTTTGGTGGCGGTGCTAAGTTTGAGAATGGTCAGTGGATTGCTCCAAGCTTTAAGATATTGAGCTTTAACGATGATGGAAGTTCTGAAGAAACGAGTTATAATAATGTTGCTGCAGCTTTTGCGGGTGTGAACCAATCATTCACGAAGCTTCATCATGAACTTTCAGAGACTGTTGAGCAGAATGCGTTGTTGTGGAGTGATGCGGATGAATCCTTTGTTGCCCTTCATGGCAAAGGTTCAGAGAAGCACAACAGCAAGCTTAGCCATCTTGTTGATGGAGATATTTCTGCGGGTTCGACAGAAGCGATTACGGGTAACCAATTGTATCAGTTGAATCAGACGTTAGCGGCTTATTTAGGAGGAGGCGCGAGTTATCAGGGAGGACAATGGACAGCACCTCAATTCCAAATAACACAGTTCAAGAGTGATGGCAGTTCTTCAGAGAGTAAGAGCTATGATAATGTAGCAGGTGCATTTGAAGGGGTTAATGGAAGTTTGTCAGGTATTAACGATCGGATTAATAATGTAGCGCAGAATGTTAGCTCGAACAGTTTGAACTGGAATGATGATTTAGGAGGCTATGATGGTCGTCATGATGGTAAGGACAGTAAGATTACGCATGTAGCGGATGGAGATGTATCGGAAGGCTCGAAGGAAGTTGTGAATGGCGGTCAGCTTTGGAAGACGGAGCAGAAAGTCTCAGCGGTTGAACAGCGTGTAGATGGTATTGACAAGCAGGTACAAGATATTGCGCTAGCAACGGATGGTTCAGTTAAGTATGATAAGGACGAGGCTGGTAATAAGACGAACAAAATCACATTAGTTGGAGGCAATGAAAGTGATCCTGTATTGATAGATAATGTAGCGGAAGGTCGGATTGAAAGTGGTTCGAAGGAAGCTATCAATGGCGGTCAATTGCATGATTATACGGAACAGCAGATGAAGCTAGTTCTTGAAGATGCGAAGAAGTATACGGATGAACATATTACTGATATAGTCAACAATGGTGTTAGTGAGTCCAAAGCATATACAGATATGAAGTTTGAGACGTTAAATTATGCCGTTGAGGATGTCCGCAAGGAAGCAAGACAGGCTGCAGCTATTGGTTTAGCGGTATCTAATTTGCGTTACTATGACATACCAGGATCTGTAAGTGTCTCATTTGGTAGTGGTTTGTGGCGCAGCCAATCTGCCTTTGCTATTGGGGCTGGTTATACGTCTGAAGATGGAAATATTCGCTCGAATGTATCTATTACAAGTGCTGGAGGCCATTGGGGCATAGGCGCTGGGATTACTCTGAGGTTGAGATGATAATAGAAAAAATGATTATTATGATAAAAAAGAGAAGTTTGTTCGTGAAAATTCTGTTTGCTCTTTCCTTAATAGGCAAGGGCGAAGGCTTTGCTAATGAGAACAATAGTGTTTATACAATTCATCCACCGCACTTATCGATACCTAAGGGAGAACCAGGTGAAACACGTCGAATTATTATGCAGTTTTATGACTGGACTTTAATTTGTGATGAAAAACAAAAGCTGAAGCTTAAGCAAGGTATATGTAATGTGACACAAACTGTTCATGATCAGGAAGGAAATACTATTTTTAGTTGGTCTCTTGTTTCTACGACAAATGGTCAAGCAGTGATGCTTTTTAGAACATTGCCAAATTCTGATATAAATGTTCCGATTCAAATGTTTGTGAAAGGTGAGAAAAAACCTGTTCTTATTCATTATACGCAGTGTAATGAAACGGTTTGTTTGGCACAATCACCTGTAGGGCCAGTTATTACTAAACAAATAGAAGAGGACAATAAAGTACGTATTTCCTATAAGCTTAAAGAGGGAAAGATATTTTCTTTTACTGTACCATTTAAAGGGTTAAATGCAGCACTTAATTCTTTGCGTCCTTAAAAATTCATCGAAATTTTTAACAAGAATTATTTTTTATAAATCATTGTGTTATATTTTTGAATACAAATTATAAGGTGAAATAAGTGAGAAGTTTTATGTAATATAAGGGAAAGATGATTTATTCAAAAAAATAGGTGTTTTATGAAGTTAAAGTCACCGTGAATACTTTATATAATAGAGGGTTAGGTTAAAGTTTTTCACGAATCTTAGAGAGTTATTGTGTTAGTTCTTAGCAATAGAAAGTTATTAGAAATACTCAATTTAAAATAAATGGAAATATGGCTTTTTAGCGTGGACTGATTAAGCATAATATTTTTCAACTGACATGTTATAATAATAAGTAAATTTATAATCCTAGAGAATTTTTTGAACGATAGTTGCTCTTTGTATTCATGAGATAACGCTACCATAATTGTATTTTGTCTGATCATGAAGCTTTTATTCTAGCATAATCACAGCTATTTCGTTGCATATAATAAATGAAGCTTATGTTTGGATAATGTAATTGAAAAAAGAAAAATTTTTTCTGATAAATCACGCCAATGTATAGATTTTTGCAGCCTTAAGCGTTAGCAAAGAGTATGATAGTGCTGGTTTGTTACAATAGAGGTTATTGCGTGTGAATGATATAAAAGAACATAATTTACAAAATTGCTGTGAATATAAACGTTTACTTTATATTTTTAAGTTCATAAAGAGAAGTATGACTTCATGGAAATAACCAAACGATTATACAAAGTCTGAATGATACGAGCGTAGAAAGTTTCGATGATAAGAAAAAAGAGAATGGTTTCTTGTATTTTATCATTTGATGCTGCATTGTTGCTTTATTTAGGAATGAGCAGAAGAGTTTTCGCGTTTATTTATTGGGGGAAACGCTCAAGGGATAAGAGAAATGACCCCGTTACATTATGGTTCAAAAGAGTTAAAGCAAGGAGAAACACACGATACCAAATCAAATCAGTTGTATGAGCAGTGTGGGAGTAATAAAAATAATCGCTCTGCATTGTCGCGAACAGAGGCATGCTCTATCCTTGTTGATATAAAGAGACAACAGAGACTCTGTGAACAGAAACAGATTTTGATTCAATCGGAGACAGCTTTTGAGTTTCATCATCAGACAATGATAGGTGCTCAAAAAACAAAAAAACTCAAAGCACCTTTTCTGCGACGGTTCTCTCAAGTGAAATCTCCACCTCTTTATGCGGCTCTTGATTTGGGAACGAATAATTGTCGTCTTCTTATCGCATCTCCTAGTAAACCTGGATATTTTCGTGTTGTTGATGCTTTTTCTCGTATTGTACGATTGGGAGAAGGTTTAATAAATAATGGTTTTCTTAATACACAAGCTATGGATCGTGCGATTGAAGCCTTAAAGATTTGTCGTTTAAAGCTAAAACAAAGGCATATTAAGCGATATCGTTTGATTGCAACGGAAGCTTGCCGTTCAGCAGAAAATGGTAGACATTTTATTCAGCGTGTTTTGGATGAGACAGGTCTTGAATTGGAAATTGTTGATCGGCAAACAGAAGCACGTTTTGCTGTTACAGGATGTAGTACACTTGTTGAACCAAATACTGAGGCAATTGTGCTCTTTGATATTGGAGGAGGATCATCGGAAATTGTCCTTCTTGATGTTTCTCAAAAGCGTTCTTTTCGTTTAGCGGGACAAATTACCGCTTGGACTTCTCTTCCTGTTGGCGTTGTTACGCTTGCTGAACGTTTTGGAGGGAATAATATTAGTTTAGATGATTTTGAAAAAATGAAAAGTTATGTGCGAGGGTTGTTAAATAATTTTTCAGATCGTCATAAATTAGGCGCGTTAGCGCAAGGATCAAAATTTCATCTTTTGGGAACCTCTGGTACGGTTACGACTTTAGCAGGGATGTATCTGAATTTAGAGCGCTATGATAGGAGAAAAGTGGATGGCATTTGGATGGATGATGCAGACATTACTCTTATGACAAAACGCTTATTGTCATGGGATATAGAAAAACGTGTCATAAATCCTTTTATTGGACGAGAGAGAGCAGATCTAGTTTTAGCTGGTTGTGCAATTTTAGATGTTATTCGAGAAGTTTGGCCAAGTCAGCGTTTAAGAGTTGCTGATCGTGGATTAAGAGAAGGAATTTTGATAGAGCTGATGTTACGCGATGGCGTATGGTGTCGTCGTAGAAAGAGCAGAGATTTCAAGCGTTAGACAATTAAATGTGGAGACAATGAATAACGATGAAAAAAACAACAAAAACCCCAACGGGTGGCTATGGAGGTTCAGGGTCACATGAATTATATCAGCGCGTAAAAAAGAAAGCTGGAACCATTAAAGCTTCATCACGGCGATGGTTAGAGAGGCATTTGAATGATCCTTATGTTCACCAATCAAAAGTAGATGGTTATCGTTCGCGTGCGGCTTATAAACTTATTGAGATGAATGAGCGTTATAAATTTCTGAAAAAAGGTCAAAAGGTTATTGATCTAGGGGCGGCACCGGGGGGATGGTGTCAGGTAGCTGAGCGTATCGTAGGGTCAAGTGATGAAAAACCTAGTGTCGTTGGTATTGATTATTTGCATGTGGATCCATTGCCTAGAGTTGCAATGTTGGAAATGGATTTTTTACATGCAGATGCACCGCAGAAATTAATTGAAACTTTAGGGACAAAACCGGATGTGGTTCTTTCTGATATGGCAGCACCAACAACAGGTCATCGTCAGACAGATCATTTAAGAACGATTTATTTATGTGAAGTTGCAGCTGATTTTGCTCTTTCGGTTTTGAAACCTGGTGGACATTTTTTAGCAAAGGCTTTTCAAGGAGGGGCAGAAAACACTCTTCTTGCAACATTAAAACAGCATTTTAAAAAAGTCTATCATGTTAAACCACCCGCAAGTCGATCAGAATCAGTGGAGCTTTATCTTCTAGCGCTTGAATTTAAGGGAAAAACAAAAATATAAGAATAGCACTTTCTTTTGAGAAGACTTAAACTTTACTTAATTTCTTTAAATGGGATGATTTTTTTCTCAAAGAGTTATCAGCGATCGTGACAGTTTTTCTGTTATCAATGATGAAAAACTGGTAAAATTAATATATTGCCTATAGAGGTAGAGAAATTGATTCCTCAGTGAGTGCTTCCAATGAAATTTCTTGATCAAGCTAAAGTTTATATTCGTTCTGGGAATGGAGGTTCTGGAGCAGTATCATTTCGCCGTGAAAAATTCATAGAATTTGGAGGGCCTGATGGAGGGAATGGAGGACGGGGTGGTGATGTTTGGGCTCTTGTTGTTGATGGACTTAACACGTTGATTGATTATCGCTACCAACAGCATTTTAAAGCAAAAACAGGAGGCCATGGCAAAGGGCGTAATATGACGGGTGAGAAGGGTGATGATGTCATCCTTAAAGTTCCGGTTGGGACGCAAATTTTTGAAGAAGATAATACAACGTTAATCTGTGATTTGACAGAAGTAGGGCAGCGCTATCGTCTTGCAAAGGGAGGCAATGGCGGTTTTGGCAATCTTCATTTTACAACATCGACAAATCGGGCACCACGTCGTGCAAATCCAGGTTTGGCTGGAGAAGAGCGTGCAATATGGCTTCGTTTGAAGTTAATTGCTGATGCGGGGCTTGTTGGTTTACCCAATGCCGGAAAATCAACTTTTTTAGCTTCTGTAACGGCTGCAAAACCAAAAGTTGCAGATTATCCTTTTACCACTCTCCATCCTCATCTTGGTGTTGTACGAATTGATGGTCGTGAATTTGTTTTGGCTGATATTCCGGGGTTAATTGAAGGGGCCCATGAAGGGGTTGGAATTGGAGACCGTTTTTTAGGACATGTGGAGCGTTGTCGAGTACTCCTCCATTTGATTTCTGCTCAAGAAGAAGATGTTGCAAAAGCATATCAAATTGTGCGTCATGAACTTGAGGCATATGGAAATAATCTAAGTGATAAAACTGAAATTGTTGCTTTAAGCCAGATAGATACTCTCACGATTGAAGAGCGTGAAGTTAAACAGGAAGCTTTGCAAAGAGTAGCGGGACAACCTGTTATGATGTTTTCTGCTGTGAGTCGTGAAGGTTTAGAAAATGTACTGCGTGCTGGTGCACATATTATTGAGATGTCACGCAAAGAGGAGAGGGGTGAGGATAGCTGGATTGATTGAGATGACTGTTGGATTGCAAAAACTCACACACTATAAACGTATCGTGGTCAAGATTGGATCTGCACTTTTGGTTGATCCTCAGATGGGTTTACGCGTTGAATGGCTTAAAAGCTTGATCAATGATGTTGTTGAATTGCACAAAGGAGGCGTAGAGATATTATTGGTGTCTTCAGGCGCTATTGCTTTAGGAAGGACATTGCTACAGCTTCCTAAGGGCACTTTGAAATTGGAAGAAAGTCAGGCATGTGCTGCTTTAGGTCAAATTGAATTAGCAAAAACCTATGGGGATGCGCTTGCTCAACATGGGCTCAAAACAGGTCAAATTTTGCTCACTTTATTTGATACGGAAGAGCGAAGGCGTTACCTCAATGCACGTGCGACGATTAATGTGCTTTTACGTTTTGGAGCAGTGCCTGTTATTAATGAGAATGATACTGTTGCGACAAATGAAATTCGTTATGGTGATAATGATCGTTTAGCTGCACGTGTGGCAACAATGATGGGAGCAGATCTTTTAATACTTTTATCTGATATTGATGGTCTTTATACAAAGTCTCCTCATAATGATCCGACGGCTGAATTTATACCCTTTGTTGCATCCATTACGCATGATATCGAGAAAATGGCAGATGTTGCTGCTTCAGAGTTTTCACGAGGAGGAATGAAAACTAAGCTTGATGCTGGAAAGATAGCGAATGCTGCTGGAACGGCAATGATTATTACTTCAGGTAAACGTATGAATCCTCTGGCGGCAATTGATAGAGGCGAACGCAAGAGTTTTTTTGCGGCCGGTGAGAAATCTGTTAGTGCTTGGAAAACATGGATTTCTGGTCATTTAGATCCGTCTGGTATTTTGACGATTGATCAAGGAGCCATTAAGGCTCTTGAATCAGGAAAATCATTATTAGCAGCAGGGGTTATTGCTGTTGAGGGAAATTTCCATCGTGGAGATACGGTTGCTATTGTTGATACAAATGGGGTTGAGATTGCGCGTGGACTTGTAAGTTATGGCAAAGATGAAGCTGTACGTATTATAGGGCGTAAAAGCGAAGAAATAGAATCTATTCTTGGGTATGAGGCACGTTCTGCTATGGTACATCGTAATGATATGATTGTACGCTTCTTGATCAATTCTGTTTAAAAAGTTACTTTTGTTTTATTGTTTTGGTAGAGTGAATGATACGACGACTTTAGAAGAGAAAATAAAAGATATGGGGAAAAATGGTACGATGACTTTAGAAGAACAAATGAAAGATATGGGGAAAAAAGCACGCTCTGCCGCTGCAGCGATGGCTGTTGCTTCTTCTGAGCAAAAGAACAATGCGTTGGAAATGATTGCTTTAAGCTTAGAGGCTCATTCAGATGAAATTTTACGGGCAAATTGTCTGGATTTAGAGAAGGCTGTTCAGAATAATTTGAAAGCCGCAATGATTGATCGGCTCAAATTAGATGAGTTGCGTTTGGGTGCAATGATAGATAGCGTTCGCGAAGTTGTTTGTTTATCTGATCCTGTTGGGCAGGTTATGAGTGCGTGGACACGCCCCAATGGGCTTCATATAAGTCGTGTACGGACTTCGCTTGGTGTGATTGGCATTATTTATGAAAGTCGCCCGAATGTTACAATTGATGCGAGTGCTTTGTGCTTAAAAGCGGGCAATGCTGCGATTTTGCGTGGTGGTTCGGATAGTTTTCATTCTTCACATGCTCTTCATTGCGCGTTGGTACAAGGTTTAGAGCGCTCTGGTTTACCAAAAGATGCAATTCAAATGGTTGAAACGACAGATCGTGCTGCTGTTGGGGAAATGCTCAAAGGATTGGATGGAGCGATTGATGTGATCGTGCCACGTGGTGGAAAGAGTCTTGTTGCGCGTGTTCAGTCTGATGCGCGTGTTCCAATTTTTGCCCATTTAGAGGGTCTTTGTCATATTTATATTGATCAATCGGCCGATTTAGAGATGGCACGCAATATTGTTTTAAATGCGAAGTTGCGGCGGACAGGGATATGCGGTGCTGTTGAGACAGTTCTCATTGACCAGGAGGCATTAAAAAAATTTCTTCCTGTTTTGACTGCTTTACAGGAGAGGGGGTGTGAAATACGTGCCACAGAAGATATTGCGTTTCTTCTGCCAGATATAAAACTAGCTTCTGAAGAAGACTGGTCACATGAATATCTTGATGCTATTCTTTCTGTTAAAACGGTTGAGGGAGTTGAGGGAGCCATTGCTCATATTAAGCGTTATTCCTCAGGACATACGGAATCGATTATTGCTGAGGATATGGAAGTGGTGGAGAATTTTTTTAATCATTTGGATTCAGCTATTTTATTGCACAATGCGTCCACACAATTTGCAGATGGAGGTGAATTTGGTTTTGGAATGGAAATTGGTATCGCAACAGGAAAAATGCATGCACGTGGTCCCATAGGTGTTGAACAACTAACATCATTTCAATATCATGTTAGAGGAAATGGTCAGGTTAGAGCTTGAAAAAACCATTTTTTCCATGGAAAGATCGTATGCCACATGTTGAAAGATCCAATGTTGTGGGTCTTTTTGGTGGTTCTTTTAATCCGCCACATGCGGGGCATCTTCTTGTCGCAAAAGTTGCTATTCGGCGTTTATGTCTTGATCAGTTATGGTGGATGGTTAGTCCAGGAAATCCTTTAAAGGATTGTACACAGTTACTTCCTTTAGAGGAGAGAATGCGATTAAGTTTTAAGCTTATTGATCATCCGAAAATCCGCTTAACAGGTTTTGAGCAGGCTATAGGAAGCAAAGTATCAATCGATACAATTTTTCATATTCTGACCCATCACAGTGGGGTAAATTTTGTATGGATTATAGGGGCAGATAGTTTTACAACGATACATCATTGGTATCGATGGCGTGATATTGTCTCAATGCTTCCTATTGCAATTATTGATCGTCCTTTAGGCAATAAGGCAGCCCTCTCTTCTCCTATGGCACACATTTATCACCAGTTTCGTTTGGATGAAAAAGAAAGCGAACGATTACCTTTTATAAAGCCACCCGTTTGGACTTATTTGCATGGCCCTTTATCTTTTCAATCTTCAACAAACCTTCGTTTGAAGAAGAATGATTTTTCTTGAACAATTTATAAGATTCTGCTTCTCTTTAGAGAAAGCTTTTTTTACATACTACAAAAATAAGAAAGGAATATGGATCTGAAAAACGTTGTACAAAACCACTCTTACGATCTTATCCCCTTAACAGAAAAAAAAGTTTTTTCTGTGAGTGAGAGTCTAGAAATTATTCTCAAGAGTCTGGAAGCTACAAAAGCAGAAGATATTGTTACTATCGATATTCAAGGAAAGACATCTTTAGCTGATTATATGGTCATAGCTTCGGCAAATTCGCAGCGTCATGTATCGTCTATTGCCGATCATTTGTTCCGCACTTTGAAAGACAGTGGGCAGGGCTTTGCGCGTGTAGAAGGGCTTTCTGGAGGTGATTGGGTATTGATTGATACGGGTGATATTATCATTCACCTTTTTCGTCCGGAAATTCGTCTTTTTTATAATTTAGAAAAAATATGGATGGCTCCAGATTTAAATAATACAACATCGGTTCTCTTCGGAGATCATTAAAATGCAAATTTCTATTTTTGCAGTTGGTCGTATGAAAAGTGGAGCAGAGCAAAAATTGATTCAGCATTATTTGGATCGTTTTTCTAAAAGTTCTGGAGCTGTAGGATTTCATTTAAAAAAATTACAGGAGATACCAGAAAGTCGCGCTCAAACAGCATGTCAACGTATGGAGGAAGAGGGAAGGAGACTTATTGAATTTTTACCTGAAAAATGTCGATTAATTGTGTTGGATGAGCGTGGAGAGTCGATCTCTTCAGCTGCTTTTGCTGAAAAATTAGGATGTTATCGTGATGAGGGTGTTCGCGATGTTGTCATTGCCTTAGGAGGGCCTGATGGGCATAGTGAACAAATAAGGAATCGTGCTGATTTTCTTTTATCTTTTGGTCTTATGACGTGGCCACATCAAATTGCACGTATTCTTCTTACAGAACAACTTTATCGTGCTGTAACAATTGCAAATCATCATCCATATCACCGTTTTTAAATATTTTTGTTCAATTTTTAGCACTTATTTATATATTTATTAATATAGTTTTAGCTGACACCACTTAAAACATCTCTCGTGTATACGATGAGGTATCATGATTTTTGCAAATGAAAAAGTTTCTTCATAGAAAGATGCGATATTTATATGGGGAATGCGTGATATTTGTCATCCTATTCTTGAGTATGTTTTTTGGCTTTTCTGTATCGCATGCGGAAGATACAATGAGGAGTACAGAAGTACATAAAGAATTGGGAGAAATTCGCCAAAATATTTCACTTTCGCGTGAGCGTGTTGCTTTTCTTACGCGTCAAGTTGAACTTTTAAAAAAAGATCAAAGTGTTTTGAATGATGCACTTATAAAAGCAGCGAAAGAAGAACGTAAAGTGGCAGATGATATTGCTGAAAGGGAAGAAAAGCTTAAGAAAATGATAGAAAAGCGGGTAGAAGTCTATCAAAGTTTAAAAAGTCGTCGCGCTGAATTTGCGGAAGTTCTTGCCATTTTAGAACGTATGGGATTGAATCCACCTCCAGCTCTTATGATACAGCCAGAGGATGTGTTGGCTTCTATACGCAGTTCTGTGTTATTAGGGACTGTCATTCCTCAGATGCAAGAGAAAACACGAGATTTAACAGAGAAACTCAAAGAATTGACCAATTTAAGCAATTCCATTACTACGGAATATACGGTGTTAAAGACAAAACTGCAAAATCAAGCAGAGCAGCGAAAACACCTAGAGCTTTTATTAGCCCAAAAAAACAAACTACAAAAAAAATCAGAAAAAGAACTTACAGAACAGCAACAAAGAAATATTGCTCTTGCTAAAAAAGCGCAGTCTTTGGAAGAATTAATTTTAGAGCTTGACCGTCAGTCAAAACTTAGCTCTGATTCATCAATACAGATACGGAAAAGTTTACAATTGCTAGAGCAGTCCAATTTTGAGAGCCGAAAAGGTTCTTTACTTTTTCCTGTTTCAGGAAAAAGGATTCGATATTCTCATAACAACTCGCAGATAAGGCGTTTTGGTGAGACAATAGAAACAGAGTCAGGGGCTATTGTTATAGCGCCTGCGGATGCTTTTGTTGCTTTTGCTGGGCCATTTCGTTCTTACGGACAGTTAATCATTCTCAATGTTGGAAATGGTTATCATATCATTCTGACTGGAATGTCGAAAATTAATGTAAAACAGGGGCAGTTTGTTCTTTCAGGCGAGCCTCTGGGTATGATGGGGATGCAATTTATTGCAAATAGTGTCGCATTGGATATAGGAAAAGCTGCTCCAATGCTTTACATTGAGTTTAGAAAGCAGGGAAAGCCTGTAAATCCAACTCCTTGGTGGCAGACTGAAAAAATGAGAAGGAGCCAAAATGATTCGTAAAGTTATTCTTTTGGTCGCTGGGGTATTGCTCGGCGCCTGTTCAATGGTTATGGTGCAGTCTGTTGCTGCGAATAATGAAGATAACGCATATAAAAAGTTGGCCATATTTGGCGATGTTTTTGAGCGTGTGCGTAAGCAATACGTTACAGTTCCAGACGATAAAAAGCTTATTGAAAACGCTATCAATGGTATGCTCACATCACTGGACCCCCATTCATCTTATTTGAATGCTGAAGAAGCTAAAGATATGCGGGATTCCACGAAAGGAGAATTTGGAGGTCTTGGTATTGAAGTCACCATGGAAAAAAACTTAATCAAAGTTGTTTCGCCGATGGATGATACCCCCGCTTCAAAAGCAGGTATTCTCGCAGGAGATTTGATTTCAAAAATTGACGATGTACAAACGAATGGTCAAACATTGAATGAAGCTGTTAATAAGATGCGCGGGGCTCCTGGAACGCCAATAACCTTGACAATTATTCGTTCTGGCGTTGATAAGCCATTTGAAGTTAAGATTATTCGTGATATTATCAAGGTAAAAGCAGTGAAATATCGCGTTGAGGGTGATATTGGATATTTAAGAGTTATCCAATTTTCTGAGCAGACATTGGGTAATCTTCTGGCAGCAATTAAAGATATTCAATCTAAAATTCCTGAAGATAAACTAAAAGGTTACGTCCTTGATTTGAGGCTTAATCCGGGTGGACTTTTAGATCAAGCGGTTAATGTTTCGAGTGCTTTTCTCAATAAAGGTGAGATTGTGTCGACTCGTGGACGCAAAAAGAGTGATGTGACGAGATTTGATGCTAAGCCTGGAGATGTCACCAATGGAAAACCACTCATTGTGCTGATTAATGGTGGTTCAGCAAGTGCTTCTGAAATCGTTGCAGGTGCTCTACAAGATCACCGTCGTGCAACAATTTTAGGGACGCAGTCTTTTGGTAAAGGGTCTGTTCAAACGATTATTCCTTTGGGCGAAAATGGCGCTTTACGCTTAACAACAGCACTTTATTACACGCCCTCTGGCACTTCTATTCAAGGAACAGGGATCACGCCTGATATTATTGTAGAGCAACCACTTCCTGAAAAATATAAGGGCTATGATGTAAAAGTTGGTGAGTCTGCATTAAAAGGGCATATCAAAGGGAAACGAGAAAGCAATAAAGGATCTGGTTCAGCTGCTTTTGTTCCGAAAGACCCTAAGGATGATATTCAATTGAATGAGGCTTATAAACTGTTACGGGGTGAGATGGCAAATGCAGCATTTCCACCAGATCCCAATAAGGATATATTGAAGTGAGAAATGCTATCGATAGCTTGCGCTTTTGAGGAATATAAATGGATGCAGATGTTAACTTGAAGACTCTTCCTTATCGCAAATGTGTTGGAATTGTTGTCTTTAATCATGAGGGTAAAGTTTGGGTTGGGCGTCGTTTAATGGTGCCAGCTCATGCCGATATTGACGGATCTCATCGTTGGCAGCTTCCTCAAGGAGGAATTGATGAAGATGAAAAGCCATTAGATGCGGCCTATCGAGAACTTTATGAAGAAACGGGTATTCGATCTGTAAAGTTGATTAAAGAAGCACAAAATTGGTTCCATTATGATTTTCCACAAGAACTTATTGCATGCACATTAAGCAATAAATATCGTGGGCAAACGCAAAAATGGTTTGCTTTTCAGTTTACGGGAGAGCTTTCTGAAATTGCAATTAATCCACCACCAGATGGCAATAAAGCGGAATTCGATCAATGGAAATGGATAGATCTAGAAGCTCTTCCTTCGATTGCGGTTCCTTTTAAAAAGCATGTTTATATGAGTGTTGTCAGCGAATTTCGAGGTAGCCTTAGGTTATTATAAAAGCTATATGGATATTAGAAAGCTTTTTTTATAAAGATGCTTTATATGATGTATATTATTTATAGATGATAGACATGTTTCTCTTTTATGTAAAGAACAGGAATATAAAAATGAAAAAGTTATTTAATTTACTGATAGTTTGTACTCTCTTGAGTATTTCATCTGTTGCATTTGCAACAAATTCAAAGCCTTCTACAGCAAAAGAGGCAGCAGCGACATTGCCAAATGGAGCTTCTTCTTTAACTGAAACCTATGGCTTGTGGACCATTAACTGCGGGTTACAAGAAGGAAAAAAAGTTTGCTTTATGCACCGTCAAGAAGTGAATGAGCAGGGGCGTGTTGTTGTGGCTATGACTCTTATTCTCAATGCTGAGGGTGTTGTATCGGGTAATTTAACAGTTCCTTTTGGCATTTTGGTTTCTAAGCCTGTTCGTTTACAAGTTGATGAAGGAAAAGCTGTTATTGAAACCGGTATCCGGACTTGTGTACCAGCAGGTTGTATGGTTCCGGTCGTTTTTGATAAAAATCACGTAGCAGCTTTACGTGCTGGAAAACAATTAAAGTTAGCGATGACAATTGCTGCAGCAGGTGAACCACCTTTGAATGATTTATTTGTTCAGCTAAATGGTTTTAGTAATGCCCTTAACCGTTTGACTGCTTTGCAGAAATAATTTAAAAAATAAAATAAAAGCGGCTTTAAAAGTCCGCTTTTATTTTGTGCGTATAGTCTGAACATTAAAACGATAAGATTTAAAATTAATCCTATAATTGCGTGCTTTTAAAGTTTTCAGATTATTTTCTGTTTCTTCTATTTTCATTGCACTATTTTTAATTTTGATATTTGTTTTCTAGCTTCATGATCATTAAATAGAGAGATAAAGAATTTGGACTATTTAGTTTTTTATTCATGAGATTTTGAAATATAAAACGATTATTCAATATACAGATTCATTTTAATAAAGGTTTTCTATACGCTTTCTGTTTCCTTGATTGAAAGGGATAACGCATGGTTTATGCATTGCTTCAAACACTGGATTGGATTTTTGATCTTTATATTTATATTTTAATCGCTAGTGTCATTTTTTCTTGGCTTTATGTCTTTAATATCATAAATGTACGCAATCGCTTTGTTGTTTTGATAGGAAATTTTCTATATCGCCTTACAAATCCCGTTCTAAGCCCTATCCGGCAGATTTTACCGAATTTGGGAACAATCGATATTTCGCCTATTGTGGTGTTCATTATTATTTATTTTATTCGTAATTTCATGTGGCGCGCTTACGTAAATATGTATTTATAGAAATATAATTTGAGGTAAATACATGTTTTATCAAGTTGATAAAAATAACTTGATTTTGTTTGTATATCTCATTCCCAAATCATCCGTTGACAAAATAATAGGGATTGAAAGTAAGGATGGTGAGAAACAATATCTGGTTATACGCCTTCGTGCTGTTCCTGAAGATGGAAAAGCAAATAAAGCTCTCATTAAATTTCTTTCTAAGCAATGGAAAATTCCATCTTCTTCTATTTCTCTGAAAAGCGGTGCAACATCTCGCTACAAACAGCTTCACTTTTCAACACATTTAGAAGAGCTAAAGCAAATATGGCAATCCTTTAGAGGTTGTATCTCGTAGAAAAATAAATAATAAAGCCTATTAAAAAATAGGCTTTATTATATTAAAATTGTTATATTTCTTTATTGCGTTCAACGGCTTGCTTAATGAGTTCATGCGCGAAGTTCTTATCACGCCACCCTTCAATTTTAGCCCATTTCCCAGGTTCCAAATCTTTATAATGCTTGAAGAAATGTTCAATTTGTTTGAGTGTAATCTCAGGCAGATCTGTATAGTCATGAATATTGATATAACGTTTTGTTAATTTTGGCGTGGGAATGGCAATAATTTTTTCATCTTTACCACCATCATCTTCCATCATCAGAGCCCCGATGGGGCGAACATTAATCACACAACCAGGCATAAGTGGACGGGTATTACAGATAAGCACATCAATAGGGTCACCATCATCTGAAAGCGTATGAGGGACAAAACCATAATTTCCAGGATAAACCATTGAGGTATGAAGAAAACGATCAACGAATAATGCGCCCGACTTTTTATCCATCTCATATTTTATTGGTTGACCACCAAGGGAGACCTCCACAATAACATTAATATCTTCTGGTGGATTTTTGCCTACGGGTATTTCCTTAATATTCATTAGAGACATCCTTTCTGGGATAAAGTGGGGCTTACAATCAAATATTTGATCAAAGAGATTATGAAATTAGCTTGAAATTGATGCCCGTGTTTTTTCAAAACGTTTACGTTCATTAGGATCAAGATAAAGCTTGCGGAGACGAATATTTTTAGGAGTAACCTCCACAAGTTCATCATCTTGTATCCACGATAGGGCACGTTCTAATGTCATTTTAATGGGAGGCGTTAACTTTACGGCTTCATCTTTTCCAGAAGCACGCATATTGGTGAGTTTTTTTCCTTTTAACACATTGACTTCTAAGTCGTTATCGCGTGAGTGGATACCAATAATCATACCCTGATAGACTTTCACACCGGCATCAATGATCATAGGTCCACGATCTTCAAGATTAAAAAGAGCATAAGCGACAGATTCACCGTTGTCGTTTGAAATCATAACACCATTCACACGACCAGCAATGTCGCCTTTATAAGGTTCATAAGCATGGAAAAGGCGATTCATAATGGCTGTACCACGGGTATCCGTTAAAAGTTCAGATTGATAACCAATGAGTCCTCGGGTTGGCGCATAAAAAACAAGGCGGACACGATTACCTCCAGAAGGGCGTAATTCCACCATTTCACCTTTACGTTCAGACATTTTTTGTACAACAGTACCGGAATATTCTTCATCAACATCGATAACAACTTCTTCTATTGGTTCAAGAGTTATTCCATTTTCACCCTTTTGCATCACAACACGTGGACGTGAAACACTAAGTTCAAATCCTTCACGGCGCATATTTTCAATGAGAACTGCAAGTTGTAATTCTCCTCGTCCTGAGACGTAGAAAGAATCCTTATCCGCTGATTCTTCAATTTTAAGCGCGACATTGCCTTCTGCTTCTTTTAACAAACGGTCACGGATGACACGGCTTGTTACTTTATCTCCTTCTGTTCCGGCAAGGGGACTATCATTGACGAGAAAACTCATCGTAACAGTAGGAGGATCAATGGGTTGGGCAGTCAAGGGTTCATTGACAGCTGGATCACAAAAGGTATCTGCAACGGTACCTTTTTGTAGACCTGCAATCGCAACGATATCACCAGCACTTCCTTCTTCAATAGGTTGCCGTTCTAGACCACGAAATGCTAAAATTTTTGAAATACGTCCAGTTTCTAAAAGTTTTCCATCTTGCCCAAGAACCTTAACATTTTGATTGGGTTTTAGAGAGCTGGAATGGATACGACCTGTAATAATTCGTCCCAAAAATGGATCTGCTTCAAGAATAGTTCCAATCATGCGAAATGGTCCTTCTGCGACACGAGGAGAAGGAACATGCCGCGTCACGAGATCAAATAAAGGACCCAATCCCTGATCTTTTGGTCCCTCTGGGGCTTCAGCCATCCATCCATCGCGCCCAGACCCATAAAGAATGGGAAAATCAAGCTGTTCGTCGGTTGCATCAAGAGCGGCAAAAAGGTCAAAAACTTCATTAATGACTTCATCAACGCGTGCATCAGGTCGGTCAATTTTATTAATAGCAACAATAGGGCGCAATCCTACTTTTAATGCTTTACCAACGACAAATTTTGTTTGTGGCATGGGTCCTTCAGCAGCATCAACAAGTACGATGGCTCCATCAACCATGTTTAGAATACGCTCAACTTCTCCACCAAAATCGGCATGTCCTGGTGTATCAACAATATTAATTCGGGTATCTTTCCAAACGACAGATGTCACTTTCGCTAGAATCGTAATTCCACGCTCTTTTTCAATATCGTTTGAATCCATCATACGTTCGCTTGTACGCTGATTATCTCGAAAGTTTCCTGATTGCTTGAGAAGCCCATCTACAAGCGTTGTTTTCCCATGGTCAACGTGGGCAATGATGGCAATGTTACGCAATTGCATAAATTTTCTTCTTTTCGTTTAATGAAATTTCATTTGAGGCAAAGTCTTTACGTTCTGTGCCTGACTATTAAAAAGACCTTTTACATGTTTTTTTATAATTTTGGAAGATAGAGGCCATATTTTTATGGCAAAATGATTCCTTCAAGTCTTTAAGGCTCTATAAAGGCTCAATTGCTGGAGTTTTTTATCAACATCCAGATTCAATGCAACTGCATATTTGAGATAAATATAGAGATAATTAAGAATATTATAAGAAGCACTAACCTTTCTAGGATAGTTTAGAGAAAGATTTATGATCTTGATTGCTGAAATGCAAATACAGCCCGATTTATAAAGAAGTATGAAGACACCAAAGGAAAATTCTTCTCTTTACCGTTATTTTTAATTTACAGTTATGCTTTCAAAAGCATCTCAAAAAATACAGTTTAAACCATTAAGATTGGTGTCTTGCTTACACTTATTATCTTCTTTTAAAGAGGGATACCTTAATATCACTCATCCATTTCATGATAAGACCAATGAATGCTATAATATACGTGAATGGTGTATTATAAATGTTCTTGTGAAGCGTATAAAGCTCATTGATGCCCCCTATAATTATTCTTTCTCAGCTGTCAATATTGCGACAGCTTTTATATTTTGAGAGAGGACATAAGAAGTCTTTTACTCCTTTCTTGAATAATTTTCCATCCACACACTCATTACGTTTGTGACAGGCAAGAGGATGACTTTAATTGATAAAATATGAGAATGAGAAGATTTATGATGAGGGAGTTTTATGGCATTCTGCGCTATTATTCGATATCAAAATGATAAATTATCATTATAAATCAATTTATTATCTATAAAATGGTGTGCAAGAAAACAAAGAATGGGCTTGTTTTCTTATGGAAAAATCTGAAACGATATGACGAGATCTTTCCATAAGGGGATGTTTTTACTTCACATGTTTAAAGAAGAGTTCCTGACAAAATGAGGGACGCTACAGAAAAATAGATGATAATGCCCATGACATCGACTAGAGTTGCCACAAAAGGGGCAGAAGCGCTTGCTGGATCAAATTTTAAACCTTTAAGGATAAAGGGCAACATAGAGCCAGAGAGAGAACCGAAGGTAACGATGCCGACTAAAGCTGCACCTACTGTTGTTGAAACAGCAATCCAATGTTGTCCATAGTCATAGATACCGAGTTTTTGCCAAAGAGCGATGCGCGTAACACCAATAATTCCAAGTAAGAGACCAAGGGATAGGCCTGTTGGAATTTCACGAATAATAACTTTCCACCAGTCTTTCAGTGTGAGTTCACGTAAAGCCAATGCGCGGATAATAAGGGATGTCGCTTGTGAACCGGAATTCCCTCCTGAACTCATAATGAGGGGAATAAACAGTGTAAGAATAATTGCTTTTTCAAGTTCTGTTTCGAAATGTTGCATAGCGCTTGCGGTCAGCATTTCACCGATAAAAAGTAAAGCGAGCCAGCCGCCGCGTTTTTTCATCATTTCAGGAAACTTGATTTGCATATAGGGCTTATGAAGCGCTTCCATACCCCCAAATTTATAGGCATCTTCATTCATCTCATCGACCATAGTATCAAGCACATCGTCAACGGTTACAATGCCAATAACATGATTATTTTCATCAACGACGGGTACAGAGAGAAGGTCATGGCGCTGGAAAAGGCGTGCAATATCTTCATGATGTGTGAAAGGCGATATCGTAACGGGCGAGTCATGGGTAGGGACATTAAGAATTTGTTCATCAGGTGAGGCAAGAATAAGGTTACGCAGTGAAACAGCTTTAAGAAGAGTCCCTTTTTTGGGGTCAATCACATAGCTGGTATAAACTGTTTCACGTGTTCGCTCGACTTCACGAATGTGATCCAAAGTTTTTTGTATGGTCCAGTTTGAAGGAACTGCTATAAACTCCGTTGTCATCAGTGCCCCTGCTGTATGATCAGGATAACTGGTGAGTTTTTTAAGTTCAGCGCGCGTTAAGGGTTTAAGCAAGGCATAAAGCCGCGTGCGGGTTTCTTTATCCATTTCTTGAAAGACGTCTGCAGCAGCATCTGCAGACATGCCATCAAGAATTTCAACTGCACGATTTATGGGGAGAAGTTCTAAAATCGCAACAGGTTGTTCAAGCTCTGGTTTATCAAAAAGTTCGATAACATACTCAAGAGGCAGAAGACTGAGAATAGCGACACGTTCCATGATATCAAGGTCATTGATAATATCAATAGAGTCAGCAAAATGCAGACTTGTTAATTTTTCAGCGAGAGCTTCAGGAGAAAAATTTTTGAAGTCGAAGGCCGTTTTGATTTCAGTCATGATAAAATACCTCCTGAAAAATTGGAGAGTTATAAATCTAGATAAGATGATGAGATAAAAAATAATAAAAGTTTATGGAAGATTCGGAAAAAAACCTCCCCAACGATACCTCCAATTGTTAATATTTTAAGTAAAGTCAAGGATAAATTGCAAATTATAAACAATTTTTAAAAGAATCTACAGAAATGTTTTGTAAACAGTAGAGATGAAGCCTTTCTTCAAATTTTTTTATCAATAGGCAATTTGATTATGATGTGCGAGCGAATAATCTTTATTGCTTCAATATAATATGGTTTAAAATGAAAGAATCCTATGACATTCGATTTTTTCATTCAATATAAAAAACAATAAATTATCATTATAAATCAAAGATTTTGTTTGATAATTGTAGAAATTCTTATTTTTATTGATTTCATGAAGCTAAAGATATTCCTTATTCAATAGAGCTTTGAAAGGTAATTTTGAAAGGCATGAAATAGTCTTAGTATATTATCAATTTGTGTCGTAAAGATAATTGTTGCAGCTAAAATTTATAATGGAGACATAAAATATTATGACAAAATCAGCAGTGCTGGATTGGAAAGGATTTTCAGGTCTTCCTGATTTTTCTTCTATAAGAGATGAAGATTTCAAACCCGCTTTTGAACAGGGACTTCAAGAAGCCGAAGAAGAATTAGAGGCGATTGCGATGGTGCAAGAACCACCAACGCTTGAGAATTTTTTGCAACCTTTTGAGCTTTGTGGCAAGGCGCTTGATCGTGTCTGTTCAATATTTTTCTTGCGCGCCAGTGCTCATACGAATGCGTTGATTCAACAGCTCGAACAAGAGTTCGTTGTAAAACTTTCCCGTTATTCTTCAAAAATGATGATGGATGCGCGGATATTTGCAAAAATAGATGCACTTTATAAACAGTCGCAGCAGGGCATATTTGAGAGTGAAACAACACGTGTTCTTGAATTATGGTGGAAAAAGTTCGTTTGTCATGGTGCAAAACTAGACAGTAAAGCTCAGAAACGGCTGGTGGAAATTAATGAAAGACTTGCTTTTTTAAATGCTACTTTTGGACAGAATGTCTTAAACGATGAAGCTGAATGGATTCTATTTTTAAAACAAACAGATTTATCTGGTTTACCGGAAGATCTCATTGCTTCAATGAAGGAAATTGCATGTGAAAGAGGCAATAAAGAAGCCTATGCGTTAACATTAGCACGCTCGATTGTTGAACCTTTTTTAAAGTTCTCAAATCGTCGTGATTTGCGTGAGGTTGCATTCCAAGCTTGGGCTAAACGTGGTGAAAATAATAACAAGAATGATAATCGCTCCCTTATTTTAGAGATTGTTGCGCTTCGAGATGAGCAGGCTAAATTATTGGGATATAAATCTTTCGCAGATTTGAAACTCGATAATACCATGGCTAAAAGTGTTGCTTCCGTTATGGATTTGCTGATGCCTGTATGGGAGCGCGCAAGAGCGAAGGCTTCTGCTGAGCAAATTGAATTACAAAATTTTGCCAACAGTCAGGGAAGCAATGAATCTTTAGCTGCTTGGGATTGGCGTTATTATGCTGAAAAGCTTCGCACTGAAAAATTTTCTTTCGATAGCGCTGAAATTAAATATTATTTTCAACTTGATCGTATGATTAAAGCGGCTTTTGGGGTAGCAGAAAAACTCTTTGGCATTACTTTTGAAGAAAAAAATGCTGTTGCACTTTGGCATCCTGATGCTCGTTTGTGGGAAGTAAAGAAATCTGATGGAAGTTTACTAGGGCATTTCATTGGTGATTATTTTGCACGCTCTTCAAAACGTTCTGGTGCCTGGATGAGCCAATTGCAATCGCAACATAAATTGGATGGTGGTCAAAAACCGATTATCTACAATATTTGTAATTTTGCTAAACCTTCTAAAGGTGAGGTGGCACTTTTATCACTTGATGATGCACGGACACTTTTCCATGAATTTGGGCATGCATTGCATGGTTTGCTTTCGGATGTTACATGGCCTTCTATAGCGGGAACATCTGTTTCGCGTGATTTTGTTGAACTTCCCTCCCAACTTTATGAACATTGGTTAACCGTACCACAGGTCTTAAAATCTTATGCTATACATACAAAAACAGGGCATCCAATCTCTCAAGAGTTAATCGATAAAGTTTTAGCGGCGCAGACATTTAATGCGGGATTTTCTGCGGTTGAATTTATCTCATCGGCTCTCGTGGATATGGCTTTTCACCAAGGAGAAACAGTCACGGATCCAACAATTTTTGAACATAAAGAATTAGAAAAGTTGCACATGCCTGATACAATTATTATGCGTCATCGTCCCTCACATTTTATGCATGTGTTTGCAGGGGATGGTTATGCTGCTGGATACTATTCTTATATGTGGTCGGAGGTACTTGATGCTGATGCTTTTCAAGCATTTGAAGAAACAGGTGATGTCTTTAATTCAGAGCTTGCTGATCTTTTAAAGCGTTTTATTTATTCTGCTGGGGGAAGTCGCGATCCAGAGGAACTTTATAAAGCTTTTCGGGGACGGATGCCTTTACCAGAGGCAATGATGAACAAACGTGGATTATAAGCTATAACGGTATGGTTAACACCATGCCGTTTTTATCTTATTCGCTTTTCGTTTTATGGGGAAAATGAGATTTTGTATTTTAAACAGACATTATGGGGAAGAAAAATTATCAGCGCGATCTTTTTGATGCCCATTTGGTGGAAACCATGATTTTTTTATAAAACTTGATTTCCTTCTGCCTAAAAGGTGGGTATTTTGTTGTGCCATATCATCGAGGCTCATCGGAGGTTGACGCATCATCTTACTTGTCTCTTGTTTCTCTGATTCTTGTATAAGTTTTTGAAGTGTTTGATCGGTTGAGTATGGATCGTCATGAGAAAAGGCACGAAAATTTAAAATATTTTCCAATGGTTTTTCTAAATAAGAGGCAAGTTTTTCCTTTCCCTCAGAGGTGAAATGAATACCATTATTGGTGCGTAATTTGGCTATTTTTCCATGAATATCATAGCCTGAAAAAGAAAAGCTTCCTTCTTCATCAATAAAACCACTCCAGATATCAAGAAAATATCCTCCTGCTTTTTCTGTTTCTTGTTTGTAGAGCGCATTAAAAAATTTTATTTTTTGTGTCAAAAGGTCATTTCCAAAAGCAGGCTGACCTATCCATATCCATGATTTTCCAGAGGCGTGAAGACTTTCAGTAATTTCGATAATTCTTTGTTTGTAGATGCGCATCCATTCTGATTGATCTGTGTTAATGATGCTATAAGAGTCTTTAATGGGTTGATTGTCATTTGCACCGATCATCATGATAATAACATCAGGGGTATTTTGATCAATAAGTTTAGAAATATTGCTTTGCCAAGAATAATAATCTGTTCGCACGAGACCGGAAGCGGGCATTGTATGGTTTATGATAACGATATCGCTCTTATCCGAAAAAAACTTCTTAAGGACATCTGCAACAGCAGAAGCTGCAAAATCCCCTATGACCAGAATGCGCTTTGCATTCTCGTTTTTTGGCTTTTGTATGTTTTTTTGTGTTATGATTTTTCTTTGCGGCTTGTTTATTTTTTGTTCTATAATTTGCGGTGATTGTTGTGTCTGTTTGTTTTGTTGTGACAACCATTTGAAGAAGTTGGTTGCGTGACTTGAGGAGGGTTGTATGATCCCCACAATAGAAAGTGAAAACAGCAAGAACATCAAATATATCAGACGAAAAAGAGACAAAATCTTAACGCTCCATTATTGTTTACGAAGAAGAAAAAGCACTTGAGACGATGGATATCCATTTGCTTTTAAACCGTGACGCAACTGAAAAGCTTTAATTGCTTTGCGGGAGGCTGTTCCGATTTTCCCATCAATATTTCCTTTATAATAGCCCAGTGCACTTAAGCGAGATTGCAATTCTTTGCATTCTTGGAAGGTAAGGGGTTGAAAAGGTCTTTGCCAATCATGCACTAATCCAGGATGTCCAGCAATACGATCAGCAAGAAGCGCAACAGCAAAAGCATAACGATCTGCATTATTATAACGTTTTAGAACAAAGAAATTTTTTGTGACTAAGAATATAGGTCCTTTGGCTCCATCTGGATATTTTAATATTGCTTGTTCAGTTAATGGGGGAAGAGAATGCCCATTGGCGTATTTTACACCTAATTTTTTCCATTGTTCAAAGGAATACCACCCACTGGGAAGATTTTTTCCTTGGGGAACTCTCACCTCTACTCCCCAAATAAGGTGTGATTGCCAGCCATTTTTGTGGAGAAGATTAGCAGCAGTAGCCAGAGCATCTGGAACAGAGTTCCAGATATCACGCCGTCCGTCTTTGTCCATATCAACGGCATAGGTGAGATAACTACTTGGAATAAATTGGGTATGTCCCAAAGCGCCGGCCCAAGATCCAGTGAGTTGAGAGCGTTTAATCTCACCACTTTGTAGAATTTTCATAGCCGCAATCAGTTGTGTATGGGCATATTTTGTACGTTTTTTATCAGCATAGGCTAGGGTTGCAAGCGAGCGAATGGTATCACGCATGACACTTTTATTGGATAAAATTTTCCCATAATTGCTTTCCATTGACCAAATAGCAAGCAGAATATTGCGGTCAACACCAAAACGTTCTTCAATCTGAAGAAGCCATTGATTCCATTTTTTTGCTTGGCGCCGTCCTTCCACAATTGCAATATCATGGACACGATTATCGAAATAATTCCATGAGGGAGCAACAAATTCCGGTTGATATGTGGCACTTTTTAAAACTTCTGGATCAATGGCATTAACACCTTTAAAAGCCATATGAAACGTAGAGGGGGTAATATTGTGAGCAATAGCTGTCTTTTTAAATTCTTTAATCCAGTGTTTAAATCCGCTATCAGCATATGCAAAGGATACAAAAAACATTAAAAAAGCAGATAAAAGAACGAGAAAGCCAGTGATAAGCATTCTGCGATTTATTGACTTCTCTAAAAAAGAGAAAGTCTTCAATTCTGTTTTTTGCATTTTGAAATCCCCATTAATGTTCAATTTATTAGATGTGCAATAACTTTATTTTGTATTTAGTTTAATCGATAATATGATCAAGAAGAGGAAAAAACTGCAACAAATAATTTGTTTAATCCTTTCAATAAATTCTCATATTCTCTTTTACATTTGTGATTGCCCATTATAAGGATAATTAAAATAATAAGATATCTTTTTTATTATTTCATAAAAACATGTGATAAACAAAAAGGTTATATGAATTCATTGAGGAGGGTGGGTTTGCGTAAAATCCGGAAAGCAGTATTTCCCGTAGCAGGTCTTGGTACGCGTTTTCTTCCTGCGACAAAAACGATACCTAAAGAAATGCTAACAGTTGTTGATAAGCCTGTTATTCAATATGTTGTAGATGAGGCGCGGGAGGCTGGCATTGAGCATTTTATTTTTGTGACTGGACGCAACAAAGCAGTCATTGAGGACTATTTTGATGCGCAAGTTGAATTATATACAACACTTGCTGAATGTGGGAAAAAAGAAGATTTGGCGCATTTATACCGTTTACAGCCGTTGCCAGGGACAACTTCTTTCACACGACAACAGCACCCTTTGGGGTTAGGGCATGCGGTTTGGTGCGCGCGTGAATTAGTTGCAGGTGAACCTTTTGCTTTGTTGTTACCTGATATGTTGATACAAGCAAAAAAGGGGTGTCTTTCTGAAATGATGAGTCTTTATGAAAGAACGGGGGGCGGAAATATTATAGCAGTTCAGGAATGCGATCCTAGAGAAACCCATAAATATGGTATTGTGGGGAAAGGCAAACAGATTGCCAATGGTTTTGAAATCACAAAAATGGTAGAAAAACCAGCGCTTGGAACGGCACCATCAAATTTGTACATCAATGGACGTTATATTTTACAGCCAGAAATTTTTAATATTCTTTCCAACCAAGAACGAGGAGCAGGAAATGAAGTTCAGCTAACAGATGCGATGATAAGGCTTTCAAACGAACAGAATTTTTGGGGTTTGCAATTAGAAGGGCGCACTTTTGATTGCGGTTCTAAAGCTGGTTTTATTGAAGCTAACGTTGCTTTTTCTTTGGCACGTGCTGATATGCACAGCCATGTTTCTGCCTCATTGAAAAATTTACTAGAAACCATTAAAGTCGAACAATGATGTAGATCTCCCATGTAATTTTATTGATTGAATTTGATTATGACAATACCATTTCCTCATAGGGCTTTGCAGGGGGCTGTTGCATCGGCGCTTAAAACACTTGCCAGTGAAAAGCAAGGGCTTGAAGCGCTTGAAGCAGCTTTTCTTGGAAGTCTTTCCTCTTCTTTTGAAGCGGCTGTTCAAACCATTAGAAATGCCCTCGGACATGTGGTCATTACGGGCCTTGGGAAAAGTGGTCATATCGGGACAAAAATTGCAGCAACCTTAGCTTCAACTGGAACGCCTGCTTTTTTTGTTCACGCTGCAGAAGCCAATCACGGTGATCTTGGTATGATTGGATCTGATGATGTTATCCTTGCTTTATCATGGTCTGGTGAAACGCAAGAATTAAGTGGCATTATGAGTTATGCGGCACGTTTTCGTATCCCCCTTATTGCAATGACATCAAGTGAGCACTCTGTATTAGGTCGACAAGCGGATATTGTTCTCTTATTACCCAAGGTAGAAGAGGCGTGTCCCCATGGTTTAGCGCCTACAACTTCAACAATTATGCAATTGGCAATGGGAGATGCATTAGCAGTTTCTCTTTTAGAAATGCGTGGTTTTACCGCAACGGATTTCAAAATATATCATCCTGGTGGTTCTCTTGGTGCAAGCCTTAAATACGTGTGTGATATAATGCATGAGGGGGATCGTATTCCTTTGGTTATGCAGGGAACAGCTATGACTGAAGCGATGAATGTTTTGGTAGAAAAACATTTTGGTTGTGTTGGTGTTATTAACCCCAGAGGTGAACTCATTGGAATTGTGACCGATGGTGATCTGGCACGGAACATTCATTTTAATTTATCAAAATTTAATGTTGATGAGGTGATGACCAAGGATCCTAAAGTTGTAAAGCCAAATACACTTGTTGGTGCAGCAATGGCTTTTATTAATGATCATCATATTGGTGCATTCTTCGTGGTTGAAGATAAAAAACCGATAGGAATTGTTCATTTTCACGATCTTTTGCGCATCGGAGCTGCTTAGATTAAAGCTCTCTATTCAGATAAATGTTATTTTAGGCGAAAATAGACGGAACAATACAAAGTCACAAGTTTTTATTGTGAAGGGACTTTTCGCTGATCTTTTGTGGGAAAAAATAATTATTTTACGCATTTTATCATGTTTAGAAAATCCCACGGATACAGAGATTATATCAGTCTCTCTGCGTATTTTAGAGAGGATTTTCTATCAGGAGGAGAAAGGATCACCTCCTGTTCGATGTATGTGCTCCCTCTGTTCTTAACTGAGAGAAGCTTACCTTTTACTCTGTTGAAGATTTCCGCTTAAGGAAAAACTGTGCTCCTGTATGTGAGGTGCAGAGAAGTTGTGTGGCATCATATGACATTGTACAATTGACTCTAGAAATTGTTCCACGGAGAATAGAGCGTATTTCAATTTCTATATTTTGGGCATTGAGGTAACTATAGACTCCTTCTGATAGTTTTTCTTCTGTATCTGCTGCACGCGTTTCAAAAACACCATTGTGGAAAGAAGAAATAATACCATTCTCATCAACCCATTTTCCATCAATTCCAGTTGACATATTGGGGTTATAATATTGCGAAAAGCCACAGGCACTTAATAGCAAGGCGGTGATTGTAAGACATAAAATATGATAGGTATGTTTCATTTATTTCACTCTAATTTAGATTATTTTGCTCTCTATTCTCTATAAAATTATTAAATTATGCCATGAGTCAATATGAAAAATTTTATAAAAATCAATGAAAAAGCAAAAAAAATAGAAAAAAATGCCTTAATGTTGTATTTAATTAACAGCTTGATGAAATGTGCAAGTGAAACACAAGAGGTGAAATATTTCTTATGGTTTACAACAATTTTTACATTAAGCCGCTGAATAGTCTCATGAGTAATCTCAAAGGAGATTATTAACATTATGGTTGGTCCCATTCTTGTTGCGAGTGAAGATTATGGAAGACGTATAGAGCTTTCTGCTATGCTCCGAGGTTTTGGTTACCGTGTCATTGAAGCAGAAAATGGCCTCCGTACGATTGATCTTTTACAAAGACGTAAAAACATTGTGCTTGCACTCCTTGATGTCGTTATGAGTGATTTGAGTGTAAGCGATTTGATTAAAATGATTAGAGTTGCTGGTGTTTCTGTTCCTCTTGTTGTGATAGCACAACAAGAGAATCAAGATTTACTCCAGAAAGCTTTAACAGCTGGAGCCATTGATTATTGGATTCATCCAGTAACATTATTACGCGTAAGAGTTACGTTGGATATCCTTGCTCTTATTTCTGCTTTGGAGCATGAGGTTCAAGATATTCGGAGAAAGAAAGAGAATCATTTACGGTTTTCAGATCTTTGCATAAAAAGCAGAGTGATGCAGATTGTTTTAGAGCAATCGAGAACAGCAGCAACATCTTCACAAAATCTTTTAATAGAAGGTGAAGTTGGAACAGGTCGTGAGACCTTAGCACGGATTATTCATCATGAAGGTTTATTCGCGCAGGGCTCTTTTATTCGCTTTCAATGTTCGGCGATTGTTGATCCAGAAGAAGAAAATCAGCATTGGTTTAAAGAATTTCTTCCATTGGTTTCTTCACTTGAAAACGGGACACTTTGCCTTTGTGATATTGATCGACTTGAGCCCATACAGCAAAAACGGTTTGCTCAGTATCTTAAAGAAAGGGAAAGGGATACAAAAGGAGAACTTTTTCCTTTTCGGATCATTGCTATTTCAACATCGCGTTTAAAGGACTTAGTTAAAGAAAACTTTTTTTTGCATAGTTTGTTTGAACAATTTTCTCATCTTTCTATTAGCGTTCCTGCTTTACGAGAATTAAGGGATGACTTTCCAGAGATCACACAACGTTTGATCGATCGCATCATAACAGAAACAGGGCGATCACATGTCCATGGTTTAGCAGGATCAGCGCTTTCTTTGCTTATGCAGTATGATTGGCCTGGTAATAGAAATGAACTTGAAAATTTTTTATTTCGTGCGATTTTACTCAGTGAGGGGCCTTTATTAACAGTTCGAGATTTTCCCCAATTGATGGGAAATTCATTAATGAGTGTTCCCAATATCATTGAGGGTAATATGCAAGAAGATAATGAACAAGATTCAATACAATTTTTGAATAATGATGGGCATGTACGTACTTTTGCAGAGATGGAACATGATATTATCGAGAAAGCAGTTAAACATTATAAAGGGCATATGAGTGAGATTGCGCGCCGCCTTCATATTGGTCGCTCTACACTTTATCGAAAAATGGAAGAATTGAGAACGATAAGAAATCAAGAACGAAAGTAAAATTCATAACAAATCTTTTTTGATGACAGGTATGAGTTTCAAAAAAAGAGAGGGGTTTTTGATAAAGCTATTGGGGCTACTTACAAAAAAACAGTCATGTATTATAAATTTTATTGGACTGTTTTAGCGTTTGTTTCATTTTATATATATTTATTAAAGCCAAGAGATATTTTTTTAAGCTTTTAAATATTGTGACTAAATTTTGCATCATCAATATTAAATTTATACTCTCTTAAGCAAGAAATGGCATTTTATCTGCTACACGATTAAGATGAAATGATTAATTTAGTATTGTGGTTCGTATCACCGATGATGCGATAGCGTAAAAATAGAAAGTTTACCTTCTTTGACTCTTTTACAGATTGTTATTGGTTTTATCCTCTTTTTTTTTATTGCGTCTATGTTGGCAATCTACACCTATGGGCGTTTCGTTGAAAATGCTAGGGGGCATTGTTCTTATGCGTTGCCTCTTCAGAAGGATGAAACTAAGCTTGATCGTATCGTCAATCAATTGGCTAAGGAAGAAGATGGACTGGGGGTTGATAAAGATGCTCTTTCCCTCATCATCAGCAATTTGGATGCGTTTTGCGTTCGTGCAATAGGCGCAGCAGAGGCTGGGCGTAGCCTTGATCTAATGTATTATATTTGGGACGATGATTTAACGGGGCGTTTATTATTAAGTGAAATAGTTGAGGCAGCTGATAGAGGTGTTCGGGTACGGCTTCTTTTGGATGATATTAACGCTCAGGCACGTGATCCAGCTTATATTGCGCTTGATAAACATCCGCATATTGAGGTGAGAATGTTTAATCCAGGGCGATCACGAAAAGGTGGTTTACGCCGTGGTTTAGAGATTATATTACGGGCAATTACTGTAACACGGAGAATGCATAATAAAGCTTTTATTGTTGATGGCAGGGTCGCTTTTGTAGGAGGACGTAATCTTGCAGATTCTTATTTTGATGCAGCTGAAGAATCTCATTTTCGAGATTTAGATTTGATGTTAATCGGTCCGTCTGTTAAAAAGGTGGAAAGTATCTTTGATGATTTTTGGAATAGTGCTGTTGTTTTGCCAATTCATACTTTGGTTCTTCCTAAAAGCGCAAGCGATCTTAGCTATTGGAAAGATAAATTACGAAAGTTTCGGGATTCCAAGGTTGCAAAAGTTTATTTAGATTATGTTAAAGAGCACATTAACTTCGAGTGTTTTATCCAGGCAGGCAAGCGGTTATTTTTAGCCGATAAAGTTGTCGTTCTTTCTGACCCTCCAGAAAAAGCATTGCGTAAAAAAGCGAGCAATTGGCTTATGAAGGCACTCTCAAAGGTTATTGGCAATGCCCAAAAAACGGTTCAAATTACATCCCCTTATTTTGTTCCTGGTAAGGTAGGGACGCAGAATTTAAGTCATTTGGTTTCAAAAGGTGTTGATGTCAAAATTCTCACAAATTCTTTGGCGGCGACCGATGTAGCATTAGTGCATGGTGGTTATGTACCGTATCGTAAGGCGCTGTTGAAAAGTGGTGTTAAGCTTTATGAATTAAAAGCAGAAGGCAATCCCCATGGATTACGATTGTTTCGATCGAGTAAGGCAAGTTTACATGCCAAAGCTTTTTTAGTTGATCGTAAAACAGCTTTTATTGGATCTTTAAACTTTGATCCTAGATCAGCAGCACTCAATACAGAAATGGGCATTCTTTTTGAATGTGCTCCCATTACAGCAAGGCTAGATTTGTTGTTTTGCGAAGAAACGACGGGCGAAATGAGTTATCATCTTCGTCTTGGTAAGAATAATCGTATTTATTGGGATTTTATTGAAAATGAAAAAAAATATAGCATTGATTATGAGCCAGAAAGCAATTTTTGGCGTCGCGCATTTGCAAAAATAATAAGTTGGTTACCGATTGAATCGCAATTGTAAATTTTTATAAACCACACTTTTAAAAAAATATTTATTTTTCTTTTCATTTTGTTTGTAGCATGGCATAATTTTTCGCCAATCTACCCTATGAGGACCGCAGTTGTATTTTAAAGCTTCTTGCGGTGTTTTGTTATAATATTTTATTATAAAAGGAATTTTGCTATGGCAAAAATTGTTGAAACGGGGACAGGGGCATTGGCACTGACTTTTGATGATGTACTTTTACAGCCAGGTCATTCTCTTGTTATGCCTAGTCAAGTGGATCTTAGGACGCGCATTGCAGCCGATATTCAGCTCAATTTGCCATTGCTTTCCGCTGCAATGGATACGGTAACAGAATCGCGTTTGGCAATTGCTATGGCTCAAGCAGGTGGTCTTGGGGTTATTCATCGGAATATGTCTCCTGCAGAGCAGGCAGAAGAAGTTCGCCAGGTAAAAAAGTTTGAATCTGGTATGGTTGTTAATCCAGTCACAATTGGACCCGATGCAACCCTTGATGAAGCGAAAGCTTTGATGCGCTTTCATGGTATTTCAGGTATTCCGGTTGTCGAAAATAGTGTTAAAGGAGAGACTGCTGGACGGCTTGTTGGCATTTTGACCAATAGAGATGTCCGTTTTGCATCGGATCCAAAACAAAAAATTTATGAATTAATGACCCATGAGAATTTGATCACAGTGCGTGAAAATGTTCAACTGAGTGAGGCAAAATATCTTTTACATCATCACCGTATTGAAAAATTATTGGTTGTGGATGAACAAAATCGTTGTGTCGGTCTGATAACAGTAAAGGATATTGAAAAAGCAAAATTAAATCCAAATGCGGCTAAAGATTCTCAAGGACGCTTGCGTGTCGCAGCGGCGAGTAGTGTTGGGAATGATGGGATTGAACGTGCTGAACGCCTCATTGACGCAGGTGTTGATGTGTTGGTCATTGATACAGCGCATGGACATTCTCAGCGTGTTCTAGAAACTGTTGAACGGATTAAAAAAATGGCTTCTTCGCCAGCTGTTATTGCTGGGAATGTCGCGACCGCTCAAGCAACGCAAGCATTGATTGACAGTGGTGCAGATGCGGTAAAAGTTGGTATTGGTCCTGGCTCTATTTGTACAACACGTATTGTTGCTGGTGTTGGTGTTCCTCAACTTGCCGCTATTATGAATGCTGCAGAAGTTGCTGAAAAAGCAAGCATTCCCATCATTGCAGATGGTGGGATTAAAGCATCGGGTGATTTTGCTAAAGCTTTAGCGGGTGGGGCTTGTGCAGCAATGATCGGTTCTCTTTTAGCGGGAACAGAAGAAAGCCCTGGTGAAGTTTATCTTTATCAAGGTCGATCTTTTAAAGCCTATCGGGGTATGGGATCTGTTGGTGCTATGGCACGAGGATCAGCAGATCGTTATTTTCAAGATGACGTTCGTGATGAATTGAAGTTAGTTCCTGAAGGTGTAGAGGGTCAAGTAGCCTATAAAGGTCCTATAGCATCAGTTCTCCATCAGCTTGCTGGTGGACTGCGTGCTTCGATGGGCTACGTTGGGGCAAAAGATCTCGTAGAGTTTCGTAAAAAAGCAACGTTTGTTCGTATTACCAATGCGGGACTCCATGAAAGCCATACGCATGATGTTTCGATCACACGGGAGAGTCCAAACTATCGGGGACCAGTTTGAAGATATAAGAACCTGGTATCATGTCACATAGATGTAAAATCTTCTGGGAACAAGAAAGAGAGATGGTTTTTCTTCCTGTTTGTGATTTGGTATCATAATCCACAAAAGGAAAGAATTAGAGGCTAAAACTCTAATTCTTTCTGTTACGACTATGTGAAGTCAATTATATAAAGTTATAATTAACTTTTTGTTGTCTTGCGTCCCGTCTTTGACGCACGTTGGCGAGTGTTTGTCTGATCACTTTCGACGGATTTCTTTCCATTGTTTGAGGGCATTGTATTATGACGGCTTTTAGATGAAGTTGTTTTTCCATTATTATAAGTCATTATTTTCTCCTTTTAAATTATCTGGCAGTTACCAGTATAATCAAAACGGTCGTGCCAAATAGTGGTTCCAAGCATTTTCTAAAAAGTTAATTTTTTGTTGAGAATAAGATGAGCCTATCTCATCTTGTTAGAAGATTTTTTCTCCTTTTTCAGAAGGATTATATTTTCAAGATGGAAGATATCGGATTTTTTCAGTTATTTAGATAAGTTGAGAAAATTTCATTTTACACAATAACAAGGAGTTTGTTTTTTCGTAATGTATGGTGGAAAGAAGTTCTTTATGGATGGCAACCTATCTTTTAGCGTAAGAGGGTTTTATGTATTTTAGAAGGATAAAAAGCTAATGGTCAGAAAATGAAAGGAAAAATCTAGATACACTAAATGGGTTCTTATAAAGAAGTATGCTCAGATTATTTTTTAAAAGTAAATGTAAATTTTTGATGGCTTTGAGAAGAGTTCATTGGCAATAGGACGATAATATTATTTTTAAAACAGTTTAGAATTTTATTATTTTAATGGGAGAAGTGAATGCGATTAGGTGGGCGTTTGCAAGCCGCAATAGATGTTCTCAAAGAGATAGAAATGAGGCATCGTCCTGTAGGAGAAGCTTTAAAGGATTGGGGGCTTTCTCATCGTTTTGCTGGAGCAGGTGATCGTGCAGCTATTGGTACAATCGTTTATGATGTTTTAAGACGACGATATTCTTTACAATGGCGAATGGAGAGTGATGATATTCGGGATATTGTTTTTGCTACCTTATTAGATACGGGAAAAATGACGCTGGAGCAAATTGACAATGCGTTAGAAGGAGATCGGTTTGCACCGCAGTTATTAGAGGATCAACAGCGCAAATCGTGGCAAAAGCGGCAATTAGTGGATGCACCAGACTATATTCGTGGTGATATTCCTCAATGGTGTCAAGCACATCTTTGTCCTTTATTTGGTGATAACTGGATCGTGGAAGCTGCTGCACTAGCAACGCGTCCTTCTTTAGACCTACGGGTCAATAGCCTAAAGGCAACACCAGAAAAGGTACTAAAAGAATTAGCAAAAACAAAACTTCAATCGTTTTCATGGTTTCGGCAAGCTTTAAGAGTTGCGCCGATTGAAAAATTTGATCGTCATCCCAATGTTCAAGTAGAGCCAGCTTTTCAAAAAGGGTACTTTGAAATACAGGATTTAGGGTCTCAAATTGTTGCTCATCTTGTGGAAGCGCAAGAAAGTATGCAGGTATTAGATTATTGTGCAGGTGCTGGTGGCAAAACATTAGCTTTAGCTTCCGATATGAACAATCGTGGGCAAATTTATGCTTATGATTTTGATAAAGCACGCCTAGCGCCTATTTTTGATCGTCTTCGACGCGCTGGTGTTCGTAATGTACAAACGCGAGTACAAAAAGAAGAATTGAAGTCTTTAATAGGTCAGATGGATAGAGTTTTGTTAGATGCACCCTGTAGCGGGACAGGAACATGGCGTCGTCGTCCAGATGCGAAATGGCGTTTAACACTAGAGCAGGTAAAACAACGCCAAACAGAACAGAGGACGATTTTGAATGAGGCGATAGATTATCTTAAGCCAAATGGGCGCTTAGTCTATATTACCTGTTCTCTTTTTGCAGATGAAAATGAGGAACAAATTTTCCATTTCCTTCAACAGCATTCTCATTTTTCTCCAATAGATATGCAGGCACTTTGGCAGAAATATTTCAGTTCTTCACCTGTGCAACCCGTTTTTTCAAATTATGGCCTGACTTTATCGCCTGCAACAACAAAAACAGATGGATTTTTTTTATCTGTGTTGCAAAAAAAACATTGATCTATATTTTTGCATTTTTTATCATAAATTTTACAAGAATATTCCTTTTCTTAAGAAAACAGGCTTGTGAAAAGAGAAAGATTAAATCATAACTCTCATGAGTTCTCTTTTACAATTGTTGATTGGTTTTCTATGAGCATATCCCATCCAGACACTGTTCTTATTATTGACTTTGGTTCACAGGTTACACAACTTATTGCACGACGGGTAAGAGCAATGGGGGTATACTGTGAAATTGTTCCTTTTCAATTGGCTTTAGAAGCAGTGCGCCGCATAAATCCTCAAGCGATTATTTTATCAGGTAGTCCTTATTCTGTTATTGATGAAGGTTCCCCCCGTGCTCCAAGGGAAATTTTTGAGGTTGGTATTCCAATTCTTGGTATTTGTTATGGGGAGCAAGTCATGTGTGTTCAGCTTGGAGGAACGGTTGAAGCTGGACATGAGCGTGAATTTGGTCGTGCTTTTTTGGAAATCCAAGAGGAGAGTGCTCTTTTTGATGGAGTATGGGAAAAAGGTTCTCGTTATCAAGTGTGGATGAGTCACGGTGACCGTGTGACAGCTTTACCAGAAGGTTTCCATGTTATAGGAACCTCAAAAGGCGCCCCCTATGCGGCTATTGCTGATGAGAAAAGACATTTTTATGCGGTACAATTTCATCCTGAAGTTGTTCATACACCGGATGGTACAAAACTTTTGCAAAATTTTATTCATAAGATTTCTGCGATTAAAGGCAATTGGTCAATGGCTTCTTATCGTGAGCAGGCCATTGCGACAATACGACAAAAGGTTGGAAAAAGTCGTGTGATTTGTGGTCTTTCAGGGGGAGTGGATTCTTCTGTTGTAGCGGTGCTTCTTCATGAAGCTATAGGAGATCAACTGACATGCATTTTGGTCGATCATGGATTAATGCGTAAGAATGAGGCGCAGGAAGTTGTTACATTATTCCGCGATCACTATAATATAGAGCTTATTCATGTTGATGCTGCGGATATATTTCTTCATGCTTTAGAAGGTGAGATAGATCCAGAAAAAAAGCGTAAAACGATAGGTCGCCTTTTTATTGAAGTTTTTGAAGAAGAGACTAAAAAAATAGGAGGTGCAGAGTTTTTAGCACAAGGAACACTCTATCCAGATGTTATTGAGAGTGTCTCTGCTATTGGTGAATCGGTCACCATTAAAAGCCACCATAATGTAGGTGGGTTACCAGAAAAGATGAGTATGAAACTTGTAGAACCGTTGCGTGAGCTCTTTAAGGATGAGGTCCGCTTGCTAGGGCGAGAATTAGGATTGCCAGAACAGTTTATTGGTCGTCATCCTTTTCCAGGTCCCGGTCTTGCAATTCGGTGTCCAGGGGCTGTGACCCGTGAAAAATTAGAAATTTTACGTGAGGCAGATGCTATCTATCTTGAGGAAATTCGTAAAGCCGGTCTTTATGATGAAATTTGGCAAGCCTTTGCTGTCCTTCTTCCTGTTCAAACAGTTGGAGTGATGGGGGATGGTCGCACATATGAATTTGTTTGTGCGCTTCGCGCTGTCACCTCTGTCGATGGAATGACCGCTGATTTTTATCCCTATGATATGACTTTTTTAAGTAAGACAGCATCACGCATTATTAATGAAGTTAGAGGGATTAATCGTGTTGTTTATGATGTAACCTCAAAGCCTCCTGGAACCATTGAATGGGAATAACTGAAATAAAGAATAGGCCCAAAAAATGTGATTGAGGACTTAATATTGAGAAAAATGTAGAAAAAGTCTTAAAAAGTAAGTGTGCTTGTTTATAGGATATAAGCCTTTAAAAATCTATACGCTAATATCATTGAGAGCCAATATTGTTTAAACTATTGTCATTTAAAATTGGGAAGTGTGAAATTTTGCATGTCTAAGAAAAAAATTGTTGCACACCGTGGTGGAGCGCATCTTTATCCTGAAAATACTTTTTCGGCATTTAGTAACGCTATAGCGTTAGGTGTTGATGAAGTTGAATGCGACGTTCATTTGTTGAAAAGCGGTGAAGTAGTTGTCTTTCATGATTTTCGTTTAGACCAATTGATTGGCAAAAAGGGATCTATTCACGATATTGATAATGAAACACGCAAACAACTCTGCGTAAAAGGAAGCCAAGAAGCACCTCCTTTACTAGAAGAGGTGCTTGATCTTTTAGCACCAACCAATGTTGGTTTGCATCTTGAAATCAAAACCTGTGGTGAAGTGGAGCGTGAAACAATCTTATCTCAAAAAGCGCTTGCACTCATAAAAAGTCGAAATTTAACAGAACGGGTTTCTGCCATTAGTTTTGATCCTTTGATTCTTCGCCCTTTTATTGAAGCAGGAATACCATCTGGTCCATGTGTTGATCATTTTGAAGGTGATATGTATCGTCATTTTTCTGAATGGAAACAATTGGGTTATTCTGATTTAAGTTTAGATGGTTCCACTGTCTCACAGGATTTTATTGAAGCAGCTCTTGAAGCTGGTTTTACTGTGGGGGTATGGACAATCAACGGAAAAGCTCGATTATCACATTGGCTTAATATGCCTGTACATTATATTACGACAGATCAACCTGATCTTGCATTGCAATTGCGTGAACAAAGGTAAAAAATATATTTCTATAAAATCCCTGTACCTTTATAAAGCCAGTGTAATGGAAGAAAGCAGGAGGTATTTTCTTTTGGGAAATAATAACACGTTGATTTTAATGATAATTAAACACTTTTTATATTAAGTGATAGCGCTTAATATCAAGAAATTTTCTCACTTCAAATTTTTTTACAATGAATCAGCTAAAATCATTTGCTTGCATATTACGAGTGGGTGGTGGTGGGATGATAAAAAGCTATTGAAAAAAAACATTCTTTAAACTCTCGTTAAAAAGGCTTTATTGAAGCACTAACGGCATCATTATATGATTCCGTTTTGCACTTTTATAAAAGTATAAAAATGATGTCATAAAAAATTTTTATATACTTTAACAGGGAGGCTTTATGGCTTATTTTATAGGAGCCATCATGAAATGTAGATCTATTAAAAGATTTTTTTTAACACAATGGAAATTAATCGTACAATATCATTTTATTTTGAATGAGGGGGGTGTGATTCCATTACAGGGAAGGAAACACTTAAACGTTTCAAAATTATTTTCTTCATTTTAAGAAAAATTCTACTTGTCTTTTCGTTAAATTCAGTCGTAACACTGTGTTAAGGTTATGAGGCAAAAATTATAAGACAAATAATAAAAGAATAAACAATTCTTTTTTGAAAAAAGGAAATTCAGATATTATAGATATTACAAAAGTCATTAAATGACATTAACGATCTATATCTTTTTACCTATTCCCTTACTTAATTGAAGTCATCTCACTTTTTTCAGCCCGTTACAAACGTGTATTTCGTTAAACCATAGGAAAGTTTATAAAAGAAAACGAATAAACCTAAAGAAATTCATTTGACCTTTTGGTGGTTCCTGTTTAAATGGGAGAATGTATTTCTGAAATAAAACTGTCATAGCATGTTCATGTGTAATACTATAAATTCAGGGGTAGTTTGTATTCCATCACTTCAGAAAGGGTGAACCATGAGTCGTTTTTATCTTTTCATAGCGGCCACGGTTGCTATTATAATATCTTTAGCGGGAATAACAGCGAGTTTTGCGCAGACCAAAATCAGCTTTTGGCATTCTATGAGTGGTGAGTTAGGCAAGCAAACAGAAAGTCTCATTAACGATTTTAATGCGAGTCAATCTGAGTACAAAGTTGTGCCTTCATTTCGCGGTGAGTATGAAGAAGGTTTGGTCGCACTGATTGCAGCATTTCGTGGAAAAAAACAGCCAGTGCTCGCTCAAATTTATGACGTTGGTACTGGGACGATGATGGCAGCAAAAGGCGCTATCTATCCATTTTATCAACTTATGGCTGATACAAAACAAGAATTCGATCCTACCGATTATTTTCCTGCTATTAGCGGCTATTACTCTGATGAACAGGGGCATATAATCTCTATGCCCTTCAATATTTCAACACCAATCCTTTATTACAACAAGGATATTTTTAAAAAAGCCGGACTTGATCCAGAACAGCCTCCTAAAACATGGCAAGATATAGAAGATTTTTCTAAAAAAATCCTTGAGGCTAAAGCAGCAACGTGCGGTTTTACCATGGCTTATGCAGCACAATGGATTGGTATAGAAAATTTTTCAGCGTTGCATAATGTTCCTTTTGGAACGAAAGAAAATGGCTTTAAAGGACTTGATTCAGAGCTTACATTTAATGGACCTTTACAAGTACGTATGTGGACAGACCTGAAAAGGTGGTCTGATCAAGGTATTTTCCGCTATGGTGGTCCTGCAGGCGCATTAGATTCAACACCAATGTTTATGGCACAAAACTGTGCAATTTTTATGCAATCTTCAGGATCACATGCTGGAATTGTTTCTGAAGCTCAGTTTAATGTGGGTGTTGGTATGTTACCGTATTATAAGGATGCGGAAGGCGCACCACAAAATTCAGTTATTGGGGGAGCTTCTATTTGGGCGTTTAAGGGTCATACTCCAAAGGAATATGCTGGAGCAGCAGCTTTTCTTAAGTTTCTCTCAAAAACGGAAAATCAAGCAAAATGGCATCAAGGAACAGGTTATCTTCCAACCACAAAAGCGACTTATGAATTGAGCAAAAAACAACATTTCTATGAAAAAACGCCAGGGGCTGATATTGCTATCAAACAGATCAACCTTAATCCACCGACAGTTAACTCGAAGGGGATAAGATTTGGTAATTTACCACAAATTCGTACCATTCTTGATCAGGAGTTGGAAGCTGTTCTTAGTGGTTCAAAAACACCGAAAGATGGTTTAGATGAGACCGTTGAACGTGGAAATAAACTCTTGCGTGAATTTGAAAAATCTAATCATTAATTTCGTTTTTTTGTTAAATATAAAAGACTCAACAAAAACAGTTGAGTCCTTTTTGTTTATCTTTTTAAAGTCTCTACATTTAAAGAGCCCTGCGAATGCAAGAAAAACAAGCATATTTTAAAAAGAGTCTGCTTTCTTATGGACTGCTTTTCCCTCAGCTTCTTATAACTTTTTTATTTTTCTTTTGGCCTGCTGCTCAAGCCATAAAATCGTCCTTTGAGCGTGAAGACCCTTTTGGCTTTACAACAACCTTTATTGGTTTTGAAAATTATCTAACTGTTCTTTCTGATCCTACTTATTTGCAATCACTTCTTACAACAGCAGTATTTTCTATTTCAGTTACTGTCGTTTCAATGACTATATCACTTCTTTTGGCGGTCTGTGTTGACCGTGTTATTTGTGCAAAAAAAGCTTATACAATACTTTTGCTCTGGCCCTATGCTGTTGCTCCAGTATTGGCAGGTATATTATGGTTGTTTATCTTTCATCCTACCATCGGGATTATTCCTTTTCTTCTTGAGAAAATAGGGGTTCTCTGGAATTATCGTATTAATGGCACTCAAGCGATGATTCTGATTGTCATTGCCGCTAGCTGGAAACAAATTTCTTACAATTTTCTCTTTTTTCTTACAGCTCTTCAGTCTGTTCCGCGTTCTCAAATAGAAGCAGCAGCCATTGATGGTGCTGGTCCCTTTAAACGATTTTGGACTGTGGTCTTTCCGCAAATTTCACCAACGACATTTTTCCTTTTTATCGTCAATATCAATTATGTTATGTTTGATACTTTTGGTATTATTGATAACACAACTTCTGGAGGCCCAGCGCGTGCAACGAGCACTCTCGTCTATAAAGTATACGACGATGGCTTTAGAAATCAAATAATCGGTACATCAGCAGCACAATCAACAATATTGATGTTGATGGTTATTGTCTTAACGTTTATCCAGTTTCGCTGGATTGAGCGTCGTGTACAATATTAGGAAACAAATTATGGTTGAAAATCGCCCTCTTTTGAAATTTCTAACGCATATTACTCTCATTGTTGGTATTATCATTATTTGTTTTCCAGTTTATGTTGCTATCATTGCATCAACCCATAGTTCAGCAGCATTTAATACGGGAACACTTCCTCTTTTACCTGGGGAATATGCTCTAGAAAACTATAAAACAATTTTTGGTGATGGTCTTGCAAGGCTTGGTCTCCCTAACCTCTGGCCACTCTTACTGAATTCACTCATTATGGCTTTAGGGATTAGCATTGGAAAAATTATTATTTCACTTTTGTCTGCTTATGCAATTGTTTATATGCGTTTTCCCTTCCGAAAAACGGCTTTTATTCTTATTTTTGTTACATTGATGCTTCCTGTTGAAGTTCGTATTCTTCCAACCTATGCGGTTGTTGCAAAATTGGGGATGATTGACACTTATAGTGGAATGATTATCCCTCTGATTGCATCCGCAACCGCTACATTTTTATTTCGCCAGTTTTTTTTGACTGTTCCTGATGAACTCTTAGAGGCAGCACGTGTTGATGGTGCAGGACCATTTAAATTTTTTAAGGATATTCTCCTTCCGCTCAGCAAAAGTAATATTGCTGCTTTATTTATCATTATGTTCATTTATGGGTGGATACAATATCTCTGGCCTCTTATCATCACAACGGATCAAAATCATCAAACAATTCTTATTATTTTAAAACAGCTTATTGTCGAATCACTACAACATGATCCTCAATGGAATATCCTTATGGCAGTATCGGTTGTTGCCATGATACCACCTGTTCTTGTTGTTGTTTTTATGCAGCGGCTTTTTATCAAAGGCCTTATTGAAACGGAGAAGTAATTGTGGCCACAATCCAGTTATCAAATATAAAAAAACAGTATGACAACGGCATTCTGGTCATTGATGATTTAAACTTGACTGTTGCTGATAAAGAACTTCTTGTTCTTGTAGGGCCTTCAGGATGCGGAAAATCAACCTTGTTGCGTATTATTGCAGGGCTTGAACAAGTTACCTCAGGTGAACTATGTATTGATAACGAACGGATCAATGATCGTGAACCAGCTGATCGTGATATTGCGATGGTTTTTCAAAATTATGCCCTTTATCCCCATATGACAGTTCGCGGAAACCTAGAATATGGTCTTAAAAATCGAAAAACTCCGAAAGAAGAAATAAAAAAACGTATCGCACATGCTGCAAAGCTTTTGGAGATAGAGCCATTTCTTGATCGTAAACCACGACAATTATCAGGGGGACAACGCCAGCGTGTTGCGATGGGACGTGTTATTGTACGTCAACCCCGTGTTTTTCTCTTTGATGAACCTCTTTCAAATCTTGATGCAAAATTACGGGCGCAAATGTGTATTGAGATAAAAACGCTACAGCGTTCATTAGGAACAACCAGCCTCTACGTTACTCATGATCAACTAGAAGCCATGACATTAGCCGATAGGATAGTCGTTTTGAATAAAGGAGCGATCGAGCAAATTGGAACACCAATGGAAATTTATGATACGCCAGCAACCACATTTGTTGCTGATTTTATTGGTTCTCCTCCTATGAATTTTCTTGACCGTCGTGTCCTAGAACAACATTTAGGCCATTCATGTTCTTACAGCGAAGAAACGGATCTTTTAGCTTTCAGACCTGAAATAATCTTATTGGGTGAACACCCCGATAAAGGACCTGTCTTTCACACACAAATTGAGCTTATCAAGCCGATCGGAACAGGTTGCCATGTTTTAACACGTTGGAATGATATCATTTTTACGATTGAAATAAAAGAACGCTTGACACACGACTATGGTCAAAAATTAAGTTTCACTGTTGCTCATCAAGATTTTCATACCTTTAACAAAAACACTGGAAAGCGCACAAGGAATAAGTAAACATTCATTGATGTGACAAAGCTTTCTTTTATGTTGCATCATGATAATGTTGTGTTTTGACTCTCTTGATTATATTCACAAAATAAAAGTGTAACGATGAGATTAAAAGTTTTTGCAATGACCCATTGCCCCATGACACAGAGAATGTCAAAATACTCATATGAAGAAATTCTATCTTTTTACGCTCTATAAGAAGAACATTAAAAATAATAAGTTCTTTTCATTGAAATGAATAGAGATAACAATTTATTAACCATATTTTCGTGGATTTAGAAAAGCGTTTTTTCATAAAAAAAACAGTATCTTATCATCATCTTTTCTGATGAGATAATTGATCTATCTTATAAAGAATGAATAAGAAAAATAAAGAGAGAAAATTATTCTCAAATAGTGACATTAGGTCCCCATATCTTAGCTTTAATTGGTGATATAAAAAGTCCGTTTTATCTATAAAAACAGGACGCTATTCTGAGTATCTTGTACAAAAATAGGTACGTTCTACTTAACAGCAATAGATTGATTTGTAATGATAGTTTACTGTTTTGTGTATTAAGGAACAGCCCTAATACCGTAAATTTTTTTAATTCCACCTTTGTTCCATGTTGAATCATAAAAACCATTCGCTTGCTGTTATAAGCGGGAAGAGTCGTATGAATAAAAAACTATTAAGAAAGGATTTAAAATGCTTCTTATGAACTGTTTCAAGTGTTAAGAATTATCACAAAAGAAACGTTGGAAAATAGAATAATAATGCTTGTGATTTGGGCTCAATGAGGGAATAAATTTATTGATGACTTTATCTATCTGAGCATTTATAGGATATAAGTTTTTTCTATAAAATTAACTTTGTTTCATATTATTGTTATTAATTATGGATATTGGTTATCATTGATAACATAATCATAGACCTATGATTTTATGAACTTTTTTCTTCTATAAAAAGATTTTTTAATGTTTTTTGATGGCATCAATGATGGTATTCACATTATGCTTCATCATATCGAGATAAGTTGCAGCAGGACCATTTTCGTTTGACAATGCATCAGAATAAAGGGTTCCACCAATTTTTAAACCTGTTTCTTTTGAAATTTGTTTTATGAGACGGGGATTGGAGATATTTTCAACGAACAATGCTGCTGCCTTATTCGCTTTAATTTGTTTTATAAGTTTAGCAACATCAGCTGCGGTTGCTTCAGCTTCTGTTGAAGCGCTTTGGAGGGCAAGGATAGTAAAGCCATATTCTTTGGCAAAATAGCCAAAAGCGTCATGAGATGTGATAATGATACGTTTATCTTCAGGGATAGTGGCAATTTTTGTTTTTAAGGTCTCTTGTGCTGTTTTAAGCTTTTTTATGTAGGTTTCGGCATTTTTATTGTAAAGCGGACAATATTGTGGATCAATTTTACAAAAAGCAACAGCGATATTCTTCACATAGATTTCGACATTGGGAATTGTTTGCCAAGCGTGTGGATCAATAACGCTGTGATGATGGTGATGGGCATCATGTTCTTGATTTTTCATTTCGAGAGTGGGAATGTTAGCACTAACCTCGACAAGAAGTGCTTTTGTATCGCTTGCAGTGATGAGGCGGTCAATGAACCCCTCTAAATGAAGTCCGTTGATAAAAATAATCTGAGCATTTCTAAGAGCTTGAGCGTCAAGGGGGGTAGGTTCATAAGTGTGGGTATTCGCATTGGGTCCTACAAAAGTAGTCATAGAGATATTGTTGCCTCCTATATTTTTTACGAGGTCTGCAAGAATAGAGAAGCTTGCAACAACTTTTATTTTATTGTGTGCAGAAGCAGGAAAGAGAGAAAGGGCAAACAATAAAGCACTGAGAAGAACAAATTTTTGAGTAAATTTAGGCATTGTTTTTTCTTTAAAGTGAGGAAGTATAAAAAAGGTTGGGAAACCATGTTACAATAAAACCGCGTGGACTGATAAAGCAGGAAATAAGGTAAATCAATCCTGCGGCAATGATAATAGCAGGGCCAGAAGGCAGGGAGAGATGAAAAGAAAGCAAAAGACCACATACGCTAGAAATGATTCCAAAAAGAGTAGAAAGTAGGCAAATGGGACCTAGCCGTGAAAACCAAAAACGGGCTGTAATCGCGGGAATCATCATAATGCCAACGGAAAGTAATGTTCCTAGTGATTGAAAGCCTCCAACCAGATTCAACACCACAAGTCCAAGCAATGAAATGTGAATATATTTACTCAATGGAGAGAGTGATTTAAAAAAGAGGGGATCAAAGCTTTCTAAGACGAGGGCACGCCAAAAAATAAAAAGACTGCAGAGTGTGATCAACATTATGGTGGTGATCAACCAGAGAGTCTGTGTATCAATTGCAAGAACTGATCCGAATAAGAGATGAAGCAGTTCAATGGTTGAATCTTTCATTGAGATAATAATGACACCTGCTGCGAGTGCAATAAGATAAAAAACGGTCATGGATGCATCTTCTTTCTGAAGGCTATTTCGTGAAATTAAAACGGTTGCTAAAGCCACAATAATGCCAGCGAAAATACCACCAAGTGTCATAGATATGAGGGAGAAGCCACAAATGAGAAAAGCAGTTGCAACACCAGGAAGAATGGCATGAGAGATAGCATCTCCTGTTAAACTCATTCCACGGAGCATCAAAAAGACACCAACAGGACAAGCGCTCATAGAGAGCAGAATAGAGCCGATAAGAGCATTTTGCATAAAGTGGAAATCAATAAAGGGGGCAAGAAAAAATGCATACACGTCTTATAACCGAAGAAAGAGAGAATCATTAATAGGAGGCAGGAGCTGTCGTGTATTAATACACAAAGAGTTGGAGCTGAGAGGAGGTATAATGGAATAAATGGTATTATCGAGAAACTGTGTTGTTTCTCCATAAAAGGCGTTTTGTTGATTAATTTGAATCACTTGAGGAAAAAACTTTTGCACGACGAGAGGATCATGGAGTGCTGTGAGAACTGTGCGTCCTTGTTGTTGCCAGTCCGTGATCAGTGCAAGAAGGTCTTTTTGAGTATTGCGATCGATACCATTGAAAGGTTCGTCAAGCAAGATAATATCGGCATCTTGTACAATGATACGTGCAAAAAGGGCGCGTTGTAATTGCCCACCTGATAATGTTTCAAGCGAACGGTTGGTAAGTGCTGTGAGCCCAACCATTTCAAGCGCACTCTGAATCTTAGAATCATAAGGGCGCTGGTTTTTCCATAATCCACAAAAAGACCATAGTCCTGTTTTTACAAGTGTTTTCACATCAATTGGAAATGTTTGATCAATATCACATTGCTGAGAAAGATAAGCAATGCGGCTTTTTTTCGGTTTCGTAATTTTTCCCTTAAGAGGTTTAATCAATCCAGCAATGGCTTTTAGCAATGTTGATTTTCCAGCACCGTTATCACCCGTGATTGCGACCAATGAACCCGCTTTTAACTTTGCTGAAAAATCTTTGATCGCTATTCTATTCCCATAGCCTAATGTTGTCTTTTTAAAGTGCAGATCCATAACTTATACCATCTTTACTTAATTATTTTAGAAACTATGTAATAATATAACATTTGTCAATAAAGTGTTATATTATTACATCATTTTGAGAGTTGAATATTTTAGTGGGAAGATCGTGGACAATTCAAAATAATCGTCGAATTCTCCTTGACGAAAGAGAGAGAGTATATACTATATATAGTATCAAAATGATTGGTGATTCTAAATAAGCACAAGAGAGGGTGTTAGTGTGTTTCGTTTGGTATCTAAGTTATTTCCAATGTTATTGTAAAAGTTTATTGAGCAAGGGTGTAGCGATATATATTCTTGCCAAGATGTCTCTTTTGGAATGATTCCCTTTCATTTTTGTAATTGATTTTTGCCGTAAAAGAGTAAAACAGAACTCTTGAAAACGGTGGTTTAGAACGTTAGTTTTTAGACAGCAGGAGGGAATTGTTTTCTAAGCAAAAGATTGTTTTATAACTGGGGGAATCCCATTTAAGTTGTGGAATAATTGCTTATTTTCATCATAGTCTTTGAATTTATTTGATGAGAGATTCTGTTATGTTCAGAAATCTGTGTGCTGTTTGAAAATAACCACACATTTTGCGTACAATTTCTGTTGTTTGTTATTCTTGAGTATTTAAAATTATTAGATTAACTCTTTTAGAGTTGATTGTTTTGAATTGTGAAAGTTGAAGAAAATGTCGATCACTATTTATAGCAAACCATCTTGTGTCCAGTGTGATGCTACACGCCGCGCTTTTGACGCAAAAGGCATTCATTATCGGGTTGTTGATATTTCCTGTGATGAACAAGCATACAGTTTTGTTCAATCTCTTGGGTATCGCCAAGTTCCTGTCGTTGTTTGTGGTGAGAATCATTGGTCTGGTTTTAGACCAGATATGATTAGTGGTCTTTGTGCTTAATGGGGCTTATTGTTTATTATTCGAGTGCAACGGGTAATACAGAACATTTTGTCTCGCAGCTTGGTCAACGACTCTTCAAAATTGATAAAAGGAAACCCTCTGCATTAGTTGGTGAGCCTTATATCCTAGTTGTTCCTACATATGCAGATGGAGAAGGAAGAGGGGCGGTGCCGAAAGCCGTGATTCATTTTCTTAATGAAGTTGAGAATCGCAAGTTAATTCGTGGTGTCATTGGCGGTGGGAATCGTAATTTTGGTCGCTATTATAATTTAGCCAGTAAGATCATTGCTGAAAAATGTTGTGTCCCTTGCCTTTATCGTTTTGAGCTGCGTGGAACGGATGAAGACGTTCTTTGTGTAAAAAAGGGATTGGAAAGATTTTGGAAACAATTGGTATAAAACAGTCGCAGAAGTCCGATCAGATTACTGATTATCATGCGCTGAATGCGATGCTTAATCTTTATGATGAAAATGGTCATATCCAATTTGATATGGATCGGCTTGCTGCGCGGCAATATTTCCTTCAGCATGTTAATCAAAATACAGTTTTTTTTCATAACCTGAAGGAAAAAATAGATTACTTAATAGAAGAAGGTTATTATGAAAAAGCTTTATTTGAGCTTTATGATTTTTCTTTTATTAAAAAGCTTTTTAAACGTGCTTATGCATTTAAATTTCGTTTTCCTACTTTTCTGGGTGCATTTAAATACTACACCAGTTATACGCTAAAGACTTTTGATGGGAAGCGTTATCTTGAACGTTATGAAGATCGTGTCTGTCTTGTGGCTTTATATTTGGCACAAGGGAATAAAGCTCTTGCTGAAAGTTTTGTGGACGAGATTATTACAGGGCGTTTTCAACCAGCAACGCCAACATTTTTAAATGCGGGAAAAAAACAACGCGGTGAATTGGTTTCGTGTTTTTTGCTCCGTGTTGAAGATAATATGGAATCGATAGGTCGTGCAGTTAATTCGGCTTTACAGCTTTCAAAACGCGGTGGAGGTGTGGCTCTTTGTTTAACCAATTTGCGGGAGGCTGGAGCGCCAATTAAGCAAATAGAAAATCAATCATCTGGTGTTTTACCGGTGATGAAACTTTTAGAAGATTCTTTTTCTTATGCCAATCAGCTTGGGGCGCGACAGGGGGCTGGAGCTGTTTATTTGCATGCTCATCATTTAGATATTATGAAGTTTTTGGATACAAAGCGTGAAAATGCGGATGAAAAAGTTAGAATCAAGACACTTTCGCTTGGTGTGGTTATTCCTGATATTACTTTTGAGCTTGCACGCAATAATGAGGACATGTATCTCTTCTCATCTTATGATATTGAGCGTGTAACAGGCAAACCTTTTAGCGATATTTCTTTAACGGAGCATTATCGCTCTTTTGTTGATAATGCAAAAATTCGTAAGAAGAAAATAAGTGCACGCGTTTTTTTTCAGACATTAGCGGAAATTCAATTTGAATCTGGTTATCCTTATATTTTATTTGAGGACACTGCTAATCGAACCAATCCGATTGCTGGGCGCATAAGTATGAGCAATTTATGTTCAGAAATTTTGCAGGTGAGTGAGGCCAGTGAACTGGAGACAGATTTAACCTATCGCACGATTGGAAGTGATATATCCTGTAATCTTGGTTCTATGAATATTGCCAAAGCAATGGAAAGTCCTGATTTCGGACAGACCGTAGAATCTGCTGTTCGTGCTCTCACTGCGGTTTCGGATATGAGTAATATTGCTTGCGTTCCTTCCATTGCGAAAGGCAATGCTGAAAGTCATGCGATTGGTTTGGGACAAATGAATTTGCATGGATTTCTCGCGCGTGAACAAATCTATTATGGGTCTCCAGAAGCGATTGATTTTACCAATATCTATTTTTATATTGTGACATATCACGCTATACGGGCTTCCAACTTAATTGCGCGCGAACGTCAAGAAATGTTTGCAGGATTTGAAAAATCAGCTTATGCCGATGGACGTTTTTTCGAAAAATATATTGAAAAAGAATGGAAACCACAATTTGCACTTGTACAAGATCTTTTTACACGGAATAATATTGTTATCCCAGATCAAAAGGATTGGCAGGAGCTCAAGAAAAACGTTATTGAGTATGGACTTTATAACCGTAATTTGCAGGCAGTTCCTCCTACGGGATCGATTTCCTATATTAATCATGCCACTTCTTCTATTCATCCAATTGCTTCAAAAATTGAGATTCGCAAAGAGGGAAAAATTGGGCGTGTTTACTATCCCGCTCCTTATATGGATAATACGAATTTAAATTTTTACCAAGATGCTTATGAGATTGGTCCTGAAAAAATTATAGATACCTATGCTGCTGCGACCCAGCATGTCGATCAAGGTCTTTCATTAACACTATTTTTTCCTGATACCGCGACCACACGTGATATTAACCGCGCACAAATTTATGCTTGGAAAAAGGGTATAAAGAGTATTTACTACGTACGACTGCGGCAAGTTGCATTGAGTGGGACAGAGGTCGATGGCTGTGTTTCGTGCAGTTTATAGGAGGTCATCATATGACAAAGATTACAACCAAAAATCCTGTTGTGTCTGCTGTTAATTGGAATAGATTGCATGATGAGAAAGATCTTGAAGTATGGAACCGCTTAACTGGAAATTTTTGGTTGCCTGAGAAGGTTCCACTTTCCAATGATATTCCCTCATGGTCAAGTTTAACGGATGAAGAGCGTCAATTGACGATTCGTGTTTTTACAGGATTAACGCTTCTAGATACCATTCAAAACACCGTGGGTGCCATTTCATTGCTTGCTGATGCGATAACAGAGCATGAGGAGGCGGTTTTGACGAATATTGCCTTCATGGAAGCGGTTCATGCACGTTCTTATTCCTCTATTTTTTCAACCCTTTGTTCGACGGTAGAAGTTGATGATGCATTTAGATGGTCAGAAGAAAATAGTCATTTGCAGAAAAAGGCTAGATTAGTCCTTGAGCGTTATGAAGCAAATGATCCACTCAAGAAAAAAATTGCGTCGACCTTGCTGGAAAGCTTTTTATTTTATTCTGGTTTTTACTTGCCCATGTATTGGGCTAGTCGCGCTAAGCTGACCAATACAGCAGATCTCATTCGGCTTATCATTCGTGATGAAGCAGTCCATGGTTATTATATAGGCTATAAATTTCAATTGGGCTATGCAAAGCTTGATGAAACAAAAAGACAAGAAATTAAAGATTTTGCTTTTAACTTGCTCTTTGATCTTTATAACATTGAGTGCAAATATACTGAAGATCTTTATGATACCCTTGGATTGACAGAAGATGTAAAAATTTTTCTTCATTATAATGCCAACAAAGCTTTAATGAATTTAGGTTTTGAAGCCCTTTTCCCCCCTGAGGTTTGTCGTGTTAATCCTGCTATTTTAGCGGCTTTATCACCAAACTCTGATGAGAATCATGACTTTTTTTCAGGGGCTGGTTCTTCCTATGTCATTGGCAAGGCGGTTGCGACCACGGATGATGATTGGGAATTTTAAGGCTTGCACGCAAACAGAAGTGCGCGGGGTATCCCACTGAGGTCTTTGCGTATTTCTAAACATTGAAAACCATTTTTTTCAAATAAATCGCAGACGTCTTTTTCTTGAGAGTAACCGATTTCAACGGCAACATAGCCATTTTCTTTTAAGTGGTTAGCTGCTTCATGGGCGAGCTTTCGATAAAAATCAAGCCCATCTTCTCCACCGATCAGAGCACGCAATGGATCATATAAGCGCACTTCTTTTGCAAGTTTTTTGATATCTTTTGCAGGGATATAGGGTGGATTGGAAACAATAAAATCAAAGTGATCTGTGATCGCATCAAACCAATCACTAAGGAGAGGTGTGAAGCGATGTATGACTTCAGCATTTTTTGCATTTTTTATCGCTGTTTTAAGGGCATCTTCAGAAATATCGACCGCCACTGCATAGGACTGGGGAATTTGTTTTAGAATGGCAATCGCAATAGCACCACTTCCCGTACCCATATCAAGGAGTGTTATTTTTTTCGAATTTTCGACCTGTTTTTTTAGGAAAGGGAGAACAAGATCGATGAGCGTTTCTGTATCCGGACGGGGCTCTAACGTCTCTTGAGACAATTTGAGAGGTATGCCATAAAATTCTCTTATTCCTATAATGCGGTAAACCGGTTCGCCTGCAATACGCCGTTGTACAGCCTGTTCTATTTGTATAATCTGCTCAGAAGATACATGCATATCTGGTCTAGAAATTCTTTCAGCAGCATTTATTCCTGTTATCCATTCAACGAGTATTTTCGCATCGAGATCGGCTTCTAAAATTCCTTTCGTGCGCAATTTTTCTCGCGTTTGTTGGATGACATTCTTGAAAGAATATTTGTTCAATGATTATCCATTTCCATGAGAAGTGTTGTTTGATGATCTGAGATGAGTGCATGAATAAGCTCATCAAGATCTCCTTCCAAAATTCGATCAAGCTTATAAAGGGTTAGATTAATACGGTGATCCGTGACGCGTCCTTGTGGAAAATTATAGGTACGAATACGTTCTGAACGATCACCGGAACCAACTTGGTTTTTACGAGAAGCTGAACGTTCACTTTCCACTTTTTGTCGTTCGATGTCGAACAAACGTGCCCGTAAAATTTGAAGGGCTCGTGCTCGGTTTTGATGTTGTGATTTTTCTGCTTGTACCACCATAATTCCTGTTGGAATATGCGTGATACGAACAGCTGAATCCGTTGTATTGACATGCTGTCCTCCTGCTCCAGATGCACGCATTGTATCAATACGAATATCTTCAGGACGAATATTAATATCAATTTCCTCAGCTTCTGGAAGCACTGCAACAGTAGCAGCTGATGTATGGATACGTCCTCCGGTCTCTGTTTCAGGAATGCGTTGCACACGATGGACACCTGATTCATATTTCAATTTAGAAAAGACACCTTTGCCTGAGATGGTCGCAATAATCTCTTTATATCCGCCAACTTCCCCCTCACTGAGTGAAATAACCTCTACTTTCCAATGATGAGCATGAGCATAACGTTCATACATACGGAAAAGATCACCGGAAAAAAGTGCTGCTTCTGATCCACCCGTTCCTGCTCGAATTTCAACAATAGCGCTTTTTTCATCAGCAACATCTTTAGGCAAAAGAAGAATCTGGAGTTCTTTTTCTAGGTGTTCTACCTTTTTATATAACGATGGGAGTTCTTCTTGGGCCAGATGACGCATCTCTATATCTGTTTGTTTATCGTTGATAATCGTTTCTAATTCTCTAATCTCTGCGTAAAGAGCATTTAATGCGCGTATAGAGGCAATAACAGGTTGTAGTTCTGCATATTCAGAAGCTAATTTGACATATGTTTCAGCATTTGGATTGGCTGTCATTTGGCTTTCAATTATTTCAAAGCGCTTTTCAAGTTGTTTTATGCGATCTTGTGGCAAAGAAACCATGATAATATTGGCCTAATTTTTCATAATACAATTTTTTATAATATCTTATTGCAATGCTTTTTTGTTAGAACACTGGCAACGAATTACCGTAGTATAGCATCATACAAAAAGCGGTAATAAAGTAGAAAAACTTTTTTGCCAATGAAAACTATTCTATTTTCAAGTGAAATTTTTATAAAACCCGATTTGTTTGAGATATCTCCATCTCATGATATAGGATCATTTCTTTAAGAGTTTTTTTCCGTAAAGTTCAAGACGGTGATGAATAATATCATAGCCAAGGGATTTTGCAATTTCCTCTTGCAATTTTTCAATAACATCAGAATGAAATTCAATAACTTGTCCTGTTTCTATATCAATGAGATGATCATGATGTTGCCCATCGGCTTGCTCAAAACGAGAAGGTCCACCACTAAAGGTATGACGGTGAATTGTTCCATTTACTTCCAACGTTTTCATGGTTCGATAAACTGTTGAGAGCGAAATACTCGAATCTATTTTGTTTGCACGCTGAAAAATTTCACATGCATTGGGATGATCGTTTGTATCAGCCAAAATATCAAGAATAACACGCCGCTGGCGCGTTACTCTTAGACCAGCTGCGCGTAATTCTTGTTCATAGTTTCGCTTTTTATTCATCTTCATTGTTTGCTTTTCAAACAAAGGCTCCATGACAGTGTTTGTATTTTTTCTCTGAACCGCAAGGGCAACGTTCATTGCGTCCAACTTTTCCCCATGTTGTTACATCATTGGGGTCACGGTCTTGTGGATTAACAAACCTATTTTCTTGTGCTCGTGCCCATAAGGGGGAACCATTTCCTTGATTTTGATCATTAAAGACAGAAGAATCAGCACCAGTTTGTTCAGGCATGACCGGTTCGGTAGGTTGTTGAATAATTTCAAAGCGCATAAGTTTAGAAGTGACAATCCGGCGCAAATTTCTCAACATACCTTGAAAGAGCTCAAAAGATTCTGTTTTATATTCATTGAGTGGATCTCGCTGCGCATAACCACGAAAACCCACAACAGAACGTAAATGATCTAAACTGACCAGATGTTCACGCCATAACGTGTCAATGGTTTCGAGCAATACTGCTTTGTGAAAATAAGCCATAACCTCTGGAGAGTAGCGTTCAGTACGCTCATTTTCGAGTTTTGTAACAGCATCTGAGATACGCTCTAAAATTTGTTCTTCGGCAATTCCATCTTCTTTTGCCCATTCTTGCACAGGAAGTTCAAGATTAAAGAGCTCTTGAATCTCCTCTTCGAGAGTTTTTACATCCCATTTTTCAGAATATGTTCCTGATGGAATATAAGTCTCTACCAGATCTTCCACAACTTCATCGCGCATTTCATGGATCATTTCTGATAAATCGTCCGCATTCATGATCTCCATACGCTGTTCAAAAATAACCTTGCGTTGATCATTCATGACATCATCATATTTTAGCAGATTTTTACGAATTTCAAAGTTTCGTGCTTCAACCTTTTTTTGTGCTTTTTCAAGAGCTTTATTAATCCACGGATGGATAATAGCTTCATTTTCTTTCAATCCAAGTTTCTGTAGCATGCTATCCATACGGTTGGAGCCGAAGATACGCATAAGATCATCTTGAAGAGAAAGAAAGAATTTTGAGCGACCAGGATCGCCTTGGCGACCAGAACGCCCACGAAGCTGATTATCAATACGACGGCTTTCATGGCGTTCAGTCGCAATAACGTAAAGTCCCCCAGCCGCTAAAGCCTCTTCTTTAAGTTGTTTGACATCTTTTTTGATTTCTTCAATTTTAGCGGTTCGCTCTGGCCCTTCGGGGATATCGTGTAATTCTTGTCGGATGCGCATTTCAACATTACCACCAAGCTGTATATCTGTACCGCGTCCTGCCATGTTGGTTGCGATGGTAAGAGCACCAGGAACACCTGCTTGCGCTATGATGTATGCTTCTTGCTCGTGATAGCGAGCATTTAAGACTCTAAAATCGGTAATACCCTCTTTTCGCAAACGTTCTGCCAATTGTTCTGACTTTTCAATAGAGGTTGTTCCAACAAGAATAGGCTGTTTTTTTTCGTGCGCTTGACGGATATTACGTACAATCGCCCGATATTTCTCTTCTGCTGTTCGATAAATTTCATCGTCTTCATCAAGACGTTGTACTGGCAAATTGGTTGGAACTTCAACAACGTCAAGACCATAAATATTTCTGAATTCTTCGGCTTCTGTTGTTGCAGTTCCAGTCATTCCAGATAATTTTCTATACATGCGGAAATAATTTTGGAAAGTGATGGAAGCAAGTGTCTGATTTTCTGGTTGAATAGCAACATGTTCTTTAGCTTCCAACGCTTGATGCAGTCCCTCAGAATAACGTCGTCCAGGCATCATACGACCTGTAAATTCATCAATGATCACAATTTCATCATTGCGAACAATGTAATCTTTATCGCGAACAAAGAGTTTATGGGCTTTTAGAGCATTATTAACATGATGAACGATAGCGACATTTTCTATGTCGTAAAGACTTTCACCTTTAAGATACCCAGCTTGTTCGAGCATTTTTTCAATTTTTTCAGTACCAACTTCGGTAAAGGTTGTTGTTTTTTGTTTTTCATCTATTTCATAGTCTTCTGGCGTTAAGGCAGGAATAAATGTGTCAATAAGGTTATAAAAGTCTGTACGATCTTCTAGAGGACCAGAAATAATAAGGGGTGTACGCGCTTCATCAATGAGGATAGAATCCACTTCATCGACAATTGCATAGTGGTGCCCACGTTGAACCATTTGACTATGATCGAAAGCCATATTATCACGTAAATAATCAAAACCTAGTTCATTATTTGTCGCATAGGTGATGTCACATGCATAGGCTGCTCTACGGGCATCGCTATCAAGATCATGAAGAATGACACCCGTTGTAAGCCCAAGAAAACTAAAAATTTTTCCCATTGTTTCAGCATCACGACTGGCAAGATAATCGTTTACTGTCACAACATGAACGCCTTTACCTTCCAATGCATTGAGATAAATTGGTAGAGTGGCCATTAATGTTTTACCTTCACCGGTACGCATTTCAGCTATGCCACAGTTGTGAAGGACCATTCCACCAATAAGTTGTACGTCAAAAGGACGCATATCATAAACACGTTTTGCGGCTTCACGAACCGTTGCAAACGCTTCTGGTAAGAGTAAATCAACACTTTCACCTTCACTAAGACGTTTACGAAAGACTTCTGTCTTTTGGCAAAGCTGCTCATCGCTTAATTTTACAAATTGTTCTTCCAAAGCATTAATTTGTGCAACTTTTTGGCGGAGTGCTTTGAGACGTCTCTCATGAGCTGAACCAAAAAATTTACGTGCAAAAACACTTAAACTGACCATCTCTGGCCCTTTCTTTTAATTGTTGTCACTCTTATTGGGAAATTCATATGATCTCCCCATGTTCCACATTTTCTTTAAGTCTTCTGATATCATGAAATGCAGATGGTACCATTATACTTGCCGGTGTGCAATTTTTCACTTTAAATTGTAGAGTAGAGATAAGAGGCCAAGGGCGCTATGTCAACTTTAGGTATGTTATTTAACAGATACAATACAAAGTAATTTAATATACAATATGCCATTTTTTCCATTATCATGTTTTTTATTTGTGTTAGATAGGGTTGAAGAAACCGAGATAGAAGGGCAATTTTATACTTTTTAAAATAAAATTACTGATTTATTTCTCTCTGTTTAAAGATTAAAGTGTTATGGTAAAGAAAATTGGAATCTTGAACCTGCCTTGCATTTTTAAGGAGTATATTTATGAAATTTAACTTTATCACGCTGTTTTTAGCATCAACTTTATTGGCAAGTACAAGTTTAGGGGTGAGGGCCCAAGAAGGTGCGAATTCATCGTCGAATGATTTAAAGACTTTGGAGAAAGCTTCTGAAAAAGCCGTTTCTCCTTCTCATGTTATGGCTGTTATTGATGGAAAGGATATTACAGCAGGACAATTGGATGAGTTAGCACTTGAAATAAATCCTAATTTAGCCCGTTTTCCTGATGAACAACGCCGTGTTATGGTCTTAAAAGCTTATTTGGATATGCAGGCACTTGCAAAAGCAGCCAAAAGCAAAGGTCTTGATAAGACAGAAGCTTACGATAAACGAATGGCAGTTATGCGTGACAATGTGCTCCAACAGCTTTATTTTAAACAGGCGATTGTTGACAAAATCTCGGATACTGATTTGGAAGTTCTTTATAAGCAAGAAATCGCTGCTTTACCTAAAGAAGATGAAGTTAAAGCTCGTCATATTTTGGTCAAAACCAGAAAAGAAGCAGAAGCTATCATTAAGCATTTAAATAAAGGAGAAGATTTTGAAGAGATTGCCAAGAAAAGTTCAACAGATGGTTCCGCTGCTGTTGGGGGTGATCTTGGTTATTTTAGTCATGGTCAAATGGTTAAGCCTTTTGAAGATGCAGCATTTGGTTTGAAAGTTGGCGAATACACGAAACAACCCGTTGAAAGTCCTTTTGGTTGGCATATTATTAAATTAGAAGATCGTCGTGTAAAACAGCCTCCTGCATTTGATGATGTTAAAGAGATGTTGCGCACACAGTTGATAAAAAAGCGCTATCAAGAACTCATTGTTGATTTGCGTAGCAAGATAGATGTGAAATATCCTGATCCTAATGTTACAAAAATCATGGAATCGCTTAATCAAAATGGAACGCTGCTTCCCGATGAGACATCCGACGAAGAAGATACCGAATAACGAGAAAAAATAAATAGATAGCCTCTTTAATAGAGAGTTCGCTAGGTTCGTTTTTTCAAAAAAACCTAGCAGTTTTCTATAAGAGGTTATTAATCTGTAGTCATTTTATTTGTTTTTATAGAAAGCATAGTGTGGTTTTTAAAATATCTCCTTTGAAACCCCAAAATATCCAAGAGCTTTCCCCATTATCTGGTGTACGGATAGCAACAGCTAAAGCTGGGATTAAATATAAAGATCGTACAGATCTCCTTTTTATTGTATTCGATAAACCAGTGAGTGTGGCAGGTGTTTTCACACGTTCAAAATGTCCATCTGCCCCTGTAGAGCATTGTCGTGCATCGCTTCCCCATGGGGTTGCGAGGGGTGTTGTTGTGAATTCTGGAAATGCAAATGCTTTTACGGGGAGTAAAGGAAAGAACACAACCAATGAAATCATCTGTGCAGCAGCTGACACTTTAAAGGTAAGAGAAAATGAAATTTTTATAGCTTCTACAGGTGTTATTGGTGAGCCAATGGATGCTTCAGGTATTGTAAATCTTTTACCAGGTATGGCAGAGACAGCAGAAGAGGGAAATTGGTTGGAAGCTGCAAAAGCCATCATGACAACCGATACATTTCCAAAACTTGCGACGCATACCTTTGATTGTGGGGGGGCGAATGTTACCATTCATGGAATTGCAAAAGGTGCTGGGATGATTGCCCCCGATATGGCAACAATGCTCTCGTTTGTGGTCAGTGATGCGACTATTTCTTCCGAGATGCTTCAATCCATGTTATCAGAGGCTGTTGAGGGTTCTTTCAATTCGATTACTGTCGATAGCGATACTTCGACATCAGATACGCTTATGTTGTTTGCGACAGGAAAAGAAAACTTTCCTCCTCTTACCCAGAGGGCTGATCCACGTTATGGTGTTTTTGTGAAACAATTGAGTGAACTTCTGCATGAACTTGCACTCCAAGTTGTTTGTGATGGAGAAGGTGCGCGTCATTTAATTGAAGTGAATGTGAGTGGTGCTACAACAAACAATGCAGCGAAAACGATTGCTTTATCCATTGCAAATTCACCGCTTGTAAAAACGGCTATTGCCGGTGAAGATGCCAACTGGGGGCGAGTCGTTATGGCGGTTGGAAAGGCCGGTGTTGAAGTGGATCGTGATCTGTTGACGATTTGGTTTGGGGAATATCGCTTAGCTGTCAATGGTGAACGAGACCCTAACTATTGCGAAGAAGCAATAGCCGCTTATATGCGAGGTAAACACATCACAATTCGTGTTGATATTGGTTTGGGCGCTGGTAAGGCGACGGTTTGGTCTTGCGATTTGACCAAGGAATACGTTATGATCAATGGCGATTACAGAAGTTAATGGATGCACGTTCTTTACATATAACGGCCTATTATTAAAAAAAAGAGAATGAGATATATGAATTCTTTTTGAGGTAAGTGAATATGATAAAGAGATAATTATATTCTCATTGGAGAGCGATATGGGTATAAAAAATTCCCTTCTTCTTGTTGTTGCTTGCGCATTGTTAGATCAAAATAATCGTGTTTTGCTTACCAAGCGTCCTGAAGGAAAATCGCTGGCTGGTTTATGGGAGTTTCCTGGTGGAAAGGTTGAACATGGTGAAACTCCAGAAATCTCATTGATTCGTGAACTAGAAGAAGAGATTGGCGTGTATGTTCGGGTGGATAATTTACACCCTTTAACGTTTGCGAGCCATAGCTATGCGACATTTCATCTCCTAATGCCGTTGTATCTTTGTCGTCATTATGAAGGTGTTGCTCAAGGACGAGAAGGGCAAAATTTAAAATGGGTTTTTATGAATGATCTTGAGAGATATCCTATGCCTGATGCTGATAAACCATTGGTTCAGGTATTAAAAAATCATCTTCTTTAATGAGTATAAGAAGAAAATATTGTTTAAATATAAGTATTTATTTATAATTTTTCATATTAGATGGAAAAGCTTATAATGATCGCTTTGCATGCTTCAGAAGCATAAAATGGTGCCAGATAATGGATTTATACTTTTTATGCGTATTGTTGTGAGTTGAGCTTTGGGGTGCTAAGAGATATCAGGGGTATTTATTTCATAAGATATCGATGATAGGAAAAATCAAAAGACTCTTTAGAAGAAAATTCTTTGAGCTTGTCATGAGAGATTATTTTACATGTTCAAGACTTTAAGTATTATCGTAATACATTTAATATAATAACATATTGTTTTATCATCATAAATTACCCTTTTTCTCTTGAATGTACAAAGAGTGGTGTGTAATTTGAAAAACAATTTTAAAACACATAAAACATACGACTAATGAACGATTAAATATAAAAAACATTCAATGATTTGTTTTTTATAGGAAAGGGATTAAGTTTCTCGAATTGGTCGGCGTTTTTCTATGGGATACCGTTGATATGTTTGAGCAATACGTGTAATGACTTCCTCTAATGGTTCGATCTTAACGTCCATAGAGAAGCCATTTGCATGAACGATATTCTCATGATCAACCATAATGGCAGCATGGCCTTGCCAAAAAATTAAATCACCTCGTTGAAGTTTATCACTGTCTGAGATTAGATTTCCTATAGTTTTCTGTTGCATGTCAGTATCGCGTAAAACCATTTGACCAGTCATTATCATAGAAAGTTGGATGATTCCTGAGCAATCAAGTCCAAAGCCACTGGTCCCACCCCAAAGGTAAGGCGTGCGGATAAACATCTCAGCGACAGTAACATAATCTTTATAAACTTGTTCAATGGGACTAAGATGATTGCTAATAATTGCTTTCCCATTTTCAAGTATAGAATACATGGTTTCACGGACTTCAACTTCATCAATGACACTTACTTTACTTCCCATGGATAAAGGATACTCCATTGGCCCACACAAATCAGCTTGGAAATACTGAAAAGTACGTGGAACTGAAACGATATGTGTTTGCTTTACGGTTGATGTACAAAGTGCTGTTGTATCAATATAGCCAACATAATTATCTTTGAGGGATTGTCCCCAAGACATTGTTTCGCCATGTTCAAAGATAAGAAGCTCTTCCCCGAATAAGCACTCTGTCTGCATTTCACTTTTTTTATTGTTTTCTTTAAACAGTCCAGCAACAGGGACATTAACACGTCTTTTTTCACCTTGCACAAAGCGCTGCGCTGTAATTTCTGTTTCGAGACATTTATCTGCTAGATCTTCTCTAAATGCATGTAATCTTGGATCTTTAGAGACCATTTGTTTCTCTTCATTTTATTTTGAAATAGAATTCACGACAACTACACAAACACAACGCCTCATCTTTAAATAAAGCCAAGAGCATACTTTAAGACCATAAGATAATTCTTTTGAAGCAGCAAAATTGTCTATCTTTATGGATATTTTGTGTCAAACGTCATTTTTTTAAAATATTATAAAGGGCACGAATCGTTTGTGCGGATCCCCCTACGGGGTATCCTGGTTTTTCTTTTGGAACCCATCCATAAAGGTCGAAATGTGCAAAATGTTCAGCTTTTTCAACAAAAGAATTAAGAAATAAAGCAGCTGTTATAGAGCCAGCAAAGCTATTTCCAGTTACATTGTTCAGGTCAGCAATGGGGGATGATAACATCTCTTGGTAAGGTTTCCAAAGGGGCATTTGCCAAAGAGGATCGAAAACAGCGTGAGCCGATTCAGAAATTTGTTGTGCCCATATTGAATCATTACAATAAAATGCGGGAAGATCTGGTCCTAATGCGATACGTGCTGCCCCCGTTAAAGTAGCCATACAAAGCATGAATTTTGGACTTTCTTCATCACCATAGGCGAGAGCATCAGCAAGGACAAGTCGTCCTTCAGCGTCTGTATTGCCCACTTCAACACTTAAACCTTTACGACTTTTAAGAATATCACCTGGTCGGTAAGCATTGGCAGAAATTGCATTTTCTACAGCTGGAATCAAAACACGTAGACGGAAAGGCAATTTTGCATCCATGATCAGTTTAGCCAATCCCAAAACATGTGCTCCACCCCCCATGTCTTTTTTCATAAGCAACATATTATTGGCTGATTTAATATCCAGTCCCCCTGTATCAAAAGTTACGCCTTTACCTACCAACGTTATTGTAGGATGATGTTCTTGACCCCAGTGTAACTCAATAAGTCGCGGTGCAGTGCTGCCTGCTCGTCCTACGGCGTGGATCATCGGAAAATTATGGCTTAAGAGATCATCTCCACAAATACTTTTGACATGAGCACCGTATATTTTCCCTAGTTGCCGTGTTTCTTCTTCGAGAGTATCAGGGGTCATATCATTAGCTGGAAGATTGATAAGATCACGGACGAAGAAGACAGCTTCATAAATACGTTGGAGCTCATCAAAATCAACGGACTCATTGACATAGACCGACAATGTTTTGGAGGAAAAGTTTTGGCGATAACGCTTAAATTGATAGCTTCCCAGTGCCAATCCAAGATAGGCATTTATTTCATCAGAGGTTTCACCTTCTAAATGCCAGTAACCAGCAGGAAGTTTTTGAGCAAGCAGTCCTGTGATAAAGGGATCGCTCCCGTCGCCAATTCCAAATAAAACTTTTTTTAAGTGCCCAGTTTCGTGAGGAACAAAGAGTATTTGTCCTGCTTTGCCAGTAAAATCATTAACTTTTATCCATGCTTTTGTTGAGGCATCAAGTGATAAGTTGGCAAGATTTCTTTGGTTTACCAAGATGATAGGGCAACTGGTATCGATACGTACTGAGCTAAAATGAATGGGGTGCTGGTGCATAGTTTATGAAATCCTTATAGTCGTCTAAGTGCGACATACTCGACCAAATGATTTTTTCCCTTTCGTAGAATGAGATTGGATCGTGGTCGTGTTGGCAATATGTTTTCTTGTAAATTTTTTAAATTAATCGTTTGCCAAAGATCCTCAGCGATTTTTGAGGCTTCTTTTTCATTAAGCAGGGCATAACGGTGAAAATAGGATTCAGGATTTTGAAAAGCTGTTTTACGTAAACGTTTAAAACGCTCTAAATACCAGTGACGAATGACTTCTGTTTCGGCATCGACATAGATTGAAAAATCAAAAAAGTCCGACACGAAAGGAATGGCTTTCCCATCTTTAGGAAGATCACTAACCTGTAGTACATTAATCCCTTCAACAATCAAAATATCAGGACGGTCAATGGTAATTGTCTGATTTTCTAGAACATCATAAGTCATATGAGAATAAAGAGGAGCAGGGACATTTCCAATACCTGCTTTTATAGCTGAAAGAAAGCACAGCAATTTTTTAATGTCGTAGGAATCAGGAAATCCTTTACGATTCATACGATTTTTTTGCTCTAAGATCGCATTAGGATAGAGAAAACCATCCGTTGTGATCAGATCAACTTTAAGGCTAGATGTCCAACGTTTCAATAGTTCTTGAAGGATACGAGCGGTGGTTGATTTTCCTACTGCGACAGAACCAGCAATTCCAATAATAAAGGGTGTTTTTTGATTCTCTTCTTGATGGAGAAACTGCTGACGTTTGTGAAAAAGTTCCTGGACTGCTTCAACATGGCATGAGAGTAGACGCGATAAAGAAAGATAAATGCGTTGGACTTCTTCAAGGTCGATAGGATCATCGATAGAGCGTAAACGTTTAATTTCATCAAAAGTCAAAGTAAGAGGTGTGTCCGCACGAAACTCTGACCATTCTTGCGCTGTAAAAACACGATAAGGTGAATATCGGTCAGAAATGGATTTGACTAAATTATCTTCTTGGTTAATTTTTTGTATAGTCGTATTAATCATTTTTATTTATCGAAATTTTTTTGCCGCAGCAATCGATGAAGAGCGGAGGACGAATTGCTTTGTATTTAAATAAATTTTGTTTTGCATGCTCTCTTCTTTAAGATAACAGATCATTTTTATTAACTTATCGTCCAGTCATTCCAGTGTGCGCGGATTTGTGCCAATGAGTACTCTTGTGCTAAAAAAGTCCATAAAAGAAGACGTGCTTTTACGGCTGATAAATAACCCGACATGAGAGCACCTGAAGCAATCATATCGATTTCTGAACCTTTATAACCATAGGTTATACGAGTTGTTGAGCCATTACAACAACGACTCGCAATAATAATTGGTATTTTTTGTGCGTATTGTTTTACAAGATCTGCCTCTTGAAAACTACAGTGTCCTGAACCAAAACCAGCGATAACAAGTCCAGCATAATACCCACTTTCAAGACAGAGTTTCATTAAATGTGCATCAGAAGATAAAGAGGAATAGAGAAGTGCAATTTGATGATCGCAGTTTTGGGGAAGATCAAACGTCATTGGAAAAAATTTTCGGTCATTGAAATAAATGAGTTTTCCTTCTAAAATAGTCCCTAGAATACCGACAAGTCCTGATTGAAATGTTTCAACCTTGACGGTATGGCTTTTATAGAGCCAATAAGGTGAATGAATCGTATCATTAATGACAACGAGAACGCCTCTATTACGGCTTTGTGGGGCGGCTGCGACACGCGTTGCTGCTAAAATATTAGCGGGTCCATCAGCGCCTGCTTCGTGAGGGGTACGCATAGCACCGGTTATGATGAGTGGTTCAGCTTCCTTCCAATAAAGAGAAAGGAAAAAAGCTGTTTCTTCCAAAGTATCAGTCCCTTGCGTTAAAACAATTCCTTCTGCACCAGCGTTTATTTGTTGTTTTGCCCACTTGATTATTTCAAAAAGAATTTTAAAAGATAAAGATCCACTTGGCATTTGTATTAATGTTTGTGCATGAATATCAGCAATGTTATTTAAATCAGGAACACTTTTTATGAGGTTATCTGAGGTTAAAGTCGGTTGCATGTGACCAAAACGATCAGCAGTCATTGCAATTGTTCCACCTAAGGTTCCTATAGCTATTTTTTTCATAATTTCCCTCTATAAAGGCACAAACTGTTTACATAAAACTATTTAGCAGTAATTTACATTGACAACAATAATATCATTTTTTCAATTTAAACAAATTGAGTGATGCTGAATCATTGTGTTTTGCTATATATGTTCTTAAATAGGACAATAGTTATTGAGTTTTACATTGGATGAAAAGATAATATTAAAAAGAAAAGTAATATTTAAGGAGTGTCCTTATGACAGAACATAAGCCAGACATAATGTATGGTACAACGATTATTACAGTACGAAAAGGTGGCAAAGTCGTGATGGCTGGTGACGGTCAGGTCTCTCTTGGACAAACGATTATGAAGGGTAATGCGCGTAAAGTCCGTCGACTTGGGAAGAGCGGAGTGGTTATTGCTGGTTTTGCAGGTGCTACGGCAGATGCTTTTACATTATTGGAAAGATTGGAAACAAAGCTTGAGCAATATCCTGATCAGCTTATGCGTGCATGTGTAGAACTTGCAAAGGATTGGCGAACAGATCGTTATTTGCGTCGTCTAGAAGCAATGATGCTCGTGGCGGATAAGAAAGTAACTTTAGCTCTAACAGGGCTTGGTGATGTTTTAGAACCAGAAGATGGGGTTATGGCCATTGGTTCTGGAGGAAATTTTGCTCTTTCAGCAGCGCGAGCACTCATGGACTTGGATTTGGATGCCGAAACGATTGCCCGTAGGGCTATGGCTATTGCCGCTAAAATTTGTGTTTACACCAATGATCATTTTACGATTGAAACATTGGATGCAGAATTATCTTCTTTAGAGAAAGCTATTTAAATGTGTGTTGTATTTTCCCCTCGTGAGACTGTTTCTGAACTTGATCGTTTTATTATTGGCCAAAATGATGCTAAACGTTCTGTAGCTATTGCACTGCGTAATCGGTGGCGTAGACAACAGCTTGATGAGCCGATGCGTGAAGAAGTGATGCCAAAAAATATTTTAATGATAGGACCAACAGGTGTTGGTAAGACAGGGATCGCACGTCGATTAGCAAAACTTTCTGGAGCCCCCTTCGTGAAAGTAGAAGCGACTAAATTTACTGAAGTTGGTTATGTGGGGCGTGATGTTGAGCAAATTATTCGAGACCTTGTTGAGATTGCCATTTCTCTTGTACGTGAAAAGAAACGCGATGAAATAAAAGAAAAGGCTCATGTGAATGCTGAAGAGCGCGTTTTAGATGCCCTTGTTGGTAAAACAGCAAGTCCGGCTACCCGTGATAGTTTTCGTAAAAAATTGCGTGAAGGTGAATTAGATGAGAAAGAGATTGAAATTGAAGTAGCTGATAATAATAGCAATAGTGCTTCAACCTTTGATATTCCTGGTATGCCTGGGGCGCAAATGGGGATTATGAATTTATCCGATATTTTGGGCAAAATGGGCAGTCGTACAAAAGTCCGTAAAACGACAGTACGGGATGCTTTTAAACCGCTCATTGATGACGAATCTGAAAAACTTCTTGATCAAGAACAAATTATTCAAGAAGCACTTCGTGTCGCTGAAAATGACGGTATTGTTTTTATCGACGAGATTGATAAAATCGCAACGAGGGATGGTGGAGCCAGTGCTGCGATTTCGCGTGAGGGCGTCCAACGTGATCTTTTACCTTTGGTGGAAGGAACAACAATTGCTACAAAATATGGGCAAATTAAAACAGATCATATTCTTTTTATTGCCTCAGGTGCATTTCATGTTTCTAAGCCATCTGATTTATTACCAGAACTTCAAGGACGTTTGCCTATCCGCGTGGAGCTCAACCCTTTAACAAGGGAGGATTTACGACGCATTCTAACAGAACCAGAAGCGAGCTTGATTAAACAATATATTGCTCTTATGGCAACGGAAGAGGTTCATTTGGAAATAACCGATGATGCGATTGATGCTTTAGCAGATATTGCTGTCGATTTAAATGCAAGGATTGAAAATATAGGGGCACGTCGTTTGCAAACTGTGATGGAGCGTGTTTTGGATGAGATTTCTTTTACAGCGCCCGATAAAGCTGGAACATCGTTTAAGATTGATGCTGCTTATGTGAGACAATCTATTGGCGAGCTTGCTGCTGATATCGATCTTTCTCGTTTTATTCTTTAGAGATATTGCTTGTTTTGTTTATTTTCGTGCTTCGATAATTTTGAAACCATGAGCTTGTTCATGAATCAACACTGTGCGGAAAATATCTTTTAACAATGTTTCATAGGGTAAGTGGCGGTTTGCAACAAGTAGCAGACTGCCACCTGACTTCAAGCATTTTGCAGCATTTATAATAAAATATTTTCCCAAGGAGATATCTGTCGTTTGTTGTGTGTGAAACGGTGGATTTGAAATGATTGTGTCATACAGATTTGAGACAGGCTCATGCACAAGATCATGCCAATAAAAATGAATTGGAAAAGGGGCTTTTGTGAGGTTAAGGTGCTGTTTTGCTGCTTTCAAAGCGTTGTAATCTGCTTCATAAAGATCAAGAGTTGTCAGTTTTACATTGCTTTCAAGTGCAACGTGAGAAAGATAGCCCCAGCCAGCTCCAAAATCAGCTGTTTTTCCAGAAATAACTTTGGGCATATAAGAAGCAAGCGCCGCAGATCCTAGATCAATACGACCATGTGAGAACATACCAGAAGTGGTTTGAAATTTATCAAAAGAAAGCGGTGGTGAGCGCAATTGTGCAATATTTTGTTTCTCTATTTTTGGAGGAACTTGCATCCAAAATACAAGACCATGATTTTTAGAGAGTTTATGGGTGATGGGAACAATTTTTTTGACCCATTTCATCATTGAAGCAGCACCAGCCGTTTTATTCCCACTGATTACAATCCATCCACTTGGTTTAACGCATTCTAATAAATCAAGAAAACAATTTTGGTTAAAACCACGATATTTGCTTAGGTGCAAAAGCGCACCATCATAGATGCGAGTTTTATCAATTTGAGGAGAGCAGTGAAATTGAGTATCGACAAATTTTAAAAAATCTGGTCGCCAAGGCGTGATAACTTTTAAATTTTTAGCCCATTCTGAAGAGGGGATTTCTGTTAAACCGAAACTTAGCCAGCATTGGTTTGGATCTGGATAAGGGAGTGCATGATTTTCAAAAGGTAACAATGATAACACATGTGGCTCTTTCACAGAAAAATGCCATTCCAATGTTGGGATGGCATTTCATGATTACGATAAGAAGAAAAACTTACTCTTCTTTTTTCTTCCGGCGGCGCTTATTTTCAGGTTGCTTTTTTTCATCCACGCATTTTTCTTCTTTCACCGATTGATCATCGGTCATTTCCTTTCCGGTTTCTTGATCAACGACCTTCATAGATAACCGAACTTTTCCACGCTCATCAAAACCCATGAGTTTAACCCAAACCTTATCACCCTCCTTAACAATATCCGTTGTTTTGGTGACGCGTTCTGATGCAAGTTGAGAGATATGAACGAGCCCATCACGAGAACCAAAAAAGTTTATAAATGCACCAAAGTCTGCAGTTTTTACAACTGTTCCTTGGTAGATAGCACCAACTTCAGGCTCATCGACAATAGAATGGATCCAGCGTTTTGCTGCTTCAATGGTTTTAGCATCAGCAGAAGCAATTTTAATGGTCCCATCATCTTCAATATTAATTTTTGCTCCAGTTTGTTCCACAATTTCTCGAATAACTTTACCACCAGAGCCGATCACATCGCGAATTTTATCAACAGCAATATTCATCACTTCAATACGTGGCGAAAATTCGCTGAGTTCAGTCCGTGCACTGGTTAAAGCTTTGCCCATTTCATGAAGGATATGAATCCGACCGTCTTTAGCTTGTTCAAGTGCGATTTTCATAATCTCTTCGGTAATACCATCAATTTTGATATCCATTTGCAAAGCAGTAATACCATTTTCTGTTCCTGCAACTTTAAAATCCATATCTCCAAGATGATCTTCATCCCCTAAGATATCAGACAGAACAGCAAAGCGTTCTCCTTCTTTAATCAATCCCATGGCAATACCTGCAACGGGGCGCGCGAGCGGAACACCAGCATCCATAAGAGCAAGCGATGTTCCACAAACCGTTGCCATAGAAGAAGATCCGTTAGATTCAGTAATTTCTGAGACAGCACGAATGGTATAAGGAAAAGATTCTTTCGTTGGCAACATGGGGTGAATTGCTCGCCATGCTAATTTCCCATGTCCAATTTCACGACGACCAGGAGAACCAAGGCGTCCTGTTTCCCCTACTGAAAATGGGGGAAAATTGTAATGAAGAAGGAACGTTTCCTTGTACATCCCTGTTAAGGCATCAACATATTGTTCATCTTCACCAGTCCCCAATGTTGCAACGACAATCGCTTGTGTTTCTCCACGGGTAAAGAGCGCAGAACCATGTGTGCGGGGTAAAATACCCACTTCTGATTGGATAGGGCGCACGGTAGAAAGATCGCGTCCATCAATACGCCTTTCTGTATCAAGAATGTTTCCGCGAACAATTTTTGCTTGCAACTGTTTAAAGACGGTTGCAATTTGGTCAGCACTAAATTGACAGTCATCTTCTGTTTCTGGTATAAACTTATGAACGACTTCAGTTTTTAAGGCATCAATTGCGGCATAACGTTCTTGCTTATCAGTAATTGTGTAGGCCTTTCGTATACCCTGTTCAGCCATTTCTTGCATTGCTTTTTCAAGGTCAGAAAGATCTTCAGGAACAAAATCACGCGGATCTTTTGCAGCTACCTCAGCAAGCTTGATAATAGCATCAATGACAGGTTGAAGACCTTTGTGACCGAACATCACAGCACCCAACATAATATCTTCTGGTAATTCTTGTGCTTCTGATTCGACCATCAAAACAGCACTTTCTGTTCCAGCAACCACAAGATCAAGTTTTGATTCAGGCATTTCATCAATATGAGGATTGAGAACATATTGTCCATTACAATAGCCAACGCGGGCACCTGCTATAGGTCCCATGAAAGGAACCCCTGACAGGGTCAAAGCTGCAGAGGCGGCAATCATCGCAAGAATATCGGGATTATTTTCAAGATCATGCTGTATAACGGAAACAATGACTTGTGTATCATTTTTGTACCCCTCAACGAAGAGAGGACGAATTGGACGATCAATTAAGCGTGAAACCAAAGTTTCATTTTCACTTGGCCGACTTTCACGTTTTAAATAGCCCCCAGGTATTCGACCAACAGCATAGGATTTTTCTTGATAATTAACGGTGAGTGGAAAAAAGTCCTGGTCTGGTTTTGGGCTTTTTGCCGATACAACGGTTGCTAAGACAATCGTTTCACCATAGGTAGCAATCACGGCACCATCAGCTTGACGTGCTATTTTCCCTGTTTCAAGGGTGAGCGGACGCCCGGCCCATTCAATTTCTATCTTGTGCGTTTTGAACATTTTTTATCCTTAATGACCAGTGTTTAAATCTTTGATTGCTCACATTCTGGCTTTGCGTAGCATATTTTTAAGCTCTGGGGTAGACTAACAAGCTACTTCCATCTTTGTTGCGAGAAGAGAGAGATAAATCGCCTTAAATGCGAAATGATGAGCAGTGCTATCCCATAATAACGTGTCAGTTTTTAAAATTTTTAACGAAAAGCAACATATTGAAAAAATGGGTGGTTTTTTTACACCACCCCATTTTTCTTTTAGCGACGCAAACCTAACTTTTTGATAAGTGTCTGATAACGATTTTGGTCAACTCCTTTAAGATAATCAAGAAGGCGCCGGCGTTGAGACACCATCTTTAAAAGACCACGACGAGAATGATTATCTTTTTTGTGAGATTTAAAGTGGTTTGTTAAATTAGAAATACGTTCAGAAAGTACAGCAATCTGTACTTCTGGTGATCCTGTATCACCAACTTTATTTGCGTATTCTGCGACAAGAGCTTGTTTACGTTCAGCTGTAATCGACATCGTATTATCCTTTCAAAAAACGAAGAAACACAAAGTCACCCATAGCCGAGATGTCGTTCAGCTAGGGTCTGCGAGGAAATAAGAAGAGTCGAAGACTCTTACCTATTTTCGCTCTTATATAGGAAAGAAGGTTAAAATACTAGTCCTTGACAGCATTTTGAAGCCTTTCTTTAAATAAAGGCTTTTGTTTTGAAATATTGATTTAAATAGGGTTTTATGAGAAATTTTTTAAAGATTTATGCATCCTTTTGATACAAAGATTATGAGCGTATGTGTGGTAACAAAAGTAATAAATACCGATTTGGAGGGAAAAGATGCAGAGCATTTCAACATTCAAGCTTTTTCGTAATTCGGTATTTCGAAATTTATGGTCATCTACTCTTATTTCTAATTTAGGGGGGCTGATACAGGCTGTTGGAGCAGGGTGGTTAATGGCGTTAATTAGTTCTTCGCATTCCATGGTTGGGCTTGTTCAGAGTGCGACAACATTACCACTTGTTATGTTTTCTTTGATGGCAGGGGCATTAGCGGATAATTTTAATCGGCGTCAAATTATGTTGAGCGCACAGATTATGATGATGGTTATCTCCATGATCTTATCTGTTTTAGCCTATATGGGATTTCTAACACCTTGGCTTTTGTTATTTTTTACGTTTTTGATTGGATGTGGCACAGCCTTTTATAATCCTTCTTGGCAAGCAACGATAGGAGATATTGTGAGCAGGGAAAATATTCCTGCTGCTGTTAGTCTGAATAGTGTCGGTTTTAATTTGATGCGGAGTATAGGTCCTGCTATTGGGGGAGCCATCATTGCTACTTTGGGGGCTTCTGCTGCTTTTTTGTTTAATGCTATAAGCTATATCCCTCTTATTGGTGCATTATTTTTCTGGAAATCGAATGATGAAAACAACTTATTGCCAAGAGAAAGGCTGTTAGGGGCTGTCTCAGATGGTTTGCGTTACGTTGCGATGTCACCTAATCTCCTGAATATTATGGTCCGAGCGTTCCTTTTTGGTATAGGGGCGATTTCGATTTTAGCCCTTTTGCCAATTGTTGCGCATAAAGTTCTCGGAGGAAGTGCCCTTCTTTATGGTACATTGCTTGGTTGTTTTGGGTTAGGAGCCATGACAGCAGGGATTATTAATGCATTTGTACGGCATCATTTTCGTTCAGAAACAATTATTGCAAGTGCATTTATTGGTTTTGCCGTTTCTTGCTTTTTATTGGGAATAAGCCGCTCATTGATTGTAAGCCATATTGCTTTATTTCCTGCAGGCCTAAGTTGGGTTTTGGCATTATCATTGTTTAATACCTCTGTCCAACTCTCTACACCACGCTGGGTTGTTGCGCGTGCTTTAGCACTTTATCAAACGGCATCTTATGGGGGGATGGCTGTTGGAAGTGCAATTTGGGGTGCTTTGGCGGATGGTTATTCTCCAACAATTGCTTTGAGTGTTTGTTCTCTATTCTTGATTGTTGGGGCTCTTGCGGGGGTAAAATTTAGAATTCAAGAAATTCCTCAAATAGATTTGAATCCTCTTGATCATTTTAGAGAGCCAGAACTCTTACTTGACCTAAAAGCAAGAAGTGGCCCGATCATGATTATGATCGATTATCAAATTCATGAAAATGATCTGGAAGAGTTTCTCAAAGTGATGACGCGTCGACGCCATATTCGTTTACGTGATGGTGCGCGTCAATGGGTTCTTTTACGAGATCTAGAAAGACCCCAATATTGGACAGAAGCTTACCATATGCCAACATGGGTTGATTATTTACGCCATAATCATCGTCGTACAAAAGCGGATGCTGAAGTTAATAAGCGTTTGCGTCATTTAAATTGTGCTCCTAACGGTATAAGAGTGCACCGCATGATTGAACGACAGACAATACCTCAAGTCAATGAGATGCTTTTAAAAGTTCCTTCTGATCATCTTCCTTAAGGTTAGAACAGTTTTTTCGTAAAATATTCAATATGATCATATTTTTGAGATCAATTGGTTAGCATAAGAACAAAAAATGAGTGTTTCAATGGTTAATACATTGATTTAATGATATTTTGTCATTTTTATGTTAAGTTATACCCTTAAAAATTAAAGCTTCTCTCATTTTAAAGTTATTGATCTTATTTATATTGAATCAATCCAAATTGTTTTCTTGCACATTAAAAATGGGTGCAAACGTATAGGTAAAAACGATAGAAAAAGAAATAAAAAAGCTCCTTATGAAGTTTCTCAAATACGAGGGGTGTGACATTAAGAGATGACACAGTGTATAATGGTGTTGACTTGTCGCACTTCTTTAAGTTTTGATATGAATAAGGTGAGTGTAGAGAAATAAAAAGCAACATAGTTCTCTTAATCTTATAGGGAATAAGATCTTTCAACAAGAGATGTTTATAAGAAAGAATCACTTAAATTGTGAAAATCCGCTTTGGTTTAAATAGACCTTTGGCGAGAATGCCAATAGCAAGAAGTTGTTCTTTATAGAGGAGACAAACCTCCTCTTCATCAAGAGGCGTTTTATCAGCACATAAAGGAATAGAATGCCCTCTCATAACTCTCTGCGCTTGGCTTCCGGTAAGCGGATAATGAGGGAGACAATCTAATGCGGCTCCCGTTTCAATTAACAGTTCATCGAGTGTTGAGAAGTCTCTTTCAAAAGAACTCTGATTTTCATCTGTGGTGTTTTTATTGGGCGATATTGCTGTTTTTAGTTCATCCCATGTAATGAGATCCTCTTCATCAAAAGGTGCGACGGCGATACGTCTTAAATCAGCGATATGCCCATAGCACCCCAGATCTCGTCCCATATCGCGTGCTAGCGAGCGCACATAAGTTCCTTTTCCGCAGGTTATTTCAAAGACAGAGGACTCTTTGGTAGGCATTTCTATTAATTCGAAAGTTTCTATTTCCACTTCACGGGGCGCAATTTCAACGACTTCTCCTTCTCGGGCTAGATCATAGGCGCGATTTCCAGCAATTTTAATCGCTGAAAATTGTGGAGGTGTTTGCAAAATAACACCTGTATATTGAGGAAGAAGAGAAAGTATTTCTTCTTGTGTTGGACGTTTGAGAGATGTTTTCGTTATTTCTCCTTCTCGATCATCTGTTGAACGTTCTTGCCCCCAAGCAATATGAAAACGGTAAGTTTTTTTGCCTTGCATCACGTAAGGAACGGTTTTGGTTGCTTCACCTAAGGCAATGGGGAGAAGACCAGAAGCAAGAGGATCAAGCGTACCTGCATGTCCTGCTTTTTGTGCGTGAAAGAGCCATTTGATTTGTGAAACAGCTTCTGTTGATTTCATGCCTTTTGGTTTATCAAATATGACCCAGCCAGAAACAGGACGCCCTTTTTTTTTGCGTTGCCGTGTCATTTCTTTAATCCTCATCTTTACCACTATGAAGATCACGCGCAACCTCAGGTGACCGGAGGAGGGCATCAATTTTTGAAAAATTATCAAAACTATTATCAAGTCTGAAACGCAGTTCTGGCATATATTTCATTTGTCGTAACGCATGACTGATCTCTCCACGGAGAAAACGACTATGTTTGTTGAGGGTATCAACAACATCGGTATGGGAAGAATTTTTCAGTGTGCTGAGAGGTGATACAAAGCAAGTAGCAATTTTTAAATCTGGTGACATGCGCACTTCAGAGACAGAAATGACAACATCTTTCAAGACCTCATCAAGCAAAATATTACGCTGTAGTATATGCGCTACTGCATGACGGACTTGCTCTGCTACTCTAAGTTGCCGTTGCGATGGCCCTGCATTTTTCATCAAAGTTTTATCCTTGCTCCAAGACCTCTTTTTTTGACCATCCAGATAAGGAAAAAAAGAGGCATTGTGTATAGAATAGCAATAATTTTTCTCATTTTAAAACAGAGTAAAGTTATTGAATTATTTTATAACGTGCGATTAATATGTTCGATACGGAAGGTCTCAATGATGTCTCCTGCGCGCATATCTTCATAATTTTCAAAGGCTATTCCACATTCTTGACCACTTTGCACTTCATTGACTTCATCCTTAAAGCGTTTGAGTGTTTTCAGTTTTCCTTCGTGAATAACGATATTATCACGGATAAGGCGAACACCGGCTCCCCGTTCTATTTTACCTTCTGTAACACGACACCCAGCGACTTTTCCTATTTTTGTAATGTTAAAGACTTCTAAAATTTCAGCATTACCAAGGAATGTTTCACGCTGTTCTGGTGAGAGGAGACCAGACATGGCCGCTTTGATATCATCAACAAGATCATAAATGATGTTATAATAGCGAATTTCAATTCCTTGTGTTTTAGCAAAATCACGCGCCTGTTTATTGGCTCGAACATTAAAACCAATCACAGCCGAGTTAGAAGCTTCCGCAAGAGAAATATCACTTTCGGTAATTCCTCCAGCACCAGAATGGACAACACGCGCACGAACCTCATCATTTCCTAGTTTTTCCAATGCTGAAGCGATTGCTTCAATGGATCCTTGCACATCTCCTTTAATAATAAGGGAAAACTCCTTAACACCAGCCGTTTGCAATTTTGTCATCATCTGTTCAAGAGAACCACGTGAACCAGTTTGTCGAGCAACAGCTTTGTCACGTGCTAATCGTTGACGATATTCAGAAATTTCCCGTGCTTTTGCTTCATGCGTGACAACAGCAAAACGGTCTCCAGCTTGTGGAGTACCTTGCATGCCTAGAATTTCAATAGGCGTAGAAGGAACAGCTTCTTTGACATGGCGACCATGATCGTCAATCAAAGCACGCACACGCCCCCATTCATTTCCCGCAACAATAATATCAGAAGGATGTAATGTCCCTTTTTGAACAAGAACGGTTGCAACAGATCCACGTCCACGATCGAGCTTGGCTTCAATGACAACGCCCTCTGCAGTTCGCTCAGAATCTGCTTTTAGATCAAGCATTTCAGCTTGAAGCAGGATAGCTTCGAGAAGCTTATCAAGATTTTGACCTGTTTTAGCGGAAACTTCAACGTCCAAAGTCTCACCGCCCATCGTTTCAACAAACACTTCGTGTTGTAAAAGTTCTGTACGCACTTTTTGTGCATTTGCAGCTGGTTTATCAATTTTGTTGATAGCAACAATAATAGGGACACCAGCAGCTTTAGCGTGATTAATTGATTCAATTGTCTGCGGCATAACACTATCATCAGCGGCGACAACAAGAACGGCAATATCGGTAACACGAGCCCCACGGGCACGCATAGCAGTAAATGCAGCATGCCCTGGTGTATCAATAAAGGTAATTTTTTGACCGTTTTGTTCTACTTGATAGGCCCCAATATGCTGCGTAATGCCACCTGCTTCACCAGAAACAACATTGGCTTTGCGAATTGCATCCAGAAGAGAAGTTTTTCCGTGATCAACATGGCCCATAATGGTTACAACAGGGGGACGCGGCTGCATATTTTGAGGATTATCCGTTATATTAAAGATACCTTCCTCTACGTCAGATTCTAAAACACGTTTAACAGTATGACCAAATTCAACAGCGATGAGTTCAGCAACATCTGCATCAATAACATCGCCAGGTTTCATCATTTGTCCTTGTTTCATTAAAAATTTAATGACATCAACAGAACGCTCAGTCATACGTTGTGCGAGCTCTTGAATGGTAATTGTTTCAGGAAGAACAACCTCGCGAGAAATTTTTTCTCTTGGTTCTTGGTTTTGTGCACGCTTAAACTTTTCCTGTCTGCGTCGCATTGCAGCCATTGAGCGCCCCCGTGCACTCCCTTCTTCGTCTAATGCGCTATTAAGAGTCAGTTTTCCACGGCGCCGTTCATCAGCTCCTTTGACAATTTTGGGTGCACGTATTTCTGATTTAGCAGGATTAGCACGTCGGCTATGCCGTTCTTCCTCTTTATTTTCATCTATTTTGCGTTTTTCAATTACAGTTGTGTTTTTAGGCGTAAGAGGAATATCTGTCTCCTCAATGAGGGGAGGCTCAGAAAAAACAGGTGGAATCTGTACTGGCGATTTTTCTTCTTCTTGTTTTTGAAGTATTTCTTTTTCTTTGATTTCTTGCTTTAAAATTTCTTCACGTTCTTTAGCGCGTCTTGCTTCTTTTTCAGCTTGTTCTCTCGTTATCCTTTCTTGGATATGTGCTTCTTCTAACGCACGAAGTCTTGCTTCCATTTCAGCCGATGAAAGATTGCTTTTGGTCACAGATTCCTGAGGTTTTTTTTCTTCAAAACGGGGTTTAGAGCGCTGAGGTGCCACATGCGGCTTTGTAATAGGCTGAAGGGTCTCAGCTTTTTCATCAGGTCGCGTAATTTTACGTCGTTTGGTTTCGACAACGACAGCCTTCGTACGACCATGGCTAAAATTTTGTTTGACCGTACTCGTCTCCAAGACAGACCGCTTGAGAGTTAGTGTCTTCTTGCCTGTTGTTTTGTCGTTGTTATTTTCACTCATTGTACTTCCTTCACGGCTTGTGCCGTCATCTCACCGTGCTTATTATGCTTGTCATCACGATAGCTGATCAATTTATATGTTGTTTTAAGAAATCCTTCAGCAGCTTTTGTATCCAATAAAGCTGCGTGCATGACAGGAGTAGAGCCAAAAGCCACGCGCATTTCATCACTTGTAAATAAAGATATGGTTTTTATCGTCCGATTTGTTTGTTGTTGTATTGCATGAATGGCCTGTGCAATTTTTCGTTTTCCATCGTCTGTTGATTCTTTCGCATGAAGTACAAGAGTCACTTGACCAGAGCGGATAGCAGCATCAACCTTGGTTGCTCCCATGACAACAGCACCTGCTTTTCTTGCCATAGAAAGGCTTGACAGAGCAGCCTTGAGTAAAAGCGTATCAACAATATGCACAAGATTTGGTGCAACCTCAACCTCTGTTTTAAAATTTTTATGAAAAGCTTTCTGTTTTATTGCTTTATCAATAACAGTGTGATGGGCAGAAATCCAAACGCCACGCCCTGGTAAATTCGCTTTAAGATCAGGAACAATTTGGTTATTGGGACCAATAACAAAACGGATCAGCGTTTGTGCTGAAGCATTTTGTCGGGTCACAATGCAAGTCCGTTCATTCATTTAAAGTGTATCCACATCCAAATCATCTGTTTTTTCATTTTCTGCAGAATTTTCATCTTCTACAGGATTTTCTGTAATAAGATCAGCTTGGTCTATCCAGCCTGCTTGTACACGTGCGGCTAAAACCATAGCTTCTGCATCTGCGCGTGTAATGTCAAAAGGGGTTAAAATACCAGAAAAGTTTTTTGTTTGTCCTTCTTTACGTTCTCTCCAACCAGCTAAATCATCAACGGCATAGCCAGCAAAGTCTTCTATTGTTTTTACACCATCCTCACCCACAGCAACCAGCATAGCACTTGTCATTCCAGGAAGTGTACGCAATTCGTCAGAAACTCCAAGCTTTTTGCGTTTTTCATCAAGTTCTTTTTCTTGATGCTCAAGATATTCGCGGGCCCGACTTTGGATTTCCGTAGCAGTATCATGGTCAAAACCATCAATAGAAGCGATTTCTTCAAGATCAATGTAAGCGATTTCTTCGATAGAAGAAAAACCCTCTGATGCCATAACCTGTCCGATCATTTCATCAACCTCTAAGGCTTCCATAAACAATTTACTGCGTTCAGTAAATTCTTTTTGACGATTTTCAGATTCTTCCTTTTCCGTTAAAATATCAATGTTCCACCCTGTTAATTGCGAAGCTAAGCGAACATTTTGTCCGCGTCGTCCAATAGCAAGGCTAAGTTGGTCGTCCGGCACAATAACTTCAATGCGTTCAGCATCTTCATCAAGAATGATTTTAGAAACTTCAGCAGGTTGCAGTGCATTAACGACAAATGTTGCCGCATCAGGTGACCAAGGAATAATATCAATTTTTTCACCTTGTAATTCTGCAACAACAGCCTGTACACGGCTTCCTCGCATTCCCACACAGGCTCCAACAGGATCAATGGAACCATCGCGTGAAACAACAGCGATTTTGGCCCGTGAACCTGGATCACGGGCAACCGATTTGATTTCTATAATACCATCATAAATTTCTGGAACTTCCATCGTAAAAAGTTTGACCATAAATTGAGGATGGGTGCGTGAAAGGAAAATTTGAGGTCCACGTGTTTCACGATGTACATCATTAACAAAAGCTCGGATACGGTCTCCATAGCGGAAGGATTCACGAGGAATTAATTCATCACGACGCACAATAGCTTCGCCGCGTCCTAAATCAACGATAACATTGCCATATTCCACACGCTTGACTGTCCCAGAAATAATTTCACCAACTTTATTTTTGAATTCTTCATATTGCTGATCACGCTCTGCATCACGTACTTTTTGTACAATCACCTGTTTAGCCGATTGTGCTGCGATGCGTCCAAAATCCATAGGAGGTAAAGGATCAGCAAAAAAATCACCGATTTTTGCTTCTTCTTGATGTTTGAGTGCATCGGACAAAGTAATTTCCGTTGTATAGTCTTCAACAACATCAACAATTTTAAGCAGGCGCTGTAATTTAATTTCACCTGTTTTGGAATTGATTTCAGCACGAATATTGGTTTCTTGACCATAACGAGAACGTGCTGCTTTCTGAATAGCGTCAGCCATCGCAGAAATAACAATTTCACGGTCGATTGACTTTTCACGTGCAACAGCATCTGCAATTTGCAGAATTTCAAGCCTGTTAGCGCTTGTAGCCATCAATTTTCTCCTTCTTTGTGCCACACGATGGGGATTTCCCAGTGATATTATTTCTTAAAATTGAGCGTCTTTGTTGAGTTGGTAGGATTATCTTCAGGAATGAATTGTTGACTTAAGTCTTTATTTTTTTTCAATGCATCGCGAATAAGCTCATCGGTAAGCACTAAATGCGCGCTTGTGATATCACAAAATGAAATAGAGGTATACATGGCTTCTCCGTAAGCAGCTTTATCAGTGTTTAAAATAAATCCATCCTGCGTGATATTGGTAAGTATTCCACGAAATTTCCGGCGCCCATCAATGGTTATTTTGGTTTCAATTTTTGCAAGATGTCCTTGCCAATGAAAAAAATCAGATTTTCTGACCAATGGACGATCAATCCCAGGCGATGAGATTTCTAAATGATATTTGCGTTCGATAACATTTTCTACATCAAGAAGGGGGGAAATAGTTCGACTAACAGTTTCACAATCTTCTACGGTGAGAGAACCATCAGCTCGTTCAACCATAATTTGAAGTGTTAAACCATTTTGTCCAAGAAGCCTCACACGAACCAAACGAAAACCTAAAGGCTTAAGCAGCGGTATGATAAGAGCAGCAACCCGCGCCTCGATACCATCTTCTTCAAACAGACGCGGTTCATCAAGATTGCTTATTTTTTCAGCTTCGTTCATACATTTTATCCAAGTTATTTTCGTCAGTTTTATGATATTAAAAAAGAGCAGGTCCAACGACCCACTCTTCATCATAAGACCAAGAATTTAGTTATTGATACTCTTAAATTCAAAACTTTTCAAGATGTTTGTGAGAAAAGCACTTGATCATTTATTTCTTGATAAAGGTAAGATAGGTAGGCGTTCGTCCTTCGCGTAGAGCTTTTGCTTCATAGCGGGTTCCTTTCCATAGTGGATAAGGGGTTTTCCAATCTTGGGGGCTTTCTGCTTTCCACTCAAAGTGATCATGGTGTGCACAATGATAGAGGGTCCAGTTTACATAACTGTCTATATCGCTCGCAAAGCGAAAAAATTTCCCTGTTTTAAGAACGCGAGCAAAACGGTTAAGATTTTTTACGTTGATGAAACGTCGTTTCCAGTGTTTCTTTTTAGGCCAAGGATCAGGATAGAAAAGATCTATTCCATCAAGTGAGTTATCAGGGAGCCAATCAAGCAGACGTGTAGCATCATCATTATAAAGGCGAAGATGATTTTGGTAGCATGTCTGTTGTTCAAGGGAAAACAATATTTTTGCCATGCCATTGATAAAAGGCTCGATGCCGATAAAACCCGTTTGAGGAAAATGTTCCATTTCATGGAGTAAATGTTCACCGCCCCCAAAGCCAATTTCAAGTCGAATTTCTTTTACTTTGTTTGAAAATAAGGATGTAAGATTTGAGGGAGGAGGGACATTCAAATCAATATTAAAATTGGGGAGAAGCATTTTTATACGTTCAAGCTGACTGTTTCGTAGTGTCTTTCCTTGTCGACGTCCAAAAAAGGCTTCACTCTTGCGTGCATTATGTTTAATCATGGGATTTTGATCATTGTTTGAAATGTTTTCACGAGATCAGTTTTTTCCCATGAAAATGAGCCATCATGCTTTGGTTTTCGCCCAAAATGACCATAAGCCGCTGTTTTTGTGTAGATCGGTTTATTAAGATCAAGATGTTTACGAATTCCAGTGGGGGAAAGATCCATTATTTTTCGAATGGCTGCTTCAATAACCTTTTCATCGACTTTTCCGGTTCCATGAAGATTAAGATAAATCGACAAAGGTTGTGCAATACCAATTGCATAGGAGAGTTGAATTGTGCATCGTTCTGCCAAATGAGCAGCAACAATATTCTTAGCCAGATAGCGTGCCGCATAGGCTGCAGAACGATCAACTTTTGTTGTATCTTTTCCTGAAAAAGCACCACCTCCATGGGGAGCTGCTCCTCCGTAAGTGTCCACGATAATTTTGCGTCCTGTCAGTCCAGCATCACTTTGAGGGCCACCAATGACAAATTTTCCTGTTGGGTTAATATACCAACTGCATTGAGCTGCAATGGGAATATCATGTAAAGCTTGACGAATATAAGGCTCAACGACTGTGCGGACTTTATTGGAATCCCAACTTTCGTCAAGATGCTGTGTTGAAAGAACGATGGATGTTACCTCTATGGGTTTTCCATCTTTATAGCGTATGGTGATTTGACTTTTAGCATCTGGTCCTAATTTCCCAGTTTCTCCTTCTCCTTTATGACGGGCTGCGGCAAGAAGTTTGAGAATTTTATGCGCATAATAAATTGGCGCAGGCATAAGGTCAGGTGTCTCACGGCAAGCATATCCAAACATGATGCCTTGATCACCTGCTCCTTCTTCACCATGCCGATCCATCGCATTATCAACGCCTCTTGCAATGTCAGCAGATTGCGGGCGCAAAAGAACATCAATTTTAACAGTTTTCCAATGGAAACCTGCTTGTTCATAGCCAATGGCACGAATAGCACGGCGCGCTGCCGTACGAAAACGCGTAGGATTAATAAGTGGAAAGCCAGTTTCATCGTAGATAAATTCTTTATTTTTATCTTTTTTTAAGAGCGTATCGGGAACACGGACTTCACCAGCAATAACAACACGGTTTACACTGACGAGAGTTTCACAAGCAACGCGCACTAACCAAGGATCAGTACCAGTTTTTTGTGCTTCTTTATAGACCATATCAACAATTTCATCGGAAATACGATCACAAATTTTATCAGGATGCCCTTCCGATACCGATTCGCTCGTAAAAAGATAATCTTGATGCGGCATAGGAACTCCTTCAAAAAAGAAAACCAATCATTCAATTAATTGCCTACTAAAGCTTCTACGGTTTGCCAATTCCACAGCAAATCTTCAATGCAAATTTATATGAATAAGAGAGAAAAAATATAAGTTTAATTTTATAGCTTATCTGTCAAATCTTCCTCAGACAGTGCCTTTGCCAAGTCAATGATTTTTCGACGCACTTTAGCATCAGATATATTCGTAAAAGCCCGCATCAGCTGGATACCTTCGCTGCTGGAGCAAAAGTCCATAAAATTGTGATCACTTTCAGCAAAACCCTCTACTTGCTGAGAGGTAAGACCTTTATCAAAAAAGTAAGAAACAGGAACATCCATAATTTCTGCTATCGCTTGAAGACGACTGGCACCAATACGGTTTGTTCCTTTTTCATATTTTTGAATTTGCTGAAAAGTAATTCCTAATTTTTCACCTAGTTTTTCTTGAGTAAGTCCTAAAATATTACGACGTAAACGGATACGAGTTCCAACATAGATATCGATAGGGTCAGGTTTTTTTCTAGTTTCGGTCATAATGCAACTCTTTAATTTCCAGCACTTTTCTTTTAAACCAACATCAGATTTATGCGAAGTTGGTTTATCATACAATTAAAATAATATGTAATATTTTTTCCCAATATTACTGGTAAACGCAACATAATACCGTACAAGGAGCACTTGAATCATTTAAGCTGTTTTGTAAAACCAAAACCAATACGACACAATAGCATAAGGATGAATAAGATAAAAGTAGCGAAAGTTCTGTATTCATTGCTTCCTATAGGGGTAATGGCTGATGGAATTTTTGAATCAATAATGCCCACAGCATTTTGTTGAAGAGCTACAACGATTCGTCCATAAGAATCAATAACAGCTGATATTCCATTATTGGCTGCTCGTATGAGGGGAATTCCCAGTTCAACGGCACGAAGCTGTGCTTGTTGAAGATGTTGATAGGGTCCTGGTGATACACCAAACCATGCATCATTTGTAACATTAACGATTGCTTGAGGCGGGGAACCTTTAAAAGTCATTTCATGAGGAAATATTGCTTCATAACAAACCAACGGTAGATAAGAAAATCCGTTTGGCATTGTGACAGTTTTGCGCACATGCGCAGCACTATATCCACCAATATTATCAGTGAGAATACGTAATCCAATTTTTTCCAATAAATTCTGATAGGGAAGATACTCACCAAAAGGGACCAAATGAAGTTTATCGGAAGTGTGTAAAATGTTACCTTGAGCGTTAATGACTGCAATAGTATTAAAATATTGTGTTTGGGAATGAGGGATATCATCACTGGTGCGTATTGCTCCAATAATAGCCCATTGTTTAGGTTTCAAAAGAGAGGCAATATGCATTGTGACAGATGAGTTATCATAGAGAAGGTAAGGAACAGATGCTTCAGGCCATACGATAAAATCGGGTTCTGGATTTTTATCAGTTATTGGTGTTGCACTCAGATTCATATGCGCTTCCAATATAGCTTCTCGTGTATTATCGCGCAATTTTATATTTTGTTGGATCGAAGGTTGAACAATGCGAACCCAATAATTGCTCTTTTGATCTTCAGTTGTATTCTCTATCGTATGGAGACGATAAAATCCAAAACCACTGTGAATGAATATAAGTGCTAAGCAAAGAAAAAGTGCTGCTTTCTTTTTTTCATCAGTGAGTAAAACTGTTGGTAAACTGTAGGTTAAGACAGCAAGAATATTCATTCCGTAAAGTCCTACGATTGCATCAGACTGCATGAACATCGGGGTTGGCATGGCTGTATAGCCAAGAGCATTCCACGGAAATCCTGTGAATAAGAACGCACGCAACCACTCGGCCAATCCTAAGGCAAAGGCTAAAACGAAAAAGCGTGCTATTCCTTTTGTCCATAATAAACCGATAATAAAACCAGAAAAAAACCAATACAGAGAAAGGTAGAGAGGAGGAAATAAAATGGCTAGTGGGATCGCCCAACCAAAAGAATCTGGATCTGTCAACAAAGCATTGCAGAGCCACCAAAGTCCGCAAATAAAATAACTAAAACCAAAAGTTCCACAGCTTAAAGCGTAGATAAAAAAATGTTTTTTATTGTTTGGAGAGGACTGTATTGAGTCAATTAAAACGATAAAAATGGGAAAAGTTAGAAAGCACAGAGGTGTTAAATAAAAGGGTGGCAGTGCAAGGGAAGTAAGAGCACCACATAGAAATATCCATGCTTGTCGCTTCCAGCCGGTAATAGAGAACAAAAAAACGATAAAATTGTTTAAAAACGCTCGACTATTCTTTAGAGATGGCATTGTTTTCAAAATTTTCATTTTCTGGAATGCGAAAAATGCGCAATCGCTTAATTCGGCGTTTATCAGCTTCTAAAATACGGAATTTATAGCCAGGAACAGCTTCGACAATTTCACCTTTTGCAGGAATACGATCAAGAATGGAGACAATTAAACCACCAATAGTATCAACCTCATCACCATATTCCCCTACGATAAAATCAGGTCCAAGAGCTTTCTCTACATCTTCTAATTCGGTTCTTGCATCAACAAGCCACTTATTATTGTGTTCGCGTACGATTGCATTGTCAACATGATCATGTTCATCTTCGATATCACCAACGACCAATTCAACAATATCCTCCATTGAAACGAGACCATCTGTTCCCCCATGTTCATCAATAACTAAAGCCATTTGCGTTCGTGTGGTTTGCATCCGTGTTAATAATTTGCTTGCAAGCATAGAACTAGGAACAAAGAGAACAGTTCGGATCAAATCCAATTCACCGATGGGGGTATGTAAATCTGTATGGTTTAATGGAAGCAAATCGGATTTCTGTTCGGTTTTTGTAGAGTTAATAATAAAGCGAGTCATATAGTTAAGAATATCGCGGATATGGATCATGCCGCGTGGATCGTCTAAAGTTTCAGCATAAACAGGGATGCGAGAATGACCAATTTTTGCGAAACATTTAAGGGCTTCTCCAAGCGAGGTATTTATTTCCAATGCTTCAATTTCAGAACGCGGTATCATAACATCATCTACGCGTGCTTCACGCAAGCGTAAAATATTATGCAGCATCGTACGTTCTTCAGGTGAGAAGAGGGCGGTATCTTTTTCATTGTTAGTTGTAAGCGCAACGGTAAGATCATCGCGCAGTGACGTAGATGCACAATTACGGCCGCGTAAGAATGAAAACAAATGATTCATCAGAGAATATTTTTCTGTATGATTGGTCTGTTGAGAGGGATCTTTTTCATTATTAGAAGATGTTTGATTGTTATTTTGTGCATTTATTTTGTTTGCCATGGTTTTAAAATCTTCTAAACTTTCTTTTTATGATAGGTGAATGAGAGGTTTTAAATGGTATGCTCGTCATATTGATTTTAAAAGTTAAATTTTATCATTTATAGATAACTCAGCGTAAGGATCTTTTATGGAGAGCTTTTGAAGAATTTCTTTTTCGAGCTTTTCCATTTGATGTGCTTCATCATCGGTTTCATGGTCATAGCCAAGAAGATGCAAGATACCATGAACAATCATATGCGTTAAATGGTCTTGAAATGTTTTTCCTTGTGTTTCTGCTTCGAGAACAACAGTTTCTCGGGCAATAATAATATCACCCAGCATAGGACCAGGAGGGTTTCCTGCTTTAATTGGGAACGCCGGAAAGGATAATACATTGGTGGATTTATTTTTACCCCGCCATTGTGCATTGATTTGTGTCATATGTTCATCATCCGTAAAAAGCAAACTAATCTCGCTTACAACATTTTCCAATGAAACATGATGCATCGTCATCGTTAATGCTTTTTCGGTGATATTATAAAGCATTTTCTCATCATTCCACCCTGCGCTTTTAACCATTATATCAATAATAATCATGATGAATCAAATTCATTTTTTAATGTATTGCATACGCGTGATTTTTTTTTATTTTGTATTTCAGAATCACGATCATAGGCATGAACGATAGCAGCAACAAGCGGGTGGCGTACAACATCTTTTTCATCAAAGCGCACAATGGCAATATTTTCTACATTTGAAAGAATACGGATTGCTTCAATGAGACCTGATTTTTGCCCTATAGGCAAATCAATTTGGCTTACATCACCGGTAACAATCATACGTGTTCCTTCTCCAAGACGTGTGAGGAACATTTTCATTTGCATCGGTGTCGTATTTTGTGCCTCATCAAGAATAACCGCAGCATGAGCAAGTGTTCGTCCGCGCATAAAAGCAAGAGGAGCGATTTCTATGACACCAGAAGCTAAAATGCGTTCTATTTTTTCTGCTGGCATCATATCATAAAGAGCATCATAAAGTGGTCGTAAATAGGGGTCGACTTTTTCTTTAAGGTCACCGGGAAGAAACCCCAGATGTTCTCCAGCTTCAACAGCAGGACGTGAGAGAATAATTCGCTCAATGATACCACGTTCTAGAAGCATTGCAGCATGTGCAACAGCAAGATACGTTTTTCCTGTTCCCGCTGGTCCTACGCCAAATACAAGTTCAGCATGCTCCATCGCGCGTATGTAAGCATCTTGTGTTGGAGTCCTTGCATGAATTATTTTTTTATGGGTACTCAACCGTGCTGGTATACGTTTCGTTGCAGATTTGTGTGTTATTGTGTTTTCTTTCTCCTTCTGTGGTATATTCGCCATAGCAATCACTCCTTTTATATCTGATAAAGTGAGCTCTTGATCTGTTTTGGCACGCTCATAAAGCTGCTGCAATACATATTGCGCACGTTTTATAACAGAAATATTTCCATGGATTAAGATTTCATTACCACGCGGATGAATACTAAGTTTAAGTTTTTTTTCAATATAAGCAAGATTTTCGTCAAATTTACCAAAAACCGCTTTTGCATATTGATTGTTTTCGAAAATCAAAACAACTTGACTCGTATCTGAAGCGCTTTTTCGTTCCAAGCGATCAATTTTTTCAATGTCAGCATTTATTTTTTCAGTTGAAGCTTTCAGCTTATTCTCCATATCGACATCAATATTACACATTTTTTTGAGTGAATTTTATAAAAGGCAAATTTTCTTTCATAAAAATTTATGCTTTAGATGTAATTATTTTCTTTGAAAATAAAAGAGTTTTCCAAAATCTTTATTGTTAACAAGATGGTAGAGGCCTATTTATCTATTTGTCACTTCACCGACAAAACTATTTGAGCTTACATTTTTAATATGTGTTGTTACCACACAGCCTGTAGAAGCATCTGTATCCACAACAACAGGTAAAAGCCAAGGGGAACGCCCCACCATTTGTCCTGAGTGACGTCCAGGTTTTTCGATAAGAACATCCGCTTTTTGACCAATTTTAGAACGCAAAAATGTATTTTGCTGTTCGAGAAGGAGAACTTGTAAATGTTGAAGTCGGGCATCTTTGACAGCTTCATCAACATGATTTTTCATTGTAGCTCCTACTGTTCCAGGACGGGGGGAATATTTAAAAGAATAAGCTGAACTGTATTGCACTTGTTGAATGAGCTTAATGGTTTCTTCAAAGTCTTCATCTGTTTCCCCTGGAAACCCTACAATAAAATCACCTGAAAAGGCAATATCTGGCCGTGCAGCCCGAATTTTTTCGATAATATGAAGATAATAAGAGCTTTTATGTTGGCGGTTCATTGCTTTTAAGATGCGATCTGAACCTGACTGAACGGGAAGATGCAAGTAAGGCATTAACATATCAAGATCTCGATGCGCGGCAATAAGACTATCATCCATATCACGGGGGTGGCTGGTTGTGTAACGCAAACGCTTTAAACCATCGAGTTTTGCAAGATGATAAAGAAGATCACCAAGACGCCAAGTTTTGCCATCTGCACTTTGTCCATGCCAACCATTAACATTTTGTCCAAGCAGCGTAATTTCTTTAACACCCGCTTCAATGAGTTGACGGGCTTCTTCGGTAATTTGCTCGACAGAACGCGATATTTCAGCACCGCGTGTGTAAGGAACAACACAAAAAGTGCAAAATTTATCGCACCCTTCCTGTACTGTTAAAAATGCGCTAACACCCCGTTTTCTTACTGCACGTTTATTATGAGGCGGCAAATGAGCAAATTTATCTTCAACAGCATAATCTGTTTCAATAATTTTTTTACCTTGTTTGGCTTTTTCTAAAAACTCTGGTAAGCGATGATACATTTGCGGACCAATAACGAGATCCACTGTTGGAGCACGACGCAAGATTTCACTTCCCTCAGCTTGTGCAACACAACCAGTTACACCAACTGTCAAGGGTTTATCAGGCGTTCGCTCTTGACGCATAACACGTAAACGACCAAGATCAGAGTAGAGTTTTTCTGCTGCTTTTTCACGAATATGACAGGTATTGACAAGAATAAGATCGGCATCATCAGGCGTTTGTGTTGTCACATAGCCTTGCGCACTAAGACTATCAGTCATCCGCTGGCTATCATAAACATTCATTTGACACCCATAGGTTTTGATAAAAACCTTTTTAGGAGCAGCAGGAGATGTATTTTTAGGATTTACTTTATTCATAGTGCTTGTCTAAATGTTTTTTATACAAATCTCAATCTCTTTGCTTAAAAGTTTTTTGCATGATAATTGCATCACCACGACCATTTTTTGACGGGTAGTAGGAAAGACGTTCAGAAATTTTTTGAAATTCAAAGCGTTGATAAAGCGTTAAAGCAGAAAGGTTTGTGGATTCTACTTCCAAAAATAATTTTATAGCGCACTTATCGTGAAGATGGCGAATTGTATGATCAATAAGTAGGGTACCAATTCCTTGTTGACGATAATAAGGATGGACAGCAATTGTGATGATTTCTGCTTCATCAAGAATGAGACGGCATAGGCAAAAGCCTAAAATTTGATCAGATTGATTAATAAGAAAGACTTTGTATCCGAAGATAGAGTGATCTGTTAAAAAGGTATCAAAAGTTTTTTCCCCCCAAGCTGGGGTAAAACAATGTTGATGAATTTGGTGAAGAGTAGCACTATCCTTAACGTCTAGTGGAGCAATTCCAAAACGCTTTTTTGTTAATGAAAATTTAAACATTATTTTTTTCGTGGTAAAGCAAAATTGGTTTGTTGTTTTGCATCAGCGCTGCGTAGATAGAGGGGGCGAGGCGAATTTTGTGGTTGTTTGTTTGCAGAAAGGTAAGCATAGTTTACAATATCTGCTGCTTCACAAGGGATTTTTTCCAAGACAATTTTTTCGTTTATTTTATGGTTTTTAATATGTTTCTCAATGATATCAGCCGCTGGGCCAGTCAGTTGGGTTTTTTTGGGCAAATCTTCGAGGATATTTTCAATTGTTTGTAATTTTGGTTCTCCTAAAGGAGTGAGATCCTTATGGAAATCTTGATGGTAGAACATCCCTCTCCCTGCTTCAATGACAACAGTAATTGCTGATGCAGTATTTTTACGGGTTGTGACTTGTGCGGCTAACGCTTCAAGTGCACTTACTCCAACAGCTGGTATTTCAAGTGCTAATGCCAAAGCGCGTGCTGTGGCAACACCAACACGCACACCAGTAAACGATCCAGGACCAACATTGACAGCAATACGCTCAACTTGATCAAGCGTCATATTGGCTTGTGTCATTATTTGTGTAATCTGCCCAATAAGTCTTTCAGCATGCCCTTTATTCATGCGCTCATCGATACGCGCAATAACAGACTTATGATGAATGAGCGCAACAGCACAATAAATTGAAGCAGTATCGATAGCAAGAATAAGCATAAAAATATTTTAATTGAATAAAACGATAGACAAAAAAATCTACGGTATTTTTAATCTTTCTTATCGTTGTATAGTTCATTTGTATGAAAGTTGCTAGTGCCAATAAGCAACAATATCTTTTTATGGAATAAGACGAAATGTTGATTTGATCCTTATTTTTTGATTGTTAACAATTTGATTTACAATGATAAATTATTTTTTCTATGTTCACTTTAAACCCATAAATCAAAATCATTCTCTTACATATCATAAGCAGAGTCAGTGTATAGATAAAATCATTTAAGAAAGGATTATTTAAATGAAAGAGCTGTTTTAATAATGTTGGCAATTGTCTGAGTTTATCACATGTTCTGTTGAAAAAAGAAACAAAAATATTTCAAAATGTTATATGATTTAAATCATTCAATTGTATCATGATGAGGCTACAAATACCGAGAATAATGATAGAGCAAGTCGAAGCCAAAATAACGCGCCATCCTGCTTTTTTTAATGAACGAATATCAACACCTAGTCCTAATGCGGCCATTGAAATGACCGTGAACAATTGAGCAATAAATTTGATCGGATTGAGAGCTGTTTCGGGGATAAGATTACTCGAGCGGACCAACATCATCATCATAAAACCAATAATAAACCATGGAACGAGAGTATGCCAACGAAAGTGGATTTGCTCTGATCGACGATAGATGAGTGACAGGGCAAAAATAAGAGGGCCTAACATGAGAACGCGTACCAATTTAACAATGGTTGCAATTTGAACACTGGCAAAAGAGACAGATGCAGTAGCCGCCAAAACTTGTGGTACAGCATAAACAACCATGCCAGCAAGCACACCATATTGATTAAAGGATAAATTTAGAAGTGGATGTGCAAAGGGGAGACATAAAATAATAAGAATTCCCAAAAGAGCTGTAAAAGCAATTGATGCAGCAATTTCTTCATGTTTTGCTTTAATGACAGGGGCAACGGCAACAATGGCTGAGTTCCCACAAATAGCATTTCCACAAGCAACGAGCATTGCCAAATGTTTAGAAAGCCCGAAAATTCGCCCGATGATAAAGCTAAGAATAATGGTTACAAATATAACGAATACAATGCTTGCAAGTAAACTCCAACCAGCGGAAAGAACGGCATGAATACTAATACTTGCTCCTAGAAGGACGATAGCAACTTCAAGAAGTGTTTTGGCACAAAAAGTGATACCTTTTTGAAAATAGGTTGGCATCGTAAAACAACTACGGGTAACAGACCCTAAGAGAATTGCTAAGACAAGACTTTCAAGCCATGCTTGCCCAAAAAGCTGTTTTTCTAGGACTTCTAAACCATACGCCAAAGCTGATATGAGTAAACATACTAAAATACCAGGACCAAAGTTGTTTAAAAGTGAGAGGTTTTTCTTTAGCATTTGAATATTTCCCCATCATTAAAGAGCTAAAGGTTCAAAGTAAAAAGTTTTAAAGATTTGTTCTTGCTTGTACAGCCGCTGCTAAAGTTCCATCATCAAGATAATCAAGCTCTCCTCCTACAGGAACACCATGAGCAAGTCGCGTAATTTTAACTGAAAAATTGGAAAGCTGATCGGTGATGTAGTGAGCGGTTGTTTGTCCTTCGACAGTCGCATTAACAGCAAGAATAATCTCTGTGATTGGGTTTTGTACAACACGTTGTATTAAGGTGGCAATGTTGAGTTCGTCAGGACCTATTCCATCTAAAGGGGAGAGGCGTCCACCCAATACATGATAACGTGCGGCGAGAGTTTTTGCACGCTCTAAAGCCCACAGATCAGCAATATCCTCAACAACAATGATTGTTGTATCATCACGTCGCGGATCTGTACAAATTGAACAAGGATCAATAGTATCGACATTGCCACAAACAGAACAAATGCCGACTTTTTCTATCGCTGTTTGTATTGCTGCTCCTAAAGGCTCCAGCAAAGTTTCCTTTTTTTTAATAAGATGAAGCGCAGCACGACGCGCTGAACGTGGTCCAAGACCTGGCAACCTTGCTAAAATCTGAATGAGACGCTCAATCTCAGGGCCTGCAATGTATTTAGACATGTATTTTATCCCGTGGGGAAAAAACCGTTTTATTAAAATGGAAGCTTGAAGCCTGACGGGAGCGGTAGCCCTGCTGTCATACTTTTGGTTTTTTCTTCTAGTGCGTTGTCAATTTTTGTTCTTGCTTCATTATAAGCCGCCATAATGAGATCTTCAAGAATCTCAGTTTCCTCAGGTTTAAGTAATGAAGGATCAATTTGAATGGCTGTTATAACATTTTTGCCATTTAAAGTGATCCTGACGAGATCACCTCCTGCAGTGCCGGTAGCTTGCAGATTAGCCATTTCCTCCTGAATTTTCTGCATTTTCTCTTGCATTTCTTTGGCTTTTTTCATCATACTCATCATTTCACGCATAGGAATAGGTATCCTTATTCATCATTGCTATCGTTTTCATTTTCAAATAGATCAGTATTTTTAAAGGTATCGGGGGGTAAATCAAGATCATTTTCTTCTCGATTAAGTCGTATATCGACAATTTTTGCTTCTGGAAAATGGTTGAGGATTTTTGCGATATCCGGATCTGTCTCTGCATTGGAAAAAAGAGTCTTTTGAATCGCAACACTTTCTTCCTGTAAGGTTGGACCGCCGCCTTCATTAACAAAAGTTATCACATAGCGTTTTTTAGCCCATTGAGAGATTTTTTTTTCGATATCATGAGCAAGAAATTGTGGGGTATTTTCAGAAAGTCTTAAAGTAATATGCCCAGTTTCAAAGGAAACGGGATGAACAAACTCTTTAACAAGGAGTTTGAAAGGTACATCATTATGCTGTTCGGCTAATTTAACAATATCGTGTAAAGAATTAATCACGAGGGGTTTAGGTTCAGTAATCTCTCCTATTATTTGCGTGACAGACTGCGATAAATTTGCACTCTTTTCAGAAAGTTTAGTCGATTGAGACGTTTCAAGAGGTTCTATTATTTCTTGGGTGTTGGTGTTGTCAGGTTTTTGATTTTTAACAAAATTTTCTAGTTTTAAGGAGTGGTCTAATTGGTCTTGCAAGGATGTTTTTAAATCTGTCTGATTTGGTAATGTATGTGAAATGCTTGAGGAAGCATGGATATCAGCTGTTGTTTCTTTTGTTGTATTATTTGCATTTATCGATTCTTGATGAGAAGAATTTGAAACAAGCGTGAGAGGTGTTTTTTCCTGCGTAAGTTTTTTTAAGGCTTCATCAAGAGTGGGGAGATCAGCTGTGTGTGCAAGACGAATTAAAAGCATTTCTGTTGCTTGCAGTGGACGTGCAGTTTGATTAACTTCTTGTATGCCTTTGAGCAACATTTGCCAGTTTCGGGATAAAACAGGAACGGAAAGTTTTTTTGAAAAGTCTAAGCTTCTTAAACGTTGCTCTTCAGTTAGTGAGAAATCTTCCACTATTTCTGGTGTGAAACGTAAACGTGTGACCAGATGATTAAAATCGGCCAATTCTGTTAATATCGTTAGAGGATCAGCGCCTGCATCATATTGGCTTCGTAATTCATGTAAAGCATGGACAACATCGCCTTTCATGATAAATTCAAAGAGATCAATAATACGTGCTTGATCCGCTAATCCTAACATTGTACGCACTGCGGTGGCAGTAACATTGCCATTGCTATGGGCAATAGCTTGATCAAAAATGGATAATGCATCACGTGCAGAGCCTTCTGCAGCACGAACAATCATAGAGAATGCTTGATCTTCTACTTCGACCTTTTCATACTTCGCAATTTTACGCAAATGCGCACTCAAAGCTTTTGATTCAATTCGTCGCAAATCAAAACGTTGGCAACGTGAAAGAATTGTAATGGGAACTTTGCGAATTTCTGTCGTGGCAAAAATAAATTTCACATGGGATGGTGGTTCTTCAAGCGTTTTCAACAAACCATTAAAGGCTTGCGTTGAGAGCATATGGACTTCATCGATGATATAAACCTTATAGCGCGCAGAAACAGGACGATAGCGTATTTGTTCAATAATTTCACGAATATCGTCAATGCCGGTATGAGAAGCGGCATCCATTTCTATAACATCAATATGACGTCCTTCGATAATTTGTGTGCAATGCTCACCAAGAGATTCCAAGGCCGTTGTTGGTTGATCAATATCTTTTGTTTTATAATTGAGTGCACGTGCTAAAATACGTGCTGTTGTAGTTTTACCTACACCACGAATCCCTGTTAACATCCATGCTTGCGCAATACGACCTTTTTCAAAGGCATTGGTAAGAGTACGCACCATCGCTTCTTGACCAATGAGATCAGAAAAGTTTTGAGGTCGATATTTACGAGCAAGAACACGATAGGCTGTTTCTGCCGGCACATTTTCCATGAATGTTTCCAACTTTGAAATTTTTTATGCGTACATTTTGATCATACACAAAGCATAGGTCAATACTGTACTCTCATATAAAAGGATTTTTTCTCAATCAATGTATTTCTTATGGGATATTTGCTTAAAAATAACCACATCCCTTTACATGCTGCATACAAATGATGCTCTAAAGATTAAATACCTTGCTAAAACATAGCATAAAAATAATCCCTTCAGCAAAAGGAGGCCGGCACGATGACCCGTACCAGAACTCGTTGGGGCTGCTTCTTTCCAGACCTGACCCAGTTGGCGAGTAGTTCGTCCACCACCAACCTCCCAAGTTCATATTGTCCATTTAAAATGAAAAATCAAGCTCAGAAACAAAAAATATAACACAAACATAAGAATTTTTCTTTTGAACTTCATTCTTGTATTATAGACAACAAAAAGTAATGGAGATTTAAATTTTCAGAAACAACTCCTCCACTGATTTGCCATGAACAAAGCTTTTTTATTTCTCTGTTTATATACGATATAGCGTGTAGCAATTTTGAGAGGTTTCAAGGCGCAGACAGATACGATAGTCTCATACAAACCAGTCATTCTGATAATGAAAATATAATAAACAATTTCATAATTTACAAAAGTTGTCCAATCTTCAGCCTTTTTGAAATTTGTTTTTCTTGATGGTTTAACTTTATGATATCGTTTTTATTCCATAAGCAAAAAGCTGAATTTTTCAAAAACTGAGCGTTAATGATTTACATGCCCGATTTCGAAAAAACCTCACTTTAAGCCTTTTTATACATCTACGTAACGCTAAGATATTGTTGAAAATATTATTAAAAATCCCCTGCTTCACAATCTAGACCAATAACTCTTTCTTTAGTAATATTTTTAAAAGTATAATATCCTGATCCAGGGAAACCTATATCGAGGGATTTTACATCTTTGATCGTAAAGATTTTATGTTCTTTATCATGTGTTATTTTCTTTTCATCATCTGCAGCAATGTATAGCCCGTTTGCATCAGAAGCAGATGAGTATGATAAAGTAAAGGATACTTTTTCGGGTTTAAATGCTTTGCACCCATATTCAGCACCTTGCTGTATTTCATCGGGTGCACCAATTGTAACAGTTTCATTTGGCTTAAAATCCCATACAGACTCACCAAGTCCAGCAAATGCAATACTAGAGTAGGCGAGAATATTTGCAGCTAATAATCCTTGCGTGAAGATTTTTTGCATTATCTTCTCCTTTTTTAACAAAAGAATCATAAATCAGTTTTTATAAATAGGAAAATTCAAACGGAATTCAAAAAAACAGGGTTAAAAAGCATTTTCTCGCTTTATAAAAAGCACGTTGAAAATTATCTAAATTCAAGAGATTTAAAGACTTATTATCTTAATATACTCTAATCATAAGTTAAATTGTTTTTATGAGCTAATTTAAAAGTTCGTCATCTTTATGGGAATAAACGGCTAGAGGAAATGATAGATTGTTTTAAGAAGCTTCCTCATAGCTTTGTACATGTCGAATTGCTGTTTATCATAATGTAAATTTCCAAAGGATATTATTATCAAAGCAATTTATATATTCTATTATCGGATGGTGTTCCTCTTTTTTTCTTTAGTTTCATGATGAAGTGCGTTGAGCGTAAAAAAAACGAGTTTCTTCAAGACACATTGCTATAGGATTTTTAGGATGTTCTTCGATGTCAGCGAGAAATGATGGTGGTTTTGTTGCTTTTATATATACGATGTTCGATCGTTTTGTGCTGGATAAGTACCGATAATACGAAGTTCTTCAGAAAAGAAAGACAATTCTTCTAAGGCAAGTTTCATCATTGGATCTTCAGGATGTCCTTCAAGGTCAACAAAGAATTGTGTTGCATTGAAGTTTCCACCAATTTGATAGCTTTCTAATTTTGTCATATTGATACCATTTGTTGCAAATCCTCCCATAGCCTTATAGAGAGCAGCGGGGACATTGCGCACTCGAAAAAGAAGACTTGTGATGATTTTTTCGCCATTTTGGGGGATAGGCACGTGCTGTTGAGAACGCGAAAGAATGACAAAACGCGTAATATTATGAGGGTTATCTTCAACATCTCTTTCAAGGATATCAAGCTCGTAGAGTTCTGCTGCGATCATAGGGGCTAAGGCTGCTTGTGAACGTTGAGCACTTTTTTTTATAAATTTTGCAGCACCAGCGGTGTCAGCAGAAACAACAGGTTTCCAACCGTTTTTTCGTATGATTTTTCGACATTGTGCAAGGGCATGTATATGACTGTGGACGGTTTTAATTTCGTCATGGGTAACGCCGGGCAAAACCATAAGTTGAAAATGGATAGGCAAAAAATATTCATCAATGATATAAAGTGATGATTGTGGTAAAAGATGATGAATGTCCGCAACGCGTCCAGCAAGAGTATTTTCAATAGGGATCATAGCAAGATCAGCTTTCCCATTTTCCACCAAATTAAGGGCGTCTTCAAAAGTAGCAGAGGGCACAGCATCCATATTGGGGAACATATTGGAGCAAGCAATATGGGAATTAGCACCATATTCTCCTTGGAAAGAGATTTTATTGGTTTTTTTGAGTGTTTTCATGCTAAAATCTTACGTACTCTATCAAGATCACGTTGTGTGTCTACACTTAAAGGAATCGTATCGACTATTTCCACATCGATACGCATATTATGCTCTAAAGCCCGTAATTGTTCAAGTTTTTCACGCATCTCGAGTGTAGAGGGTTTGAATGATACAAATTTCTCAAGTGCTTCGCGCCGATAAGCGTATATTCCAATATGATGATAAAGAGGCCCCTCTCCATAAGGAGCTGTAGCACGAGTGAAATAAAGAGCACGAAGGCGATTTTGAGAAAGCGGTGTTCCAATGATTTTGACAACGTTGGGATCTCTTTTTTCATCTTCCTCAATGATTTGAGCCCCCAAGGTTGCGATATCAGTAAAGCTATTTTCTAAAGGGTGTAGTGCACTGATGATTTCATGTGGCATGATCGTTGGGAGGTCACCTTGTATATTTAAAATAGCATTGTAGCGTTGTTCAGGATCAATACGCATTAAAGCTTCATGAATACGATCAGATCCAGACTTATGATCACTGCGTGTTATGAGGTATTCATGTCCATACTCTGCAACGACTTTGGCAATATCATTGTGATCTGTTGCAACGATTGTACGCCCTATTGCTGCTTTTTTGGCTTGTTCTGCGACATGAACAATCATTGGCTTTCCACCGATTCCAGCGAGAGCTTTTTGGGGAAGGCGGGTTGAGCCTATACGGGCAGGAATAAGGATAATCGGTTCAAGAGCCATTGCAAGATTCCAAATGTCGTCTGTGATGCATTTATGATGTTGTGTGTTACAAAGAAAAAGCTTATACTAAAAATGGTAATGAAACCATGAACATTTGAGTTTTTATGAATCGCTCGAAAGTTATCCATTTTATTTGTGCGTGTTTATGTGTGCTAGTTATCGTTGTGGGGATTTCCACACTGAGCGATATCATTTACGACCATTCTCCATCAGTCCAATATCAGCACACAGCTACCAAGAATGATACATTCAAAGAAAAACAAAAAGAATCTCATATCACCGTATCACTCAATAGCCGCCTTCAACAAGGAAATTTTGAAAATGGGCGTAAAATTTTTCGCCAATGTGCCATATGCCATACTTCTGGACGCAATCAAGCAGGGCGTGTTGGTCCTGTTCTTTGGGAGATTGTTAATCGTCCTTTGGCCTCAGCAGCAGGTTTTGCCTATTCACGGGCATTGCGCGCACATTCTGATCAAAAATGGGATTTCGTAACGTTAGATCGCTATCTACATTCTCCACGTAAAGCATTCCCTGGGACTACCATGTCTTTCCGTGGAATTAAAAATGACCAAGATCGTGCAGATCTTTTGCTTTATTTACGCAGTTTATCCGATCATCCTGTTCCCATACCAACGGATAATAATAAAGCAAACCAGCCAAACTAACTTATGCTATAATAGATGGTTCATTTTAGAAAGAAAGATGATTAGTTTTTTTGTTTATGATTTTAGTTTCAAGGTTTTATTGAAAGAGATCTTATTGATGTTTGATAGGGAAAACGCCTCTCACGTAAAACGGAAGATACTTAACGTTACCGATTCATCTGCTTGTTTTAAAGAGATTTTGTCAGAAAATACACTCTTTACACTACCATCTGCAGATTGGTTTTCAAGATCTGTTTGCGTCATTTTTTCCACATATGCTTGTCTGTGAAATTATAGTTGAAGGATTATCAATTCACAGGATGACGGCTTTCTGCTTTTGAATAATAAATCATTGTGTGGTTAAAGCCCTCCATGAGGTTTTATTTAATTCTTCTATAGACATCAATACTCCTGTATTTTTCTTATGGACAGAGACAATTGGTTGTTTAAGATATACCGCGAGCGTTTTAAAAATGAGTAGGGATAAAATCATAATTCTCGAAGTTTCTTAATACTATTATGTATTTTCTCTGGAATTTGAACGTTTATAGGTAATAACATGAAATTGCGCTAATAAGCCATTATAGAGGAGAACTTTTCCGACTAATGGGTCTCCGATGTTTGTGATCATTTTAATGACTTCCATGGCTTGTAGGGTTCCAATAACGCCGGGTAAAGCACCGATGATTCCAGCTTCAGCACATGTTGGGATCGTATCGGGAGCAGGAGGGGTGGGGAATAAATCGCGATAGTGAGGATTATTGTCTTTATACGGCATAAGGACAGTTAATGAGCCATTAAAACGTTCTACAGCACCACTTATTAAAGGCTTTTTGCATTGAGCAGCGTGATCAGCAAGAAGATAGCGTGTGGTAAAATTATCACTTCCATCAACAATGATATGGTAGGCATTGAGCAGTTTATCCACATTCCTTTCATCTAAGCGTAGGGTGTGTTTTTCGACCATAACATGCGGATTTATGGCTTTTATAGTGGTTTCAGCACTGTCTGTTTTGCTTTGGTTGATTGCCTTTGTCTTATGAATAATTTGGCGCTGTAAATTGGAAAGTGAAACGGTGTCATCATCGACAATTCCAAGGGTTCCAACACCTGCGGCAGCTAAATAAGTTAAGACGGGCGCCCCAAGACCACCAGCACCCACAACAAGAACACGCGCTTGTTTGAGCTTTTGTTGTCCCGCACCACCAATTTCAGGCAAAATGATGTGGCGTGCATAGCGTTCGATTTCTTCGTTATTGAATTTTGTATCTGTTTCTTGTGTCATGAATTTTCTCTTGTCATCGTTATTTTATTGTTTACTAAGTTTATGGAGCATAGACCAGTCTGCTTTTCGGATAGGGAGGATTTATTTATGAAAATTGCCATTCAGATGGATCATATTTCAACAGTTCGGATTCAAGGAGATACAACATTTGCTCTCGCTTTGGCAGCACAAGAACGTGGACACTCTCTTTTCCATTATACTCCAGATCGTTTATCTCTGTGCAATGGTTGTGTGATTGCACGCTTAGAGTCATTGACTGTCTATGATGAAGAGGGAAAGCATTATCAATTAGGAAAGCCTGTTCGCACAGAATTAAGAGATATGGATGTGGTTCTTTTGCGCCAAGATCCGCCTTTTGATCTCAATTATATCACCACGACACATTTATTAGAACGTATTCATCCAAAAACACTTGTTGTGAATGATCCGGCATGTGTCCGCAACAGTCCAGAGAAAATTTTTGTGACAGAATTTTCTGATTTAATGCCTGAAACGTTAATTACCAAAGATATTGAAGAAATAACTGCTTTTAGAGAGACATTTGGCGATATTATTGTGAAACCACTTTATGGGAATGGGGGCGCTGGTGTTTTTTATTTAAAACAAGATGATCGCAATTTAGCATCGTTGTTGGAAATGTTTGCGGACATTTATCGCGAACCTTTTATTGTTCAGCGTTATTTAGAGGCAGTACGGAAAGGAGATAAACGGATTATTTTGCTTGATGGTGCGCCTGTTGGAGCCATTAATCGAATTCCGACAAAAACAGATGTGCGTTCTAACATGCATGTTGGAGGTCGTGCGGAAAATGTTGCGTTAACAAAACGTGATTATGAAATTTGTGAACGCATTGGTCCTGCCTTAAAGGAACGTGGTCTTCTGTTTGTGGGGATTGATGTGATTGGAGATTATATAACAGAAATCAATGTAACATCTCCTACGGGAATTCGTGAAATTAAACGCTTCTGCGGTACAGATATTGCACATCTGTTTTGGGATGTTGTTGAGTTCAAACGTTCAAATTAATTTACACAAGGATTCAATTATGGTTTTGTTAAAAAAATGATCCATGTTGTTTTTTATTTTGTTATGTTGCAAATGTGAACTAAAATGAGCGTATGATATAAATTAAGAGGCTTTATCCTCGATTTTTAGGGAGTTTATAGATGAGCAGAGTCTTATCAATTGGAGTGGGATTGTTTTTTGTGTTACTGCTGTCGGTAAATATAGGCAATGCACGCGATCAAATACAGGTTACTGGCTCATCTACGGTTTTACCTTATCAAAAGATTGTCGCTGAGACCTTTGGAGAAATTTATCCCCATTTTAAGGTTCCTGTTATCGAATCGGGTGGAACAGGAGCGGGAATTAAGGAATTTTGCCGTGGTGTTGGGGAGAATACCGTTGATATTGTGAATGCTTCGCGGGCAATGAAATCGAGTGAATTGCAGTCTTGTTTTGAGGCTGGTGTGAAAGAGATTGAGGAAATACGTATTGGGTATGATGGCATTGTTTTTGCGACAGATATTAAAGGTCCTGATTGGAAATTAAAGCCAGTAGATGTTTATAAAGCTCTTGCAGCTCGCGTTATTATAGACGGGAAGTTGCAGCCCAATCATGTTTTGAAATGGAGTGCTGTCAATAGTGCCCTTCCTGATTGGACGATAGCTGCCTATATTCCTGGAGAGAAGCATGGAACGCGTGAAGTTTTTGAGGAAAAATTACTTGCTGTGGGCTGTAAAGAGAGTGGTGCCATTGAAGTGATGAAGGCGTTAGGGATGGATGATAAGGAGATACACGCTGCTTGTATTGCGGTTCGTAAGGATGGAAAAGCGGTTGATATTGATGGTGATTATTCTGAAACATTTGCACGTCTAATTTCGAATAAAACAGGGATTGGTATTTTTGGTTTATCTTTTTATCAAAATAATGCTGATAGGTTAAAGGTTGCCGATATTAATGGTTTTGCGCCAACAGTTGAGACAATTTCTAGCGGACAATATCCAGTTTCTCGTCCACTTTTTTTCTATATTAAGAAAGCACATTTAGATATTATTCCAGGTTTGCGAGAGTATGTTGATTTTTTCCTTTCTGAACAAATGATTGGTCCAGATAGCCCTTTGGCTGAATATGGTTTGATTGTTGCTCCTGAACAGGAACGTCAAGCACAGCGTTCTACTTTTTCTGCTGGTCGAGTCATGATGTTGAAATAATTTATTGTCGTTCCAGAGTAAGAGTTTTCGGTGCTATTTTTTATAAAAACTGAAAGATAAAATGCGCATTTCCTTCATTGTTTTTTTGTTATTTCTTTTTGGATTTTGTGGCTTTTGTATTTCTTATATGCGAGCACGTACTCTTGAATATAAACAACATAAAATGCATTCTCGTGCCTACTATTACGGCTGGTGGACTTTTTTGATTACTGTTATTCCAGCTTTTATTTTTTTAATTTTGTGGGATGCTGGGAGTACAATTTATCTAGAATATAATGCCTCTCGAGAGTTTGGGGCGTATAGTGCGCATATAACAGAGTCTGTCAATCATGATCTCCTTTGGGAGATTCTTCGAAATCTCGTCAAAATGATGCATCGCTTTGAAGGGGATCTATCCACCGCTTCTTATAAGGAAGTGCAGACACAATTACTTGCAAAAGGATTGATGTTGCCTCATGAAGTATCGGATGATTTGTTCAAAATAGCGCGGTCATGGATGCTTTCTTCTGAAAAGCTTCAATTTATTGGTCGTGTTTTCCTTTTTGCTATTGCCTCTTTTGGTTTTATCTGTGGAATAATACAAATTGCGCCTCATCAACGTGCGCGCAATAAAGTTGAATCTTTAATTATTATTGGATTGGCTTGTGCTTCTATCGTTGCAGTCTTGACGACAATAGCCATTGCATTGTCTCTGTTCTTTCAGACAATAAGCTTTTTTCAATCTGTATCCTTTTCAAATTTCTTTTTAGGAACGGTTTGGGATCCGCGTTTTTCCGTGAGTGGTGCAGGTGATGAAGCTGGACAATTTGGTTTAATACCGCTCCTTGCTGGTACGCTTTATATTGCCTTTGTCGCCATGCTTTTTGCTGTACCTATAGGCCTATTTTCAGCTCTTTATATGGCCGAGTATGCTTCTGCACGATTACGAGCAATTGTAAAACCATTATTAGAAGTTCTTGCTGGCATTCCAACCATTGTTTATGGTTTTTTTGCTTTAAAGGTTGTTGGACCATTTTTACGAGATTTGTCTGTTTCTCTCTCAGGTGGGGGTGGTTTTATTATGGCACAAAGTGTTTTGACTGCTGGCGTTGTGATGGGAATTATGTTGATTCCTTTTGTTTCTTCTTTGTCGGATGATATTATTACGGCTGTTCCACGTATTTTACGTGAAGGTTCTTATGGTTTAGGTGCAACGCAATCTGAAACAATTAAAAAAGTCGTTATACCCGCAGCACTTCCAGGGATTATGGGGGCTATTTTGTTAACGGCATCGCGTGCAATTGGGGAAACAATGATTGTGGTTTTGGCGGCAGGCGTTGCAGCAAACTTAACCCTTAATCCTTTCGAAGCAATGACCACCATGACAGTTAAGATTGTTAATCAATTAACCGGTGATTTTGAGTTTAATTCTCCACAAACTTTGGTGGCTTTTGCTTTGGGAATGACACTCTTTGTGATGACACTCTTGATGAATATTCTAGCTCTTTATATTGTGCGTAGATATCGGGAACAATATGAATGAATGAAGATTTTTTTCCTCGTCGCAATATTAGCCTTAAGCGTCGGTATAGGGCTGAACGTCGTTTTCGAGCCTATGGTTTGATTGCTATTTTTATTGGTTTGTTTTTTTTATTTGCGCTTTTATGGTCGATCATGCGTCAAGGCTATACGGCTTTTTTTCAAAGTGAAATGACATTATCAATTTATTTAGATGAAAAGATCATTGATCCAAGTGGTCAACGTCAAACAAAACCACAAGTCCTCATAACAGCGAATTATCCGCTTCTTGTACGCAATGCTTTAGCAAAAAAACTTGAAGTCAATCAAAATGATCACACCTCTCTGCGGGACATTAACCGTATGTTTTCAAATAGTGTGCGTGTTCAACTGCGTGAGATGGTGACAAAAAATCCAAAACTGATTGGCACAATGCAAAAAATCAAAGTTTTGGCAGCCGCGGATATTGATTCTGCTTATAAGGGGCAGATTGATTTGCATGTAGCAGAAAAAAACCGCAAAGTTTCTAATCGACAAGTAGAATGGATAAAGCGCTTAGCGCATGATGGTACGCTTTATAAAACATTTAATATTGGTTTTTTTACATTTGGTGCTTCAAGTCGTCCTGAGACTGCGGGATTAGCTGTTGCGATCATTGGTTCTCTTTATATGATCGGCATCGTTTTATTGGTTTCACTGCCGATAGGTATAGCAACGGCTCTTTATTTAGAAGAATATGCACGCAAAAATAAATTTACAGATTTTATTGAAGTAAATATCAATAACCTTGCCGCTGTTCCTTCGATTGTCTTTGGTCTTTTAGGACTTGCAGTTTTTGTTAATTTTTTAGGATTACCACGTTCAGCTTCTTTTGTTGGTGGTCTTGTTTTAGCACTCATGACTCTTCCTACGATCATTATTGCAACACGTTCTGCTTTGCGTGCTGTTCCTCTCTCTATTCGTGCGGCAGCTTTAGGATTGGGGGCATCAAAAACACAAATGATTTTTCATCATGTTGTTCCTTTAGCCGCGCCTGGTATTTTGACTGGTACGATTATTGGAGTCGCTCAGGCTTTAGGAGAAACAGCACCTTTGCTTTTGATTGGAATGGTTGCTTTTGTTGTTAATATTCCTACAACTCCCATGGATCCGGCAACAGCTTTGCCTGTTCAAATTTTTATGTGGGCGGGTGAAGCAGAGCGCGCTTTTGTTGAAAAGACATCAGGAGCTATTATTGTCTTAATGATTTTTCTTGCGATCATGAATATTTCTGCGGTTTTTTTACGTCGACGATTTGAACGCCGCCAGTAATTTAAATAAAATAACAACTTCGATGAGATTTTTGTAAGGTAAGTTTTTGTCATGAAGATTAAAATGCGTGGTCAAGATGTGAAGGTTTCTTATGGAGACAAAGAAGCACTTCATGGTATTACCCTTGATATTCCTGAACATCAAGTCACTGCTTTGATTGGTCCATCAGGATGTGGAAAATCGACTTTTTTGCGTTGTTTCAACCGTATGAATGATACGATTGAAGGGGCTAAAATAACGGGTCTTATCACTTTGGATGGGGAGAATATTTATGACCAAAGAATTGATGTTGTAGAATTACGGGCTCGTGTTGGAATGGTTTTTCAAAAGCCTAGTCCTTTTCCAAAATCTATATTTGAAAATGTTGCCTATGGTCCGCGTATTCATGGTTTGGTGAAAACGCGTTCTGAATTGCATGATGTGGTTGAAAAGAGTTTAAGGCAGGCTGGTTTGTTTGAAGAAGTAAAAGACCGTCTTCATGATCTTGGAACAAGTTTATCGGGAGGACAACAACAGCGTTTATGTATTGCGCGTGCCATTGCGGTTAGTCCCGAAGTTATTTTGATGGATGAGCCTTGCTCAGCTCTTGATCCCATTGCGACGGCTCGGATTGAAGAACTTATCGATGCGTTACGGCAAAATTATACAATTGTTATTGTAACACATTCTATGCAACAGGCGGCACGTGTTTCTCAATATACGGCCATGTTCCATTTAGGGCATTTGGTCGAAGTTGGTGTAACTGAAATGATCTTCACTTCACCCAAAGAGCAACGGACGCAAGATTATATTACGGGGCGTTTTGGATAGGTGAATTGAGGAGTGTAAGATATGTCTATGAACCATACTGTTCGTTCTTATGATGCAGAACTAAAATATCTAAAAGCAAGGATTGCAGAAATGGGGCACCATGCGGAAAGAATGATTGAACGATCTGTTTCATCAGTTGTCTGTAGTGATCTTCAACTTGCAACGGCAGTGATTGCCGATGATGTATTTTTAGATGAAGCAGAACGTGATATTGATGAAAAAGCGGTTGCTATTATTTGCAAGCGTCAACCAATGGCTGTAGATTTGCGTGAAATTATTGGAGCTATTCGTATCTCTTCTGATCTTGAGCGAATTGGGGATATGGCCAAAAATATTGCTAAGAGGACTGTTGCCCTTTCAGAAATACGTCAATCTGCGTCCTTTTATCATGGGCTTGAAACAATTACAGCCTTAGCGCTCAATCAATTAAAAGAAGTCTTAGATGCTTATACGAGTCGCCAATTAGAGCGTATTGACGCTGTGCGTGAGCGCGATGAGAAAATTGATGCTTTGTATACTTCTCTTTTTCGTGAACTTTTGACATATATGATGGAAGATATGCGCAATATTACGGTTTGTACGCACTTGTTGTTTTGTTTAAAGAATATTGAACGAATTGGTGATCATGTTACCAATATTGCTGAAATGTTGCATTATATCATAACGGGTTATCATATGTCTTCTGATCGTCCTCGCGATGACCTTACCTATAAAGTTGGCGTAGGTGAGAAGAAAAGAGATTAAAAGTTGCTTGTAGATACATTGAGCATTTTCTTACAATACAGAAGCTTTAGAAAGAACATAATAAAGGATATAGTAACCATTGATGAAAAAACATACAGAAGCACCAAAGAGTTTTTTTAGGCTAACAGGACAGATTGTTAACTCTTAATTTGACATTTTTATATATTGGATGATACCATCACTTGGATTGTGGTCGGAGGGGGATTTTCTTTCTGATCATTTTGTTAAGATTTATATTATAAGGGGGGCTCTGTGTTATTTTTTCAATATTGATGCAAAGAGTTTTAATATCCCAGTCTTTTTTCGTATGTAGAATGAGTAATTATATTATTTTATTGCGATTGAAATGTGTGGGTTGTTAGAGGCTTATATTGTTCCATGAGGAGCGACAATATTGATCTATAAATTTAAGAGTATTTTATTTTTTATTTCGCATAAATAGTTTTTGATTACCATTTGTATTAAAATTTTACTGAGTGGTAACAATTAGCTGTATACTTTATTGAGAGATACATTTAAAGCTCATTTCAAAATTTGAATAGCTCAAAGATTATAGGAATGTGTTGCCTAAGATGAAAAAAAATCGTTGGAATGTTTTTGTTACCTGTTGCGTAGCGCCGTTTGTTGTTGTGGGGTGTGCTGTAAATCATTTAGATGCTGAAAAAGTAAATAATCAAAAAACAAAAACAGTTACGTATCCATTGACAGAGCGCCAATGCCTTATGCGTGCGATGTATTTTGAGTCAAATCGTTCGAGCCGTGAAGGGATGATTGCCGTTGGGACAGTTGTTATGAACCGTGTTAATTCAAGCGCTTATCCCAAGACGATTTGTGGTGTTGTTGGTCAATATAAGCAATTTGCGCCTGGTGTTTTAACGCGTCCTATGACGGAGAAAGCGTCTGTTGCTCGTGTAAGAGAAGCTGCTGATGCAGTTTTACGGGGTGAACGAGATAAGAAGGTTAAACACGCTAAGTTTTTTCATACCGCTGGTTTGTCTTTTCCTTATAAAAACATGCACTATGTTCATGTTGCAGGGGGAAATGCTTTTTATGAAAAGCGATCCCGTGATGGATCACTTCAAATTCCTACGGATAATCGCCCTTATGATGTTGCTTATGCCTTTGCTCAGGAGCGTTCTGGTTATGCGCCAAGCTTTATTGATGAAAGTTTAGAAAGTAAGGGAGTCAAAGCAGAGAAAAATGTATCTCCTCCAACAGAAGTAGCTCAGTCCAAGACTGTACAACCTACATCTTTTGCTATGGTACAGCTTGATAAAGTTCCCATTCCAACCTATGCCCCTCAACATCTAGCGAGGAAAGAGGAAAATAAAACAATTATGGCATTGCCTTCATCAGATCAGTTAAATGCAATTGTTGCCATGTTAGAAAAACGACACAGAAACTGGTAAGTTTTTGTGCGACCGAAGAAGAGTTTTACACCCCATTGCGGTTTATAAATTCAGTGAACTCTTTAGTAATGTGCTACATATAAATAGATGTAGAGACAGTAAATTGAAAGGATCTGGAAAAGCAATTTAGAATATGGTGGCGTTAAAGAACGCATTTTACTTAAAGAAGGGTATAGGTAATGTATTTTGATATTCATGAGACAATTTCGCCTGAAATGCTTAATCGTCTTGCAGAAGTTACGGTAAAAGTGGGGCTAAATTTACAAGAGGGGCAGGATCTTGTTTTGACGGCTCCAGTTTCAGCATTACCCTTTGTTCGACGTATTGCGTATCATGCTTATAAGGTTGGCGCTGGTGTCATTACACCAATTTTTAGTGATGATATGTTATCGCTTACACGTTTTGAAAATGCCCATACAGCTAGTTTTGATTGTGCTCCTTCTTGGCTCTATGAGGGAATGGCGAAGGCTTTTGAAAATGGGGCGGCACGTTTAGCGATAGTTGGTGATAATCCTTTACTCCTTTCCAATCAAGATTTTGATAAGATTGCGCGATTAAATAAAGCCACTTCAATGGCTTACCAGCCGGCACTCAAGCAAATATCGAACTTTGCTATGAATTGGTCGATTGTTGCTTATCCAACAGCGGGATGGGCTGAGGCGATTTTTCCTTCGTTGCCGCTTAATGAGGCGGTTAAAAAATTAGCTGATGCCATTTTTTCTGCTTCACGTGTTACAGGAGAAGATCCTATCCATGCGTGGACTGTTCATAATTCAAATTTGAAGAAACGGTCATCTTGGCTTAATGAGCAGCGTTTTTCTGCCTTACACTTCACAGGACCAGGGACTGATTTAATCGTTGGTTTAGCAGATGACCATGAATGGCATGGGGGTGCATCCGTTGCAAAAAATGGTGTTATTTGCAATCCTAACATTCCGACAGAAGAAGTTTTCACGACTCCTCATGCTCATAGGGTTGAAGGTGTTGTTCGCTCAACAAAGCCTCTTTCCTATCAAGGAACACTGATTGATAATATTGAAGTACGTTTTGAAGCAGGGCGCATTGTTGAGGCCAGAGCATCAACAGGCGAAGCAGTTTTTCAGCAAGTTTTGCAAAATGATGAAGGTGCAAGCCGATTGGGTGAAGTTGCTCTTGTCCCTCATTCTTCACCAATTTCTAAGAGTGAGCTCCTTTTTTATAATACCTTATTTGATGAAAATGCAGCTTGTCATATTGCTTTAGGGCAGTGTTATTCTAAATGCTTTTTAGATGGGGCATCATTGACATCAGAAGAGATTGCAGCACGGGGTGGTAATAAAAGTGTTATTCATATTGATTGGATGATTGGCTCTGGTGAAATTGACATAGATGGTCTTACGCAGGATGGTGTAAGAGTTCCTATCTTTCGTAAGGGAGAATGGGCTTCTTAATCCTGTTATACCGTAAAAGTAAAACACGTCATTTGAGGTTGATAAGTCTCCTTGACAGGGCAAGTCTTTCTAGAGTACGTGGATGAATATTCAAGATAGTGCTTGATCGTGTAATACCTTTCGTTAAATGAAGTGACATGAGTATGAAGCCAAGTAAAGCCCACTCGACAAGAATCACCGTTATTTACAGAGCAGATGGGATTAAAATTTTTGTTCTTTAAGTGTGGGGAAGAGTTCAATTGATCAGTGGATATGCTTGGAGAGTGCATAATTATTAAAGAGGAGTGATGCCTGAGCTTCCTGAAGTAGAGACGGTTCGTCGTGGACTCGAATCTGTTGTTACTGATGCAAAGATAATATCTGTCAAACTTAATCGTAGAGATTTGCGTTTTCCTTTTCCTGAGGCTTTTTCTGAGCGGCTTATTGGCAGAAAAATTCTAGAGCTTGGTCGACGTGCGAAATATTTATTATTTCATCTTTCTCAGGATGAGACGATTTTAAGCCATTTAGGAATGTCGGGGTCATGGCGTATAGAAAATGCTCTTTTAAGAAAAGCTTTTTCAACGACCAATAAATTGGTTAAGCATGATCATTTTATCATGGATATTCAGACAAGGAATGGTGAAGTTTATCATCTTATTTATAATGATGTGCGTCGCTTTGGGTTTATGCTGTTAGTTGATACGGACAAGCTTTATAAACACCCACTTTTAAATAAGCTAGGGCTTGAACCTATGAGTCATGCATTTTCTGGTCGTTATTTACAAAAGGCTTTTGTTAATAAAAAAATGTCTCTCAAGGGTGTTTTACTTGATCAGTCTATTGTTGCGGGGCTTGGAAATATTTATGTTTGCGAGGCACTTTGGCGGAGTCGTTTGTCTCCACAGCGTGGTGCATTTACATTGGCATCAAAAACGGTACATGCACGTGAACTTGCAGATTCTTTAGCACAGAATATACGCAATGTAATTTCTGAAGCGATTTTATCTGGTGGCTCTTCTTTACGTGATTATATGCATATAGATGGTTCCCTTGGTTATTTTCAACATGCTTTTTCAGTTTATGGACGAGAAGGCAAGGAATGTTTGGAATGCGGAACGCCTATATTACGTATTTTACAGGCTGGACGTTCAAGTTTTTACTGCTCACAGTGTCAAAAATGAATAAGATGTCTTGCAAAATCCTACAAGAGGCTTAAAGTCAGGTTCTTACATTATACGAATATATGAGGCTTGAGAGGTTTTTTTATGCTGAATAAAGTACTAACACATCTTGATGGAAATATAGAAAAGAGCCTTGAACGCCTTTTTTCTCTTTTACGTTTTCAATCGATCTCTACAGACTCGGCTTATAAGGACGCATGTCGTCAAGCAGCTGATTGGTTAGTAGAGGATTTAAAAAGCATAGGTTTTGAGGCTTCACGGCGTGATACACCGGGTCATCCAATGGTTGTTGGGCATCATCCAGGACCTTCGGAGGATTGTTTACATGTGTTGTTTTACGGACATTATGATGTTCAACCTGTTGATCCATTGAGTTTATGGGAGGATGATCCATTTACACCTTCTTTAAAAGAGAGAGATGGAGAGAAAGTTATTTGTGCCCGTGGTGCTTCAGATGACAAAGGTCAGTTGATGACATTTATTGAGGCATGTCGTGCCTATAAGAAAGAAACAGGACAGCTTCCTGTTAAAGTGACTATTTTATGTGAAGGTGAGGAAGAATGTGCTTCTCCTTCTCTTATTCCTTTTTTAAAAGCAAATAAAGATGAACTTAAGGCAGATTATGCATTGGTTTGTGATACGTCGATGTGGGATGCGAATACACCCTCTATTGCTCTTTCTCTTCGAGGAATTATGGCGGAAGAGATTATTATCACAGCAGCAAATCGTGATTTGCATTCTGGTTATTTTGGGGGTGTCGCCGCTAATCCCATTCGTATTTTAGCTAAAATTTTGGCAGGACTTCACGATGAAAATAATAAGGTGACGCTTCCTGGTTTTTATGATGGCGTAGAAGAAACACCTCCACATATTTTACAATCATGGAATGCGCTTCATTGTACTGCTGAAAATTTGCTTGGTCCTATCGGTCTTTTCGTTCCAGCAGGTGAAAAAGGACGGAGCATTTTAGAGCTTGTATGGGCACGTCCTACCATGGAATTTAATGGTATTAGTGGGGGGTATGAAGGGGAAGGGATGAAAACGGTTATTGCGTCTCAAGCGAGCACAAAAGTATCCTGTCGTCTAGTTCATAAGCAAGATCCAGAGAAAATACGCCAAGCGTTGCGTGATTATGTCCGTAGCTCAATTCCTGCTGACTGTGCGGTTGAATTTAAGAATCATGGTTCTTCTCCAGCGCTTCAGTTATCTGATGATTCACCTTTTATTAAGGATGCAAAGGATGCTTTATCACAAGAATGGGAAGTTCCTGCTGTCTTGACAGCCATGGGAGGGTCAATTCCAATTGTTGCTGATTTTCGGTCCATTCTTGGTATGGAAACTCTTTTGGTTGGTTTTGGATTGGCTGATGATCGTATTCATTCGCCTAATGAAAAGTATAATCTAAAATCATTTCATAAGGGGCAGAGATCTTGGGCACGCATTCTTACCGCTTTAGCAAAGAGGAGGGTGAATGGCTGAGATTCGCGTTCATCAAGGTGATTTGCCAAACTTAGACAATTATAAAACTGATGCCGTTGCGATTGATACTGAGACTTTAGGATTACAACCACATCGTGATCGTTTGTGTGTTGTTCAGATTTCTCCTGGAGATGGAACTGCGGATATTATACAAATTGCTAAAGGACAAAAAAGTGCTCCTAATTTGTCCAAGCTTCTTAAAGATAATGCAGTTACCAAAATATTCCATTTTGGGCGTTTTGATCTTGCTATTTTAGCGCATACATTTGGTGTTATGCCAGAGGCTGTTTTTTGTACAAAGATCGCTTCAAAACTCACGCGTACCTATACGGATCGTCATGGCTTGAAAGAAATTTGTAATGAATTGCTGAATGTAAATATTTCTAAACAGCAACAATCTTCGGATTGGGCGGCAGAAACGTTATCACAGGCACAAATTGAATATGCTGCATCGGATGTGTTATATTTGCATCGTTTGAAGGTTATATTTGAAGAACGTTTAAGACGCGAGGAGCGAGAAAGTGTTGCTAAGGCGTGCTTTCAATTTTTGCCTATGAGAGCTAAGCTTGACCTTTTAGGATGGTCGGAAGTTGATATTTTTGCCCATAGCTAACTTTAAAAGTCGGCTTTTAATAGAAGTGAATTATTGATGCAAGAGGACAAAATGCCGGTAATGTAGGCATTTTGTCCTTTTTCCTCTCATCTTTTCATGAAAAGTTGTAACATAAGTACTCTCTGATTTAAAATTTAGGCAATAAAAGCAATTTTGAAGAGAGGCTAGAATATACGGTAGATCGAGACTGAAATCTTTGAAACGGGTACACAGTCTAATTTGGGGAGAATATGAAGGCATCGACGTAAAAACAAACCCCATCCTTATCATCACTAATTCTATTTTACGTCTTTCAAAAGTATCTAAAGCAATATCTATTAAGGCATGCAGATTATGCATTTCCTCATGCTTTTGTTTTTCACATTCTTTAGCGGAGTCACGTCTCTCAGGCAAAATACTCCCCTAAACGGAATATATGGGTTGCTCATTCACGTGCTTTTTAAAAAAACTTTCTTAAGATACCCAAGCCCATGACACGGTGGCGTTTATGAATGGTATAACGATAAAATCCTCCAATATGATATAAAATCTATTGAGAACTATCATCTTTATGCTTATGGAGTAAAAAGCCGCGACCCTCACACATTTTGCCAACACCCAATTTTGTGACAATCCTTGGCACTCTTCATAAGAAGCATTTTTATTGTATAGTTTCACTCCACGTAAGTTTCTCCACTTATAATGTGAAAACAAACGGTTTTGGTTAATTCAATATGAGAAAGTTTTATGGTATTCGGGGGACTAATTCAATATAAATAACGCTATATTTTATTATAAATCAATATGTTGATATGAAACCTGTGCCCTTTATCGTCTCACAGACAATGCTTCGTGCTTTTATTCATTGCCAAACACGTATTTTCTATATGTTGACCGCACAGAGTAATTTGCATTTATTTTAAAATTAAAATGCCAAGGCTTGGTTTTTTGAGGGTTTTCACTTTTTATCTATAAACATGCTATTTTTTCTGGAAATCGGCAATGAAGGCACTAGGTAAAATCCATTATGAATATTTCTATGAGGTTAAATTTATGAATATAAAATATTTTATCGCAGCTTTCGCTACTTTTTTTTCAATCTCTGTCGCTCAGGGGGCTGGCTTTTTGTCTTCTCAAAAATTCACAGAGGGCATATCTACTGTTTTTCTTCCTAAAGATCTTTTTTCTAGCGAACAGTTGAGCAAGATCTTATCTGAAGTTGTTCAAATGGAACTTTCTTGCACAAAGAACAGTCAATGCATGACAGCAGTTCAGTTAATACCTGTGTCACATTCTGGTAAAAAAAGATTTCAAAAGCCTAAAAAAGGATCAGGAAAAGGCAAACGACCAAACCTATTTGCACGAAGTCCAATGAGTTATTAAAAAGTAAGAAAACAACATCAAAAAGTCTATATCTAAGAATTGAATAAAGAAGATATTGTTTATCACTTTAAGACAGAGGGGAGTTATTTATTTGCGAAGGATATCATGATTATGCGCGGGCAAATGAATGGTATTGTTCGGAAAAGATAAGGGGAGGGAGGTTTTGGTGAAAGAACACACTGTAGAGTGGTGATCGCTCGTTATAAATTTCATTGAATTTATAATGTGTAGATTTTGGATCACTCTATAATGTCGCAAATTCCCTCATTTTCATTTGAAGTTTGGTTATATAAAGGCGTATAAATCTCCTTTATTTAAGTGTTTTTAGGATACGAGGTGGATCTCAAGAATAGGACTTGGTTCATATGCCCTTGAATTAAGTCAATTACATGAGTAGGAAACTAAGAAAAACCCATTTGGCAAGAATCTAGGCTGTTTGTATAAAGGATGTGATGAGAATTCTTCCTCAAATCAAGGAGAAGGCGTAGAGTGAAGTGTAAAAAAGCTTTATTTTAATATTAAATTTTTGATCTTTGCTGGCATGTTTCGACTAGAAATAAAATATTTTTCATTTGTCTATGTTTAAAATATCAAATCTCTTTTTTGCTAAATTCATGATTTTTAAAACGAGGTTTTATTTGTAAACTTTAAGAAAGATTTCTTATTTTTTCAGTTTTAAGGAGAGTTTTTATATAAATTTCAATGTTTATGAATTGTTTTTCTCAGTTTAGTTTATAAAGAGTAAGAAATTGAATGCCGACAAAGAAGACTGAAGCTTCGAAAAAGATTTTCTATAAGGTTGTGATAAAAAAGCCATTCTTTCAAAAACAACAAGTGCTTAAAGTAAAAACAAAGAGCAGGTAAATTAAATGTACTTTTATTGCAATCCATGAAGTATTCGAAACTTTGTTTATGTGTGATACACATCTTTTACAGTAAAAAAACTCTCAAAGAGCTATGCGCATTTGGTCTTGCAAATAATGAACTAAACACATTGTTTATATAAATTGATTTGTATGAATTTAAATGGTAAAGTTGCATTTGGCTTGTTCTCAAGATTGTATAGTTTTCTCGCTGTCCTTAATATTAAGTGCCTTCATAAGAAGCCATGTTTAGCTTTTTTTACGGTTTTATCCACACGTGCTCGTTTGTAACGTTGAGGTGGGTAATTTTAGTTACTTTAAATAAAATGATTTAAGATGAAAGCATTCAATATTACAGAGAAAAAGATAATTTTTTCATTATAATCAATAGGCTAATTTCCCATAGCTAATAAAAGATGTCCTACATGGGGGATGAAAGAGTTTTTTAATTCATAAAGAAGAAAAATATGGTGAGAGGAACTCATTTGTGCATGGTCAAGTTTTATTCTCATTGACTATAGCAAGCAATGAAGGGCACTTTGATTGAATTTTTGTTTTTTTTATGAGTGTATCATTTTTGCTACAGATATCTGAAGTTTGGGCTCTATATGACATGACGTGTTCAAATAAATATTCAGCTATGGAGAGAAAATATGAATATGAAATGGTTAATAACAGCTTCTGCTTTCGCTTTTGTTTCAGTTTCAGCGGCGCAAGCAGCAGATGTTATTGTTCCCCCGAGTCCAACACCTGTTGCTCCCGTTATTGTTGCTCCAACCTTTTCTTGGACAGGTTTTTACGTTGGGGGGCAGATTGGTGGTTTTTCGGGTAAAACGAAGATGGATATTCTTGCTAACGGACAAAAGATTCCGGTAGATAAGGATTTTTTGCCTAAACTATCTGGTTTTATGGGAGGTCTTTACGCAGGTTCCAATATTGATCTTGGCAATGGCCTTATTCTAGGTGTCGATACAGATATCATGTGGGCTGATAAAAGTGACACGAAGACAGGAAAAACATATGTCATTGCTCCAGGTCACATCGATTATATTAAAAAGATGTTAAAAGACGCTGCAATTAATATTGGTGAAAATGCACTTAAAGCTGGTTCTAAAAGAACACACAGTTTCACTTTTAAAGAAAAGTGGGCTGGTGCAACACGTGTACGTATTGGTTTTGCTGCTGAACGCATTATGCCTTATGTTGCTGGCGGTATTGCTTATACACAGCTCCAAGATACTGCATCGATCTCAATAACGGACAAAGATTCAGACAAAGTCATAGCTTCTGGAACTCTGTCTGATGAAACAAAGACCCTTGTTGGTTACACCCTTGGGGCGGGTGTTGATTTAGCCATGACCAATAATATTATTGTTCGTGCGGAATATCGTTATTCTGATTTTGGTAAAAAGAAATTCTCAAATGATAAATATGAAACTTCTTACAAAACCAATGATTTCCGTGTTGGTGTTGCTTACAAATTCTAACAGATGGTAAATTAAATAACAAAGAGGCTCTATCTCTGATAGAGCCCTATTATTTTCTGTTGCTATATTATCACACATTATATATTTTATAGTAGATGTGGAAAAGCATTATTAAGATTTTATTAAAAAAATTTTATAAACAACAAACAAAAACCACATTTAAAATCAATAAGTTATTTGCATACGCAGTTTGTGGTTTCTCGTACAAAACGAAATTATGAAGTAATTTTATCTTCGGCAAACTCTCCATTTCCTGTGACTGTGTCATTTTTGCTACAGCTTTTCTCCGTGTTATCTTGTAGCACTGTGTTCATAATAAATTAGGAGCAAAGTTTATGAATATAAAATCTTTAGTAACAACTTCTGTTATCGCTATAGCTACAGCTTCTGCAGCACAAGCTGCTGATGTTATTGTCCCTCGTGAAACAGCCCCAGCAGTGATTACAGCAGCCCCTGCCTATTCTTGGACAGGTTTTTATCTTGGTGCTCAGATTGGTGGCCGTTCAATGAAAACTGACAAAGGTTCTAGCACTTTAGGTTATCACGATCTTAAGCTTTCCGGTATGCTCGGCGGCCTATACACAGGTTACAATGTTGATCTCGGCAATGGTGTGATCTTCGGCTTGGATACAGATGTCTCTTTTATTGGTAAAAAAGACACAATTAACTCCCTTACAAAGTATGTTGGAGGTGTACTTAGTAAAGATCTTGACACGATTAATCAACTCCTCGATGATGCTAAGATCGAAAGGAAAGATGGTCTAAAAGTTGCAAAGGGGGATGAATACGTCGAAAGTATTACTATGAAAGAAAAGTGGTCTGGTGCTACCCGCGTTCGCATTGGTTTTGCTGCTGATCGTATCATGCCTTATATCGCTGGTGGTGTTGCCTATACGCAGATGCAAGGCATCACAGCGCTTGAAGTGAAAAAAGATAGATTTTTGCCTGCAGAGGACAATGGTGGTAAACTTGTTGCTTCTGGTAACGTATATGATGAAACAAAGACACTCGTTGGTTTCACCCTTGGTGCTGGTGTTGACTTTGCAATGACAGACAATGTTCTGTTACGTGCTGAATACCGTTACTCAGACTATGGTAAAAAGAAATACTTTAAAGACACTGCGGAACTTCAATACAAAACCAACGATTTCCGCGTAGGTGTTGCATACAAGTTCTAATTTCGTAAATAACGTAATTAATACAAAAAATATAAAGGCCTCGTTTAACGAGGCCTTTATCTTATTATATTGTAAAAACTCTAGCATTAAGAGCGATAGGTGCATATAAAACTTCCCACATGAGGTGTTTATGTGAGATGAACATTCTTGAGTAGAGCTTGCCTCTAGAGTCACCTCGACATAGGAGACATCTTCACATGAATCACAGGAATATTTTTAGACCGGATTAGTCTACACTGTCTTTAAAGCAGAATATGAATCACTGAAACGATGACGATAGTTTGTTACAACATTGTAGGTGGTGGCATTAACTTCGCAATGACAGACAATGTTTTGCTGCATACACAAACGGTCACTCAGATTTTGGTAAGAAGCAATTTGCAAAGGATTATCGAAGACTAGGCTACAAAATCAATGACTTCCGTGTTAGAGCTCTTACAAGTTCTAATTTCGTCAAAAGGGCAATTATGAATACAAAGTATTAATAAAAAATTAAATTTTCAAGAAGTTTTTATCTTTTATAAAACCGCTGTTTTCTGGGCTTTTTATTTGTAATTGTGATATTTTTACTACAGATTTTTGCTCTGTAACCTTGTAAAATCATTTATAGTGAATTTAGGAGCAAAATTATGAATATAAAATTTTTAATGGCAACTTCTGTTGTCACGTTGGTTTCAGTTTCTGCAGCAAATGCAGCTGATGTTATAGTTCCTCATGAAGTTGCACCAGCAGTGGTTACAGCCCCATCATTCTCTTGGACAGGTTTTTATCTGGGTGGTCAAATCGGCAATTTTTCGAGTAAAACCAAAGTAACTATTCCAGGGGAAGACAAAGAGCTTTTCAAGAAAGATAACACACCAAGCCCTTCTGGTTTCATGGGGGGTATTTATGCAGGATCTAACGTAGACCTTGGAAGTGGCCTTATTCTTGGTGTTGAAACCGATGCTGTTTGGGCAGACCGTGAAGAATCAAAAACAGCTCGTGAATCGACTCTTACTAAAAAAGATGCAACATTTTTTAATGATGCCCTTAAAAAAGCTAAGGTTGAACTAACAGGACAGCAAAAATTTATAGAGGATGACCAAGTAACGGAAACGCACAGTTACAAAGAAAAATGGTCTGGAGCTACCCGCGTTCGTATCGGTTTTGCTGCTGTTGACCGCATTATGCCTTATGTTGCTGGTGGTATTGCCTATGCGCAAGTGCAGGGTATTCAATCCGTTGCTGGAAAAGGAGAGAGAGCTAAAGTTGAGCAGAAAGCTGATGGGGGTGAAGAGTTACCAGAAGGAAATAAGCAAACTATAGATTTGACGGGTGGTACTTGGGCTGATGACACGAAGACAATGGTTGGTTTCACTATTGGTGGTGGCGTTGACTTTGCAATGACAGACAATGTTCTGTTGCGTGCTGAATACCGTTACTCCGATTTTGGTAAAAAGAAATTCGCAAACGATACCCGTGAGTTCAATTACAAAACCAATGATTTCCGTGTTGGTGTTGCATACAAGTTCTAATTTCATAAAACTGAAATTAGAAACATAAAATAAACTTCTTAGAGGCTCTGTCGAAGACAGAGCCTCTACTTTTTTCTATTACTATATTATCACACATCCTATATTTTATTTGCGGATGTAAAAAGATATTCTTCAGATTTTCTTAAAAACTTTCTCATAAACGATAGATAATAATTACACTGTAAGTTCAACATTTTATCGGTATTTATAACCTGTAATTTCTTATACGAAGTGAAAGTATGCAGCGATTTTATTTTGGATTATTCTCCATTTTTGATGATTGTATTATTTTTACGACAGCGTCTCTTCGTTTAAACTTATAGTATTGCGCTCATAAATAATTGCCTAATTAAAAAATCCATTAAGATCTTTCAGAAAGTTTCTAACTATTGCTTGTGTTTCTTTACGATGCTCAATACCAACCAATAATATATTTCTTATCAATTGCTTCGTATGGAACATTGCCTATTGTACATCAGAATGAGTTCTCTCTATTTTTGGGTACATTTAGAGAGGTTATACTATCAAGTTCAGGTTTAGATCTTAATGATCTTACCCCATTTTTCGATAGAGACGACAGGGATCATGCTACCGCTTTGTGGGGGAGAGCTTGTAGATTTCTTTAGTTATAGGATTAAAGTCGTACGTATTGGCAATAAAAAGAAAAATAGCAAATCTCTTCAAGAGAGATTTTCAGCATTTTTATTACCAATACAAGTTTTCATCATAATTTTTTGAAGTTCGTTATAAGAAAAAACATATTCTTTGCTATAGTAGCTAATTATGAATTTATCATTATTGTTTCTTTATTTCACGTGCAATTTCCCTATGGCGTAAATCACGCTTTTATTCTCAAAGAATTGTTTTTGCTGTGAGAAAGAGGGGGGGGGGGACATCTTCAGGGATGCTCGTGTTTCCGGAAATATAGGTTAACCCACAAATCTCGGTATTTCTAAAAATCTTAACTTTGCCATAAATTTGACCACAGATTTTGGAATAAAGATGTATTTTTACATTATCATAAACACTAGCATAATCATACACCCAGCAATCGCCATCATGGGATAGTTTTTTCCTTTTTAATATAACCACCTAGATAGTCATCCTTGATATCATCAAAATCCCTTAAGGTATGAAAGTGGTGTAAAGTAATGCCATCAAAAGTAAGGTTTTCATTCGTAAATTCGTATTTTTTTGCAGGCTCTTGTTTATTAACAGACACAGTTTTATTTTCAATGTTAGAGGAAATTGTAGTGTTTTTTTGATATAGTTGTCATAGTTCAATTCTTATCGTTATTTAAATTTTCTATTAACCTTCTCTAATGGGACTCGGTGCTATAAAATTCGGCATACAGTCCGTCACTATGCTTTTTTATTGTCAATTATTTATGGGCTTTTTTGATATTTTTTCTAATTTTTGCTTTTTATAAGATTAGAAATGTTCGTTATTCTCGATTCCTTGACGCTTCAAGGTATTACAACGCCTTTTGAAGGAAAACAGCGAGAACTTTGGGGAAGTGAATACGGTTTCAAATTTATGATATTATTGTTGCTGAGGTTTACTATCATATCAAAAAGCGTTCTATAGTATCGGTGACAGATCCTTATGTTGAAAGATGTATAGGTCTTGTCGATATCCAGCTTTTAATCAAGCAGTTAACTAAAGTCTACTTAGATAAAGGCTTATGTCACAGTTCGTATATCCCAGACTAGGATATAAAAAGAACCAATAATTACCTTCTTGGCAATAAGGTTGGAGGGGGTCCGTCAATATAGTGTCGCCATAGTGGCACCAATTTGGGGATTTTGCATTCTCGGTAGGATATTAGGGGAAACCTAAACTTTTGATGTCATTTATTTGCAAGGATTTCCTCTTTTTCATTCAGTTAAAAACATGCTCTAGAAGCAGGTGATGCGAAGTCTTAATTTGCCAAATTTACTGGTACGATCAGTGTCATGACATCTTTTCAGGTGAGCGGGTGGAATTTTATATTAAGCACTCTTTTAAGCGGCAATATTCAGCGCATAATTTATTGGCTGCAGAGCAGATATCTTTGGGGGGCTCCAATGTTCGTGATACGCGTGAGAGTTTGATTTTTGGCAATAACAGTTTTTATCCGTAATGATTTGATACTGAGAACCGTTCCGTGGTGCAACAATGGGATTCTTAAAAAGACTTTTGGAGAACGTCGCCCCTTTGTTAGTTTGGACTATGGTCTTGTTTTTGCACAACCTTTGTACGGTTTTACAAGCCGGTATCATCGTTATATTTGCCAGCCCCCAATGTTGCTAGCCCTTGCATTAAGACGGTTCATAAGAGCCGTTTTAGTTTTTTCTTATACAGTTTTACCTACACGCCAGCTGCGCTTTTGACGTGCAAGTAAATGGTTTTATTGATTTAAGATAAACAGATTTGAAATGAGAGAATCTTACGATATTCGAGACTCTCATTCAACATGTGAAACAGTAAATTATCATTATAAATCAACGCATTGTTATGAATGAACAGTTTGCCTATTGGATAGCAGGTGTTAAGCTTGCAGAGGGAATGGTTTCTTTTGATGCCAGTTATTCCAGTATTTTCTATAGCACCGTCAAGCATAAAAAGTCAGACAGGTTTTTTGCATTTTTGTTTTTCGTAATTTAAGATACAAATAAAATATCAAAAATAGGCCATGTTAGTAAATAGATGAAACTTTGATGATATTTGGATAAAAAAGTCAGTGACTGTTTTACTATTTTAGCTGACATTGATTTCCTAATGGTAAGCAAAATTCTATTGTGTACAGAATATTGTTACTGAGATTTCGGTAAAAGAAATTTACAAAAAAAATATAATCATTAACAGCTATGTGAAAATTTAGGGAAAATGAATCCAACTTTAAGACACATAATTTTAGTATGGCTTAGTTGATAAATTTTCATTGGATGAAAAATTAAATAATTAAGAAGCCTTATTTTCATAATTTCTTTATTTTTTTGTGAGTGTGTCATTTTTGCTACAGATCTTTCAAAAAAGATGCTCTATATACATTTCATTTTGGATATTTGGAGAGATTTTATGAATACAAAACGTTTAATAACAGCGTCTATTTTTTCTTTAATTTCAGCGTCCACAGCGCTAGCTGCTGATGTACTGATTCCTCATCAGACAGCACCATCGACTCCTTCTTCTACTATTGTTGCCCCCACTTTTTCATGGACAGGGCTCTATTTAGGTGTCCAAGCTGGTGGCTTTTCGAGCAAGGCTGATATGGCTCTTGTCGGTCAAGAAAAGAGTTTTCCACTGGATAAAGAGTTCTCTCCTAAACTTTCAGGTTTTGCTGGTGGTTTTTATGGAGGGTCTAATATTGATCTCGGTGACAGCTTTATTTTTGGTGTCGATACGGATTTAACACTGTCTGGAAAAAAGCACACAAAGACTATTACTATAGGTTCATCTGATAACATTACAGTAGAAAATGCAGTGGGAAGATCCCGTAGATCAGCAGAAACGTCTCTTCCAAACTCACAAACAGGGACACCAACATCAACACAAACAGCCGCTTCAGGACAATCTGCACAAAAAGCACCTGCTGCATCAGATTCAGCAACAACAAAACCTGCGCTAGGAACACCTGCAGCCGGAGCAACTGGAGCGGGAACACCTGCAGCCGGAGCAACTGGAGCAGAAACACCTGCAGCCGGAGCAGCTGGAGCAGGAACAGCTGCAGCCAGAGCAGGAGAAGGTACATCTGCATCCGCAAAATCTGCATCTGCACAACCATCATCAGCAGCACCTGAAAAATCTGCACCCGCAAAACCTGCACCTGCAGCAGCAGTAGTAGCATCCGCTGCCGCAGCATCTGCAAAACCTACACCTGCAGCAGCAGCAGCATCCGCTGCCGCAGCATCCGCAAAACCTGCACCTGCAGCACCCGAAAAACTTGCAGCACCCGCATCAGCACCCGCACCCGCAGCAAAGTCTGCATCTGCACAACCATCAGCAGTAGAAAGAACAGTGCCAGCTGGGCCACTTGTACTGGCGAGGTCAGGATCATCTAACTCAGGGACAGGTGCTTCCTCTGGAGCAAGTGGAGCAAGTGGAGCGAAAAATGGGGGGTATCATAGTGCCCATGGTAGTGGATATTCTAATTCGCATGGTGCATCTCACCCAGGTGGGCATCATGGCTCTGGTGCTAACCCACACGGTTCAAACGGTACTAATCCACATGCTTCCCGTCCTCATGGAGCGCAAAGTCAACAAGCAGCGGATAAGGGTAATACCAGCGTATATGGTATAGAACAAATGAAAAAGATGGCTTCTGAACTTGGTCTTGAGGATGAAGTTGAAACTGTAAATCATACTTTCAAACAAAACTGGGGTGGTGCTACACGGGTACGTATCGGTTTTGCTGCTGATCGCTTTATGCCTTATCTTGCGGGTGGTATTGCTTATGGGCAGTTCCAAGACACTGTATCAATATCCGTTAAGGGTGAGGATGGAAGCGTTGTTTCTTCTAAAAACTTAACAGATGAAACTAAAACCATGATTGGTTACACTCTTGGTGGTGGCGTTGATTTCTCGGTTTTGGATAATGTCATTGTGCGTGCAGAATATCGTTACTCCGATTTTGGTAAAAAGAAGTTTGCAAAGGAAAAGCTTGAAATTAGCTACAAAACCAATGATTTCCGTGTTGGTGTAGCTTATAAATTCTAATCTGTTTTAAGAGTAAATTTCTAAGAGGCTCCACTATCGGTGGGGCCTTTATTTTTTTAAGCTCATTTTTTGGTTTCTTTTTTTGCAAATTTCATGATAAAGCCCATAAAGTGTGATGAATATTTTCTTGATCGCTGCTTAATACGAATGATAAGCTCGGCTTTCCCTATAGATAAAAACCAGAGTTGCAGAGTTCAGGGAAGTTATGCAAAAATGAAATCGTAAAAGTGGACAGGAATATTTCACAATGACTGTGAAAAATGAAACAATAGATTATTCAAAAACTCTTTATCTCCCACAGACAAATTTTCCCATGCGTGCAGGGCTTCCGCAAAAAGAGCTTGAGTTAATAGCGCGGTGGGAAAATATAGGGCTTTATGCGCAATTGCGCCAACAAGCAAAAGATCGTCCATTTTATATTCTTCATGACGGCCCACCTTATGCAAATGGCCATATTCATATCGGGCATGCTTTAAATAAAGTTCTAAAAGATGTGGTTGTCCGTTCATTCCAGATGCGGGGATTCAATGCAAATTATGTTCCTGGTTGGGATTGCCATGGGCTTCCAATTGAATGGAAAATTGAGGAAAAATATCGTGCGCAAGGAAAAAATAAGGACGAGATTCCTCTTAATGAATTTCGTCAAGAATGTCGTGAATTTGCACAATATTGGGTAACTGTTCAAAGTGAAGAATTTAAACGTCTTGGTGTCGTGGGAGATTTTAAGACGCCTTACACCACAATGGCTTTTCAAGCGGAAGCACGCATTGCGAGTGAATTGATAAAATTTGCGATGTCTGATCAGATTTATCGTGGTTCTAAGCCGGTGATGTGGTCTGTTGTGGAGCGTACAGCTTTGGCAGAGGCAGAGATTGAATATCATGATCATGAATCAGAGGTGATTTGGGTTAAGTTTCCTATTTTTGAAGCAAATTCTGATGATTTATATGGTGCTTATGTCGTCATTTGGACAACAACACCATGGACAATTCCGGGCAATCGCGCAGTGAGTTATTCTTCGCAGATTTCTTATGGTCTTTACGAAATTGAAAGTGCTGAAAATGATTTTGGTCCTCAAGTGGGAGAAAAGCTTCTCTTTGCAGATGCTCTCGCTATGGGTTGCGCAGAAAAAGCCAAACTTGTTTTGAAACGTTTACGGACTGTTTCTGCTGACGAATTGAAAGCTCTTATTCTTTCTCATCCACTCAAAGGTTTGGCTGGAGCGTATAATTATAAGATTGCGTTGCTTGAGGGCGCCCATGTGACAGAGAGTGCGGGGACAGGTTTTGTTCATACAGCACCAAGCCATGGGCGTGAGGACTTTGAAATTTGGAATGATTATAAATCTTTATTAGAGCAAGCGGGGATTGATACATCGATACCGTTTCCTGTTGATGATGCAGGTTTCTATACGAAAGATGTTCCGGGTTTGGGACCGGATCGTGAAGGGGGACCGGCACGTGTTATTGATGATAATGGAAAAATGGGTGATGCCAATAAAGAGGTTATTAACGCTTTAATTAAAGCAGATCGCTTGTTTGCACGGGGGCGTTTAAAGCATTCCTATCCCCATAGCTGGCGTTCGAAAAAACCAGTTATTTTTCGCAATACACCACAATGGTTTATTTCAATGGATAAAGATCTTGGGGATGGTTCAACTTTACGCAGTCGGGCTTTGGAAGCTATTTCAAAGGTGCGTTTTGTGCCATCTTCTGGACAAAACCGCCTAGCTTCTATGATAGAAGATCGTCCTGATTGGGTTCTTTCTCGTCAACGTTCTTGGGGTGTTCCTATTTGTATTTTTGCCAATGAAGATGGTGTTGTTTTGAAAGATGAAGGTGTCAACGAGCGTATTTTACAGGCTTTTGAAGCAGAAGGAGCAGATGCATGGTTTGCTAAAGGAGCACGTGAACGTTTTTTAGGTGATCGTGCGCATGAGCCTTGGGTGCAGGTTTATGATATTCTAGATGTTTGGTTTGATTCTGGAGCAAGCCATAGTTTTGTATTAGAAGATCGGGCTGATTTAAAGTGGCCTGCAGATGTTTATTTTGAAGGTTCAGATCAACATCGTGGATGGTTCCAATCTTCTCTTTTGGAAAGCAGTGGTACGCGTGCTTGTTCTCCCTATAAGACAGTGATCACACACGGTTTTACTTTGGATGAGAATGGTAAGAAAATGTCTAAATCCTTAGGCAATACGGTTGTTCCGCAAGAGATCATTAAAACATCTGGTGCTGATATTTTTCGTCTCTGGGTCATGACAACTGATTATTGGGAAGATCAGCGTTTAGGCAAAAAAATCCTTCAAACCAATGTGGATTCATATCGTAAATTACGCAATGCAATTCGTTGGATGCTTGGAACTTTAGCCTACGATGAAGGAGAAGAAATATCTTATAGCGCACTGCCAGATCTTGAAAAATTTATATTACATCGGCTTTTTGAACTTGATCAATTGATTAATCACGCCTACGATGAATTTGATTTTAAAAAAATTATGCGTGCATTATTAGATTTTTCAATCATTGAGTTATCGGCATTTTATTTTGATATCCGCAAAGATTCTCTTTATTGCGATGCGCCTTCATCACAAAAACGTAAAGCTTCTTTGCAGGTTGTTCGTGAGATTTTTGAACGAATGGTGATATGGCTTGCTCCCATGTTGCCTTTTACAATGGAAGAGGCTTGGTTAGAGCGTTATCCAGAAAGCCAATCGGTACATTTGGAACAATTTCGCTCTGTACCAGAAGAATGGCAAAACCAATCTTTGGCTGAGCGTTGGAAAAAAATTCGACAGGTCCGTAAAGTTGTGACAGGAGCTTTAGAACTTGAACGCGCTGATAAGCGTATTGGATCCTCGTTAGAAGCAGCTCCTATTGTTTTTATTTCCAATCCGGTTTTACGAGAGGCACTAGAAAATGTGGATATGGCGGAGATCTGTATTACCAGTGCTCTCACAATTGTGCAGGATACAATGCCTTTAGATGCTTTTACTTTGAATGATGTTGAAGGTGTTGGTGTATATCCAGAGAAGGCGTTGGGAAAAAAATGTGCTAGGTCATGGCGTTATACACAAGATGTGGGGAGTGATCCAGCTTATCCTGATGTCTCTGCTCGTGATGCAGCTGCTTTGCGAGAATTAAAAATTCTTGGCAAGATTTAAAATTTTAGATCAAGAGACAGAAGTGAAAGCAGATTTCTCGTATTGATGAATGTTGTTTTTTGTGGTACGGAGAAAATTCCGTTATTTTATCTGCAGGGGGGAAATTTGTGTATGGACTGTTCTCTCATAAATAGCGGGAATATTGATCAGCCGTATGCTTGGGAAATGGAATAAGCAGTGAGAAAACGTGAAGTAAAAATATTTCCAACAGGAATTTTAGGTATATGCTTTGTTTTAACGGGATGTAGTTTATCTGCTCCTACCTATGGGACAAATAAACCGGTTTCGATACAGTTTTTTGAAGATGTTGCTAATATTGCTTCATTAACACCAGTAAATAACAGCAGCCAGATTGTTATAAAGCCTCGCCCAGAACTTGTGATACCAAGTGCTAGCGCACGCCGATTTTTGCCGCTGCCACAACAGGATAGATCTATCAATAAAGGAGTAGCATCAAAACAGCATCAAGGAAATGCTCCTTTTCCTCACAAAGGGTCCTCAGTTAATAGCGTTAGTTCAGAAAATCCTTCACAGTTGAATGCAAAACAACGACAAGAATATTTACGTCGTCAAAGAGCACAAGTTGGGAGTCCAAAATACCGTCGCTATCTCACGGAACCACCATTAAGTTATCGCCAACCGGCAAAGACTGCTCCTATTACTCGCTAGAGAAAAAATATTAAAGTATGTAAGGTGTTCTTCCTATTACTTATAATATCAAGTTCTCATCCGCGCAGAGCTTTCCCTTTGCAGCAGGGGAGCATGAAATATATGGCAATAGCATCAAGAGAGTGGTGCAGTGTTTTCCTCATAAGAAATATTTCTCAAGGTTTTCAAAACCATTTCACACCATCGTTCGTTTGGAGGATATAACGTGAAATCCATTGTGCTTTGCCATCTATATGCTTTATGAAGAGAATAGGTTTGTATCATCATTGTATTTACAAGCCTTTAATGTTGCGATAGCCTTTGCGTTTGAATATCTTTATAAGGGATATTTTTAGTCTTTTCTAAATTGTTTTTTATCCAGATGGTAATCACACTTTGTGATGTGCAAGAAAGAGATTTTTATAGATAAAACAATGAATTATTCTTCATAAATGAATGAATCAATCTAATAGAAACAATATGCAGTTTTAAAAGAGCGTTAGAGGGAAAAATCTTTGAAATAACTTTCGCTATTTAAAGGGTTAATACTCTTTTTAAAGGAATAGGATAGTTTCTAAAGAGTGAAAGTTATGGATAAAGAATTGTTTTTAGCATCGCTTTTGGATAAAAAAATCTTTAAGTAATTGAGCAGCTTCTTTTTCTTTAAAACCAGAATAAATTTCAGGTTTGTGATGACAGGTTGGTTGCTGATAGAAACGTGGGCCATTTTCTATAGCTCCTCCTTTAGGATCGTTTGTTGCATAATACAGACGTCGTATGCGTGCAAATGAAATGGCAGCGGCACACATAGCACAAGGCTCAAGTGTGACATAAAGATCGCAATCAGAAAGCCTTTCATTTTGCAATGTTTCACAAGCCATACGGATTGCGCGCATTTCTGCGTGTCCTGTGGGATCATAGGCAGATTTTATAAAGTTCCCAGCACGTGCGATGATAGTTTTTCCACGAGTAATGACAGCGCCTACGGGAACTTCATCTTTTTTTGCAGCCCACTGCGCTTCCAAAAGGGCTATTTCCATGGGTGTCAAAGTCATAATGTTCTTTCTACGAGGGCAGGGGAGAACTTAAAGATTTCTCGATAAGGAATGCTATAAAATGAATAATTTATTATTCTTTTATAAAGAATAACTTTATTTTTTTAATTTTAAAACAAACTTGTAAGTTAATGAATACATTATTTTTGTAAAAGGATAGAAAATAATAAATGATTGTGCTACTTCCTCCCTTCAGAGTAAGCGGTATGGTGCATGTGAATAATTTTCTGAACATACTGGCAAAAATTGGTTTGAAACGCAAATGAATGAAAATAATGAGAGTGAACGGATTGCTAAAAGGTTAGCGCGTGCTGGTGTTGCCTCGCGTCGAGATGCGGAAATGATGATTGTTGCAGGTCGTGTTTCTGTGAATGGTGCAGTTGTGTCAACGCCTGCTTTTAATGTTAGCCGCTCTGATGTTATTAAAGTTGATGGCAAACCTTTACCTCCTATAGAACGAACGCGTTTATGGCTTTACCATAAGCCAGCAGGGCTTGTTACCACGAACCGTGATCCGGAAGGTAGACCTACAGTATTTAGTCATTTACCAAAAGGAATGCCACGCGTTCTTTCTGTTGGAAGACTTGATATTAACACGGAAGGGCTTTTGCTCTTAACCAATGATGGTGGCTTAGCGCGCGTATTAGAGCTTCCTGTGACGGGGTGGGTCCGCAAATATCGCGTCCGAGCCCATGGAAAAGTAAAACAGAGCACGCTCGATAATCTTAAAAATGGTATTGCGATTAATGGAATTTTCTATGGTTCAATTGAAGCCTCAATTGAACGGGAACAAGGGTCTAACATATGGCTTTCTGTTGCTTTGCGAGAAGGAAAAAATCGTGAAATAAAGAATGTTTTAGGGGCATTGGGATTATCCGTTAATCGTTTAATCCGTGTCTCTTATGGCCCATTTCATCTCTCTGATTTAGAAGAAGGAGCTGTACAAGAATTAAAAGGTCGGATGTTACGAGATCAGTTGGGAGAGCGTTTGATTATGCAGGCCAATGCTGATTTTGATGCTCCGATTCTGAAACCCTTTTCAAATTCTGCGGTTGCTGCGGAAAAGCAAAGACAGAAGGATGTTTCTGTTGCCAATGATGGTTGGGTCTTTTCAAGTGAAAGAGCAATGCGGCGCAGCACGAGGGATCGTTCTATTGAGCATGGTCGCACACCATTAGATGCAAAGTCTCATGAGAATATGAATAAAGGGAAAAGTGAGGAAGGAAAAGCAGAGCGTTTTCTACCGCGATCTCGTCGTGCGAATGTTTGGATGGCTCCTGGTGCACGTCCGCAGAGTGCGAGGAGGAAGCTTTCCTATAATGAGGAGAAATCGCAGGCTCATAAGAGCGATTTGACTGGTAAAAAATCTTTTCATCAAGGCAAGAAAAAACAAAAAGACAATCACTTTCAGAAAGAAAAAGGGGGAAGTTTTGTTCAAAAACGTGGCAAAACACCTTATGATGAGACGCGTGCATTTAGTAAGAAAGATCACTTTTCTAAGGATAAAGAGAAAATGATAAGAGGTGGTCCTGATGAACGTTCTTTTGAGAGAAAAGACAAGGTAAAATCGTTTAGTGGTGCTCTGAAAAAATCTAAACCACATAGAGATGGTGCAAAAACGTCGAAGCGATTTGGAGGACCACGTGCGGATTATCGGCGGTAAATTTGCTGGGCGTGTTTTGTTTTCGCCTGTTGATCAGTCGATTCGCCCAACGAGTGATCGTACGCGAGAAAGCCTTTTTAATATTCTTTCCAGCCGTGAAGAACAATTTTGGACCAATAAACGCATTCTTGATCTGTTTGCTGGTACTGGTGCTTTAGGCATTGAAGCACTTTCACGTGGAGCAAAGGCTGCTGTTTTTGTTGAAAATTCGGTTGAGGGGCGTGGGTTGCTTCAAAAAAATATCGAAGCCTTTGAATTACAGTCGATTGGACGGATTTTGCGTCGTGATGCAACAAAACTTGGCAAGATTGGAACAATGCTTCCATTTGATGTTATCTTTGCTGATCCTCCCTATAGCCGTTGTTTAGGTGAACAGGCTTTTGTAGAAGCTTTGCGAGGGGGGTGGGCAAAAGCGGATACACTCTTCGTACTTGAAGAAAAGAAAGATACAATCATTCATTTACCTGACGTCTTTTATCTAGATGATGAGCGTTTTTATGGTGAGACAGCAATACGTCTCTATAAATTACGATTGCTTGCATCTTGAGAAAATTCTTTTTTATCCAGTAGGACAAAAAACTTCTTTACAGTTTCTTTTATTTTATATGTTTTTTTTCAAGGTGAAGCAGAAAATCAATAAAAGATTCTAATGTTAAAGAAATTGATGCGTTTTATCTTAATCCCTCTATTTTTGGGAGCTTTTTTATAGCTCAAAAAGCCAACCTTTTATGATATATGCTCTTTATGATGTAGAAAGATACCTTTTAATCTTCTGTCCAAATCTAAATTACTTTGAGATGTAAATAGTATTTTACCTGAGTTAGCAATATGTGCTGCTGCTCATTTTTGTAAGTTATGGACTGATTTGTTAATTTCAGCGACATTAAAAGAAAAACGCATTATCAAAGCTTTCGTGTATTATGAATTTTACTACCGATCAATATCTCTTTTTCAATAGGAGATATATTTCACGACAACAATTGTGACATTTTTTTCTCCTTTTTTCAATTACATCTTCATCGTCAATGTTTTATCAACGGTGAAAAGCTTTAAGCTATGTCGTCGACGTTGATATCTTGAATGGTGCGTAAATTCTCTCTTTGTTATTGTATGGACTTAAAAAAACAGATATTTTTATTTAAGGGAGACAATAATGTTCATTTATACTGAACATTCGTGTGTTTATTTTATTAATATCGCTTGTTGACTTAATCATTACCTATTAAAGACGCTTGAGAAGATTAAATATCTTATCGTTGTGGATCTTTAAGAGTAATTAATATATTCCTCGTTGTCACTGAAGATATAGGATTTTGTAAAAAAGGGGAGCTTATCATGTTTAAATGGACGCATAGTGAAGAAATTAGTACACAAGCAAGTGCAGAGCAGATTTGGTCTATGTGGGAAGATGTAGCAACATGGCCTTGCTGGGATCATGAACTTGAATGGGTAGAACTTTCTGGTGCTTTCAAGGAAAGCGCTGTAGGACGCATGAAACCTAAAAAAGGACCAATAGTAACTTTTACACTTGATAAAGTTATAAAAAATGTTTGTTTTTCTGATTATGCGAAACTTCCTCTTACACGCATAAGTTTTGATCATGAATATATTGGTTCAACCAAATCTGGTTCTTCAAATAACAAAATTCGTCATACCGTAACGATGTCTGGTTTACTTTCTCCTTTCTTCGGAATGATTATTGGATCAAAAATTAAGTTACATCTTCGCGATGCAATGATTGAAATGAGTAGACGTGCTCTTACTGAAAATAAAGCTCTCTGATGTGTCTTCATAAAGAAGTTGATCTTTTAAAAAAGATACAGAAATTATAGCCTTGTTAGGATGAAATCAGTTATGAGTATATCACAAACCAATGAGTTTTTTAGTTAGCTATTATAGAGCGTGTCAAATTATCTTACGGAATTAATTTTTCTCTAAAGATCTTATAAAAGTCATAAAAATTTTATTTTTTATATAAAAACTTATAAGATGATTTTTTCATTGAAAATAAGAAAATTGTAGAAACTCTTTTCTGCTCTTGTGAAGCTTTAGCCAGTATTGTCATGGTATTTTACACTATTTATGGTTACAAGATTGTCATTTCATTACGAGAGAGCTTATAGAAGTAAAGCAATATCCAAAAAGATAAAACATTTTCTTGATTCTTGTGGAGACATTAAAGGATGCTATAGGAATGAGGGAGGTTATTTGACACTTCAGAGAACAAAAGGCGTGGGGTTTAGGTTGTTTTATGCTTTTTGAATTTTTGAAGATTTTGGCTTAAATTGAAGTGTTATTGCTGAGTCTTCTATTGATTTACGAGATTTTCTGTTGATCTGGTTGTGAGTTGCAGATTTCGCTTTTAAAATGATAAGGGCCCATGAGAAATCTTGAAACTAAAGAGATTTTACGACATATTACCTCTTTTCATAAAGAAGCTAACAGGGAAGTGATTTAATGCATTAAAAAAAGAATGCATAAGACATGCATAATTTTATGAATGAACACACAAGAGTTATATTCTGATTGGTATAAATTTGTCAGAGTACTTATCAATGTAAATAATAAAATATTTTAGGGAGTCTATGAATGACTGACAAAAACCAGATTGAGAAAGCGGTTTCATTGGTTGAAGCGGCAAGGCGTTCTGGGGCGGATGCTGCTGATGCTGTTATTATTCATGCACATTCCACCAGTGTATCTGTTCGTTTTGGGAAAGTCGAATCGACAGAAGCAGCCGAGAGCAATGATTTTACTTTAAGGGTTTTTGTTGGAAAAAAAGTAGCAAGTGTTTCTGCTAATTTAGCGTCTTATCCGCAAGAACTTGCAGAACGTGCTGTTGCAATGGCTAAAGCTTCTCCCGATAGTTTATTTGAGGGGTTGGCAGATAAAGAGTGTTTGGTTAAGAATCCTAAAGATCTTGATCTTTTTGATAATTTTGTACCCAGCAGTCATTTTTTAACAGAGGATGCTTTAAAAACAGAAGCAGCAGCTCTTGATGTTAAAGGCGTAAGCAATTCTGGCGGCGCTGCAACAGCTTATGGTCGTAGTGGGTTTATTCTGGTGACCAGCGATGGTTTTTGTGGCGCCTATCGCTCCAGTTGCTTTTCACGTTCTTGCAGTGCTCTTGCGGGGGAAGGGACACAGATGGAGCGGGATTATGATTACACAACAGCTTTACATTTTTCTGATTTAGAGGATGCAGAAACTGTGGGAAAGAATGCAGGGCTTGGTGCTGTTCGGCGTTTAGGAGCCGTTCGTGCAGCAACAGGAGGCGTTGATGTTATTTTTAGTCCGCGTACAGCGCGTGGAATTGCAGGGCATATCGCCTCTATGGTCAATGGAGCATCTGTAGCACGCAAAACGAGTCTTTTACAGGACTTCTTAGGCAAGCCAGTGATGAAGCCTAATGTTAAGGTGACCGATCAGCCTTTGCGATTACGGGGAAATGCTTCTCATCCTTTTGATGGAGAAGGGATAGAGGGGAGAACACTCAATATTATTGAAAATGGTATTTTAAAAAACTGGCTTCTTTCATCATCCACAGCACGTGAATTAGGACTTCAAACAAATGGACACGGTGTGCGTTCGGGGTCATTGGTGCAGCCGACAAGTACAAATTTTGCTATTGAACCGGGTTTAGTATCACCTTGCGATATGATAAAAGATTTAGGAAGTGGATTTTATGTAACAGAATTATTCGGCCATGGCATTGATTTTGTTACCGGTCAGTATAGTCGGGGTGCTTCTGGTTTTTGGATTGAAAATGGTGAAATTGCTTATCCGGTGAGTGAAGTGACGCTGGGTTCTGATTTGCTTCATATGTTAGCACATTTAACACCTGCCAATGATATTGATCGGCGTTATAGTACAGCGGCTCCAACATTGTTAATTGAAGGGATGACACTTGCAGGAAAATAATACGCATCATTTTTCTGATTTAAATCTTTTGCGTGAGGTTTGTCGAGAGGCAGGAGATTTAGCAATGCGGTATTTTGGATGCACGTTGGATGTTTGGATGAAAGAGGGTAATTCACCGGTCAGTGAGGCAGACTTTGCTGTTGATCATTTTTTGAAAGAGAAGCTTCTTGGGGCGCGTCCAAATTATGGATGGATTTCAGAAGAAACAAAAGATAATCGAGAACAACAAAGTTATGAACGCTCCTTTGTGGTTGATCCTATTGATGGAACACGAGGTTTTCTTTCTGGCAGTCCTTATTGGTGTATTTCGGTTGCTATTATTGAGAATGGTCGTCCTATTGTGGGCGTTCTACAATGTCCGGCTCAAGGAGATGTCTATGCAGCTGTCACAGGGGGAGGGGCAACATTAAATGGGATAAAACTTCCTCGTTTAGCCTTTCAGGCTCATGGAAAGTATAAAATTTCTCTTGATCAATCGCTCGCACAAAAATTACCCGATGATTTTCGCAATCGGTTTAGTCTTTATCGTTACCTTCCTTCTCTTGCTTATCGTATTGTTCTCGTGGCTCAAGACGAGATCGATATTGTGTTAGTTCGCCCGAATTGTCATGAATGGGATATTGCCGCCGCTGATCTTATTTTGCAGGAGTGTGGGGGACGTTTTTTATCGCTTGATGCCCCTTTATTATCTTACGGAATTGAACCTTATCAATATGGACTTTTAATTGCTGGTAAAAATAATTGCTGTCAGGATATGATAGATATTGTTCATCAGGCAAAGTTAGTTTAATCACATAAAAGCACGCTAAAATTATCTAAATGATATGGAGGCACATATGACCGAAACCAACGAAAAAAAACAATATTTACACCTTGTATTTGGTGGTGAATTAAAAAATCTTAAGAGTAATCAATTTAAGAATCCTGATGATTTAGATGTGGTTGGTATTTTTTCAAGTTATCAATCTGCTAAAGAAGCATGGCAGGCAAAAGCACAAAGCAGTGTCGATAATGCACTACAACGTTATTACATCGTAGATTTGCATCAGTTTCTTGATACTGAAACAGGCGATGCAGAATAAAGCTTGATATTTGGTCATTATATCCGCTGTTTTACGCTTGTTTATCACGCTCTCTCAGAGGCGTATCTTTTAAGAAAAACAGAACGTTGTAGAATAAAATACCATTATTGTTGTAAATTCTTACGCTTCCTTAAGGAAATATTTCTCAAGGCGTCAAATCCATTTCATAATGGTGTTTGCGCATTTATTGTATCACTATCTTTTATGCTTAAATATGAACAAAAATGCTTTTCTTACATCATTGTACACTTTGTCAAAATATTAGAATAAACTTTCGCACTTGAGATGAGGCATAAGGGGTATGGTTATTCCTTTTTTCAGTATTTTTTTATCTATACTCCCTCTCTGTGGTGCGTGAGCAAAAGGTTTTGACTGCTTCAACATAACTTGGCTGTAAGTAATTGAGGGACAAGTTACGCAATGGCAAATCATTATATATCAATATATTGCCTAATTATACGAATATCGTGTGATTAAGTTTCTGGATTTAAAGTCAGAGTGCATAAAAGAGTTCAAAAAAGAGATGGTACATTTAAGTAACTTTGGTAAAATATAGCATTTAAAGATAACAAGGTGGTTTGCTCAAGTTTTTATTGTGAAAGAAATAAGGTATATCCCTTTATTTATAAGATAGATTTAGATGACAATTACAAAGGTGCATATCACGCATTTGTTATCGTTTTTTACATAAGCAGTATTGTCTTGGAATTTTTTTGTTCTCAAATTGAGAAAATTTTTGCTCTATTTTTTCTTGATTGTACAAAGACAAATATGGAATTTACAAAACAGTGTAAGTGTAACATGATTGTGACTGGAATAGAACGATGTACAGCTTATCACGTTTATAAAAAAAATTGAGTATTATTAACGTTTGAAATGCCTTTAAATCTGAGAAAAAATATGGCTATGAATAGAGATATTTTATACGGAAAAGTAGAGAAAGCTGGAGAAGAGATATTATAGAGATCAATGATCTGTTTATGCTATTGTATTTTGTGTATATGTTATTCTTATAGAAAAAAATTAAAAAAGATAGGGTAAAATTGTATTCCTTTTCCCTTTGTATCTTTAATTTTTTCATGGGAGAAATGTTTTTTATCCAAGATACGGATGATATTAAAAAATATGGATGTAAAACAAAGAGTGTTGATGAATTTTTTAATAAAATAAGCCTATAGATATCTCAAAATAGCTGGATGAGGTGATTTTAAATGGTAGAATTAAAGGCACATGCGGCTCTTTTAACCTATCGGATGATTGGCTTTTTATTATATCCTGTTATCCCTTTTTATTTGTTTTTTCGTGCTATCCGTGGAAAAGAAGAGTGGTGTCGCAAAAAAGAGCGTTTAGGTAAAAGCTCCCTTCTACGTCCTCAAGGTTCATTAGTTTGGTTGCATGCAGCAAGTGTAGGAGAAACACTTGCACTTGTTCCACTTATTAATCATATTTTATCATTAAAAATAAATGTGTTATTGACAACGGGGACGGTGACATCTTCCTCTCTTGTGAGAAAACATTTTGGGAATCGGTTGATTCATCAATATGCACCTTTGGACCTAGATTTTGTTGTGCGGCGTTTTATTCGTCATTGGAGGCCTGATCTCGTTTTGGTTTGTGAATCGGAAATTTGGCCTCTGCGTATTAAAGAACTTGCCAAAATGCATATTCCGCAGATTCTGGTTAATGCCCATATGTCTGAACGTTCTTTTAAAGCATGGCAAAAACGGCCCGTTCTTGCCAAACATATTTTTGAGAATATTGATTTGGCGATTAGTCAGAACGAAAGAGATGTCGTTTATTACCATACACTTGGCGTAAAATCTGTTACGTTTTCTGGTAATCTGAAGGCGGATGTTTTTTTGGTTGAAGATCAAGCATTGCTTGCACGTTATCGTCATGCTATCGACAACCGTCCAGTTTGGGCCGCTATTTCAACGCATGAAGGGGAAGAAGAGATAGCTTTTGAGGTTCATAAGATTGTTAAAAATTATTTGCCGAATTTATTGACAATTATTGTGCCGCGTCATCCTGAACGTGTAGAAGATCTTATCAAAAAATGTGACAATCAGAGTTTACGTTTTATCCGGAGAAGCAGAAATGCTATTCCAGATATAAATACCGACATTTTATGGGGAGATACGATTGGAGAAATGGGACTTTTTCTTCGTTTATCGAAAGTTTCTTTTGTTGGTAAGTCGTTATGTGGAAAGGGTGGTCATAATCCATTGGAATTGGCTTTGCTGGATTCTGCTATTTTAACGGGACCTCATGTTTCAAATTTTCAAGAGATGTTTGAGCAATTTCTAACGCGTGATGCAGCATACATGGTTCAAGATACAAAACAGCTTGCAATCCAAGTCTATAAACTTCTAACAAATGAAACATTACGACAAGAAATGGTTGATAAGGCTCATGAGGTTGCAACGGGTATGGCAGGCGCACTTGAGCGTACATTAAAGATTTTAGATCCATTTTTACAACCGCTTGTCATACAAACAGGTCTACGTCAGCGTCAGGGTGGATATGCGTATTAATGCTCCCCATTTTTGGTGGAAAAATAAAAGCTTTTTGCGTTTTTTATTAGCTCCAGTTTCATGGGGATATGGTTATTTTGCACATCGTTTTATGGCAAGACAGCCTCCCGTGATTGATCTTCCGGTTTTATGTATTGGAAATTTTACATGTGGTGGTACGGGTAAAACGCCGGTTGTTATCGCTTTTGCTAAAGTGGCTAAAGAACTTGGTTTTATTCCTGGTGTTGTATCACGAGGTTATGGTGGAGCCATTAAAGGAGTGCATCTTGTAAATGAGAAATATGACACAGCACGTGATGTTGGAGATGAGGCCCTTTTATTGGCACGGCATGCTTTTGTCGCTGTATCGGCTAATCGTTATGCAGCAGCACAACGGCTGAAAAAAGAGGGATGTAATTTTATTTTAATGGATGACGGTTTTCAAAGCCGTCGCCTTTATATGGATTATGCGTTACTTGTTGTGGATGCGATGCGTGGTTTTGGGAATGGAGCTGTTTTCCCATCAGGGCCTTTGCGTGTACCATTAAAAACGCAATTTTCTTTTATGGATAGTGTTTTATTGATTGGTCACCAAGATGCGCGTGATAAGGTTGCTTTTCTTGTTGCGCGTACGGGAAAACCTTTGCATCGTGCTCATCTTAAGGCAAGTGCCTCTGATGAGGTGGCAGGAAAATCATTTTTGGCATTTGCCGGGATTGGCAATCCAGATAAATTTTTTCAATCTATTAAAAAATTATCTGGTCATGTGGTGCAAACTTATACCTATCCAGATCACTATTTTTTCACTGATAAAAATTTAACAGATCTTATACAAAAAGCTCAAATACACAATTTATGGCTCGCGACAACGGCTAAAGATTATATCCGTATACAGACGATTCATAGGCAAAAAGAATTGAAAAATCTTATTGTTTTTGATGTGGATGTCGATTTTGTTCAAAAAGATTTCTGTCATATGCTCCTTGAGGAGGTCATGAACCGCTTTAAAAAACGTTCCCTCGAATTTTCTTCGCCGAAAAAAGGCAAAGGCTAAATTTGTAGCTTTCGAGGGTCTATTTTTCTTTTGTTTTTAACAGTTTCTTAAGATATGGATTGCATTCAAGTTCACGGTGATAGGAAATTTCACAACTCGCATATGCTTCTTGGCGATGATAATTCCAATATTTTAAATCATCTATAGGGATTTTTTGTCCGCTAACGGCACAAATGGTATAGGTTCCATATTCCACAATGTCATATCCATTATTAGAATAACGAACTTTTGCTTCGCGTTCACCATTGGAAAACATTTTAGTTCCTTTTTATCTGACAGTATTATTCAAAAAAGTGCCATAGGATATATTATAAAGTCGAGAGTTAATTTAAAAATATTTTTCTGGTCTAAAAGAGTTAAACGTTTATTTTCTGCCAAAAAGCCGTTCTATATCTGTTAATTTAAGTTCAATATAAGTAGGGCGTCCATGATTACATGTACTTGTATTGGGCGTTGCCTCCATTTGTCGTAACAGAGTGTTCATTTCTTCGGGTCGTAAAAGGCGCCCTGATCGTATTGAGCCGTGACAAGCCATTGTTGCTGCAACATAATCAAGCATTTCTTTTAAATTATTTGTTGTATCATGTTCAGCGGCTTCATCGGCGAGATCTTTAATAAGGGCTTGCACGTTAATCTCTCCTAACATAGAAGGTACCTCACGTACAAGAATTGCGCCAGGTCCAAATGGTTCTATGCTCAATCCAAATTTTTGCAAAGCATCTTTGTGCGTTAAGAGGCATGTTGCATCCTCTTCAGAGAGTTCTACAATTTCAGGAATCAATAATAATTGTGAAGGAAGTGGTTTGGCATAAAGAGCATTTTTGAGTGATTCATAAACCAATCGTTCGTGCGCAGCATGCTGATCGACAATGATCAAACTATCTTGAGTTTGGGCAATAATATAGTTTTTATGGATTTGTGCTCTGGCCGCACCTAGAGGATACGATAACTCTTCTGATGAAGGTATAGTGCTTGGAATGTAGGTAGCACCACTTGGTGTATTTAAGCCCTCCATAATAGGCGTGGCATTTTCTTTTAAACCAAAAGAACCATTACTATCCAACGGTTTGTGCACCATTGAAGCGGTGGCAAAATGATGAGGCTGTGGGCTGTAAGAAGAGGATTGGTGGGCATTTTTAAAATTGTCCAATGATTGTTGTGCCAAAGGTTTTTGTGTTTGAAAAGCTGCGAGCATTGCTTCAGAACGAGTTGAAGTCGGGCGAATACCAGATTGCTGCAATGCTTCACGAATGGCTCCAACGATTAAACCACGAATTAATCCTGGATCACGGAATCGGACATCAGCTTTGGCTGGATGGACATTAACATCGACCTCAGCAGGAGGAAGATCAATAAAAAGAATAGCGACAGGATAACGATCCCGTGTCATGACATCAGCATAAGCACCTCGAATTGCACCCCATAGAAATTTATCACGCACAGGACGTCCATTAACATAAGCAAATTGATGAAGGCTGTTATTTCGGTTAAAAGATGGCAAACAAGCAAACCCCGTTAAGCGCACAGATTCGCGTTCAGCATTCAGTGCAATGCTGTTAGGAGCAAATTCTTTTCCTATAATTTGGGTAATACGTTGTAATTGTCCTTGAGTATTATTGTCTGTCGCAGACAGTTCCATAGGTGTTCTGTCTAGTCCTGAAAGAGAAAATCGGATATGTGGAAATGCGATAGCAATTCGCTTAATCATATCACTAATAGCATTTGTTTCAGCCCGATCAGTTTTCATAAATTTTAATCGTGCTGGCGTGACAAAGAAAAGGTCACGAACTTCAACAATTGTTCCCGGATTTGCAGCAGCAGGTTTGGGCCCTACAATTTTTCCTGCAGTAACGGAAATTTCAGCAGCATTCTCAGCCTCTTTTGTCCGTGAAATAAGTTTAAGTTTAGCAACAGAACCAATAGAAGGGAGGGCTTCTCCTCTAAACCCGAGGAAGCAGATATTGTGTACGTCATCGGTAATCTTTGAAGTACAATGGCGAGAAACGGCTAAAGTTAACTGATCAGCGGGAATTCCACAACCATTATCACTTACCTTTATAAAATTTTTTCCACCATTTGCTGTCATAATTTCAATGCGCGTTGCACCCGCATCAATAGCATTTTCAACAAGTTCTTTAACAACATTTGCCGGCCGTTCAATAACTTCACCAGCGGCGATTTGGTTAATAATATTTTCGCTAAGATGGCGTATAATCATATAAATTCTAACAGGACTCTTAAGGGGTTATAGAAGATTATGATAACATCATTTGTGTAACATTCAAGAATGAGAAGGTATAAGAGGTATTATTTCTAAACACTTCTTATTATTTGAGAGCGTATTATACTAAATGTTTTTCATTATTCGAAATATCAATAAATTACTTGGAAAAAATAGAAAAAATAATTTTTATCATCCTAAAATAACTTGCACCAATTTATCATCTAGGTCAAAAAAGAAATAGTGTAAAAAGGGAAGGCAACATATATGGCGCGTCTAAGCGGTATTTTAGCAGATAGTGATATACAAGCTTTGATTGATAATAACTTTCTGAAAGCTCTGTATCCGTTTAATAGATCTCAAATACAACCAGCAAGCCTTGATCTTCGTTTAGGAGAGAAAGCTTATCGTATACGAGCGTCCTTTATGCCGGGTCTTGAGACAAAAGTTTTGGATAAACTTGAACGGTTAAAGTTACATGAGTTTGATTTACGAGATGGTGCTGTTTTGGAAACGGGGTGTGTCTATATTGTTCCACTTTTGGAAAATTTGGCCTTACCAGAATTTTTATCGGCTATTGCCAATCCAAAAAGCTCTACAGGAAGATTAGATATTTTTACACGGGTTATTACGGATAATGCTCAAGAGTTTGATAAGATTTGTGTTGGTTATCATGGTCCGCTTTATCTGGAAATTAGCCCACGAACATTTCCGATTTTGGTGCGTACTGGCTCGCATTTATCACAGCTTCGATTTAGAAAAGGGCAAAGTTCTTTAAATGAAATTGAGCTGCATGCTTTGCAAAGGAAAGAAGCGCTGATATCGGATGATCATCCTAATATTAGCACTGGTGGTATTGGTCTTTCCATTAATTTAAAAGGAGACGAAAACGGGCTTATAGGTTATCGTGGTAAACATCACACAAGTATTATTGATATCGATAAACGTTCTTCTGCCCATGTTTTAGATTTTTGGGAACCTCTTTTTGATCGAGGGCAAAGGGAGCTGGTTCTTGATCCTGATGAGTTTTATATTTTAGTCTCACGAGAGTGCGTTCATGTGCCTCCGCTTTATGCCGCAGAAATGACTCCTTTTGATCCTTTAGTAGGTGAGTTTAGGGTGCATTATGCAGGCTTTTTTGATCCAGGATTTGGGCATATGGAAGCGGGTGGTAATGGGGCAAGAGCGGTTTTAGAAGTGCGCAGCCATGAAGTTCCTTTTATCTTAGAGCATGGTCAAATTATTGGCCGTTTGGTCTATGAGCATATGCTTAATCGACCAACAACCCTTTATGGGCATGATGTCGGGTCACATTATCAAGCTCAGGGTTTAAAATTATCCAAGCATTTTAAATGAGCTAAAAACTACGAGTTTTGATAAAATCTATGCAGGAAATATCTTTTAAGTAAGAAATTTTGTTCCTCACAAAACGGGCTCCTTGCATTCTATTGTCAGTTTTAAAAGTTATGACTACCCTTGCATTTTGAGGATATGAGAGGGATTTTTACTTCTTTTTTTAAAGTGTTTTTATCCATGAGAGCTTCGTTTATCATGAGCAAAAGAATAGTCCCAATTGTTTCATCGTAAAAAGATCTAAAATGAAAGAATTGTACTGTATTCAATTCTTATTTCAATAAGTCATTGCATATGCATTATGATAATAAATAAACAAGTTAATAAAACTCGATATAACAATAACGTATTTGATTTTCAAAACAAACATTTAAGACTGAGATGCTGCTATAAACTTCATGGTTCTAGAGCTTAAATACCTAGTATATTTTATTCTGTATAAAATTTATCATTCAGAGCCAATAAATATACTTCTTCTATTTTTGGGGGAGAATTATAGTTTATCTTACATGATAAGAGAATCTCTATTCTTATAAAAAATAATGTAAATAAACTTTTAAGGGAGAGATAACTTTGAATAGCAATAAACAAACTGGTGGCGCAATAGCTTTAAAGGGGCATCTCTTTACAGTAAAGCCTAGCACGTCAATTGGTAGATGAACGATGTATAAATGTATGAATCATAGGCTATTGCTCCTCCTCCATATTGTGGGGTTTTAAATTTGGAAAAGAGAAAAAAGACGTTGTTTTTATCAATGAGTTTTTTTAGAAAGTTGCAATCCCTGTTACCTCTATCTATTTAATAGAGCGTTTTGGGAGAGTATCAAATAGGAGGTACAGAGGGGGGGCTTATGCATTTTAGGATATCTTCTCTTTTCATTTAGAAACAATGGTGCCATCAATGATTATTTCGTCAACATTTGATTATCGTAAGGCAGCAAAGCGTCGTCTTCCTCCCTTTCTTTTTCACTATATTGATGGTGGAGCTTATGCTGAAGAAACATTGCGACGTAATTGTAGCGATCTTCAAGCACTTGCACTGCGTCAAAGGATTCTAAGGCAAGTTGGTGGTGTTGATCTTTCAATAAAGCTCTTTGATCGGACACTTGATTTACCAATTGTTCTTGCCCCTGTTGGGCTAACGGGCATGTATGCACGCCGTGGTGAGGTACAAGCTGCGCGTGCAGCCGTTGCAAAAGGGATTCCTTTTACTCTATCTTCTGTTTCAGTTTGTTCTATTGCAGAAGTGCAACAAGCGGTTGGAGATGCATTTTGGTTTCAACTTTATGTTCTCAAAGATCGCGGTTTCATGCGTGATGCATTAGAGCGGGCTTGGGCATCTGGTGTCCGCACGTTGGTTTTTACAGTTGATATGCCAGTTCCAGGTGCACGTTACCGTGATGCACATTCGGGGATGTCTGGTCCTTATGCTGGATTACGCCGTTTTTTACAAGCTTTTACGCATCCACATTGGGCTTGGAGCGTTGGTATTATGGGGCGCCCCCATGATCTTGGAAATGTTTCCACCTATCTCAAAAAGAAGATTGCATTGGATGATTATGTTGGTTGGCTTGGGGCGAATTTTGATCCATCAATTAGTTGGCATGATCTACAATGGATTCGCGATTTTTGGAAAGGGAAAATGATTCTGAAAGGTATTCTTGATCCAGAAGATGCGCGAGAAGCAGTACAATTTGGTGCTGATGGTATTGTTGTTTCCAATCATGGCGGACGCCAACTCGATGGTGTCTTATCAACGGTGCGGGCGTTACCCGCAATTGTGGAGGCTGTAAAGGATCATTTGACTATTTTAGTCGATTCTGGTGTGCGTTCTGGTCTTGATGTTGTACGGATGATCGCACAAGGTGCGGATGCTGTTATGATTGGTCGTGCTTTTGTTTATGCACTTGCAGCAGCAGGTGAGAAAGGTGTTGCTCACCTGCTTGATCTTTTTGCCAATGAAATGCGGGTCGCTATGACACTGACTGGTGCTCAGACAATCAAAGAGATTACACACAAAAGTTTAGTGAATACAGATGTTTTTAAGCAATGAAAGTTATTTTTTATACTGCTTTTAGAAAAAGAAATTTTTTTATAGAAGAGCATCATTGTCTATTTTACAGATATGTTTGACAGTTAACGTTGATGAAGAAAAAGGTCAAAAATCTCTTCTATAAAATAATAATAAATACCCAATAACTATAATAATAAAAAAATCTTAATAACAATCAAAGCAAAAAAATTACAAATAACACTTCATAAATCTGTTATTCACTTTGTTAAAACGCATTTTAAGGATAAAAAGGAATAAGCGCTGAGAGTAAAGGTATTACAACTGTTGAAAAAGAAAAAATAGATATAAATAATGCCGTGAGCATTTTTCCTCTCCTATTTATAAAAAATATAATACATTAATCATGTTTTTAATATTAAATTAATACATATAGTATATAATTAATTTTATTTAAAAAATCAATATGTATTATTAGCATATATAAATTATAATAAAAAATCGAGATATATTCTATAATATCTATAGTATTTATGCTGATTTTAATGAATAATATATTATATGGAAATGGTATTGTTTTGTATAGAATATATTTTTAAATAATAAAAAACAGTATAGTATCTTTTAAAAAACGCTTTCATTAGAATGCAAGACAACGCGATTTAATGTGCTTATCAGTTTCTTTTTTGCACTTTCAATGATTTATGATGATTTTAAACTGTGCGAGCATATTAAGATGCAATTTTATGTTTTTTGTATCTTATATCATTGCTAACACAGTTTTTTTATATCTTCTCGACTTATTTTATAACTTGCCAAACCAAACCCATCGGCTTCCATGATAGATTGGCTCATCCGGTATTTATAGTGATACGAATTTACAGACGATATTCTGTTCCATGAGTAATTTTGCTATTTCTTCTCTAAGCCTCCATTAATTCTCTTTACAAATAACGATAAATCTGTGAGATTTGCAAAATTCTAATACAGATGCATCATCTAAATATCGGATTGTTGGTACACTGACAACTGTTGGGATAATTTCATATTTTTGAAGTACTTCAGCCGCATCAAGATAAATCTAGACGTTTTTTCCAATAGTAAATAGGAGAATATCTTTTCCCTTTTTGATAACAGAAGCTTTGCTGATATCGATGTTTGCAGTATTCTTATGAATATTTATAACAGGGTGCTTTCCTAGAGAGATATAAACGTGCATAGGATTGTTTAATGTTGAGAGAATTGTGGATTTTGTTTCTTTTTTATTATCTGCAGAAGCAACAATACTGTATGTTAGGAATGGTGCCAAACGAAGCAAAATCGGAAATAGTATAATGTTATCTTCAGGATCCATGGCTAATAACCGCACTAATATCAATTAATCGAACAGGATTTTCACAATAAACAGCTATCTACCTTTATTTGTTAAGGGCACGTGTTATCAAAAAACAAGCCTGCAAAACAACCAAGAACTTTTTTCACATGAAGCAAGATCAGCAGCAATACCTATCAAATTTTATTCAGTACTTCCAACTTCTACAATACATGTCGGATAAAGTTTTGCGAATTGAGCAATCTTTCCAGATATTCGTGAAGCCACCATTTGTCTTTCGAAAACAAACTATTTTAAAACAGCAAAGCAATATTTTTAAAGAAGTTGCACGGGCAGCTTTTGAAAGAAAAAAAGCTGAGTAAAAAAATGAAAGCAAAAATAGGGGCTGGTTTTCTCCACTGAAATTGCATGTTATTTCACACATAGAGAGCTTACCTATAGAAAAATTAACAGTCAACATTATTCACAATATTCTTGCGCTACTTTAGCATAAATAGCAGATATAATGCGAAAGTATTTACTTTACCTTCAAGAAAATTACAGTAAAAAGCTGAAAAAACTTCATTAATAAATCCCCTAAAAAGCTAATATCTCTGTATAATTTTGTGGATTTATTTTCTTAAATATGAAAGATCTCTCAAAATAATTTTTACTAAAAACATATCATCAGATATTTGAAAGGCAATAAAAGGGCAATCTACGAAATCCTTCCTTCTCTTGTTTAGTTAGGATAACAGGAACACCCCTAAACTATCTCAATACATTCAATCATTTTACGAAAATATAACCAGTTAACTCCCTTGATTTTAAGTCAAGCTCCCCCTTATCACTCCAATGAAATTAAATCGCTCCAAGTAAATCAAAGAGAGCATAAAAGTCTTTTAATCTTTTCAGGGCTTCTGTTTTTAATTTAAATGTATTCACCTCTTTCAAATTTTTTCGTTGATGAATGTTTTAAAGGAATGGCATGTTTATTACTTCACTTTTCTTGTATGTTTCCAACCACACACACGCTGACCTTGTTCGTTATGTTTGAGAATCTCTCTTGCCAACTCTGGACTAATGACACTGATGTCTTGTCTATTCAAATAAATTGGGAGCCATCCAATACAAGAAGTTCATTCATTCGTCGCGCAACCAGTTAGAAAGCTTATTGCGCACATCAGCATCACTTTTCTTGTTAATTTCATTTTCTACCTCAAGCCGTGTTTTCGCTGTATTAAAAGCTTCCTTTGTTTTTTTTTTGCTTCTCAACTCTTTTTCCAAGGAAAAAAGCCTTCACTAAAGCTATAAAAAAAGCTGCTATGATTGCTGACGTCGTCGTCAGATATTTTTTTATCCATAAGATCATAGGCGGTGTTCCTGAAAACGTTTAGCAATACATACCATAGCTGTACAAGCAGCTAAAACCATAATGCCTGCTAAAGCCCACTGAACGGGACCATTTCCTGCAAAAAGTCCTCCAAGCCCTGAAAAAGAGCCTATAATTGGTGCAAGAGCTTCTATTTTGCAAATCCCCGTTACGCCTTCTGATTCTACGACATGATAATTAGGCGCAACACGAGCTCCCTTTGCCCATAATCCTGCTTCGGCTGCTCGACGATTGACAAGACCTTGGATACGCTTTCCACCTACTCTTGTCCATTTTTGCAATTCAGTTGGTACCACTTCATATTCACCGTTATTGAGCTTTTTTAAAAGTGTAGATTTGCAAAAAGCCGTTATTCCTACATTATAGGAAAACGACACCAAAGCTGCGAATTGTTCATCGTTTAAAGGAACGGTAACAGCTTTTTCAACAACGACTTCACACTCCCTCAAGTCTTGGCAAAGGATTTCTTCAGCTTCTTTTTCGGTAATTTGCATGTCTTTATTGACACTTGGAGCGCCAGCTGCACTTGTATGCCCATAACCAATTGTCCATATTCCACCAGAATCCTCATAGGCGTTTAAACGTAAACCCTCCCATTGCTTAATCAGTGCAAGCCCTTCCGTTGATATTTTTCGCATTATTCTTAATCCTATAAAAAACCTACACAAAGCAGGACATAAATTCAAAACTTACATCTACTCAATTTTAAAGAACGAAACAGTGAAAGGGTTTAATTGAGATAAAACTACCTTAATGAACCTTATTAAAACCCATATCGTTTTTATTAGAGAAAAATCACGTTAACTACTATTCATTTTGTAGTAATTAACTTCCTTTTGAACCTAAATACAAAAATTTTTAATAAACCAATTTATAAACAGATATTTCATTTATAAATACAATTGATCTAGAATGATTTAGATAAAAATTATTTGAAATACTCCAATACTTTTAGAGAAAAATATCTTTTCAATAAAAAGTAAGAAATATAATAATTAACAAAATAATATGTATTGATTCTTAAATAATTTCAGAACCCATAACTTGCACTATATAAACTTTTATAAAAACAAAAAGAGATATTGTGATTAAACATTTCCATCCACCAAATTATCTTAGAATCAAAAGATAGAATACATAACATATTATACATATTTGATCAAAAAAGCTATAGTTAATTTAACTGTTCTTTATTTTTTCCTCTAATTGCTTAATTTCATTAAAAACATACCTTTATGAAGGATTTGAAATAAACTGTTACATAAATTTATTTATAAATAAATTATATTTACATGAAAACATAATGGATATTTTATCCTTCTTTTATAGCCTGTTTCCAACTGAAACAGTATATCAGAGGAGCGTATTTAATCTATAGATCAATGATATTTAATAATTTTTTAAAGAATATTGTACTGTAAAAAACTTGAGCGGAAGTCTTGGTTATGTTTTTTATTCATATGAATAACGCCTTGTTTTCTTAATATGAAGCGTTTTGGCAATGGCATTATCTTGTCTAGTGTTTATTGGCTACGTTTCCAGTAGCATCTTAAATAAATCAGTTTAGCTTGTAAAATCTTTTGAGGGGTAATAACACAAGGGATATAAAAGATTTTGATAAAAGCTGCTTGAAGTTAGAAAGGGAAATTTCTCTTTTCAGAATCTTCACCCATTTATGGAGTATAAAAATGGGATGCTTTGTGATAATGGTGGTAGATATGTCTCCCCATGAATGCGCACTGCTTTTAGTATATCCAAAACAATGATTCATACTTGGAGGCTTCAAAGCGCTACTTCTAAAGTCATATAAGTGAGGTAGAGTGATGAAATGGAGAAAAAAGAGATGCCAGCTTTTAATCAGAAAATACGGAGAAAATAACAACAAACTAAGTAATTATATAAGCCACAAGAGGTAGACTAAAAGATGGTCTAAAAATAGAAAATAAAGAAAAAATCTATATATTTAAATATTCTAAACATACAAATCGGTGCCGCATGCCGGATTCGAACCAGCGACCCCATCATTACGAATGATGTGCTCTACCAACTGAGCTAATGCGGCATAGGTTTGTAAGTCAATGAAACAAAACTAATTTGAGGGTAATAGCTAAAAGTATGTATAAAAGCAAGTATGCATTTTTTTCAATAATTTATAAGATGTGATAATAATTGAAGGAGAGAACTGCACAAAAGTCATGGAGGCAGTATTCTTGTGATTGTAACGCTATAAAATGCTTACCGATTTTATGATAGTGTTCAAATTAAGAAGCTGGAAACCTCTCTCTTTAGGATAGAAAATGGTGTTAAGAGATCTTAGCAAAGATAAAAATATTTTCTAATTCTAAGACATGGAAGAAATTTGTTAAATCAGTGCTCAGAAAACTAAAATTTATCATAAATCTTATATAATTTGAAAATGAGGCGAGTAAAATTAGTTGAAGGTTCTTTTCAACTTTATAGGAAGAAAAAGAGGGCGGGTTATTAAACTTAATCACGGTTTTTACTTGAGAGGAAGTAGGATCATGTCGGATGAAAATCGGCTGGTAGAACTAGAAATGAAGTTCGCTTACCAAGAAAAATTCATTGAGGAGCTTTGTTGTGTGGTCACTGATCAATGGAAAAGTTTGGAGAAGATATCTAAAAAGTTGATGTTTTAGCGAGATGCTTGGCAGATTCAGAAGAGAACAGCCTTAATGAAGCTGTTATTTTGCCATTTTCTCAATAAAGCAACAGGCTGATCTATAATATTTATCATTATTCAACTTGAATTGAAATCTTTAATACCGCAAGATTCTCTCATTTCAAATCTCTCTCATGTTTAATTAAGTAAAAACCATGTCTTTTGCACGCTACAAGCGGAAGGAGCCCCCCGTGTAGATAAAAACTATTAAGAAAGGGCTAAAAATACCTTTTATGAATCATCTCAAGTACCAAGGGCTGTTGCAACATTTTAGGGTTGATTGGCAAAGTATGTGATGGTGTTTGCTTGTTCCTTTACAAGCATAAAGATGGAGGTGCTGAATGGATTGAACATTATATCATTCATGGTTGACGTTGCGAATTGAGCTTGGGCATATTGAGAGATATTTTTTCAACAATTAATAAATAGCCTCTTGATTTTTTTAGAGGTGATAGGGTGAATATATTTCAATAGGAGGAAACTATGAAAATTTCTTTATCACGATTTTAGGTTATTTACAGACTAGTTTTTATTGAATGTATCTTTTAGCATGTAAAACAGTTTTTATAAACTTTTCAAAACTTCTCTTATTAAGAAAGGTTTTTGTAGAGTATAAAAAAGCAGCCAGAAAAAAATCGAGAGACTTCAATGTATTTCAATTTTTCGGTACAGAGTTTTCTTAGAGGCAGCAGGGACTAAATTTATTCGCTAATTTCTTTAAATTGATATAAATGAAATGATGTTATTGTTTAAAAATCATAATTGAATATATATTTATTATAATAAAGCGTTTTAATCCGTTTTTATGATCAAATGATTTTTAGTCATGTTGATAGGGTGAGGGGACTTTAGGCTACATCGGTTGTGTATAGTACAGAGAGTTCTATAAATCTTTTTCAGGTTTAAATGTTTTCTCCATTATATGTATATGATATTTTTTTGAAAAGGCCTTTGTTTTTCGTAAGTTAAGATACAAAATATGATTGCTAAAGCAGCAAAGATAATCCATGCTGGTAGATAAGTGAGAGTAATGCAAATTGAGGATAAAAAATCAGGCATTATCTTGCATAGAGATTGATTAAAATTATAGATATCTGTTTTCAGAAGATTTACGAGAATTCTATTAAGGGGGGTTATTGTCCAATGTGATGTGATGATGGAGTGTGCATTATCAATAACCAACGCTATAATTGTTAGTGTAACAAAAATGAAAGCCATTAATTTGAATAAAAAGCGAAGCATATTTCTCCTGTATTTTCAATGGAACATTCGCATAATGCACAGAAAGATAAGGAGTTGCATTATGACAAAAAAATAGATTTATGTTCTCTTTTATAATTTCTGTTGAAAAAAAAATATGTCGAAGATATCATCGATCCTTCGTGTAAAAATTACAATCAATATTGAGGGGGAGTGAGGAGTAATGCTTAAGAATGCGGATAATGGATTGAAGCGTAATCTTCAAAATCGCCACATTCAAATGATTGCTTTGGGTGGCGTTATAGGGACGGGGCTTTTTTATGGATCGACAGAGGCAATTCAATTGGCTGGTCCTTCGGCTATTCTAGCTTATCTTTTCGGGGGACTTATTATTTATTTCATTATGCGAATGCTTGGTGAAATGTCTGTAGAAGAACCAACATCGGGTGCTTTTAGTTTTTTTGCTTATAAATATTGGGGAAGTTTAGCAGGTTTCATAACAGGTTGGAATTATTGGTTTCTTTATATCCTCGTCAGTATGACTGAACTTACAGTGATTGGATTTTATCTAGATCATTGGATTTTGATTGATCATTGGAAGTCATCCTTTATTGTACTTTTGTTTGTCACACTCGTTAATTTATCGAATGTTCGTTTTTATGGAGAATTTGAATTTGGTTGTGCTTTAATCAAAGTTACTGCTGTTGTTGGTATGATTATTTTTGGGATTTTTCTCATTGTTTCTGGAATAGGGGAAAATCAAGCGAGTATCCATTATCTTTGGGATCACGGCGGTTTTTTTCCTTATGGAATTATAGGGGTTATTTTGGCGACTTCTGTCGTCATGTTTTCTTTTGGAGGAACCGAGCTTATTGGTGTTGCCGCTGGAGAGGCATCTAATCCACAAAAAACAATTCCGGCGGCTATTCGTCAAGTTATGTGGAGAATTATAATTTTTTATATTGGTTCTATCAGTGTTATTATGATAATCAGTCCGTGGGATATGATTGGAAAAAATGGTAGTCCTTTTGTGACAATTTTTGAAACTGTAGGAATTCCCGCTGCGGGGCATATTTTGAATTTTGTGGTTATTATGGCGGCTATTTCTGTTTACAATAGTGGCATTTATTCGAATGGTCGTATGCTTTATAGTTTAGCGATACAAAAAAATGCACCACATATTTTCAGTAAACTGAATGCTGCTCGTGTTCCTTATGTTGCTATCCTTTTTTCATCGTTTTGTACGGCAATAATCGTTGTTATTAATGCTCTCGTTCCTGATAATAGTTTTATGCGAATTATGGCTCTCGCAACTGCTGCGGCACTTATTACGTGGGCTATTATTGTTATTGTTCATTTAAAATTTCGAAAGGCACATAAGAACAGAAAAGGAAACTTTATTTATGCGTTTGGTTTATATCCTTACGCGAACTATCTTTGCTTATGCTTTCTTGTTTTATTATTTTGTATAATGCTTATAAGTGGTTTTGGGAAAAATGGATTAATGGCTCGACTTTTGGATATGGTAGGAATAAGAATACCTTTTCTTGAAACATATATTCCTGTACAGATGCCTGATATGAGTTTGGCAGTTATTATTATTCCTCTATGGTGCTTATTTTTACTTTTAGGCTATAAGCTTAAGCGATAACAATAGAAGGGGTAATATAAAGGGTTTGATTGGAATAAACCTTGGGAATTATAAAATTTGATAAGGTGACACAAGTCTTTGGTGAGTTGTGTGTTTTAAGGAATATTACTGTACAACTTACCGAAAGACGCATCGCCATTATTGGGGCAAATGGTTCTGGAAAAAGTACATTTGTGCGTCTTATCAATGGGCTTCAATTACCATCTCATGGTTTTGTAAGTGTTGATGGCCTTGATACAAAGCGTGATGCAAAGGCGGTAAAGCGTAAAGTAGGATTTGTTTTTCAAAATCCTGATAATCAAATTGTTTTACCCCTAGTGGAAGAAGATTTATCCTTTGGTCTTAAAAATTTGAAGCTTAGTAAGGACGAAATTAAGAAGCGTGTAGATGAAATTTTACAGCGCTATGAGCTTCAAGATTTCAGAAATCACGCTGTTCATTTATTAAGTGGTGGGCAAAAACAACTCGTTGCTATTTCCAGTGTCATTGCAATGAAACCAGATTACATTATTTTTGATGAGCCAACAACATTACTTGATTTGCGAAATAAGCATCGTGTTACGCAAGTGATAGAAGAATTACCACAAACGGCAATAGTTGTATCGCATGATTTGGAGTTTTTGAAAAAGTTTGATAGAGTACTGGTTTTTGATAAGGGGGAAATAGCAATTGATGATGTACCTTTTGTTGCTATTAAGGAATATATAAGAAGAATGTCATGATCGGTTTATATATTCCAAGGGATACATTTATTCATAGGTTAAGTCCTGGAGTTAAGTTATTATTTCTTACGGTATGTGGAACTTTTATAATAATGGTTTCATCTATACCACTTCTCGGACTCTTTTTATTATTTGTTGCCTTATTCTATAGAGTTGCCAAGGTTCCTTTTAGCACTGTGATAAAGCAGTTTAAATCGATGGGATTGCTTTTAGTTCTTCTATTTGTATTTCAAACTATTTGTAGTGGTTGGCTTACGGGAGTTGAGGTCATATTACGTCTTGTTATTCTCTTTTCTTTATCATCCCTTGTTTCATTCACAACAAAAGTTTCAGATATGGTGGATGCAATTGAAGTAGGGCTTCAGCCCTTTCGTTGTTTTGGTATAAATCCATCAAAAGTAAGTATGGTTCTCTCTATGGCGATCAGGTTTATTCCTCTTTTGAGTGAAAAGTTTAATGAAGTCCATGAAGCACAGCAAGCGCGGGCACTTAATACTAATATTGTCGCTCTTGCAATACCTTTAATTATACGAACCATAAGAATGGCTTCAGAAGTAGCTGAAGCATTGGAAGCACGTTCTTATGATGCTGATAATATTGATACAGGATCTCATCAATAATGAAAGTTTTTGATAGTGAAAGAAGAATCAAATGAATACAAAAGATTTAGTCTATATTGCTTTATTCGCAGCTATTTATGCTGTTTTAAGCCTCTTCCCTCCTGTTTATCTTCCTTTTCTTCTAGGAGTGCCTATTACAGCTCAGTCGATGGGACCAATGTTAGCAGGATCTATACTTGGGGCTAAGAGGGGAGCTCTCGCATCATTTCTTTTTCTTACTCTTGTTGCGATTGGATTGCCTCTATTACCTGGTGGTCGTGGTGGAATGAGTGTTTTTTCAGGAGTTACGAGTGGTTATCTCATTAGTTTCCCTTTTGCTGCATTTTTTATTGGCTTACTGGTTGAGTTATTTTGGAAGCACTTAAATTTTATACTCATATTCTTGATCAATACTGTGGGTGGTATAGGGGTTGTCTATGCTTTTGGTATTCCATGGACAGCCTATATGACACAAGTGCCTTTGCTGACAGTTTTAATAAGTTCATTAGCTTTTTTAATTGGTGGTTTTTTGAAAGTGCTCATTGCATCCTTTGTCGCGCTTACCATAAAAAAAACCGTCCCTCTCATTCATCCCAAGAAAGGATAGTTCTGATTCTTAGAATGGGGTCATGCCCCTGATGTAAAATAGAACGCCATTGCGTTGCCAATTCATGAGCTTGTTTTAAAGAAATATCTTTCAAGATACTTAAGCCCATTTCGCAACGACACCAGTAAAGGGTATAAAGATTAATCCATTGAGCACCACCTTCTTTACGCTTTTGAAGAAGCAATTCGGATAGGTACTATCATTATATTTTTCAGCCCTAAAATATTACAACAATCTTTAGCACTTGAGACCTTCATAAGAGACATTTTAGTTCTTTCTTGTATAGTTTTTATCCTCATATTCATCCCGCTTATGGTGTGCAAGCAAATGATTTTGATTGATTCAACATAAAAGAGAGTGGAAGTGAGAGAAAATCTTACGATATTTGGGGGAGCTAATTCAAGTTAAGCGCTGCTAGATTAGCATTAAAAATCAATGCATTAACTTAGTAGTCTGCTGTATTGTATGGCATAAAAAGCTTGAATACAAATAGTAATAAGACAAAGTATTTTTTATCTTAATTTTGTATTTTAATAAAAAAGAATATCTAGAAAAGAGAATTTTATTATATATTTAAATTTGTTTTATAACATATACCTTAGAAATAATATAATAAAAAATATTATTCAAAAATTATACAACTTATTTTTAATAAGTGATATAAATATAATGAATTATAAATTAATTTTAAACAAAATTTCATATAAAAAATAATATTTTTCATGTTTTAATTTTTATGTTAAATATAATATAGACAAAAAAATATAATTATGTTAATTTCATTACGAATATTTATTAATGGAGTTAAATAACAAAATGACTATAAAATATTTATTTTTAACATTTGCTATATTATTAATTTTTTTATCTGTTGTAAAAGCATCTGAATATAAAGATTTTCAATTAGATACATCTTTTAATACTTCTTATAATGTTTCTAAATCAAATTTAATTTTTAGTAAGAAGAGTGATACTTTATTAAATAAAGTTATTTTACCATCTCATCCTGGTAATCATAATGTATTTTGGGAAAATATGATATTTCTTTTTCAAACAGTAAAACGCGTGTATATTAATTTAGGAATGTATTTATATTCTTCAATATTTTCCATATTTAATTGGTAGATTATTTAATTTTTTAATAATAAAATAATTTTATCATCAATAAAATAAAGTAAAATCTCTTTATGTATTGTCGCAATGTTACATTATATAATTGTTCAAGTCCAAATTAATAAATTTTATAATCGGCTTCAAAAAATACTAATATTTTTGAAAACAATGAGAGTGATGAGTTTATTTGCAATCATTATTTTTGATTTTGCACCAATTTATTTTAAAATTTTACCTTATTGCAAGAGTATTGTAAGTTTTATTTTTGAAAGAAGATTTATAAGTCTTTTAAGTTTTAAAAGATGGATGAATAGCAATTTCATAAAGTTTTTAAAGAAAATGATGGGGGTAGGTGCAAAGCGATCAATCGCTTGATCATCTCCTTTTAATTTGGCTTTCCAACTTTCAAAAGCACCCACATCAATATTTTTTTAATAATGGAAATTACGTATTGCTTTATGCTTTTATGTTTCATGTTTTTTAATAGAGTGGTGTCCCTCACTCACAAAGAGAACAGCTCAAACGCGAATACCTATTGTTGTTAATTTACGAGTTTGTTTTCAAAAGGGCATTTTAAAGGCACGTTATACCTATGTCGTGACGATGCTTGTGAATGGTATAAAGCCCCCACGAATGATATATGAGGATACCTGCTTTTTTACAGTTATGAAGGAGCAAGTCGATACCATTATAAATTTTTGCCAGTTCCAAGATTGCTATAGCTCTTGGTTCTGACAATATGGCGCATATCATCAAAAATTTTTAGGTCCCAATTAACGTTGCAGTATGATAATTGTAATGAAATCCGAGAGATTCTTTAAAGATTCATCTTATTAAAAACGAAAGCATTTTAAGTGCTGGAATCAACGAACATATCTCAAGAAGAAGTATTGACTCACAATAATTAAGAGACATGTTGGAAAATTCTATTCTCTCACTTAAAAAACATTCGTAAAAACAGTAAATTATTAGCAATAAAAAAGAGAGTGGTGTCCGGAAGAGGCTAGCAGGGGCTTAGCAACAAGATTCAAAGTATATAAATATGTGTAAGAGCGTATTGATGTGTATAGTTTTTTATGTTCCAATAAAAAAATTAAGAATTAAAGAAAAAATTTCAAATCAAAAATTTAAGGTGGCCTAAAAGGTTGACGAGAAGGTAAATTAAGTGAGGGCAATTCATAGGTTATCAGCAGTATTCGTAAAGTTATATCCTCAAGATAAATATTGTGATGGGGCAGGGCTGTGGCTGAATGTTCGAAAAGACAATACACGTTCTTGGTTTTTTCGCTATACACATCACAATAAGCGCCGTGAAATGGGGCTTGGTTCTGTCACAAGACTTTCTTTAAAAGAAGCACGAGAACTTGCAAGATATTATAGCGATATTCTTAAAGAAGTTAATGATCCTATTGTCTTTCGAGAACAAACTTTCTTAAAACAGTAAAGCAATAGCTTTAAAGAAGTTGCGTAGGCGGCTTTTGAAAGTAAAAAAGCTGAGTTAAAAAATGAAGGCAAAAATGGGCGTTGGTTTTCTCCACTGGAATTGCATGTTATTCCACAGATAGGTAGCCTATCTATAGAAAAATTAACAGCAAATATCATTCGTAATGTTCTGGCACCTCTTTGGCATGAAGAAGCAGATACAGCGCGAAAAGCACTTAATCGTATTAACATTTGCTTGAAATATGCTGCAGCTCTTGGTTTAGATGTTGATCTACAAGCCTGTATGAAAGCGCGCGCCCTTTTAGGAAAAACTCGTGCTACACCGACAAATATTCCTGCTATGCCCATGGCAAGAAGTTCCGGTTTTTTATCAGAATTTGGATGATAAGATTCTTTCAAATTTAGCACTGAAGCTTCTGATTTTGACTGGAGTACGGTCATATCCATTGCGATATTTACGTCTTGAACAAATAAATAAGGATATATGGACAATACCGAAAGAAAATATGAAAGGTATTGTGGGAAAAGTTTCAGATTTTCGCGTGCCATTAAGTCGTGAAGTTTTGAAAGTGATTGAAAAATCTCTCCCTTTTGAGAAAAAAGGTTTTTTATTTGCTGGGAGTTCTGGAAAGCCTATATCTGATGTAACACTATCTAAATTCATGAAAGACAAAGGTTTTGATTATAGGCCCCATGGTTTCAGATCTAGTCTTCGTGACTGGATAGCAGAGACAACGTCAACACCATTTGAAATTGCCGAAACTGTTCTTGCACATTCAGTTGGGAGTTTAGTGACAAAAGCTTATATGCGAACAGATTTTTTAGAACAACGACATGCTCTCTTGGAACAGTGGGCTGCATTTATAACAGGAGATGCTTGACAGGGTTATAACAATGTGTCTATTGTCGAATCAGGTGCCTCAAAAACACCTTAAATCGATAGCGGATAGATTTTGCCGAAACAATCTTTTCTCCGCACACTAAAGACTTTGACTCACTGTATGCGTGTAGCATATAAAGATTCTGTCGGGTGTAGCTATGCCATACAATACCCGTTTGGGAAAAGCATAGCGACGGACTATCGACCGTGTTTTTGAGCACCCGGCACTCTTATGGAGTGTCAATCAAAAACCTCTAATCGATAGGAGTTCATTATGAACGTTCTTATAAAAATATCAGAAGAAACGATTGATGGCGATACTGTTCAGACGGTAAATGCACGCGAGTTACATGAATTCATGGAAATAGGAAAACGTTTCGCTACTTGGATTACGGATCGTATTAATCAATATACATTTGAAGAAGGAAAAGACTTTATAAAAACACAAGATTTGCGGTTCCCAAAATTGGGAAGCGCAAAATCTAGAACTGTTACAGCAATAGAATACCATCTCACTTTAGATATGGCGAAAGAACTCTCAATGGTTGAACGCAATGAGAAAGGTAGGCAGGCACGCCGTTACTTTATTGAGTGTGAGAAAAAGTTAAAAAGCCAATCTGTTGATTATGACAATGATAAACGCTTTGATTTACCAAGTCATTGGGAAGGTATGAATGCTGGTGAAAAAGCTTTGTATCTTTTAGGTCCTATTCATGTTCGTCTTGTTGATGCTTTTAGAGTAGATGAAGAGAACAGAAAATATAAAGCTCTTATTAAAGAAGCAAAGCAGGTTTTAGCAAGATCTGTTGTGAAAGCAGCTTAATTTTAAAAGTATGGTTTATCTCCCCGTTTTAAAAGCGGGGAGGGAATTATGAGACAAATCTCTTGACATGAGCCTTAAATGTAGTACAAATAGATAGGAGATTGAGTCAAATGGGTAAAATTCAAGCACGCATCCCTGATGAAGTTCAAGAAGTTGCAAGCGCAGTGATAAAATCTACGGGTTTGACTGTATCGGATGCGGTCCGTATGTTTATGACCCGAATTGCTAGAGATAGAGCATTGCCACTTGATCTCTTTCAACCCAATCCAGAAACATTGCAAGCTATTGAAGATGCAGAGATGGGGCGTGTCGAACGTACGTCATTGGATGATTTGCGTGCCATGATTCGTGCGGATAAAGCAGAAGTATATAAATCTGCAAAGTGATTTTGGTTAGCTATGCGGGAAATTGTTTATACGAAGTCTTTTCGGCATGATCTTAAACGTGAAAATAGGGGGAAATATGCTGATACATTAGAGACAGACTTGCTGCTTGTGATCAAAGCATTAGCGGAAAACGAACCCTTAAAAATGCAGTGGAGAGATCACGCACTAACAGGGCAATGGCGAAACTGTCGTGATTGCCATATTAAACCAGATCTCGTTTTGATCTATCGAAAGCCTGATGATGAAACTTTAGAACTTTTACGGCTTGGTTCACATTCTGAACTGCGTTTATGATAATTTTTCAAGTTTTTGAAAACTATTGTTTTAAATCTTTAATGTAGAAATAAATGCTTCATTCCTTAATTTTGCATCCGCCACTAAATCACTCCACTCTATTATTTCAACAGATCCTCGAAAATCACCTTGTAGAGGATTAGTTCTCCCTCGCCCATTAGCTGTTTTCTGCCATGTTGACGTTTGCGTTTTAAGTTCACCTTCTATATCGGCAATAATATAACAATAAAAAACACACTGCTCTGAAATATTTATTTTTTTATTATCAAATGTCTTTATACTTTTTCCTTTAAGTTCATTGAGATATTTGTTTATTTGATTCATGGGTGAGTAACCCGCTTTATATTTTTTCTGACCTGGTCTTTTAAACTCCACCAACATTAACTTATCCAGATCTGCATCAAGACGACCTTCAAGTCCTAAAGCATATAATTGATCATAACATAATAAATCAGGACGACCTTTTTCTGTACTATTCTTTGCGATTTTTTTGATAGACATATCCGAAGCGAAGTATCTTGTAAATGTTAATCGCTCATCAATAATCCATAAATCATGCGTTAAATTTTCTTGAGATTTAGGATCATCCCCCCTAACACGCATTGGACAAATAAGTTCATGCAACGTTTTCTCTAAATGCGGTACGTCTTGACCGTTAACATTTTTCTTAACCTCTATTACTAATTCTCCTAAAATATCAAGTATAACTTTACGACGGATAACATACTCTGCTAATTGTCTTGTTTCTTCATCTTTAATTTCTTTTGCAAGTTCAGAAACTTTCTCGGAAAAGCTATATGTATTGGTATTCCCTTCAGTAATTTCACGGTATATTTTTTCAATTCTCAAATTTTGCTTTTTTTCTCTTCTAAGCTTATGAATAGCCAGTGTCTTAACAAAGTCTTCTGTATCCTTTGCAGATTTGGGAAGTTTTTCTAATAATTTTTCATAACTATCAAAACAATACGAAGGGTGTGTTCTACAAAATTCTTTTAATTTATTTAAACGTTTTTCTTCGTACTCTTTATTTTCTGGAGCAAGAACGCTATTTACAATATTGTTAGCAACGGAACGTAAAATATCTTTCAATATTTTATCCTTAAAGGAAAAATGCGTTCTTTCTTGATTAACTCTATCATCTAAATACTGACCACTTATACAACCATGATACACCAACCCCTGCTCTCCAAATTTTCCGAAACCAATAAGGTTATCTATACTTTCAGTAGTAACAGTACGGTCATGTGCGAAAAGATGCAGATAGTGGTTCTTCCCTTTAAAGTTACGGTTAGCATCTGCCATGCAAATAAAATTACGAATTTTTAATAAACCAAAATCTGCGGTTTCAAGTGTAGTATCTCCTCTATTTTCTACTAAATATTTTTTAACTTTCTGTGCTAAATCAAAAGACATCTGATCATCACAAAAAGTTATTTTAGGAAGTTGTTCTAAAATTAAATCTGAAAAAAAATGTGTCCCAATATGATCGATAATTGCTTCAGTTTCACGTGGAAAGTGTTTTTGATACGCAGAATCTCTTAAACCAGTAAAAATAATTTCTGTTCCCGTTATCTCTTGATTAATAAGAGGTATTTTTGAATGATCAATAATTTGGTTTTCTTCATCTAAACAAAACTTAAAGCTTCTTTGGTAAAGCTGATCTTTTTCGAAGAATACACTGTTAACCCGTATTTCATGAAAGGCATTCAACCATAGCAGCCGTCCAACCCCTTTTCCTCCTTTTTTAAATTTAAAATTAGTATCCACAGTACGAAAAGCTTGAAAGTGCTCATCATCCAACCCTATACCATTGTCTTTAATTATAATTTTAAGTGATTCATTATCCTCTATATCGTTGATTTTTATATCTATATTACCTGCGCTTCTGTAATCCTCTTGCTTAGAATCTTCAAGCGCATGAATAGCGTTGCTTACCGCTTCAAAAACAGGCTGCAAAGCTTCGATTTCAGTGGATGGTTTAGGAAAACGACAAACCCGTCCAGCAAGATTTTCTTTCATAGAAAACTTTTCAGTTTTATTTTTTTCTTGTTTTTGAACTGAAACACTTCTCATAATTATTTCCACTTTTTTAGCTAATAATACTAAGAAATATGCCTATTAAACGCATCTAAATTAATAATTTGTTATTATAGAGCAAATTTCAATTTTTTGAAAACCACTGTTTGAGATGTGCAAAGATATTGTCTATGGATCCATTAGATGCGCGAAATTGATAATTCATTTGCTAAACAGTTTTGCACGTTTCAGAGTGTATTTAGAGTCGGATATTTGGTTTTTGTGTAAAAATATTTTCTACAGCATCTAGGATCCGTGAAAAATCAAGCGCTAATAAAAGTATAATGAGTACAATCCATTTCGTATAACGTGACATTACTTTCACGCTTTTATAGATCATGATAATTTCTTGGAGGATTTCTTTTTCCGCTTCTGTAAGCTCTATATCGTCTTTTATTCTTTTTCTAGCCATGTTTCCATCCACACAAACGTTCACCTAGAGTGTTATGTTTTAAGATATCCCTTGCTAAGCTTGAACTGATGACGTTAACATCTCTTTTGTTTAAATAAATGGGTAACCAACCAACACAAGAGACATACTTATTTGCCCCGCAGCCAACGAGAGAGAGCAGTGCGCACATCAGTGTCATTTTTTTGATTAACTTCATTTTCCACCTCCAGACGTGTTTTTGCTGCCTTTAAAGTTGTTTCTGTTTGCTTTTGCTGTTCTGCTTTTTTGCCAAACATGAAAGCTTTGGCTAAAGCCATAAAAAAGCGGCAAAAGCCGCACTTGTTATCGCCAAATTCTTTTTCATCCATAAGATCATAGTCGGTGCTCCTGAAAGCGTTTGGCAACAAAGAAAAGACCAACACCTGCAGCTAAAACCATGATGGTGGCAAGTGCCCATTGTACTGGACCATTGCCCGCTAATAAGCCGCCAAGACCTGAAAAAGAGCCAATGACTGGTGCCAATGCTTCTGCTTTAAAGAGAGCTGTTGAATCCTTTGTTTCTACGGTTTGATAGTTGGAGGAAACATAAGTGCCTTTCGCCCATAATCCGGCTTCTGCGACACGCCGGTGGACAAGACCTTGCAAGCGTTTACCACCCGCTTTGGTCCATTTTTGTAATTCGGCCGGTACTGCTTCATATTCACCGTTATTAAGCTTTTTTAGCAGGGTGGAATTACAAAAAGCTGTTGTTCCTACATTATAGCAAAAGGAAAACAATGCCGCGAATTGCTAAGAATTTAAAGAGACTGTAACGGCTTTTGCAACAGTGTTTTCAAATTGTCTTAAGTCTTTACAAAGAAGATCTTCGGCTTGTTTTTCCGTAATTGTCATGCCCTTGTGAACAAAAGGTTTTCCGGCACTGTTTGTATGTCCATAACCGATTGTCCACACACCGATGGCGTCTTTATAGGCGCCTAAGCGCAAGCCTTCCCATTGTTTTATGAGTGCAAGCCCTTCTTGTGATATTTTTCGCATAAAGTTCTCCATTAAAAAAGCCCCATACAAGGTGAGGCTGAGTGAAAATCTAAAAATAAATTTCTTTCCATCTTGACAAATATTCGTTTATAAACGAATATAGATTATGTTTGAAATACGTCACTACCTTACCTCTGATGGCAAAGACTTGATAACTGATTGGCTGCGAAAGCTGCGTGATATGCAAGCTAAAGCTGCAATTATTCGCCGTCTTAATCGTTTAGAGCAAGGAAACTTTGGCGATTTCAAACCGTTTCGTGATGGTGTCTATGAATTGCGTATGAATATTGGTCCTGGTTACCGCGTTTATTATCCACAGTCTGGAAAAACCGTATTGTTGTTATTATGTGGTGGTAGCAAAAAAACACAAGACACCGATATCACTCGCGCATGTGCTTGCTAGCGTGATTGGCAAAACCGTGAAGATTACAAGGAGTGCAAGAATGAAAGACCGTAACCATGATGATGCGATGGCAGAAATATTTCATGATGACTATGAGTTGGCAGCAGCTACCCTTGATGCCATTTTAGCAGATGGTGACCAAGGGGAATTGCTTGTAACACTTCGTCAAATGGCGAAAGCTTATGGTGGTGTTCAAGCCGTCGCTAAAGCAGCTAATTTGAATCCAACACAGCTTTACCGGACACTTTCAGAAAAAGGTAATCCAGAGCTCCGCAGTTTAAATGTTTTGCTGCGTACTATGGGGCTTCGCCTGGCTGTACAACCTCTTGAACGACCCGTTCCACATGTTTAATCTGAGTTTGCTATTTCCCCACCTTAAAAGATGGGGAAGGGGTGTTTTTTTAAGCAACCTTTTTAATGGGGTTATCTAAATTGGGTTCGTAAGCACACAATAAAGATTCTATAATCGGAGGTGGTCTTAAAGTTCCAAAATTTGTAATCATTGCCAAAATTTTGAGTGCATTTGGTGTTTCATCTTGAAGCTTTAATATTAAATTTTTCTATCGCATCCATGGTTTCAATGAGAGTATTAAAAGCCTTGTCTTCAATATCATCACGATCAGAAAACTGAAACAACGCCATCCGTAAATCGCATAAAATTCTATATTGGTATTCATTGTATACCTCCATAGATTTGCTCTCTCAAACATGTCAATCCTTTGGAGGTTATTTTCGTGGAAGGGAGGACTTTTTCTGTTCCATCTGGTCTTTGAATGGTAATCGCAGGACACTTCATAAAACCTTTCTTGATTTTTTATCTTGATAAGGTAACAAAGGCACTCTTGGAGCACGTCGATAGACCCAATCATGCTTACGCAAATAATCGGTTAAATCCTTTGGTCACACCTCGAGCATTTTAGCTGCTTCAATAAGGCCGAAAAGACCATCCAAACGTTTTAAGTCATCCAAAGTTTCCGCTTTTGGAGTTAGTTCTGCAATTACATGATCTTTCTGTTCGATTTGACTTTGTAGATGATTTAAGACACTCAGCAATGCTTGAGGCGTCGAATAATCGATTTGTGGTATTGCTACTTTTTTTAAAAGCCGTTTACATTTGATAAAATATTGACGCGCTTCATGTCCTTTATCATTACGCTTGATCATGGAAAGGTGTTTCGCCATGCCTAAGGTAATATGGTATTTTTTTACTTTTCCACCCCAGTAAAAATTTACCGCAGTTACAAAATCTATATTTTCTCGAAAGTTAAATTCTTTAATGCGATTTTTAATCCGATCATTAAAGCGGGCTTTTACTTCCAAAAACGCGTGTAATTCACGCGCATTGACCGTTTGAACAATTTTTTGCCTAACAATTTATTCTTTAATTTCTATAAGTTGTTCATAACGAACTCCCAGATATTACAGGTTTTTGATGGACACTTTTATAAAGTGCCGGGTGCTCAAAAACACGTCATTTAGTCCGTCGTTATGCTTTTCCCACAAGGACATTGTATAGCATAACCACACCCAACAAACTCATTATATATGTGTAACATACAATGAGTGAAAGCCTTTAATTTGCGGAGAAGAGATCGTTTCGGCAATCAATAAGCTAGTTGTTTGTAAGTGTTTCTTAGACACATTGGTATCATCTTATTAAGAGGTGTCTTAAAATTTTTTAAAATATGATGAAAGCGTCTTTATTTTGTTTGCCGACTCACATTAAATCCACTCGCTTTTTATTTATAGCGGAGGGGAGAATAATGTTAGACATATTTGATGTAATTGCAATGATCGTATGTTCGTTGTCGTTATCGGTGATGGTTGTCGGACTTATTTTAGTGTGTATCAAAAAATTGCGCAAAAACGGATTGAAAATCCTTGGCATTGGGGTTTTATTATTTCTCGGCTCTGCAGTATTAGGTGCGGTTTTTTTTCATAAAATCGAATCAGATCAAGTTGCATACAATAATGAATTTTTTTCCTCTTCCTCGACTTTATTAATAAAGATTGCTACTCAAAATGAAAGCGTGACACGGGCACTACTTGAGAATACCGATAAGAAAATTATTTCCACTCAAGATAAAAAGTCAGACGAAAATGATGGTCTAGGATTTTGGAGATGGTTCGGGTTAATTTTCTTTGCGTTTATTGCATTATCTATTTTTATTCATTGGCCAGATAAACGCAAAAAACGTTTTAAAGAAAAAGTTTCAGAGCAAGTTTTAATACCTCCCCCCCATATCCATCCTTCTTCTGATTTATCAGTTGTTAATACAATGTCGCCGGAACTTGAAAAAAAACGCTTAGAAAAGAAGGTAAAGATCTTTCTCCTTTGTATTCTACTGGTTGGAGGCATTGTCGTAATAATAAGTATTACACTATGGTTATTAGTCCCAATACTTATCGTTTTAGCTTTGATTATCCCTGTCTATATTGCAAGTAAAAAGGAAAAGCGCTTTGAAGAAGAAGTTGCTTTGTGGCAATCAGATATTCCTCCCTCTAATTTTGAGGAAGCATGTGAAATGTTTCAAGAACTTGACGCAAGTGAATATGATTATCGTTTAGTACAAAATGAAAAACTGTTGGGAGTTCAAGAGCACGTTACCTTCAATATTGGCGAAAATACTTCACTTTTAGGACGTCTTTTAGTAACAAATCAAGCTATTATATTTGAAAGCCCTGAAGATAATGAAAGGACTACTTGGGCAAGAATTGCATCAGTATCTATAACATATCAAGGATGTCACATCAGTCATCGTACTGGCGCACCATGGAATTACAGATTTATGGCTATTCCAAATCCAAGATTTGCAGCAATAATCCGAGCTCTTGGGCAGCCTTATTGATTTTAAACACACAAGATAAAGATATGTCTATTTTTTATCTCTCGCAAGATAAGCTTATACATACCGGATTCAGAGGCTTGTCCCTCTGTGATCATGAAGTGCTCTTGAGAGATATCTTCAGTGTTTCAGGAGAAATAACCACAACGCTATCTTGAGGCTTGGGGGGGAAGCCGCTGATATCATGAATACAGACATCAAGTTCTTTTCGAGGCAGTGTCGTTGGGATTCTCCCACCAGCGTCCGATTCTGAATGTTTAATGCCGTAAATCGCTGTAATCCGAAACGATTGTTGATTGTCTTTTCGCGTGTAGATGACGGGTTGCCCAAAGGTATTGCGTACATCTTGAATCATTTTATGAAGCAACCCGTACCATTGCATGTTATTTTCCTCCACTGACCGCTTTAAAGAGCATTTCAGGGCGTGTGCAGATGTAAAGCGGATAGCTATAGACCTCTGGTTTTACCCATGCATTACGGTCGTGATCAACGATCAGCATGGTGTAGAGAGGTTTTCCAACGGTGTTGGCAAAATCCAAGCTTTCTCCCGGTGCAAAGGTTTTTTGGAATACGCCAGGCGCATTGGCAGGAAAGAATTGGCATTCATCAGGCTTAATCCCTATGGCGCGTTTTGTCCCAGCTTTTGCACTCACATTATAGTTATGAATACTCCGGTAATTAATGAAAGTAACACCCGCAAAGTCAAAACTGCCAAAGCTTCCAGAACCAATGGCACTTGGTGTTGCAACACCTCCAGCGCTATTGAGTGTTTGTGCAAGAGCTGTGTTGAGATAGGTCTCACGAATTGTTTTATGGTTTTTCAATTTGGAAAAGAATTCATTTCCACAAAGCCCAATAATCCGTGAACGATCAGAAAATGCTCCCTTTGAAGCTTCAATCATTCTCATAATGACTTGATCAACATGGTCGGCAACATTTGTTGTCTCAACATTGAGTTTAAAATCAATTGGCTTTGGGGGTGCAATTTCCCATTCCTTGTACCAATCAACAATAACAGAGCCATCAGCATCAAGCACAACACCTTGAACAGCGCCAAGTTGCATATTTTCCCATGTCAATTCGATTTCAGAAATCAGCTTCTTTTGTTTTCTAGCAATATATTTCATTGCTGTCTCTAACTGATCTTCTGTACCAAATTCACGACGGTTTTGGATTTCATCTGATTTTACCGTATCACTTTTGGCAATCCGTGTTGTTTTGAAAAACCTTAGATTACGCCCCTCTCTATCTCCTTCAACCAAAGGGGCGCCCCGTTCACTGGTTTGAATCAAGGACAATGTATTGTCACGTCTTTCAATGCCAACCACTGTGGTGCTTGTTTCCACTTCTTCAAAAAGATCAAGAGAGCTAATGAGACCAGGTTGAAACTCATAGTTTTCAATCGCTTTCATCATGGTAACGGCAGAGAAAGCGTCGTGTTTAAAAAAGTTCATATCCATGTGCGCATTCTCCTATCGCAACAGTATTTTGTTATTGTCTTCTAAAGACTGAATGGCAGCATTTTTCTGTTCATCCGTGATGGCATCTGGCCATAGGAGTTCAGAAGCTTTTACGGTACTCAAGCGCGCTGTAATCACCGCGCGTTGCTCTGCCTCTGTTACATCAACAGTGGCATAAGAAATCCCTGCCGGCGTTTGACTGCCATCTGATAGTGCTGGATTAAGGGGAACATATTTTCCTGTTGCTGTTACTTTTCCCATAACAGTGCCGGCTTCAACAAATGCCCCTGATGCAAAAACCACTTCTTCATTGGACATATCCGTATCATAGCGTCCAAGATAAGCGCCATTGCGAACATCTTCATAAAAAACTTGACTCATTTTATTGCCCTCCAAGCTGCTTCCCATTTTGTATGAATTTTTGCCTTGCTCGCCCCATCACTATGGGGCGCTGTGGTCGAGAGTTTTAAAGAGGAACTTTTCGAGACAGCAGCAGATAAGACAACATTTTTAGCCTTCTCAACATTCATGCCGCTTTGAATGGCTTTTGCGGCATCAAAAGAAACACCTAAACGCTTTGCTTGCTTTTCAAGGTTTGTCAGTGCCTGTGCGCGTCTTCTTTCCTTTTCAAGAGCAGCTTTTATGGTTTCTTGCTTATCTTCGTTGTCTTCATTTTCCTCTTCGTCTTCTTCTTCATCGTCGAAGTCTTCGGCATCTTCGTCAATGTCGAGAGTGTCTTCTTCGTCTTCATGGATGACGTCGATAATCTTTTCATCATCGTCTTCTTTGGCGCGATAGAGTGTGCGTGCCATGTGTTTGTTCCTTCTTTTGTTGCTGTTGGGGGTGAGTGAATGGAATCCGTTAAGGCTTCCAAAGCTTGCGCAAGGGTCCCTTGCGCATCTGCTAATCCAAGCGTGATAGCTTGATTGCCTATAAAAGTTTCTGCTTTGGTGTCGCGGATTGCAGCCGCATTCAGAGGTCTGTTTTGCGCAACCAAATCCACAAACATTTCGTAGAGCAGGGCGCAATCTGCTTGTATTTTTATCTGTGCTGTATCGGCGAGTGGTTCGTGAGAATTGCCATGAACTTTGTGATCCCCTTCAAAAACAAAGGTCCATTTAAGCCCATGTTTTTCATCTGCACGTGATTGGTCAAGGTGCGCACAAACAACCCCAATGGAGCCCACAACACTCGTGCGTGCAATCCAGATTTGAGAAGCAGAACAAGCAATGGCATAAGCTGCCGAACAAGCAACTTCATTGGCATGCGCCCAAATGGGTTTATTATATTTTTTTGAGAGTGCTTGAAACTCTTCCACAAGATCAAACACACCACCAGCTTCTCCACCGCTACTGTCAATATCCAGCAATATCGCGCGAACATCAGGCTGCCCAATCGCTTCACGAAAAGAAGCTCTCAAACCTTCATAAGAGGTTAGACCCGATAAAGCCCCAAGCTATGCACCACGGCGTACAAGTGTGCCGTGAACCGGTATAATGGCAATATTGTTTTGCACGACGTAAGTTTCTGGTGGTTTTAAACGAGCCCCATCTTTTTCTAACAATGCTCTCACAGCAAACTTTTCTCCTGCAAAAAGCCGTGGGGCAAGAGCATTGAGAATAATATCAAGCTTTGTGGAGGCAAGCATGAGGGGAACGCCAAAAAGCCGGGATGCCAAAAACGGCATATCAAGATTATTCGCCATTTGCATGTGCCTTACTGTCTTGGTTACTTTCATAAGTTTCAGAAGTCTCTGAATCTTCCGTATCAATCAGTTGATTGGCTGTTGAGGGCGCTAGCGCATAATCGGTATCAAAAGATAAACCCCGCGTGCGCGCATCTGTGCGTTCTTCTTCGAGTTCGGCATGAATGTTATCAATATCAAAGCCCCGTTCAGCCAACGCCATACGCCGTGTTTTCAAGCCAGCACGGATTTCTTCTTTTTCTGCGGAAATGTCTTTAATGGGGTCAATCATTTCAAGGGGTGGTGCAAAACTTTCACATTGAAGCCATGGCAAGGAATTTTCTTCCCATCCTGGTAAATTCACGCATTTGCCAAGCACTGCCATTTCGACAAAGCGTTCCCAAACAATGCGATTAAACTGAAAGGCAATGATATGTTCTCGCCATTGTTTAACATGGCGTCTAAACTGAATAATGGAGGTTCGCACATTGGAAAAGTTTCCTCGCGTAACATCCCCTGTCACAACGGCATAAGGCATATTGAGAGCAGAACAAATTTTCAAGATATTGCGAAATTGAAAAGCCTCATAAGAGCCACCAACCTCAACAGGATTTGAGAATGTAACCTCTTTATTCTCTCCTAAATAAAGGGATGCACCGGGCACAATGACAGGTGCTTTGTATTCTTCTTCAACGTTGTTTTTATCACGATTATCGGATAATTTTTCGACGTTTGGGGAACTGTCCTTGACAAACGCCGCAAAAAGAGCCGCTGTCCTTTTTCGATCAAGTTCTGCATCATCATAGGATTCGAGTTGAAAGATCTTTGTCATAGAGCGCGTTATTTTGGGAGAACCGCGCAATTGTCCAGCAATACGGCGCTCTTTGATATGAATGACCATTTCAGCAGGTATACGCACGCGCTCTTGGCTCTCAAAGACTGTATTGGAAGGGCAATCATCATAAGGGTGATGTTTCCAAAAATGATAAGCAACACGCTTACCACTGGCATTAAATTCAATCCCCATACGAATGTAATTGCCTTTAATTTCAGCTGGTCCATTGTAAGTTAAATCCAGCATTTCGGTTGGATAAACTTGTAATTGAAGAGGTACACCAGAGCGTCCATAAAGGTCAACATAATGCAGTCTTACAAAGCATTCACCAGTTAAAAAGACCTCTCGTGCAATGGTTGCCTGCAGCCCATAAAAGCTGGCATCTTCATCATAGTCCGCTTCATCAACCCATTGCCACCATAAATCTAAAAGCTTTTTCTTTTCTTCTTGAAAACCTTCAATACGAGGATAAGGTTTAATCCCATCACTCACCGCGGCAGAGACCCATTCCTCTGTTGCAGAACCATAAAGAGCTTCATTGTCATAAAGCCACCTTGAACGGGCAACAATGGTATCTCCGCATTCTTCAATGGCTTTATTGATATGTTTTTTAGCAGGATCAAAACCACCCATACGGCGGCTTTTGCTTGCCGCTTCAAAATGGGGATTGTGTTGACGAGAAATTTTAAAAAAGTCCGTAATTTTATTGAACAAACCAGCCATTAATAGCCTCGTGATATATTAAAATAGAACACGCGTGAACGTTTGCGTCCTTCAAGGTCTGCTATTTGTGTGTTCAGCATCTCAAGCGCTCTGCGCAGTTCCTCAACAGAGCGGTTGCTGACTTGCTTATCGCCATGGCGTACCGATTGTGCTCCCGAATAAAGAGCTTCTTCAATTTGTTCACGCCGTCTTTTTAAACTTTCAAGTCTTTCAATTTTGCTGTTAATTTGTCCTAAAGTTTCATCCACAAATTACCTCCAATCCCCTTGCATATAAGGATTCATCACCGTTCTGGATTGCTTCCTTTGAGGCTGTGCCGTCTGAGATCTTCTTGGAGCAGGAGAGGGGAGATGTCTTGGTGTTGGCTGCTTTATAGAGCCTTCAATTTTAAGTTTTTCCAAACGCTCTTCTAAGATATCGACTTCTCGATTAAGGTTTATTCCTGCCGAAATCAGACCTTGTAAAGCCGCATAAGCATAGACCCTACAATCCAAGGCTTCGTTTCTTGCCTTTTCACTTTTTTGCCATTCAATACGCTTGAAGCCTTTAAAAAATTTGATCACTTTTCTTTCAGCGGTTAGCTGGTCAAAATATTCTCGATCAAGGCTTTTATGAAAATGTGTTGCACCAGCCCCCGTTGCTTCGGGACCCGATTTTTTAAAGCGCGCTGTAATGATATCTTTCGCCGCATCAACCCCAACAATATAGAGATTAATCTGCCCTTTGTTGTTTCTGCTTGGGCGGCGTGGCCATACCGCGCGCCAGCCAGCTTGTCCCTTAATGCCCCAAATGCGCCGCCCTTCACGGGGGCGCACATAATTATAAACAGCCTGTGTATGTCCACCACCGGTATCAATACAAGCCGCCGTTATCTTAATCCCCTCTTTATAGCCTGGATGTGGCCAACGTTTTGCAAGATATTCATCCAATTGGTCCCACACTTCAAAAGAAGAGGGGTCACCAGGGATAACTTGATAATCAATATGCCAGCTTTCTTCGCTGCGTCCCCATCCCACCACTTCAAGCTCTAAACGGTCATTTTGCACATCAATGCCTGCCGTCAACACGACAGCTTGTTCTGGTGCTAAAGGATATTCTTCGCGTTTTGCATAAAGGCTGTCTGGATCAATAACTTCGCCTGTTCTGTCCTCCCATGGTTCTCCAAGAACAGTATTTACAAAAGGCTGTAGAAGGGCTGGATCATCTTTGGCATTTAAAAACTCTCTTGCACATTCCCCCCAAGTAAGCCAAGGGGAATAGAGTGCAGAAATATGATAAGAGCGCAAATTGGGTCTGCTTGACTCACTCGTTGGAACCCAACATGCGCCTTTTTCTTCACACATCAAATCTGTTTTTCGGTGTTCGGCATGCTCATGATCACAATGGGCACAAACAAAAACAGCTTTTTCAGGGGCACCTTTTGGCCATTTAATTTGTGACCAAACAATCGGCTGTAGTGTACCACACTTATCACAAGGGACATTGTAATATCGCTGGTCTCCTAGCACAAAATCCTTGGCAATACGGCTTGTGTCACGGTGGGTGGGCGTGGACAATTTAAAGATCTTTCGTTGTACAAAGGTTGATGTGCGCTTTTCCGCAATCATCACTGGATCACCTTCGTTATCGACACTGAGAGGATAACCATCAACCTCATCCAAAATCAGATAACGAATAGGCATAGAGCGCAAACCAGCTGCACTGTTGGCTCCTGTCAGCATCAGCGCTCCACCATCAAACTCTTTAGAAAACATCGTATTGCCACTATCACGTGCACGAGCAGGGGCTATGCGTTTACTTAAAACGGGACTCGCCATAATCATAGGATCAAGCCGCGTCTTTGAAAGCTTCTTAGCTGTCTCAACGGTGGGCATGACATAAAGGGCAGGTCCTGGACTATAATGAATAGCATAACCACAAAAGTTCAGTCCCGCCTCTGACATGCCAACTTGCGCCCCTTTCATGACAATGGTTGTTTCAACCGGCACGTACGAGGAAAGATTATCCATGATTTCGCGCAAATAGGGGGTGCGTTTTGTTCTCCACAATCCAGGTTCAGCACTTGCTACGGTGCTAAGGTATCTATTTTTATCCGCCCATTCGGAAACCGTGTATGGTTTGTCCGGTTGTCTTGCATCATTAGCATTGGCGAAAAATTCTGTAACAGCATTCTCATCCATTATTCATTCTTTGCTCGCCCCAAAACTCTCTCATTCTGGAGGTTGAGGATCATGATAAGGAACTGGAATATGAACAGCTTCAAGCAAAGCCTTTCGTATGTAATAATCAATGGCACCGATTAGGCTTGCGGCATCACATCCAACCTGTGCGGCAATGCTTGCTCCAAAACGGTGAGGAAAATTCAACATGGCATCACGGTGCGCTCTTCCAAACTCACGGGCGGCTCTCTTTACTTCTTCACGGTCAACGGTTGTTTCGCGTAAGCGTTCAAGGGCAATCTTTTCGCTTTCAAGGGCAACTTGCATTCGCTCCAGTTTAATTTTGTATTCATTGGCACCCTCTGATGAGACTTGTTTGATCTTTGTCCGCGCTTGACCATCTGGTGCTAAAAATGGGGTAGGGCGCTTTGTTGGATTCTCATTCCAGATAGCTGTTGCAAGCGCTTCATTAACAGAACCATCTTCAAAAAGAGCCTTATCAAATTTTCCTGTTTTAAAACGAGAAACCACTGAATTCGGGGAAACACGCATCTTTCTTGCAAAGGCACGAAGCGATAAACCTTTTCGAGATTTCTTATTCATAATTGCCCCATTTTGAATGGTTTATGCGAATTATTGTACACTTTAATTATTGACGCAGCTTTATTTTTCGTGTACATAAAATATATGAAGATCGTGTGGGATGAACCAAAAAGAGCTGTAAACATTGTTAAACATAAGCTTGATTTTGCTGATGTTATTTACTTTGATTGGGAGCATGCTCTTATTGATGCAACCCATTCAAACCGCATGAAGGCTATTGGGCGTTTTGCTAATGGTACGACAGTTGTTGTTTTTGCGAAGCTTGGTACTGAAGCGATATCCATTATCAGTTTCCGTCAAGCTAATAAAAAAGAAAGAGAGGTTTTCAATGACTATCAAAAAAAACTTTGAGGTAGGCTGTGACTATACAAAAGAAGATTGGGACGCCGTAGATTCTCCACCACTAACAGATGAAGAACTTGTACACCTCAAACCAGCGAAAGATGTTTTACCTTCTTCTTTCTTTAACTATGTAACAGAAGAACGCCGTAAACGTGGGCGTCCACCAGTTGAATCTCCTAAACAAGCAGTTACTCTACGTCTTGACCCAAACGTTATTGCCTCTTTTAAAAAACAAGGAAAAGATTGGCGCACACGTATGAGTGAAGTCCTAAAAAAAGCAAGCCGTTGCTAAAGCTGCCACCTCCCCATTTTAAGAACGAGGAGGGGGCATATTTTACCTTAAGCAACCTTTTTAATGGGGTTGTCTAAATTGGGTTCGTAAGCTTTCAACAAAGACTCTATAATCGGAGGTGGTCTTAAAGTTCCAAAATTTGTAATCATTGCCAAAATTTTCAGTGCATTTGGGGTTTCATCTTGAAGCTTTAATATTAAAGCTTTTTCTATTGCATCCATAGTCTCAATAAGAGTATTAAAAGCCTTGTCTTCAATATCATCACGATCAGAAAATTGATATAACGCCATCCACAAATCACATAAAAAATCGATACTGGTATTCATTGTACACCTCCATGTATTTGTTCTCTTAAACATGCCAAACCTCTTGAGGTGATTTTTGTTGAAGGGAGCACCTTTTCTGTTCCATCTGGTCTCTGAATGGTAATCGCAGGGCAATCCATAAAGCCTTTCTTGATTTTATCTTGATAAGGCAACAAAGGCGCCCCTGGAGCACGTCGATACACCCAATCATTTTTACGCAAATAATCGGTTAAATCCTTTGGTCGTACCTCTAATATCTTTGCTGCTTCAATAAGACCAAACAGTCCATCAGAGCGTTTTAAACCTTCTAAAGCCTCTGCTTTTGGAGCTAATTCAGCAATCATATGATCTTTTTGCTCAATTTGGCTTTGTAGATGATTTAAGACACCAAGTAATGCTTCGGGTTTGGAATAGTCAACTTGTGGAACAGCGACTTGATTTTCCAATTCTTGCCAACGATCAATAATTTTAGCACGTAAGGCGGTGCTATAACCAGAAACGAGAATTAAACATTCACGCTTGGGAAGGTTATAACAAGGAAGGATACGACCCGTTGAATCCTTGTAGAATCCTGCAAATTCACTCAGCCCAAATTTGGGCTCAGTACTTTCAGAGTGCAGTTCTCCTAACATTTGCTTAATGTCACGCATAACATGCTTATGTTGCTTAGCACATAACTCGGCAATCTCGCGACTAGACATAGTCTGAGAAGAGGCACCATTAGTAGCGCTTTCTTTAATTTCTATAAGATTGTTCATAATGAACTCCTTGGTAATAGAGGTTTTTCATTGACACTCTAAAAAGAGCGCCGGGTGCTGAAAAACACGGTACCAAGTCCGTCGTTACACCTTTCCTATAAAGGTATTGTATAGCGTAACCACACCCGACAAGACCGTTATATGCTATTGCATATAATGAGTCAAAATCTTTAATGTTCAGAAGATTAGTTATTTCGGCAACTAATCCGCTTGGTATTTTAAGGTGTTTTTCAAGCACCTGATTCGACAATAGACACATTATTACCATATTGTCAAGAGGTGACTTCACATTTTTTAAAATAATTATAGATTGTATAGTGTGTATATTAATGCACATTAAATTCGTTATTTATCAATATGTTATGTGTCCAATGTACAGTCGATTTGAAAATTCTGTCGCTAGCGATAGTTCGCGCTAGCCTGCCCCGCAACGAAGCCAACCCGCTGGGAAGTACCTTTTACATTGATTTTATTGGTTTTTTTATGGAAAAAACAAAGTGTAAGAGATAATCTCTTTTTGAAATTACAATAAGAATAAGTAAGGCATAAACCAATAAGGATATGTAATATAGAGATAGAGTTTAAGAACATGATCTAGCCTCTTTTATTGGTAGCGTATTCTTGACGAGCAAGTTGTCTCTGTATGTTTTTGGTTAGTCTTTCACTGGCATATTGTGCGATAGCATTTGCAATTTCTGGCTTAGACATAACTGTCGCAATTGATGGTCCTTCTTGTTTTGCAATGGGAAATTTATCTCCGTCATCTTTTTGAAAGACGTTTCCTCCCATTTTTAAATCAACTCGCTTAGGAAAACTTCCTCCCTTAATAAAACCATGGGGCAAGATTTGTTTTTTCCCAAACAATTTGTAAGTCACGCCGCGTTTTGTTTCTTTTGCCTTAAAAAATTTAAGAGGTATCGGTGTTCCAGAACCAATGATATCTGTCTCGAGAAACTGTGCGGTAGCCTTGTCTTTAATATAAACGCCTTTTTTAACGCGCTTTGATTGGGCTGATGAGAGGTCGGCAACTTGCTTCTCAGTAAAGCGCTCTACTTGCTTTGCTGCGGTGTTAACAGCATTCCGTAAAGCCCAATTAAGGCGTGGTGCTTGAAGATTGGTAAAGGTATCTTTTACCTGTTGAAGATACCATTCTTGATGGATGATTAATTTCAATTTTTAAGCTTTTTAGCAGGAGGTGTTGATGGCTTGGAAACTTTAGGTGTTTCGGTCTGTTGAAGTGAAGTTTCTTCTGCTCCTAGTTTAGAAGATGTTTGTATAACTTCTTTTTCTATTGGCTTAGTCTGTTCAATTATCTTTTCAGATTTTGTTGTGGTTTTACTTTCAACAAAGGGTTTTACGGCATTGGCGCGCTTGAGGCGTGCATAGACTTGATTGGAAATCTCTACAAATGGATTACTTGAAGTTGATGGTTCAAAACGAACAGTGCTTTTGTTATCGCCAACAACACACATTGGTTTGGTGATGATTGCTTTCATCTTGACTCCTTTTGAGGCAATTAATTAATGACATCATTGGTCAATTAATGGCTTTTGATGTGTGCAAAATAGATAAGCCAATTTTATCAATAAAAACAGTAAGTTAAACTACTTTTAAAGCTTAATATTTTAACAAATTTTAGGGGATATTTTTGAATTTTAGATACAATACGACTAGGGACAGCACTGACATTAAATAAAATTTTTCACACATTGTCAACAGAAAAATCTAAATATTGTATAATTTCTATTTTAAAGCAAAATATGTAGAATTCTGAAAACATTTTACATGTTATAAATTAATTAAACAGTTATTGTAGCAGGGAAGAGAAGTGACAGGTTCAGAAATATTAGATGCCGTGTATATGATATCAATGATAGTCATATCCCTCTTAACTGTAGCGTTTTGTTTACCAGCTGCTTTTTGATTTTCATTAATATATTATAGCTAGATATTAAGCTCATGGCGGGCTGCTGTTGCCAAAAAAGCAGATCTTGTTAAACCTCTCTCTTGTGCGCAATTATCAATTGCACGTAAAAGCCCTCGTTCAATTGATATATTTGTACGTACTACTTCTGCATCATTTTCAATAAAAGGAACTTGTATTAAAAAAGCTCCTTCTGATAAAGCTTTTTTAACAGCTTTCTGTTGTATTACTTCTTCAAATTTTAAAGGAACAGGCACTGTATCCATATCTTCACAATAAAGTTGTAAGGCTTCGGTAGCGTTTATAATAAGATTTTCTTCTTCATCAGCAGCAGAGAATAGACCTTCAAAATCAGGAAACTGAACACCAAAAGCAGAATCTTCATCTTTATGAACAAGAGCAAAAAATCTTTTCATTCTTCTTCTCCTTTTTTTAACCAGCCTGCTTGTAATGCAATAGAACGCGCTGTACCGATTGGAAGATTTTTCTTAGGATGTGGAACAATAACAACCTTACCATCTTTTTTAAATTTATGGTGTGAACCTTTCACTTTCACAAGTTCAAAGCCATCGCGTTTTAATTTTGCAATTATCTTTCGGCTGTTTTGTTCCATTACCCAATCTCATAATGTGTATATATTTACACACTATACTTTTTCTTATTTTAAGTCAAGTTTTTAATAACCAAAATATTTTTGGAGAGTATTAAGAACGATACGCAATGAAGGTACAAGGTATGCTAACTCTTGATCTTCTACAACAAGGTATTGTAATGCAGCATAAAAATTGTGCTGTCTGTAAAGGTGTTGTGTTTCTTTTATTACCTCTTGCATATTCAAAAATTGTTTTGTTGCAAATTCAACCCATTTCTCTCTTGCTACCTCATCAGAAGATGAGGGCATTTCGTCATAAACAGCACTAGGCAATGTTTTTGCGCACGAATAGTCATTTCTCACTTCAAGATATTTTTGTGCAGCATCGTATTGATCTTGATTGAGATTTCCTTGTAAGTAAAGCCGCCCGATATAAGTACCGGAAAGCGGATTTTTAGCCTCTTCTATGGTCAAACAGAAGCGTTTGGCACGCATTTCTATTGCCAATTTATCGATAGGATCACGAGGCATTTTTGTCCGTGAGATACGACCATTGGGTTCTCTGATACATCCTTCAATGCGTGGGCGACCACATTTTGCTCGTTTTTTTCTTTTTGTCATATTTTTTTCAATCAGAATGGCATGCTGTCATTAAGAGATACGCTATAATCGGAGGCACCAAAGGCGATAGCATAATTTTGAGAAGTCACGGGTGAGGGGGGAGATTGCTCTTTCTTTGCATCAAGCAACTGCAATTCACCTTTGTATTGTGATAAGACAATTTCTGTTGTGAAGCGGTCAATACCGTTTTTATCTTGTCATTTACGGGTTTGTAATTTGCCTTCTACATAAACCTTTGAACCTTTGTTTAAATATTGAAGAGCGATTTTTGCCAAATGTGGATTAAAAACCACCACGGAATGCCATTCAGTTTTCTCTACTTTTTGATTGGTATTTTTATCCGTATAGCTCTCAGAAGTAGCCAACCGAAAATTGACCACTTCGGCACCAGAATTCATCGTTTTGCTTTCAGGATTATCCCCTAAATAGCCAATTAAGATCACTTTATTCAACATGTTTGGAAGTTCCATTTGATTTGCATTTTATACATATAAAATCTTATCATAATTTGTTTATTTTTCAATTATTTCAGTTAATTAATAACATTTTTTAAAGTTTTAGATTATAATGTTGCTTGATAAATTATTTAAGTAAAAAGCCATGCCTTACAAATGGTATAGCTTTTTCGTTTTGCCTTCAGTTTTTCAACAAGCATCCTCTAAATTAGCAAAGTCTATATCAAACTTTTTTGTACGATTTTTTATTGACTAACGAACCTTTTTGTGCGATATTAGTTTTATTACAAAGTGGGGGAGGGTGAATGAAAAGAGAAGCGCTGCTCAGAGAGCTATGTAAAGAAGCCAGAAAAAGAGGTGTTCATTACGATCAGGCTCCAGATGCAGGGAAAGGTTCACATTATTTGGTAACTTTTGGAGATAAGACCACCGTTATAAAATCTGGTGAATTAACCCCACTCTATGTGAAAACAATCAAAAAACAGTTAGGGGTATCAAGTTTTCTAAACGTTTTTTACCTATCACAGAAGCGCTTTCATAATAGCGAGGAGATTTAGAGATATGGAATATACTTATCAAGCAAAACTGGAATCTGATCCAGATGGTGGTTTTGTGGTAACTTTTCCAGATGTACCCGAAGCAATAACAGCTGGAGAAAATAGAGCAGAGGCACTAGAGAATGCTGTTGAAGCATTAGGGTTGGCATTACGTAGCTATCCGATGCGTGGTTTGCCCCTACCTACACCACAGCAATATAAAGACCTTGTAGAGGTAACGGTAGATGCGTGGAATGCTCTTAAACTTGCAGTGGTAGAAGCTTTTAATGAAGCGAATATTACAAAAACAGAGTTAGCCAATCGTTTGGGTAAGAAAGAAACAGAAGCAAGACGCATTCTTGATCTAAATTATCCGACTAAGCTTCAAACGCTAGAGCAGGCATTGACTGTTCTTGGTAAGCAAGTCGTTATTACAATCAAAAACGCTGCTTGACTTTCTTCCCCACCTTAAAGATGGGGAAGGGGGTGTTTTTACTTAAAACTAAACAGCTATTTATAATAGATTTATTCTAAAACTCGTATTGCTTCTACAATTAAAATTTTATAATTTTGACCCTTTAGCTAAATGATTCTAGAAGACACGAGATATTTTAAATACAAATCACCTACCCATAAGACTACAAACGTTGTAATTGTGTTAACTTTATGAATACCATTAACTTCCTTTCTTATAAATATGAAATAAATACAGATTCAAAATTAGTTAATACAAACTGTATTGATAACTTTTTACAGGAAGGAACGTACAATCTCCCCATTAAGAATCAATGTTCTACCTTAACAATTGAGAAATTTTCTGTGAGATCAAGTATCTACTATTGGGTTTACATTTTAACAGGAGAAGAAAGTCCTTACAATCCTGAAGTTATAGATTCCGAAAATGGCTTTCAAAGCATTCCTAACCCACGTTCTAAAAAACAAATTGAACAAAATAAACAATATTTTGGAGTTTTGATTCCTACAAAATTCATTCTTTTTTCTTCAAGTAAAAAGCTAAACCAATGCTTGCAGTCACACTACAAAGAAAATTTCAAGGAAGAAATTAATATTTTACCTGAGCTTATTGATAAGGAAGATTTCGAAAAAAAATTGCGTTCAATTAAAGAAATAAAACTAGAATATAAAAAACAAAAACAATTAGAACTTTTTGGAACGCAATCAGAAAAATACTTAACGGAGTTGGCTAAAAATGCTCTTGATGGATTTTCCACTAATGATGTTACTGAAATAGAACTCACCTTAGATATCAAATTAAAAGAAGAAAATAACTTAGGTGAGTTTTTGTGGAATTTTTTAAAAAAAGATAAAAAAAATCCTATATTGCACAAATTAAATTTTGTGGGAAATACATATAATAAGTTCGATTTAGTATTTAATACTGAAAGTTTTCAGCATACAATCCTTATTAAAGCATCTAAAGATGATAATGGAAGATATAATGAAGATTCTGTAAAAAAAGAATTAATGCTTGAAATCGAAGATTTCACTGTATCTTTATAATGGAACATTGTAGAGTAAGGATGGATATATTTATTAAACTGCGTGTATACAACATAAGAAAGAGTACACGGCATAAAAAATAATACCAAAGTACAATGTTTAAATACCAAATAGCAATATCTGAGTACAACAGTGCGGTATCTAATGAAATAGGAAACTTGTGTTCCATATACCTAGAAATGAAAGGCAAAGAAAAAGTTTCTTTATAACTATTTGGAAAAATTAAAACGACAAGCGCTAAAATTATTATATTTAAGAGTCGGTGCATATATTGTTGTAAATCGCGTGTTAGTTTCACCCAACCAGTTGTATCATCATCTTTATATTTTGGGTTGTTCTGCAACTCAGAGGGAATATTAGAATTACATAAAATTGCAAAAATAGTTGTTACTATTATCAAAGAAATAGACGCGAATGTCAAAATACCCTGAATAAAGTCAATATTTTTTTTAATTCCTAAAAAACATAAAAATATAAAAACTATAATGCCAAACAAGGCTCTTAGTTGCTTATCTGTAAACATACTCATTCCTGTGAAAAAATTATGATTTTAATTTCTTAAATTATTTTCTGATAGAAGGCACAAACTACCTTTAGTTTTTTCGCGTTTGCTTTCCTTTTAATAGCAACGCCTTCTATTGCATCCAGTTGTAATCACTGCTGGAATATTTTTTACATTGATACTAGCTGTTTATGCTTTTTAAACAAATATTTTGAAATTTCTACATCCCAAAATTTCTTAATTTGTATTAAAGGATTCACCTAGTTTATAAATCGTTACTACATACAAACTTAGAAAAGTATTATACCTTAAAAAAACTTTTTAGTCACTCTTAAAACACACATCTAATCTCAAAACCATCAGCACTTTTCATTAGCTTGCTCTTCACAAAAATCTGGATAAGGCTTTCGTCCGCGAACTATAAGCTTTAATGCTTCCATAATTTTCTCCTTGTTTGTAATTTTTTGAATTTTTCACCCAGTTATGCCATGTTGCTTGCCAATCGATTTTTGTTGTATTCGCTCCGGCTTTTGAATGCCAGTAGTCTGGAAATTTTGCAATCTCTACTTTGATACGCTCTGGAGGCAAGCCCTCTGCAATGGCAAAATCGTAATCTGGTTCGAAGTCCGCAGGGATACGAAAACCGCCGATTAGCTTTCGCCCGTTTTGCTTTTTTAGAAACGCTTTCTTGCTCGTGAATGGGAGGTTGGTTTTCTACCCCCGTTCGATTTGATCTGATTGGCTTTTGAGATCATGAACTTTGATTGGCTCTTCAACCAAATTGTTCGTTTCTAAATTTTCAGAACCAATTTCTTTTTTTGCTAAAACGATAGTTTTAGTTTTTATATATATATTATTATTCTGGTTCTTTATAGCTTGATTTTGCTTAGCGTTTGCTTTAGCAAAATTATTAACATGTTGTTTTATCATGTTTTTTGCTTGCGCACCTTTTTTACCAGCTTCACTACGAGCTTGTGATATGTGGTCTTTTTTATAAGCAAAATCTTTTAGTTCTTCTTCAACGCGCTTATTCGACAATCCACCATCTGTCTCAATAAGTTTATCATTCTTCATGATATATTCGACAATAGCTGCAAATTTTTTCTGCGAACAATGACAAACGCGTGCAAGCGTTTGAAAGTCTGTTTTAAGTAGTTTTTTTTCATACATGCAAACGAGAAGGGTTATATAAACGCCCCGTTGTTCGGATGTGCTTCCATTTGTACCACTTATCCAGTCATACAAATAAAATCTTACTCATGGCATACCATTAGACATATGTATCCCCTTCTTTCTTTAAATATAAAATTGCCAAAGCATCTGCTTCGTTATCATCACAAGGTGCGTGCCCTTTTTCACACACCGCTTTAATCATTTCTTCTTTTGAAGCATTTCCTTTGGCGGTTATTTCTTTCTTAATTGTGCCAACTGGAATGCCTTCATACGGTATCTGAGGATGTTCACACCACGCCGTTAAGGTTGTTAACAAACCGCTATACACATGGGCTGCATCAGTACCGGTATGTCGGCCTACTTCTTCAAAATACACGGCATCAATGCTGCCTACTGTCTGCTTTATTTCTGATAGCCCCCAGTCTTGGTCCCTAGATCAAGACAGAGAATGATTTGTTGCGTTAGTGATCATAATCCCCCCTTAAGGCTGTTGTGTGTTTATGTGTGCGTCATAACAGAGCGTGTTATGATTGCCCGTCTTGCAAAAATGTTTGTGAAAAAGTAATACCCCAACGATTCTAAAAAAGTTGGGGGAGTTATGATGCAAGAATAGATAACGATATTTCTTACAGGTTTTATATCATTTGCTGTATCGCTTTCTGTAGGGGTTATTTTAAGAAATAAAGACCGTAAAGAAGCAGCTAAAATCCGCAAAGATGATTTAGAAAAAGCTTCAAAAAAACGAGAAGAAGATATAGAATGGATAAGCAAGAAATTTGCAGAAAGCCAAGAACAGACGATAGCCCTTAAAGAGCAAGCAATATCGACAAAAGATCTTGCTGAATGGTCAAAGCAACATGTTGAAATTTTGTTATGTGCTTCAAGATCACTCTTAGATCTCAAAGCAGGTTTCGACCTATTAGGACAAGTAAATGGTACCTCATATATAGCAATGATATTGCAGGTTACAAATCTAACAAAGAAAGATATTTTAATAAGGAATATACAAATGTCAGAAATCAGCCCCTTTGAATTTATTGAAAATGTTTGTTTGTTTATCCAGTATAGGTCTGATAGTGGACGAGTGCGTCGTCATTAAGAGAACAGGTGTGGATTTGTCCAACATCCCACAATCCAAATGGCTGGTGCAAGTCCTGATGGATTTTTTGGTGAAGACGGTTTAGTAAAGGTTAAACGCCCGCGGTCATTAAATCATCTACGCTTTTTTATCAATAGTAATATTAAGCCTGAATATCACGCGCAGATGCAATTCCAAATGGCGTGTACGGGACGTAAATGGTGTGATTTCGTTAGCTATAAACCAAACTTTGTAGGTAAATCCATTGGTTTGAGAATGAAGATCAAACGCATCAATCGTGATGAAGAACAAATCGAACGAATCAATCAAGCGGTCGAAATCTTTTTAGCAGAAATAGAACAAGAGATGCAAAAGATGTTGACAAAAGCCGCTTGATAGTATGGGGGGCTCTCTCCTCCCAGCACTCCCACCCATATAAGAAAATTAAACATGTGCAATACCAAAGATGAGAAGCCTTGTTTTTTACCATTGGTTATGAAGGAAAATCACTAGACCATTATCTGAATTGCCTCATAGAAAACAATGTTAAAACTTTGTGTGATGTTCGTAAAAATCCAATAAGTAGAAAGCATTGTTTTTCGAAAAGACAATTAGAGAAAGCTATAAGCAACATTGGCATTAAATATATGCAATTCCTGAACTTCAAATTTCCTCTGACAAAAGATGCAACCTGAAAACACGAGAAGATTATGAACATCTTTTTGAAGATTACCAAAATACAACTCTTAAGGGTAATCTTCATGCAATAGAAAAATTATACCAGCTTTTTTGGGGGATAAAAGATGTGTTGCAATTACTTTCTTTGAATCTGACGTGTGTATGTGTCATCGAGGACAAATCGCAAAGGCTGTTACACAACGACAAGGTTGGAAATATGAAATGAAATACATCTAACAAATAAATTTGCAAATTTTAAATACAGAGGTGTTTTTTAGCACCCCCGTCCATTTACATGACATAAAAAATAGAAAGGCAAAGAGATGATATTTGATGATGGCGATAGATATGTAACAACCCGTGAATGTGCAGAGCTTTTTAGTGTATCCACAACAACGATTCGCAATTGGGTGCTTCAAGGGGTATTTCCAGAGCCATATAAGCTAGGGAGAGCAGTAAGGTGGAGAAAAAAAGAGATTCTAGCCTTTACTCCAAAGAAAAATACGGAATAAACAACAACAAATTAGGGTAAATTATATAAACCGTAGAAGGTGGTCTAAAAGGTGGACTAAAAATAGAGAATCAAATTAAAAAGGTATAATTTCAATATTTTAAACAGAAAAGGTGGTGCCCAGACGCGGATTCGAACCACGGACACGCGGATTTTCAGTCCGCTGCTCTACCTACTGAGCTATCTGGGCATGCTGCATAAAAAAATATAGAGCGTGTGCGGTTATAACATTAAAATTTTCTCTGTCCAGTCATCAAAAGAAAAATAATTGATTTTTTAATAAGTTTATCTGCCTATTCTAGAGAGTTATCAATGAATCTTTATCATAAAATAAACTTGATAGGTATGTTGTGATACATTAGTCTATTGTTATCAGAATGCTATATTATCGTGGTGCGGATACGAAAAAAATTAAAAGAATCAAGAGAGAGGCATGATTAAGAAAGATTTTTTTACAAAGTTTCCGTGAATTTTAAGCCTACGAAATAATAGAAAACATTTTTGATTTTTTTTCTAAAAAGACGCTTGATGAGTCTTTATAACAATTTGTTTTTCTTTATAAAGGAAGCAAAATATTTTAAAAGGGGAGAAATAATGATAATGTTACAAAAACCAAGCAATCGTCCCAATAATACTAATTTTTCTTCAGGTCCTTGTAGCAAAAGACCTGGTTGGAGTTTTGATGTTCTTAAAAATGCATTAGTTGGGCGTTCGCATAGATCAAGGGAGGCAGAATTAAAACTGGCCGAGGTTGTTAATTTAACCCGTGAGATTCTTGAAGTTCCTTCTGATCATCGTATAGGAATTATGCCAGGTTCAGATACCGGTGCTGTTGAAGCGTCTCTATGGTCTTTATTAGGTGAGCGTGGCATTGATATGGCGGCGTGGGAAAGTTTTGGATTTGGGTGGAATAAAGATGTTGTTGAGCAATTAAAGCTTTCTGATGTGCGTCGTTTTGAAGCCCCTTATGGTGAAATACCAGACTTAACGCAACTTGATTTTGATCGTGATGTTGTTTTTACATGGAATGGCACAACTTCTGGTGTGCGTATTCCGAATGCAGATTTTATTCCGGACAAGCGGGCAGGATTGACCATTTGTGATGCAACATCAGCTGCTTTTGCACAATATCTTGATTTTTCAAAATTAGATGTTGTTACCTTTTCGTGGCAAAAAGTTTTGGGAGGTGAAGCAGCACATGGTATGGTGATTTTAAGTCCTCGTGCTGTTGAGAGGCTTGAAAATCATGTTCCCGCTTGGCCTATGCCTCAACTTTTCTGTATGACAAAAAATGGAAAACTGAACGAAGATATTTTTAAAGGAAAAATAATCAATACGCCTTCTATGCTTTGTGTTGAGGATTTTCTTGATGGGTTGAAGTGGGCAAAATCTCTAGGAGGCGCAGCGGCATTAAGAGCAAGGGTTGAAAAAAATTTTTCTGTACTTGATGCTTTTGTTCGTAAAACGCCATGGTTAGAATATCTGGCAAAAGATCCTGAAGTGCGTTCTAACACATCTATTTGTTTAGATATTGTGGATCCAGTGATCACTGCTTTAGAAACTGAAAAACGAATATCTTTTATAAAAGCGGTTGTAAATCGTCTTGCTGAAGAAGATGTTGCTTATGATATCAGTTCCTATCGTGATGCTCCTCCTGGGCTTCGAATTTGGACGGGTATAACAATTGAAGCTTCCGATCTTGAAATTTTAACACAATGGCTTGAATGGGCATTCCAAGTTGAAAAGGCACACCTTTAAATAATGCAGGTGATTTTCACAACAGATTTTTAAACAGAAAAAGGATACGAAAGATCATGATGATCTTTCGTATCCTTATATTAGACAAACAACTTCTAAATAATTGACATGAATTGTAAAAGATTAAGAGGGAAAATGAATGTTTTGTCAGAGGGGAAAGCATAAATTGAAATTTCTAATTTTTCACTTTTGGGAGCAAAAATGACAGATTTAGAATATTGGGGTATTTGTTTATCTTTATTATCATAAATAAAAAAATTTAATTCCTTGAAGATTGAGAAAAATCTGAAATGAGGAGTCGCACTTGCTCTAAGGTTTCGCTATAAGCAAGTATTTGTTTTTGGATGCTGGTTTTTTTGACCAAACACGACGGAGAAAGTTATGGCCAATGTAGTTGTTGTCGGTACACAATGGGGTGATGAAGGCAAAGGTAAAATTGTAGATTGGTTGTCTGAGCGCGCAGATATCGTGGTAAGATATCAGGGGGGGCATAATGCTGGCCACACATTGGTTATTGATGGAGTGAGTTATAAATTATCACTTTTACCGTCTGGTTTAGTTCGTGGGAAGTTATCAATCATTGGTAATGGTGTTGTTGTTGATCCTCATCATTTTGTTGCAGAATTAAAAAAATTAACTGATCAGGGTGTAAAAATTACCCCAGAAATTTTACGGATTGCTGAAAATGCTCCCTTAATTCTTTCTTTGCATCGTGATCTTGATGCAATTCGAGAAAGCGGTTTATCAGGTTTAAAGATTGGAACAACAAAGCGTGGTATTGGACCGGCTTATGAAGATAAAGTGGGGCGTCGTGCTATCCGAGTGATGGATTTGGCAGAAAAAGATACGCTTATGGCTAAGATTGAGCGGCTTTTGAGGCATCATAATGCTTTGCGTCGTGGGATGGGTGTTGCAGAGATTGATTCTCAAGCGCTTTATGATGAATTGATGCAAGTTGCAGATAAAATTCTGCCTTTTATGGATTGTACGTGGCATCTTTTAGATCAAGGTTATCGGGAGGGGAAACACATTCTTTTTGAAGGCGCGCAAGGGGCTTTACTCGATAACGATTTTGGAACTTATCCTTATGTAACATCATCAAATACAGTTGCGGGACAGGCATGTACAGGATCTGGGATGGGACCTGGAGTCATTCATTATGTTTTGGGTATTGCAAAAGCTTATACTACACGTGTTGGAGAAGGGCCGTTTCCGACAGAGCAGATAAATGATATTGGTGAATTTCTTGGGACACGTGGGCATGAATTTGGTGTCGTAACCGGTAGAAAGCGTCGATGTGGTTGGTTTGATGCAGTTCTAGTTCGTCAGATGGTCACAATTTGTGGTGTTCAAGGTGTAGCATTGACAAAACTTGATGTTCTGGATGGTTTAGATGAAATAAAAATTTGTATTGGTTATGAGCTTGATGGTAGAAAGATTGATTATTTACCTTCTTCCATGGGGGCTCAAGCCCGTGTAAAGCCTATTTATGAAACATTAGAAGGTTGGAAGGAAAAAACAGCTCATACATTGAGGTGGGAAGATTTACCAGTGCAGGCTGTTAAATATATACGCTATATCGAAGAACTGATTAATGCAAAAGTAGCTTTATTATCCACAAGTCCAGAACGTGAAGATACTATTCTTATTACAGATCCCTTTGCAAATTGATGATTGTTTTTAGGTTTCCATATAGATTCTTTGTTCATTTTTGTGGCTCTTAACAAAGAGCGTTTTTAAGAGCGCGTGAGAGAGGAAGGTGTAAAATAACATTGTTTATTTTTTATATTCATTTTACACTATCACGATAGTTGCACCAATATAAATGACAATTAATTTATGAGGCTAAAAAATTTTTTGGCTTTAGGGCTGGGGTTTCTTTTCTCAGTTTAAGAGAGATTATAGAGGAAATGGTAGATTTCGTTGGAATCTTAAAAAAGGCGATTAATGCGCAAAATAATGTTACACCACAAGTGCGTAAGCGGATTTATAAACGGGCTATCGAAACATTAGAAAATCAATTTTTAACAGCAAAAATACCGCAAGCAATAGCAGATAAGCAAAGAGACATTCTTCAAAGCGCTATTACAACGGTTGAAGAAGAATATTTAGCAGTTGAAAAGAAGTTGCTTTCTTCAGTTATTGGGTGGAATCCCATGAATATAAATGAAGATAAAAAGTACACAAAAGAGATCATACTACCAAAGAATAATGAATTTTCAGGGATAAATATAAAAAGCAAGCAGAATTTTGTTACATGTTTAAAGGATAACAAGGTCTTTGATGATTCTTGTGTATCGGATATGCCAGAGGCAGAACCTGTTAATATGGAGGCTTATGTATCGTCTGAGCATGTTAATCGCTATGCGTTAAAGGTTTCTCCTTCACAAGAAGATAATCCGCATATTGTTTCACATATTTTTTCTCAAGCTTTACGTCGTGCTAATAAATCATTGGTGCAAAGGCGTATTGTGATAAGTGTTATTTCTGTTGTGAGCTTTGTTGTTTTAACAGTTGGTCTTTTTTTTATTGGGGAGCGTGTATTTGTATCAAATGATCATCAATTTTTAGGAGAAAACCTTGAAGCTTCTCACGGGTTACCAAAGAAACTTTCGGTTAAGAGAAAGTTAACACAACGCTTATTAGAGGATGGGAGTGAAATTGATGTTGGTTTAAAACAAGCGGCAGATTCTTTCGATACAGAAGGAATCTCAACAGTTGTTGCCAGCAATTTGCAATCACTTTCAAAATCAGGCGAGGCTGTTTTTTATCAGGCACGGACAGATTATGATGCAGAAAAGGTAGCAACGGGAAGCGCTCGCTGGACGCTTATAAGGGAATCGCATGTAAAGGGGGCTCCAGAAGAAATGGCTATACAAGGTGATATAACAATTCCCGATGAAGGGCTATCATTACGGTTAATTTTACGTCGTAATACCGATCGGTCATTTCCTGCTGCATATATGATGGATCTTATTTTTATTCTTTCTGATAAATTTTCAGGCAAAGCTATAAGCAATGTTCAAGCATTAACCTTTAAAGCAAGTGAACAATCCATTGGGCAGGGGTTAACAAGGGCTATTTCTGCAAAGATTAAGGATGATTTTTTTCTTGTTGCATTGAGTAGGAATCATCCATTTATAGACGGAAATTTACAATTGATGCGAAAATTAAATTGGATGCGTTTGGTATTAACGGATAAAAATGGACGTATAAATGAATTAACCTTTGCAAAAGGTCCGACAGGTGAATCTATTTTTAATGAAGTTATTGGACAATGGCTTGCACAACAAGATAAGTTAATAGTTCTTGATCAAAAAAATAAAACATAGATACAAATAAGATAAAAGGTTATTTCTTACCATCTGTTTTTTATCCGTTATATCTAAACGTACTCAATAAGGTACACATATTAATAACTCAAAGAGTTTAAGAGGTTCATTGATAAAGATAAAGCCAATAGATGCCTTTCTCATTTCCAATTTAAGAAAGTACAAGCAATTGGCTTTATAGCTAATTTTTAAAGTCTTACACTTGACTTTGAGATAAAGCAGAATCTCTGATAGAGTTTTGTACTTTTTCAAATGCACGCATTTCAATCTGTCGCACTCGCTCTCGACTAATATTAAATTCACCAGAGAGCTCTTCTAGCGTTAACGGTATATCGTTTAAACGACGTGCTTTGAATATACGCTTTTCCCGTTCATTGAGATTGCTCATGGCATTAATAAGCATGGAACGACGATTTTCTAATTCACTTTTTTCAATTAAAATTTGTTCCTGGTTGTTCGATTCATCCACCAACCAATCTTGCAATTCGCTGTTTTCTCCTTCTTTTGTACGAAGGGGTGCGTTAAGCGAAGTGTCACCACCAAGTCGGCGATTCATTGATACAACTTCATCTTCTGTGACATTCAACTGGGTTGCAATTTCCTTTACTTGTTCTGTATCAAGATCGCCACTATCAAATGCTTGAAGTTTATTTTTTAACTTACGAAGATTGAAAAACAAGCGCTTTTGATTGGCTGTTGTCCCCATTTTCACCAAACTCCAAGACCGTAATACATATTCTTGGATTGATGCTTTAATCCACCATATTGCATAGGTTGCAAGACGAAAACCACGCTCTGGCTCAAAACGCTTAACAGCTTGCATGAGTCCGATATTACCCTCGGAAATGACTTCTCCAATGGGGAGGCCATAACCACGATATCCCATCGCGATTTTAGCGACGAGACGCAAATGACTGGTAACTAACCTATGTGCAGCTTTTAGATCATTATGCTCACGATAACGCTGAGCGAGCATATACTCTTCTTTTGGTTCTAGCATTGGAAAACGACGCACTTCTTCTAAGTAACGGTTTAATCCGCCATCACCTGTGATTACTGATAACAAATTCATATGGGCCATATAGCACCCTCCTTTTATCTGAATTCCCTAATAAGGCAAATTCTACGTTTAAGATAGCGAACTATCCTTGTAACTTCACTTTAGCATATTTTTCAATTTTGTTCAAAAAAAGATATTTTATTGTGAAATCTTGAGACGAAGAAAAGTTTCAATTCATTTTTTTAAAGTGCTTAATAAGTGTAGCCATATCTTGAGGCATCGGTGCGAAAAACGACATAACTTTACCGGTAGAAGGATGTTCAAAAGTAAGACTTGCGGCATGGAGTGCTTGTCGATTAAATTGGTCGATTGCATTTTTCAGAGTGGGATTAAGAGTGTTTGATTTTGTTTTAAAAGCATTTCCATAAACCGTATCACCGACGAGTGGATGTCCGATATGTGCCATATGAACACGGATTTGATGGGTACGTCCGGTTTCCAGACGACATTCCAGAAGACTAGCAAAAGAGGTTGAGTCTTCGCGAGTACCATATTTTTCAAGCAGTGAAAAATGTGTAACGGCATGACGAGCATGAGGGGTTTGGTTATGGACAACAGCTTGCTTTGTTCGGTTATGGGGCGAACGGCTAAGTGATGCATCAATTGTCCAGACATTGCGGTGAGGTGTCCCCCAAATCAAAGCGTGATAGCGTCGATCTAGTGCGCAGGTTCGTCCATGATCAGAAAATTGAGAACTGAGACTTTTATGAGCCAGATCATTTTTTGCAACGACCATAACACCGCTTGTATTTTTATCAAGCCGATGGACAATGCCTGGGCGCTTAACACCACCGATACCAGATAAACTATTCCCACAGTGATAAATAAGGGCATTAACCAACGTACCAGTCCAATTACCATTGCCAGGATGAACAACAAGACCCGCTGGTTTATTAATAACAATGACATGATCATCTTCAAAAAGGATGTCCAATGCAATGGCTTCAGCGCTAGGTTCTGCGTCACGAAGGTCAGGCATTGCCAATTCAATTATTTGGTTAGATTTTAATTTTGTTTTTGGTTCCTTTATGAATTGACCATCAATTTTAAGGCAGCCTTCACGGATGAGGGTTTGCAAACGCGAACGTGAGAGCACAGTATGATATTGTTTTGCAAGCCACTGATCAAGACGTTGTCCAAGAGCACCTTCATCCGTTATTTTCTGTATAACCATACGATTCCTATTAAGTTTTTAATAAGATTTTTACCAGTATGAAATTGCTTTGCTATCGAGAAATTCTTTAATTCCCCAATGTCCACCTTCACGAGCGCGCCCAGAGAATTTTACACCTCCAAAGTAGCTCCCATCAGGTAATCCATGTCCGTTAACTTCTACCATACCAGAGCGTACTTGTGCCGCAATACGACGACATTTGTTGCGATCTTGCGATTGAATATAGTTTGTAAGACCATACTCAGTATCATTTGCTAAAGCGATGGCTTCTTCTTCTGTCCTAAAGGAAAGAATCGAGAGAACTGGACCAAAGATTTCTTCTTTGAAAATACGCATATGAGGTTTTACATCAGCAAAGACTGTAGGACGGACATAATAACCACGTTCCATCCCTATAGGTAAACCGGTTCCCCCTGCAACAAGAGTTGCCCCTTCATCAATGCCCGATTGGATAAGATCTTGAATTTTGTCATATTGTTTTTTTGAAACAACAGGTCCAATATGATTACCTTCTTGACAGTTTGGTCCTACTTTTGTGGTTTCTGCAATATCTTTGGCTATTTTTATGGCTTTGTCATAGATGTTCTGTTCCACAAGCATACGAGTCGGTGCATTACAACTTTGTCCACTATTATAAAAGCAATGTCGCACACCCCGCTCAATAGCATCTGAGTCGGCATCAGCAAAGATGATATTTGCGCCTTTTCCTCCAAGTTCCAGACAGACTCTTTTTAAAGTAGCACTGGCATTTTTAGAAATATCTTTTCCTGCTCTGGTTGAACCAGTAAAGCTGATCATTTCTAGATCTGGATGTGCTGAAAGGTAAGAACCAACAGTTGCACCATCCCCATTGATTAAATTAAAAACGCCGGCAGGAAGCGCGGCTTCATCTAAAAATTCAGCAAAAAGCATAGCAGAAAGAGGCGCAATTTCAGAGGGTTTTAGCACCATGGTACAGCCCGCCAAGAGAGCTGGGATAACTTTAAGAGTTACTTGATTCATGGGCCAATTCCATGGCGTAATTAATCCTACGACGCCGATAGGGTCGTAGTGAAGGATTGCGTGTTCATTTCCCTTTATTAAAGTTTCTTGGAACGAAAACTCTTTATAAGCTTCGATAAAATCGCGAATGTGGGAACCACCGGCTGCGGTTTGCGCATTAAACGCCATATCAATCGGTGCACCCATTTCCATTGAAATGGTTTTAGCCATGTCTTTGGAACGTTTTTCATAGATCTCTAAAATTTTTTCAACGAATCCAAGACGTTCGCTTGGTGAAGTGGTTTTCCATTTTGGAAACGCTTCTTTTGCTGCATTAATTGCTTTATCAGCATCTTTTGTGCTTCCAAGGCTAATGACAGCACAAGCTTCTTCTGTTGATGGATTAATGACGTCAAAATCGTGAGGCGTACTTGGATCATCCCATAGACCATTGATATAAAATTTCCGTTTATTAAACATAATTTACTCCCTTTTTTCTATTTATGTTTATGTAATTATGATTATCTTAGTCTAAGCCTTTTTAAACGAAGATAACAAGGATAATCTTATAAAAACGCGAGAAATGAGATTGTGTTATGATCATCAAATATGGAGCGTTAAATAGAGCAATGCTTCTATAACTGTTTGTATTATGGGGACACATCGTTTTTATAAAATGGGGGAAGAAGAGAGGTATAGACAACTTTCTTGACGTTTTTTATCACGAAGTTTTCTTCAAAATAAATGGAATAGGTGCGATAAGACACTATCAACCTTAGCAATTTCTGTCATAAACTTTAAAAGAAAATATTATGCATTTGGTCATCATTTTTTTTCATTAAAAAGTAACCATTAGCAAAAGGTTATTAACCTTCATATGATAGCTTCTATAAATTCTTTTTGAAAAGGTTATTTTTCTCATTGCTATAAATTTGTTGGGTGCCCATGCATAATTCAAAAACAAAATCTATTTCTACGTCTTCTTTGTCTGATGATGGTACGAAAGATGCATCAAGAGAAGATTTATCTATTAAGATTACAGAGATATTTCCTTATCCGGAAGTGTGGAAAAAGGCATTTACCCTAGGAAAAAATGTCCGTTTTACACGAACCCCAGAAGTTGAGATTTTACGTCGTCGTATAGAAACAGATCCAGTTTTTGCAAAACAGTTTAAAATTTTTACGAAGCAAGATCGAAAAAAAATTACAGATGTTGTGCATTCTAAAAAGAAAACAACAAATGTTTCATCGACAAAAAAAGTCATTAATCCCCAATCGATAGAGAATAAAACCTCAGTTTGTCATTCAACGGTTTTAAAGCAGTTGTCACAGCAAACGACTAGCATACCATCAGCAAATATTCCCCCTGAGGAATATAAACAAGAGCATGAATTACACGTGAAAAATGAGCTACAAAAAATAAAGCCTGCTTTGCATCTTTCTGATGATGCATTTTTTGAGTGTGGATCTTTGATATTTGAATCTGTGGATACTCAAATTTCAAAAGAGAATGGCACACTGATTGATACGAAAAATGAAAGGATACCTGATGTTCCTTCTGTTTTTGATGAGTCAATAACGGCTCTTTACCGTGTGCTTGAATACCGCTTTCCGCAACTCTATGATTCAATTACATCAGACTCTCCAGCGGAAAGGATGAGAGGCGTTGAGCAAATTTCTGATTTAATGAATACGAATAATGATCCTATGAAGGATTCTACAGAATATCATTCTAAGCTTTCTGTTGAAAATTCTGCTCATATGTTAAATGATACTGAAGTGCTAAGTGACACTAGGGATGCCATAGAGACTGAAGAAACTCATAATACTGCCGCCCATAACACTTTCGATTGTCAAACAAAGGATGCTACAAAGAATTCAAAAGAATTGTCTGTGATGCAAGCAAACGGTAAAATGAAAGCATTACAATCTACCCGTGTACCCTTAGGCAATCATAATTCTTCTTTTATGAAAAATATTCAATCTATTGACTGTGATGTTTATGAATTTCCTCCGATTAGTTTATTACAGAAACCTGTTTTTCATGAAGGGACGATGATTCCTCAGGAAACATTAGAACGTGGTGCTGGACTTTTGGAAAGTGTTTTGGAAGATTTTGGCATTAAGGGTGAAGTTATCCATGTTCATCCGGGACCCGTGGTAACAATGTATGAATTTGAGCCCGCTGCGGGTGTAAAGTCATCGCGTGTTATTAATCTTTCTGATGATATTGCACGTTCTATGTCTGCTATTTCCACACGCGTTGCTGTCATTCCTGGACGCAATGTTATTGGGATTGAGTTGCCTAATGCGGTTCGTGAAACTGTTTATTTACGGGAATTAATCCAAACGCGTTCTTTTCGTGAAAGTGAATTTAAACTTGCTCTTGCTTTGGGGAAAGGGATTAATGGGGAACCTGTTATTGCAGAATTAGCAAAAATGCCTCATTTATTGGTTGCAGGAACAACTGGGTCAGGAAAATCTGTTGCAATTAATACAATGATTTTGTCGATTCTTTATCGGATGACGCCCCAGCAGTGTCGTTTGATCATGGTTGATCCTAAAATGTTAGAGCTTTCTGTTTATGATGGCATTCCACATCTTTTAACACCTGTTGTAACAGATCCTAAAAAAGCGGTCACCGCTTTAAAATGGGCGGTTCGAGAAATGGAAGAGCGTTATCGCAAAATGGCGAAATTAGGTGTGCGTAATATTGATGGTTTTAATGCACGCGTTGCACTTGCGGCTCAAAAAGGCGAAACGATCATGTGTACTGTACAGTCAGGTTTTGATAAAGAAACAGGGGAAATGCTTTATCATGAAGAAGCTATGGATCTTACGCAGCTTCCTTATATTGTCGTGATTGTTGATGAGATGGCTGATCTCATGATGGTGGCGGGGAAGGAAATTGAGAATGCCATTCAGCGTTTAGCGCAAATGGCGCGTGCGGCAGGTATCCATCTGATTATGGCAACGCAGCGTCCTTCTGTTGATGTTATTACGGGGACAATTAAAGCAAACTTTCCTACCCGCATTTCTTTTCAGGTCACATCAAAAATTGATAGTCGTACGATTTTAGGTGAACAAGGGGCTGAAACGCTTTTAGGTCAAGGAGATATGCTTCATATGGCAGGTGGGGGGCGCATTGTGCGCGTTCATGGACCTTTTGTCTCTGATGAAGAAGTTGAATCGGTTGTTGCACATCTTAAAATGCAAGGAAAACCTGATTATTTAGCAACGGTCACAGATAATGAAGACGAAAACAATGAGGATATTGCTGCTGATTCAACGGCTGAAGTTTCTGAGGAAGAAAATTTTGATGAAGAGAGTGAGAGACTTTATAACCAAGCTGTAAAGATTGTTATGCGTGATAAAAAATGTTCAACATCTTATATCCAGCGCCGACTTTCAATCGGCTATAATAAAGCAGCTTCTCTTGTTGAGCGTATGGAAGAAAAAGGCATTGTGGGAGCCGCTAATCACGTTGGTAAACGTGAAATTTTAATCAATGAAGGAAAATAAACGAGCACATTTAAAAATATGCGATTTTTAAAATATCTGACAGTCATTATTTAAAGAGCAAATATGTGTTTTATTTTTTCAAGTCAGATGTGACCATCTATTTATTTTTTGAGAGACTTATTAAAAAATTGAGTAGAGAATAATAAAGCAACCTTTTAACTGTTCATGGGAAGAATAGGCTGATACAAAAGGGCGGAGATTTTTTTAATATTTCTAAAGGGCCTTGAATGTAAGGAAATGAAATAAATCTTTATAGGAGAACAGATGATTTTTGTTCTTTTTTCTATAGCGGTTTTGATGAAAAAAGGGTCTTTGAAGTATTCTGGGAAACATCATAAGAAGAGTACCCAAAGATCTGGGGTGCTTTAAAATGCTACGCTGAATTTATGATCATTTGATGTTTTGGCGCAAGATAAGATGTTGTGACGGGAAACTTTATTTGAAAAAAGAAATTTTTAATTTCGGATTTTTATAATATAATATATTGAATTGTAATAATAATTTATCTTTATTCCTATTGAATAAAAGTTTCAAGTATCATAAAATTTTCTCGTCTCAAATCTGTTTACATTGAAACAATCAAAACTGTTTTTTGTCCATCATAGTAAAAGCGGCGGAGGGTACAAAATATTTAAAAGGAATAAAAATACCTTTTAATGAACATTTTCAAACATAAGAACCATCGGGTATATTATGGACTAGACGCGTATAATAATAATGCAAGCGAGTTCTTTTAGAAGGATAAAAAGGTAAAGCATAATCCCTTGATATCCGTGATGGGGGCTTTTACATTACGACATTTACTGATGTCGATATAATAAAATAAGTTTGGAACAAGATGTCTCTTTAAGACAAGTGTATGAATACGCAAGTATATTCTTCTGAGAGTACTATTTTATGTGAGGGACATTTTTCTTTGTAACAAAATTTATTACAATAATAGGTGAATTGGAAGATTCTTTTTACTCTTGTTTTGTTGGTGAAACAGTCAAAGTTTTGCTACAGATAATTGATAATGAGATATCCAGTTATTTTAATGAGAGTAGGTATTTTTTAAATAAATGAGCATTATTCGTTTGAGAGTTAATCCAACACTTTTTTAGTTTTAGTTATGTCATTAAAAGCAGATGAGTTAAGTACAAGTGAATTAGAGTGTAAGCAAGAAGCCTTTTGTTTTACACCAGAGCTTTTGCCTCGACCTTTTACTTGGAAAATCGATCACAATGGTTTATTTTGTGAAGTTTCAAAAGAGCTAGCTGAAGTTGTTGGGCCTCTCTCTTCCTCTATTCTAGGATGTAGTTTTCATGAGCTTGCTCATCAATTTAATGATGATCGATATCAGGTTCTCAGTCGTTTTATTGAAGCAGCTATGCCGTGGAGTAAAGAGATTGTTCAATGGCCTGTTGATGGTTGTTCACAATGGCTTGATGTTGAATTGTCGGCTTTACCAATTTTTGATGTTAAAAAGCAACTTAAGGGGTTTCGTGGCTTTGGTGTTTTAAAAATACAAGAAAGAGTTCAAGAAAAAAGAGACGAAAAGCTGGAGACGGAAATGCCGCGTCTTACGGAGATAGAACGCTCAGCTTTTCGTGAGATTGCAGAGCAATTACGAGATGAATTGAATTCATCAGTAAAAGAAGAGAATTTTGTTGAAGAAACAGCTATTCAGTTATCACATCCACAAACATTGCCAGTAAATGTGATAGAACAAGTGCTCATAAAAGAACCCGCTGCAGTTTTATCATTGTTGGAGACAGCAACAGATGGTGTTTTATGGTTAGATGAACAGGGTTTTATTCAATCGGCAAGTAAGGCTGCTTTAGCATTAATGGGTTATGAAATAAATGAACTACGAGGACAGCCACTCTCTTCCCTCTTTACTTTGCAAAGCCGATTTTTGGTTGAAAAATATTTTAAATTAATCCGTATGAAGAGGAAAAATCAGGTTTTAAAGTGTAATGAAACAGCTGATTTAATGACGAAAAGTCATAAAAATAGAACCGTTCTTATAACGATTGTATTTTTGGCACAGCAAGGCAATTATGCTGTTATATTGCATGATATGACAAAAACAGCTCTATCAGAAGAAAAAAAAGCAGAAGAGAATAAAATCGTTGGAGTTGTTCATGAAATACGAACACCTTTGAATGCTCTTATTGGTTTTGCAGAAATTATGAGAGAGGGGCGTTTTGGTTCGATAGACAATGAACGTTATCATGGATATTTGCGCGATATTATCTCCTCTGGAAAACATATATTATCACTCATTAATCAATTACTAGAATGTTCGAAGAATAATTACTCTGGTTCTAATAATCAGATTGATTCTTCCCTTATTTCTGAAACATTTGATGTGATATCTTGTTTACGTGCGACGATAGCTTTTCTTGAAAATCAAGCCAATCATAATGGCATTATCATGCGCATTGTTGCTCCATCGCATGTTCCATTTATTCCTGTATCACAACAAATGTTTCGCCAGATTATATGGAATCTTCTTTCCAACGCCATTCGTTTTACACCTCTGGGTGGTCAGATTATTGTTCATGTTTCTTATAGAAAAGGGCGCGTAAAAATTTCAGTGAGTGATAATGGTATAGGAATGAGCGAAGAGGAAATTGTACAGGCCCTACAACCTTATGGTCAAATAGAGCGAAAAGATGGTCGATCTGGTGACAGTACTTTTATGGGTACAGGCTTAGGGCTCCCAATGTGTAAGGCAATGGTGGAAGAAAATGGGGGAGAATTTTTATTGTTCTCAAAACCCAACCATGGAACGACTGTGGAAATGTTTTTTCCTTGTGTTCCATGAGGTTAATCATCCCATAAATTTACTTTTTTTTAGCCAAGAGATCTCTAATTTCTGTTAGAAGTTGTTCTTCTGAAGAGGCTTTTTTGGGATTTTCTCCTTCTTCTTTTCTACGGATTTTATTCATAGCTTTAACAAAGAAAAAAAGAACCCAAGCAATAATGAGAAAATTGATCAATAAAGTGATAAAGTGCCCATAGCTAATGGTTGCTCCTGCTGCTTTGGCGGCACTTAAAGTCGCTTGTTTTTCGCCAGCAAGTTGAATAAACATATTAGAAAAATCAATTCCACCTGTAACAAGTCCAATGATGGGCATAAAAATATCATTGACAATTGAGTTGACTAAGCTACCAAAAGCGCCTCCGATAATCACACCAATAGCAAGATCAATCATATTACCTTTTAGGGCAAATTCTTTGAATTCTTTAAGCATTGCAGTTTCCCCTTTATTTAAGCGATATACGGTAATTTACTTACCGCTTTTGATGAAAAAGGAAAGGGCAGATTTTATTTTTAGGATTATACTACAACATTAATATTATTTTCCAAGAACTTTATGAGGCTTAATAAACAGCTCTATGGATTCTGTTTGAATATACATATCTCTTGTAGATAAAAGCTTTTTGGGTAAAAACTGCTTCTGCTTTAGGAAGCTTCGCGAATGAAGTATTATATATTGGTGTAAAAAGAACATTGAGAGTAAAAAAATTATATTCCAGCTCTGATGGAAAAAATAGATCGATGAAGCAGGAATAAAATCTATAGACCAGATGTTTCTTCTTAATTCAACAAGCGTTGTCGCAATTATAGGCAAGAGCTTATCTAAGAGCTATTGTATTGTGTTACATAAGTTGAAAGTAATCATCATTTTGACTGAAGGAACCACACTTTCATTGGCTGGAAGATTGTATCAGATTATAGATAGTAGAACTATAGAGTTTGCGAGCCGCTGGTATAATAAGTATGCGTTTAATGATTAACTGTCATTACTTAAACTGTATGTTAGACAAAGTACCTATAGATGCAAAATTGTATTTTGTGCACCAGCAATGGTAATAACGCAGATTCTTCAAAACTTTCTTAATACAGTACAAACGGTTAAATACCACACTGCTCAAATGGCGCAACAATGGCATGAATGTAAGATGATTTTACGAACTGTGTTTTCTATAAGTTTAGGAGGAAACAGCTTTATAGAGCAAGCTTTGTTTCTGTTGGACGCAATATAACACAAAGGAATCTGTGGAATAGAGATAATTTTCTTGCATTTTTAAAGACATTATTGGCTTGCCTGCAAGAGAGACACATGATGTGGTGAAAAGCCATTGATGTCTCAATTCATACGGGCATTTGATAAGATTTAGGATTTACATACATGCTTAAATATCTGAACACTTGTAAAAAAGAGAAATATTTTTTTTTAAGAATAATTTTTTCTATTCAGGAATTATAAGCATCCACGAGAATGATGATAGATTAATGAATTTTCTTCTAGAAGGGAAATATTATTTGGGTAATATGCTCTCTTGGCGATCTTTTGTGTTAAAAGATGTATGTGAGATGTGATGGATCATTTTTATGTTGTGGAGAAGGATTGATGAGTTTTTTTCGTTGTATTGGCCGTTCTGCTTTATTTATGTTGGATCCAGAGCATGCACACCGTTTAGCGATTGTGGGATTAAAAAGTGGATTAAACGGTTGTCAAAAGGTTGTTGATAAGCGATTGTGTATAAATATTGCAGGGCTTGAGTTTAAAAATTTTATTGGTCTAGCAGCGGGGTTTGATAAAAATGCAGAGGTTGTTGATGAAATTTTTCGTTTAGGATTTGGTTTTACTGAAATTGGAACAGTGACACCAAAGCCTCAGGTTGGAAATCCTAAACCACGGCTTTTTCGTTTAAAAGAAGATGAAGCAATTATTAATAGAATGGGTTTTAATAATGACGGGCATCAAGTTATTTACAACAGACTGCGGGCATGTAAAAAAAATGGTGTTGTAGGAGTCAACATTGGAGCCAATAAGGATACGGTTAATAAGATTGACGATTATACTGTTGGCATTGCTCATTTTTATGATGTTGCGGATTATTTTACGGTTAATATTTCTTCTCCTAATACACCAGGTTTACGCGATTTACAGGCTCGTGATAGTTTGCATCTTTTGTTGAATGCCATCTCAAAAGCGCGAAAAGAGCAGGAGAAAAAGCGTGGATTCTCGATTCCCATTTTTTTAAAAATTGCTCCAGATTTATCAGAGAAAGAGTTGGATGATATTGCTGAAGAAATAAAACTTTCTGATTTTGATGGACTCATTGTTTCCAATACGACTCTTTCACGCCAAGGTCTTACCAATAGTCCTTTCAGCAATGAAGAGGGGGGGCTTTCTGGACGTCCACTTTTTGAGCGTTCTACTATTGTGCTTGCAAAAATGCGTCAAAAGTTAGGGAAGGAGATTGCAATTATCGGCGTTGGCGGTGTAAAGGATGCAAAAACCGCTTTGGAAAAAGTAAAAGCAGGTGCAGATTTAATTCAATTATATAGTGGAATGGTTTATGAAGGTCCAAATCTTGTCGTAACTATTTTGAAAGAGATTTTACGGATGATGCAACAAGATGGTGTTGATAACATAAAAGACTATCGTGATCATGGTCTTGAGCATTGGGCAAAATTTCCCTTGTAAAAATTTCCTTCGTAAAAAATATTTTTTCTTCACAAAAAATTGCGAGATTTTTTTAAAGGGGCTTGCAAACTTTGTTGATCTTCCTTATGTCACATAAGCGAAGAATAAATGTTTACAAAATCGTGAACAATTATGATAGATTTGCTTTTTATGCGGTTGTAGCTCAGTTGGTTAGAGCGCTGGTTTGTGGCACCAGAGGTCGTAGGTTCAAATCCCACCAACCGTACCAAGAGCGACGTCATTTCTGCACTAATTGGGGAGAGGGTGTGCCACTGGCCTCGCGCATATGGGAGCCTGCAAATATGCTATCATGCGACTTCCTATTATCCTCCATGAGATTGAAGCCGGAAAACTTGAGGCGGCGGTAGTGCATTATTGCAAGGAGGAAGCACCATGTTTAACATAATAATCTCTTTTATTCCGTGGAGTATTTACTCCTAGGTTATCAATGAAAACGTTTTAAGTCTGGTCGAACGCTCTCTCATCTTGACTGTGATTTTATTGTCCATTATTGCTGTGAATATTAAAATTGTCCGACGGGGGGAACTCATGATAATGACTAACATTCTGACAGTTATTGTCCTGTTTGTTAATTATTTCGCTAGATGGTCTACACTTTTACTGAGCTACCCCACAGTTTTTTGCTATCTGTCACTTGCTCTGGTTTCATTGATGAGCTTTTTGATAAAGAAACCCTTTACCATTTTTTATGCCAGTGTTGGTGTTTCTGAAGAAAAACGCAAACATATCCTATTTTATCTCATCAATAAATATATTACATGGATTTGGGTAATCATCTTTTTTGCCAATAGTCTTCTAGGGGCTTTTTTTACATGGTCCCCCCAGCTTTGGTGGGGCACTATGAGTTTAATTTGTGCTGGTATTCTTTTTTCTAAATATCTTCCTAACATCATGCAATATTTTTATCGCGTCAAACATCATGGAGCATAAACATCATGGAGCATAATATGTCATTGTTTAATATTCTGACCGGAACCCCTTTATGGGTCTGGGGGTTGCTTATTTTTCTCATTGCGTTGGGAATAAACGCATTGAAAGATAGGGAAATGGGTGTTATCCGCCTTTTTCTATTGCCGTTAATCTTTCTTTTTTTGGGCGGAAGCGATGTGATTAACAAGCTGGCGTTCCCGCTTTGGGGAGCAATCTCAATGTTGGCGGGGCTGATGATCGGCATTGGCGTTGGTTGGTTGCTCTGGCGTGCCACTCCGCGTTTAAAAATCAAAGAGGGAACGGATTTAATTATTCGGCCTGGTACGCCGTTGACGCTGATATTTATTCTTATCGCTTTTGTCATCAAATTCACATTGATTGTTTTTCTCAGTGTTAAACCTGATTTGAAACATGCATTTGATTTTAATCTTCTTTTTGGTCTTTTAAATGGGTTCACTGATGGTGTGTTTTGGGGAGGCACATTAAATTTATATAGAGCATTTCGAAAGAATCCAAATTAATCCCTATACCATTAACTGTGGGGGCTTTCTATCAGAACTATCTCAATAGAAGCTTATACCTAACAACAACGCTGTATATAAATGCAGCGTTGCTCATCGTTTCAGATTCTTGTTCCAGCGCGTGAATACGTGACGGAAGTGAATAATATCTGACTATGCCCTCTTGGGGGCAGAGAGAGCCTAAAGACTTAGAATGCTACGCGTTTAAGCTAGCTGGACTTTGAGCAGACGGTTTATCGCTCATGGTAAATTAATTTGTTTTACGATTCAAAAAGAGAATAGTGATGGTTTCATTGGCGTAGGTGGGCAAGAAAACTCTTAGTTTGGTAATGCGTCAACAATTTGTAGAACTATGTTGTGGAACCCATACGCAAAGCGGTTGCTATGATGGCATGAAGCTTTTGTCAAGCATTATGATATGGTAGAAACCGGTGTTTAAGGTTTGTACGACCCAGTAGCATTACGTTTGAGTATTTAGGAGCGGCAGACTCCATATAGGCTACGCGTACAATATGTAAAGTACGCTTGCGGGAGTCAGTGTGTCATTATTGCATTGTGCACGCAACCCTCTAGCGAGTACTTCATTGGTAAGGCTGTTTTTTGAAGCTGGTTGTAATTATCTGTGTGTTTTTTAAGAGAACGTTAGCATGCGATGTATCGCGTGCAGTACCATTTTCCTTTGTACAACTATTTTCATTTTTCTTGCTTTCTTCTTAAAAAAAACTGCGATTATTGGTTTTTTGGGGTCGGTTTAAGCGATAACAGAGTAAAGACTTTTCTCTTGTATTTTTTTTTTTTGTTCAAAAAAGCCGAAGCGTCTTAATGAGTAGAGATCTTGTCTAAAAAGATATTTTTAAGATTTATTTTCAATGGAATAGAGAGTTTCTGCTTTTGAGTGTGCAAGTGCACCTTATGATGAGATATAAGATGCGAACCCGTAAGTTTAGGCGTGCAGCAGGCTTGTAGTAACAACAAGCTTATATAGTCGGCAGACACCGTCATTATTAGAGTTTTTTTCTAGGTTGTGTTTAGCTATGCCGCATGTGAAGCAATTTTAAATTTACCTGTGGTGATATATCGTCAAATTGGAGATTCAGCCCTTCGATTTGTCAGAAATATGACAATGCCAAAAGATATACATATTTTGGATGGACTAGTGCCAATTGATAAGCTTGCTGATAATATTTGTAAGTGTCATAATAGAGCACCAGAAGAAATAGAAAATCGCCGTCTTTAATTATGCAAAACAGCACGCCAATTTAGAGCGCGAAATTATTGCTCTTGCAAAGCAAGGCGAAAAAAGCAAAATGATCAAAATGTGGTAATGCGGATTGATCAAACTGACTTGCGTAAGCGAAAAAAAATAAAACAAGCATAAGAAACTTAAAAAAATAAAGAGAACAGCTTATACGATACTTTGCATGAAAGTAAATTGCAGAGAATACAGAAATAAATAGGATAAAAGAAATTGCGACGTACAAAAGAAATATTCGTAAACATTTTATACTAAGCGTAACAGAGAAGCACAAAGATGCGTATAATAGCGGGTGATGGATTAACTGGAGTATAAGTGTGCCATTGTTAGGGCGGAGTTTTTGGTTAAGAATTGCGCTTCGTACGCTATAAGCTTTCTCCATCCTTGATATAGGCGTTGAGATCATCGCCCAATGCAACGTAAAGGGTCTGTTTTGCTCTTAGCGTTTGTTTGGTTGATTCCATAGTGCTCCTTAGCTCTATCAGCCATTATGGTGATAATTTTCTCGTCCAAAGAACAGATCAATCGATTGCGGAATAGGGGATGTGTGCTTTTTCCGACCGTGTCTTTTTTAAAAAGCAGCTTTACCTCGTGGCAGGGTTGGATGTGTCTATATGATCAGCTTGCCAAAGAAATGGAAGCGTTATCGCGATAGCCACCAATAGTAGTCCAGCGATAAAGGTGGCAGCAAACTGCAATGATATAAAAGAACCAAGGACGCCGACCAAAAAGCTTCCGACCGGCATTCCAGCATAGCCGATCACCCGAAAAGCAGAATTAGCTCGCCCGAGAAGTTGCTTTGGTGTGAGGCGCTGCCTGAAGGCGGTAACAGCAATAAACCATAAGCTTGCTCCAACGCCAGCGATAAAGGTGACGCCCCATACGACGATAGCACTTTTTGAAAAGGCTGGAATCAGCAGCAAGACAATAGTTCCTAAACCGTCAATGAGAACAGCTAGGCGCACCGGTGCATAGCGTATACGCGATGCAAATAGGGCACCTGCCATTGTACCAAGCGCGTAGGCTGCAAACATTAGGCCATATTGGCTGCTATGGAGGCCCAGATACTGACTGTCGGTAACGAAAAAGATGAACGAGGTTAGGAATGCTCCAAATACCACCGATAGAAAGAATGTGAGTAATGTAAGGGAGGTGAGATGCCGATTTGAAAAAATGAAATGAAAGCCGGCAATGATATAACGCAAAGAGATGTTTTCTTTATCAAGTGCTGGCGATTTCGGAACAGCATGGCGAGTGGTAAAAATCAACGTGATAAAAAGCGCGATTAATAGGCCAAGAAATAGCAGTGTGCTATGCGCTAAAATGCTGCTTGTTATGATAGGGGCAAGAAAAGAGGAGACACCGAAATCTAAAAACAAGACAATTGAGTAGAAAGTCATCAATCGCTCTCCCTCCATGATAAGTGGTGGAATCGTCATTATATAAGCTTCGGCAGAAACGACGATGAATCCAGCAATGGTTGCATAGAAGAAAATTTGTTCTGCTGGAGCAATCTGTATCATAAGCAGTACGAACAGGATAATATGTATGAGCATGAAGATGAGGAGAGCCGAGGTGGCAAGTTTTATCTTGTCGCAGCGATCAAGTAAAGTGCCTGCAAGGATGCCGAAAATTGGCCACGCTAATGAGAAGAGACCTTGTGCCCAACTTACTCCGACGACGCTATATCCAGATTGTTTTGCTAATAGCGGGATGGCAGTGCGCAAAGCACCGCTGAGTAAGGCAAGCAGACTAACGGTTAGGCAAAAATAGCGTATGTCCTTATTGGCAAAAAGCGTGAACATTCTTTTCTCCTTAAGATGCCACACAGATTTCCACTGGTCCATCAAGTACGGCGGTTGTATTCAGCATGTTTGCGACATAGTCGTCCAAGAGATTCCTATCTGCCTGAGGTAGAAGGAAATATATGAGGTTGGAATACCATTGCCAACCACGCTGAGTCAGCTGGAAATCGTTATCACTTTTTCTGCGATGAGACCTGCGCCTATGAGCTGTTGTAGGTTATTGTATACAAAAGAGGGGAGTGCGGTCCAGTCAATTCTTTTTTTGGGGCATAGCCGTTATAAGGTAGCCGCATACACAAAGCATTGGAGGCTTGTTGTTCCGCTGATACCCAATTGTAGTATACTTTGGATTTGCCTTTAAGTTGTATGTTGGTCATATATCCGCTTCGATTGGGATTGGCTCGTGTGATGAGTGAGCTGAGAAGCGACATTGCTGACGCCCCGAAGCCAACCATATAATCGTCATGATAACCATGCAAATATTTGTGATAGCGGAAATAATTAGCTGAACTCGTTTGAGCAAGCGTTAGAGGAGTGTTATTGGAAATTTTGATATAGGAATGCCCATTACATGGTGTATAGCCGCAGCTGCGCATAACGATGTCACTAAATAAGCGAAGCATCTGTCGATGCTTTAGGCTGGATGGTTTTAGCTCTTTTTGTGCGTAAGACTTATGCAGTTGCGACGTGATAGCTAGATTGTTGATTGCGTAGAGGTTGATGGTTTCAGGGTGAAGCTCGCTTGCTTGCTTCAAATCGTATAATAGTTCTTCGGCTTGCTGGTTGTGCATGCCATATAGTAGGTTGAAACCGACATGTCCAATTATATCTTGTGACCAAGCCACGGTATTTTTGATTTGTTCACGTGTTGAGGTGAGGTTAAACAATGATCGGAAACGCTCAATAAAACTCTGTACACCGAAACTGATCCGGTTAACGCCGATCTCACGGGCAGCATAAAGTTTATCACGTGTGACGCTCTTCGGTTCGCTTTCCAGTGTAAACTCGGCTAAGGAAGAAAGCTCAAATTCGTCATGCAGTACTTTTCTGATGTGTCGGATATTATCTGCGGACAAGAGCGAGGGTGTGCCACCCCCTATATAGATGCTACGGATGGGACCTTTAAGCGAGCGAATGAAATTTCCTTTGTTTCTGATCTCTGTGGTAAGCGCTGATATATAAGCTTCGATTTGCTTAATGTTCTTGTAGGCTCCTTTCTGAAAGGGACAGAAGGAACAAATGGTTTCGCAAAAGGGAATATGCAAATAAAGAGAAATGGTACGCGCTTGTGGAATCCGCTTACTTTGCGCTAGCTTATTAAAATCTAGGTAATCATAAAATTCATTTGAAATAGTGCGAAACAGCGGGTATATGAAATTGTAAATCGGCTTAAGTTCATCGAACTTCACAAAAGGATGATCCACGAGTTGCATAGGTTACCTCCCCCAATTTCTTACCTCGCAATATATTATTGATGGGCGATGGCTGATCTAATCGCCCGAGTGTATTACCAAAGGCTTTCACGGAACATAATGAATCCTCCTTTTGTAGAAGTTATATGTATTATACATATAACTTAGTTATATGAACAGGCTAGCTTGTTTAAGAGGCAATATAAAGCTAAAAAATGTCTCTTTATAAAAGAACTTTCTCTTGCAATCTTATGGTCTGATATTGCAATTGGTATCCTGATTAAATTGTACAATCTATTGATTTATAATGATAATTTTCTGTTTTGTATGTTGAGTGAGAGTCTCAAATAACGTAAGATTCTCTCATTTCAAACCTCTCTATGTTGAATCAATCAAAATCATACCCTTGCACATCACAAGCGGGATGAATGTGTGGATAAAATTTGTATAAGAAAGGAGTAAAAATGGCTCTTATGAACCGTCTTAATGCAAGATCTGTCGCAACATTGGGGGCTGGCAAATATAATGATGGTGCCGGTTTGTTACTTCATAAGTGTAAAGATGGAGGTGCTCAATGGATTTATCGTTACACCATTCACGGGCGCCGTCACGAAATGGGCTTGGGTGCTTTAAGGCATGTCTCTTAAAAAAAGCTCGTGAATTAGCAAACCAATGGCGTTCTGTTTTGCGTGTGCGTTCTCTCCAGTTAAAAGACAGCGTTTGACGTTCAGATCATTTTGAATTGCATATTGATTTTGAAACTAATTCCATTGTACAAAATCTTCGAACAGGACGATTAGTCCCTTGTTTATTTTTATATTTTTCAACAGTTCTTTATTGTCAAGAATTCGTTTTTTAGGGGGAGCATATCAAGTTTTGTACCAAAAAATTTTATTAAAAATACTGAAAATGAATGTGCAAGATGAACAAAGGCTTGCTGAGAACATTTTATCAACGATTATAACTGCTTGGGGGTATAATGTTGTATAAAAAAACGCATGGCATGAAGTCCCAAAAACCAATAAAGGGGCATTGCGCTTCTCTTTTAAGAATTGAGCATTTCCTCTTAGCATAATGCGTTCTCATTATGTATCCTTTACACAAGATTTGCGGTGGAAAAACTTGACCGAAAAAAATCAATACGTTTTGTTTGAAAGATCCAAGCTTAATATGCACTTTAGTATGGAAGGGTTTTTCCTAATGTTTGTTGTGATGAAGCAATTGCTCTCTCTTGGCTTGCCACTGGCTGTTGGCTTTATTTCTCAGATGATGATTTCCTTTACAGATGTGGTACTTGTGGCGTATTTAGGTGTTCAAGCCTTGAGTGGTACAATGTTAGCTCTGAGTATGTTTAGTTTTGTTATGTTGTTGGGGCTCGGTATTATTACCGCGGTTGCACCAAAACTTGCGGAAAGTTTTCGTAGACAAGATAGAGATGCATTAAAAGCATGGTTTGATCAAGGGATATGGCTTTCCCTTTTGATTGGAATGATGAGTGCGATCATTTTATTCAGTACGAGGAATATTTTATGTCTTCTTGGCCAAGATGAGGCAATTGCCCATATAGCGCAGGAATATAACAGGGGCGCTGCGATAGGAGTGGTGTTTTTTTATCTTTATGTCAATGACCGCGGATTACTTTCAGCAATTGGTCATCCAAAGCTCTTAACTTTTGTTATGCTTGCCGCTATCCCTATGAATTTTCTTATCTCTTGGCTGCTTATTTTTGGTATAGGTCCTGCAAGCGGATTGGGTGTCTTTGGTGCTGGAATTGCGAGTAGTTTGATCCGTATTTTGATTGTTATCGCAACGGCAATAATTCTGGCTTGCAATTCTATTTTTAGTTCCTTTCACTTTAATTATTTAAGACCAAAGTTAGAAATTTCACGAATAATACAATTACTGTTCATAGGACTTCCCATTGGTATCCGTATTCTTATTGCGGAGGGCTTTCCTTCTGTCATTGCCTTCATGATTACAGCTTTTGGAGTCGAAGCTTTGGCTGCGCATACGATTGGAATGCGCCTCGATATGCTTATTTCTGTGGTGGCTTTGGGAATTTCCAGCGCAGCGGCAACTATAGCAGCGTTGTATAGAGCAGATGGGAATAATATAGTTCTAAAACAGTTACGTATGAGTGTCACAGTTTTTGCTGTCGCTTATGTCTTGTTTTTATCAGGGGTTGTTTATCTCTCTTATGAATTCATTCTTACAACTATCTTTGATATTGCTGAGGAAAGCGTTATTGTTTTCTCTTGGAAGTTGCTTCCGTTTATCTTATTATCTTTTACTTTTGGCACTTTAGGATCCATGCTCAATGGCATACTTGTGGGCTTGCTTGATACATTTTGGTCAACCATTGTTATCATAATAAGCTATTGGGGGATAGGCTTATTTGGGGGAGCGCTCATGGCACATTTTTTTGAATATGGCTTTATTGGCTATTGGCTTGGCATGATTGGTGCCAGCTTAATCGTTTCTCTCTTTAACTATATGCGCGTAGGTTATTTAATAAAGCGCAATCCTATATTTGAGGCGGGTTGAGCGTTATAAAAGCGCTATAAGCATTAATTATAAAGGCATAGCACCTCACTGCCCATAGAGGTTTTTTATTTTTCTGTAGATAACAAGAGGGGTTACGAAGCTTTCTGAATCTTGAAAAGACATACCTTTGATTGTAGCTCCAATATGATCTGTTGATTTTTTTATCATGTGGGTTTATGAGAAACATCCAGCTTCAATGAGGAGTAAGTTTGGTAAATTGGAATAGTTTAATACCGCAAAAAATGATTAGAACAAGCGTGTCGATATTTATAATTTATACGCTGTTGGGGGGTAATCTAAAAAAATTATTGTTTTTATAACTAATAATAATCGCGTTGCTAAAGTGTATGTATTTGTCAAAACAATCGCAGCTTCTGGCGGTGTTATTCTTGCAAGTTTTGTTTATTACGGGTCTTATTCAGAGGGATGAAGAATACCCTTGGTTTTTTACTTGCTAATGAGAATATGATAGAGTTGTAGGTTTTATCTCTCATGGACGGACTACCTAAAAACGTGTACTATCATATGAATACTTTCTACCGTTTGCATTCCCTTCTACGTAGATTTCTATTTATGATGAAATTTAAAATTTTGTCTTTCAGGTTTTCTGCGTTCATAGAGATTTTATTAATGAACGTGAAGGTGCACACTCTTTAATGAGATTCAATTTGATAAAAGAAAGGTTAATTGTCTTTTAATTGGGCACGATGAGATTGAGATAGGGGTTAGGTGTTGGTGGCTATGAATGCAGGATTGTTGACTTATGCTGGCAGTGTTGTCGCATACATATCCACATTTGTGGAAAGTGCTGCGATTTAACATCTTAAAAGCGTTGGTCAGTATACACTGTTCTTAAGACAGCTTTATTGAAGCACATTGTGAGCTTAGTCATCACTTTTTTTGCGCCTAGGTTTCTTAAGGGCTTTAACTTCTTTATCAAAATCAGATTCAAATAATTTATCCTGAATAATGCGGTATTTTTCAAATTCAGTTTTTGCATGTTCTTTAGCAATTTTTGCTGTGATTGTTCCAGCGTTTTGTAAAATAATCCGCTTGTCTAGCTCGAGGAGCTTATCTAATTGTTGTGCCCAATCTTCCATAGTCATTGGTTTTTTCGCTCGGCGCGACTCTCTGCTAAATCAAGATAAGCACTAACAATTAAGCCAAGCTGCTTAAGTTCATCTTGTGTTAGGTAGTTTTTAGCAATTGTGACATCGGTTTTTACAATTTTACCATGGGGAGAATTCTCCCACGTTGCTAAGCCCATATGTTTTTTGTTGCTGTCTGCTCGCTTAGCAATCAGTTCAGGTGCTGTGTTTCCGTGCACAGCAAAATGCAGTTTATTCTGAAATTTTTTGAAAAATTCGTGTGTTGTTGGCGCATCTTTATTATGATTTATACTGGTTGTATAAATATCCGTAATTTTTTGATAAAAACGCCGTTCACTAAGGCTAAATTCTCTTATTTCAGCGAGTAAATGTTCGAAATAATCTTCATTAAGAGTTTGGCCGTTTTCAAGGCGCTTTTTGTCTATGACATAGCCTCTAATTGCAAAGTCACGTAGTATTTGCGTTGCCCATTGTCGAAATTGTGTAGCGCGTTTGGAGTTGACCCGATATCCAACAGCGATAATGGCACCTAAGTTGTAAAATTGTGTCTTATAGTTTTTACGGACAGAAGCAGTTATCCGGAAAATCCGGATAACTGAAATTTCATCTAATTCTTGAGTTTCAAATATATTTTTTAAATGTTCGCTGCTTGTACGGACATCTGCGCTAAATAACTCTGCTATAAGCTTTTGACGGACGAGGGAAAATAAGAAATTCAGCAGTGCTATTGTGGATAATTAATTTTTTAGGAGGTATCTGATATCCTCTTAAAACGTGTCTTGTGCTGCTGAATGTTACGAATTTTCTGTTTGCTGTCAGATGATATTGGCAAGAGGCTTGGCACGATGATTATGCTCGTTTGCGCTGATTTTTATACAGTGCAGGTTAGCAGGCGATGTGTTGCAGTACCATTTTTCCATCATGTTTGATATAATCAGTAGCTTATAATGAGGGTAAGGTTATTTTATCTTGATAGAAGTTATGTATTTTATCAAAATTAAGTTGATTAAGATTTTTTGTGACATTCATGCATGGGATGGTACCATGAATTGCGGGGCTTGATTGTTTTGTTAAGTTGGTGTGTTATGGCTGTGAAAAATGGTAAACAAATAAAAAGTAAGGGCTCTAAGCCTGTCCCGCATTTCCTTAGAAATTTAAGGGGTGTAAAAAATTGGGAACAAGTTTTACAATGGCTTTCTTTCCGTAAGGTAGAGGATATTGAGTGTATCACGCCTGATCAAGCAGGGGTGCCGCGTGGCAAGATGATGCTTTCTAAAAAATTTACATCGGAAACATCATTGGCATTGCCTTCAGCGGTTTTTGTAGCAACAATTTCAGGAGATTATCCTGAAGATGGGCATGGGTTTGAATATCCTAAAACTGATGGTGATCTACGTCTTGAGCCTGATTTATCTACATTAAGCATTGTACCATGGGAAGATGCTCCCACAGCACAGGTGATTTGTGATCTTGTCTATCAAAATGGCCAAGTTGTCGATTATACACCACGAAATGTTTTGCGAAAAGTAGTCAACTTTTATACGCAAATGGATCTAAAGCCGGTTGTTTCACCAGAAATTGAATTTTATTTAGTAGAGAAAAATCCTGATCCTGATTATCCTTTAGTTCCTCCCGTTGGTCGTTCTGGTCGTTCGATTGGTGGGGGGCAGGGCTATTCGATTGCCGGTGTGAATGAGTTTGATGAGTTCATTGATGATATTTATCATTTTTCGGAAGCGCAAGGATTGGAGATTGATACACTTATTCACGAAGAGGGTGCTGGTCAGTTTGAAATCAATTTACGTCATGGTGATCCAATTGAATTGGCTGATCAAGTTTTTATGTTCAAACGCACAATTCGTGAAGCAGCACTGAAACATAATATGTATGCAACTTTTATGGCAAAGCCCATTCAAGGGCAGCCGGGTTCTGCGATGCATATTCACCAATCAGTCGTTAATAAGAAGACAGGTATAAATATTTTTACGCAAGAAGATGGTAGAGAAAGTGTTTGTTTTCGCCATTTTATCGGTGGATTACAAAAACATATGGCGGGAGGACTTGTCATGCTTGCGCCTTATGTTAATTCTTATCGACGCCTTATGCCGGATGTTTCAGCGCCTGTTAATTTACGATGGGGCTATGATAACCGGACCACAGCATTTCGTGTTCCTCGTTCTGCTCCTCAAGCGCGACGTGTCGAGAATAGGCTTCCTTCGTCAGATGCGAATCCTTATTTAGCTCTTGCAGCTTCTTTAGCGTGTGGTCTCATTGGTTTAAAACAGAAAATTGAACCGGATGAGCCAACGACAAATAATGTGAATGCTGATAAGATTGAGTTACCGCGTGGACTCATTGAGGCTGTCAATTTGTTTGAACAAGATACAGAAATACGTGCTATTTTAGGGGACGTGTTTGTCAGTACTTATGCTGCAATTAAACGACAAGAATTTGAAACCTTTATGGAAGTGATTAGTCCGTGGGAGCGCGAATATCTCTTGCTTAATGTTTGAGGTTTATCACGATGATTGACACTAATCCAATTTCTCCAGGACTTTCTTGGTATGAAGATACTTTAAAAGAGCGTCCCTCTTATCCTTCTTTTTGTGAAGATAGACAGTGTGATGTGGTCATTATTGGCGGTGGATTGACAGGCCTTTCAGCTGCTTATCATTTAGCGAACACTGGAGTGGATGTTGTTTTATTTGAAGCATCACGTTTTGGGGATGGTGCTTCAGGGCGCAATGGTGGACAATTGGGAACAGGGCAACGGCAATGGGTCGAAACATTAGAGAAAAAATATGGTTTTGAGCGCAGTAAAGTACTATTTGATTTAGCAGAAGAAGCTAAAAGAGATATTTTATCTTTGTGTGCGATACCTGATTTTCAATGTGATTTTATGGCAGGACAGCTTTCTGTAACCCACAAAAGGCGTGAACTTCTCTCTTATCAACGGCATATTGAGGCGATGCAGCGTTATGGCTATCACGCGCTTACTTTTATGGATAGTGTTGAAACATCTAGGCGACTTGGATCGTCTTTTTATTGTGGTGGTATTTATGATGCGGATACCGGCCATATAAATCCCTTAAAATTGATTGTTGGGTTGGCAAAAAGAACTAAAGATGCTGGTGCTAAGCTTTATGAGAAGACACAAGTAACAACCGTGAAGAGCAAGGGAACTCATTGGAACGTAATAACAGAAAAAGGGAGTATAACAGCAGAGCATGTCTTACTCGCAACGAATGGGTATAAACTTGGTTTGCAGCATTTTGTTCAGAAAAATATTGTTTCTATTCGCTCGTATATTGGAGCAACGGAACCATTACCAAAGAACAGTTCAATTCTCATGAGCGGTGAATCGGTTGATGATTCCCGTTTTATGGTTCGTTATTTTCGCAAAAGCATCGATAATCGTCTCTTATTTGGTGGTGTAGAAAGTTACAATAATAAGAATCCTATAAATTTAGATGCACGTATAAAACGGCAAATTGTTGAAATTTATCCTCAATTATACTCTGTTAATTTGACCCATCGTTGGGGTGCAACGGTTGCCATCACGGTTGAGCGTATGCCTTATGTTCGCCAGCTTTTCTCAAGGATGACTTATTGTGGTGGTTATTCAGGGCATGGCGTTATGCTTGCTCCTTTTATGGGAAAATTATATGCAGAATGGTTGACTGGGAATCATGAACGTTTTGCCCATTTTCAGAACTTAAAGATTTCATCCTTTCCAGGAGGAAACGTTTTGCGCTATCCGCTTATATTTTTAGCAATGCGTTGGTTTTCTTTAATGGATCGTCTTTAACAGAAACATTGATTGAAATGTAGAAAATTAATGGCTTATTTAGGTTCTGTCTGCTTTAATGATGGAAGCTGTTATAAGTAGTTATAGGATTGAATAATCGAATAGAAAAATAAAATAAGTTCATGGCCAGTAAAATTATTCCAGTTTCTCCCTTTGATTGTATTGTTTTTGGTGGTAACGGTGACCTAGCAGCACGCAAACTTATGCCTGCTCTCTATCATTGTCAGTGTGTTGGGCAATTTAATGAACCCACCCGTATTATTGGGGTGGCACGTTCTGCATGGAATAATGAAGAATATCAAAATTTTGTTCGTGCGTCTTTAGAAACACATGTTCATAAGGAAGATCTCAATTCAACTGAACTTCATCGTTTTCTTGCACGTTTAACTTACGTTTCTGTTGATGTTTCCTCAAACCGAGGGTGGCAAGATCTTGCGCTGGTATTGTCACAAGATTCAGCAGATATTCGAGCTTTTTATTTGGCTGTTGGTTCGCCACTTTTTGCTGATATTGCGATGCAGTTGGGGAAAAGCAATTTGGTGACGCCACAAACACGAATTATCATTGAAAAACCTATTGGCCGTGATGTAAAAACAGCTATTTCGCTTAACGATGCATTTGCAAGCGTTTGTAATGAAGATCAAATCTTTCGCATTGATCATTATCTTGGCAAGGAAACTGTTCAAAATTTGATGGCATTACGGTTTGTGAATACACTTTATGAGCCGTTATGGAATTCTAATTATATTGATCATGTTCAGATAACCGTTGCTGAATCTTTAGGTTTGGAAAGGCGTGCAGAATATTATGAGAGTGCAGGTGCGCTACGCGATATGGTGCAAAATCATATGTTGCAATTGCTCTGTTTGGTGGCGATGGAAATACCATTTACGAATAGAGCAAATGCTGTGCGTGATGAAAAACTGAAAGTTTTGCATTCTTTAACACCTCTTGATATTCATAATGTAGAACAACATACCGTGCGTGGACAGTATGTTGCTGGTACATTGAATGGTGTTCGTGTGGGATCTTATCTTGAAGATTTGGGAAGAGCAAGTGAGAGCGAAACATTTGTAGCGTTGAAGGTTAAGATTAATAATTGGCGTTGGGCAGATACGCCTTTTTATTTACGAACTGGTAAGCGTATGCCTACGCGAATGTCTGAAATTGTGGTTTTTTTCAAATCCATTCCACATAATATTTTTAATGTGGATTCGGATGAGATTTTTTCTAATCGGCTTGTTATTCGTCTCCAGCCTGATGAAGGTGTCAAACAATGGTTGATGATTAAGGATCCTGGTCCTGGTGGTATGCGATTTCGTCATATCCCCTTGGATATGAGTTTTGCTTCTGCATTTTCTCAACGTAATCCTGATGCTTATGAACGCTTATTAATGGATGTTATTCGTGGAGATCAAACACTCTTTATGCGTCGTGATGAAGTTGAAGCGGCTTGGCGTTGGATTGAACCTGTTCTTGAGGGGTGGCAAGCAATAAAGCAGCCTATTTATGAATATAGTGCGGGCTCATGGGGACCCATTGCTTCGACAATTTTAATGGAACGTGATGGACGTATATGGAACAATTTAGTTTAGAGCAATAAACAATAAGTATGCATGGAATGAATATTGACCGTTTAAATTTTGAAACACCCACGACTCTTGCTTTAGCATTGGCTGATCGTGTTGCAGCAGAGCTTAGTATAGCTGTTCTTGAGCGCAAACGTGCAATTTTAGCAGTATCTGGTGGAAAAACACCAGAGTTGTTTTTTCATTATCTATCAAAGGCTGATATTGACTGGCAAAATATTATCATTACTTTGGTTGATGAGCGTTTTGTACCTGCTCACCATGAGCGTTCAAATGAACATATGGTACAGCGTTATTTGTTACAAAATTTTGCTGCAAAAGCGCGTTTTGTAGGACTTTATCATAAGGCACGCACCGTTGAACTTGCGGCTTTTTCAGCAGCAAGTCGTGTTAATACTTTGCCTAAACCCTTTGATGTTATTGTTTTAGGAATGGGGATTGATGGACATACGGCTTCCTTTTTTCCTGATGCTGATCGTTTAAAGCAAGCACTTGATCTTCGAACACAAGCACTTGTTTTACCACTTCATGCCAAGAGTGCTTTTGAGCCAAGACTTTCACTAACTTTGCCAGTTATTATGCAATCGCGTTGTATTATTCTCCATTTTGAAGGTTTTCAGAAACGTGATTGTTTTGAAGAAGCTTGTCAAGATGGATCTGAAATAGAGATGCCGATTCGGGCAATTTTGCGTAATTCCCCTCATCTTGTGCAGGTTTATTGGTCACCTGCAGAAAATGAAATAAGTGAATCAGAACATGAGAGACAAGAGGAATAGAAACGCAATCTCTCTTTAATGAATAAGGGAGAGAAACAATGAAAGGGGGGAAATAAATATGGCACTTTCCAAGACAATTGCCACAGTTACACGAAGAATTTATGAACGTTCTCGATCAACACGGGAAATTTATTTAGAGCGCATCGCGAACGCACAAACCCACCGTCCCAAGCGAAGTTTTTTGGGATGCGCTAATCAAGCACATGGTTTTGCTGCTTGTGGTGCAATAGACAAAGAGCGTTTGAAGGGAGATATCGTTGGAAATATTGGTATTATTACGGCCTATAACGATATACTTTCAGCGCATCAACCTTTTGAAAAGTTTCCTCACTTAATTAAAGAAACAGCTCGTATGGTTGGGGGTGTTGCGCAGGTAGCAGGAGGTGTTCCTGCGATGTGCGATGGTGTTACGCAGGGGAATACAGGGATGGAGCTTTCCCTTTTTTCGCGTGAAGTGATTGCAATGGCGACAGCGATAAGCTTATCACACGATGTCTTTGATGCAGCATTGTATCTTGGAGTGTGTGATAAAATTGTCCCCGGTTTATTGATTGGTGCACTCACATTTGGTCACTTACCAGGAATTTTTATCCCTGCTGGTCCTATGACAACGGGGCAAGATAATGATGAAAAGGCAAAAATACGTCAACTTTACGCGGAAAACAAAATAGATCGCCAAACTTTGTTGGAATCAGAAGCCCGTTCTTATCATGGAGCAGGAACATGTACATTTTACGGAACTGCTAACTCAAATCAGGTGATACTGGAGATGATGGGGCTGCATATGCCGGGAGCTTCTTTTGTCAATGCGAATACACCGTTGCGTGATGCTCTAACAAAAGAAGCGACAAAGCGTGTACTTGAAATGACAGACCTTGGTGATCATTATAAGCCACTTGGTATGATCATTGATGAGCGTTCTTTTGTAAATGCCATTGTAGGGTTAAATGCAACAGGAGGCTCTACCAATCATACGATTCATTTGATGGCTATAGCTGCCGCTTGCGGTATTCAATTGACGTGGCGTGATATTGCAGAAATTTCATGCCATGTACCTCTCTTAGCACGAATTTATCCGAATGGTTTGGCTGATATCAATCATTTTCATGCGGCAGGGGGAATAGGATTTATTATTCGTGAGCTTATTGAGGCCGGTTTAGTGCATGAAGATGTTTCTACAGTTTGTGGTAAAGATCTCAATGCTTATGCCATTGAAGCCAAACTTTCTGCTGATGGCGGTGTGGTACGTGAACCAGCTCTCAAGGAAAGTGGTGATCATAAGGTGTTAGCAGGGTGGAAAAAACCATTTCAGCCTGACGGTGGTCTTCGTGTTTTATCGGGAGATTTGGGAACAGCTATTATAAAAGTTTCATCTGTAAAACCAGAATATTGGCAGGTTAAAGCACCAGTCCTTGTCTTTAATGATCAAGAGGAGCTCCAAAAATCTTTTCAATCTGGAGCGTTGCATGATAAAGATTTTATCGCTGTTATTCGCTACCAAGGACCAAAAGCCAATGGTATGCCCGAGCTTCATAAATTAACCACTATTTTAGGCGTTTTACAAGATCGTGGTCAAAGGATAGCATTGATAACCGATGGCCGTATGTCCGGAGCATCAGGAAAAATTCCTGCTGCCATCCATGTGACGCCAGAAGCTTTGGATAATGGTCCCATTGCGCGGTTGCAAGATGGTGACATTGTTTTTCTCGATGTTCATGGGGGTAAATTAACTCTTTTAGAGGATTTAGAAAAATTTAACGCGCGAACAATCACAGCTCCTGACCTTTCAAAAAATGAACAAGGTTTTGGACGTGAACTCTTTCGTGTTTTCCGTCAATCGGTTAATCGCGCAGATCAAGGAGCATCTGTTTTTATGACATGAGAAATGCAAAAAGAAACAAAGTGAACCATGCGCAATGAAGTCATGTACCATGATTGTTAAAATTTTTAGAATTTGGGTATAGGAAGATTGTGTAATCGGGCAGCGGTTTTGAGTGTATTAACCATAAGCATAGCAATTGTCATGGGGCCAACACCTCCTGGAACAGGGGTAATTGCAGCAGCTTTTTCTTTTACATTTTCAAAATCGACATCTCCAACAAGACGCGTTTTTCCTACACCTTTTTCTGGTGCGGCAATGCGGTTAATACCAACATCAATAACAATTGCACCATTTTTCACCCAGTCTTTTTTAATCATTTGAGGACGGCCTACAGCCGCTACGAGAATATCGGCGCTCCGACATACATCATCAAGGTCACGGGTACGACTATGGGCAATTGTCACAGTAGCATTGGCTGCTGTTAAAAGAGCAGCCATAGGTTTTCCAACAATATTAGAACGTCCCACAACAACAGCATCCAGTCCAGATAAATCACGCCCACAGTGTTGTTCAATCATCATCATGGCACCAGCTGGAGTACAGGGAATAATAGCATCATCAAGTGCATTTGCTGCGAGTTTTCCTACATTGACATAATGGAAACCATCAACATCTTTTTGAAAAGCAACGGCTTGTGTTATGCGATTTGTATTGATGTGGGCGGGAAGAGGGAGCTGTACCAAAATACCATGAATTTTGGGGTCAGAATTTAACGTTGCAATAAGTTGAAGAAGCTCTTTTTCTTGCGTTTCTTTGGAAATGACATGTTTAATTGAAAGAAACCCACATTCTTCAGCTTTTTTATTTTTTGAGGAGACATAGACTTGGCTTGCAGGATCGTCTCCAACGATAATGACAGCGATACTAGGTTGTATATTATAGTTATTTCGGAGTTTTGTTGTTTCAGCCTTAACTTTGACAATAATCTCTTCAGCAAGTTTTTTTCCGTCAATAATATTATTCATGAGAGAGATCCTTTCGGTAAGGCTGTTTGTTTTTTTGTAAAGCATTTTCTAATAATACGATAGAGTTTTATAGCAATATTCATAGGGGAACAGTAAGAATGGGTTGATAATGTTGTGGATTTATAGTTTTAGAAGACGTTTAAATAATTGTTTTATGAAGAAGCAACAATATTGCTGTTTAAATAAACTTTGGATAAAGAACAAAAATAATGAAAATACAAAATGGATATGGTGAATTATGGGGGTATAAGAAGTCTTATTAACGATTATTTAAGTTTGTTTTTAATCTGTTACTAGGGGAATATGGGTAGAGGGATATTGTGCGCATCAGAATAGTAAAATTTTTGAGCGGAATTTTTATTACAATTATCTTTTTATTTGGGGTGGGGGTTCTCGTTTTACCGTATCTTATCTCTACAGATTTGATTCGTGTTCGTTTAGCGCAAGAGTTAAGTGCATGGACGGGCTATAATGTGCAATTGCGTGATCCACCGCGATTAAATCTTTTTCCTTATCCTAAAGCGTGGCTTTCTGGTGTTACTTTATCATCAAAAATGGATGATGTTGCGCCACTCATGGAAGCTGAATCCATAGAAGTTGATCTTTCTGTTGTCGACCTTCTTTGGGGGCGTGTTTCTTTTTCAGAAACGCGCATTATGCGTCCTCAATTTGTTATGGAAAAGCCCGTTAAAACAATGGCAGATTTTTTTGATCGATTTTCTCGCTCACAAGGCACATTAGGATTAGCCATACGCAAGGCGCGTGAAATATTAAAACACAACCCTGATCATCCAGAGATAGAGCATCTTTTAAAACAACCTTTTGGGCGGGTTGTCATTGAAAATGGTTCTCTTGTGTATCATGATAGTCTTTCAGGAATAGCAGAAAAAATAACAGGATTAAATGCGACTTTAGATTGGCCAGAATCGACAGAGGAAGTACGGTTGCGTGCAGATGCTCGTTGGCGTGGAGAATTTACAAAATTATCAATTGATGCTTCTCAAGCATTGTTGCTTTTGGCAGGAGGAAAAAGCCAGATTAAGGCAAGCCTTAATTCTGTACGTGGGGGAATAACTTTTATAGGACAGGCTAGGTTATCTGAATATTATATTTTTGACGGAAAGGTGTCGATGCGTTCTCCAGGATGGAATCAGACATTGTCTTGGATTGGAGAGAATCAGTTTTGGGGATATAGATTAAAGGCCCCTATTGTATGGGAATCTCATTTTTTAGCGCGGCCCATGCATATCCAAATGAACAATGTTGCATTTACGGTGGGGAAAGCTAATGCACGTGGGGCTTTGGAACTTGATTTTCAAGATTATGTACCAAATATCATGGGCTCTTTAGCATTTGATAATCTAGATCTTAACCTTTTGAGTTCACTGTTTTTTGGGGTTAAAAAGGAAAATTCATTCTTTGATATGGCGCTTTTTGATCATGTTGGGGTGGATATACGACTTTCTGCACCACAAGCCAAAATAGAAAATATTTCACTCACAAATTTAGCTGCTGCAATACAAATAAAAAAGGGGCATGGGATTTTTGATCTTGGACATGCAAATATTTGGGGTGGATCCGTTCAAAGTACTATTGAAGTTATGCTTACTGGGCAGAAAATACGTATTGGAGGAAATATTTCAGGGGCTTCCATTGATACGCAGGAGGCTTTAGAAGCCTTAGGATTTATTCCATTTGTACAGAGCAAAGCAAATTTTACTGCAACGATACAAACACTTGCGGGTTCTTGGATGGAAGTTTTTACAAAAATGCAGGGTGGATTAACACTAAAGATGTCTTCTGGGCGGCTCTTAGGGTATGATTTGAATGAATTACAAACACAACTTTCAAGCAAACAACAATTTCTTTTAACCAATGATGATTCTCTCTCCACAACTTTTGATCACTGGGATATTCAGACAAGCCTTTCAGCAGCTGTGGTGAAAATAACAGAGTCATTGATGTGTACAGCAGACTTGAGTTTATCCATAAAGGGGACTGTTACACCTGCTCTTGCTCAAGAGCAGCAGAATGAATTGATATTACAGGCACAATTGCGCAAAAATTATAGATCAGAAACTTTATGTAAAGATGTCCAATGTCTTGCTAACAGCCTTGCATGGCCTTTTACATTTTCTCTGAGCTCTAAAGGACAAGATCATGGTAATTTTTGGGTTACAAAAGACATTGACACAGATTGAGTATTGTTTTTCATCTGTATAACACTCTATTCTATAATAATACTTCGTCTCTTTGCAATTTAAAGTCGTCTTTAAATTTAAATAAGAGATCATAAGATTCTCATACTTTCTATTCGTGATGAAACTAAGAATCTTCTCTCTTTGTCCCATAAATGCAGTTGTTATGTAGATAAAAAAATTTAAGAGAGGAATAAAAACACCTCTCTCTGTAATCTTTCAAATACAGGAGAGTCATAATATGCGTGCAAATCTTAGAAAATTGCTACAAAATATTTTGTTGCCTTAAAATGTTCAGGGCATATCAGCCAGTGTTTACTGAATCTGAGAAGAAATACCATATCCATCTTTGGTTACTGTATGCTTTCCATCTGCTCCAACAGAACCAATACCCACTGTAATCAAAATAAAGGCTAAGAGGGTTGTAATCGTAATAATGGTAGCTTTTTTAGCAGACATATTTTCTCTCCACTGATGCATCAATGACTGAATGCAAAGATGAATGGTTTATTATTTAAACTTTTATGAAAGCAGAATCACTTCACGATCTATTGGTTCCTATCATTATCTCATAAAGTTAAAAAAACTCTATAATTCTTTAATATATTATAGTTCTATAGATATAATTTTTTCTTTTTGTTATATCTTTTTCTTCATTTCTTTATGACGATAGTGAGCATTGGCAAGATTTTATGCGCATAAATTATAAACTTAAAAGATTATTTATCCGACAGACATTGTCTTTGAATGAAGAAATAAAGATAGAGGGGGCACAAGCTTTTTATCTTGTGCATGTTTTACGGATGAAAGAAGGGGCAGAAATTCTACTTTTTAATGGACAGGATGGTGAGTGGCTTGCTAAACTTATCATTGTTAAGAAAAAATTCGTTGTGGTTAAACTTATTCATCAAGAAAGATTACAAACGACGCATTTCAATCTTATTTATTGCTTTGCTCCACTCAAAAACGCGCGGTTGGATTATATGGTGCAGAAAGCTGTTGAAATGGGGGTATCGGTTTTGCAGCCTGTTATAACGCATCATACACAGGTTACGCGTATCAATATGGCGCGTATGAAAGCCAATGTTATTGAAGCTTCTGAACAGTGTGGCATTTTATCTCTCCCTGATTGCGTATCGGCTCTATCGTTAGAAGAGCTTTTAGCACGTTGGGATGAGACGCAGCCTTTGTTCTTTTGTGATGAAGAGCATCAATCGCATAATCCATTATCTTCTTTTAAACAGCGTGATGTTACAGCACCTGGTGTTCTCATTGGACCAGAAGGTGGATTTAGTGAAGAAGAGCGTAGCTTTTTAAAAAAGCATCCTTTTGTGGTTTCAATATCATTAGGTCCACGCATTTTACGCGCTGATACTGCTGCTGTTGCGGCTTTGACTCTTCTTAATGCTACCGTGGGGGATTGGTCAATGGATTGAGATGTCTGTGAAATCATTCTAAACAATTTATTTAAGATGATAATACTAATGATAGGATACGATAAGTTATGGCGCTTGATGTAATGGATGAAAGTGAAGTTTATAACTTAGATTCCTTGGTTAGCTATTTCCAAGGGGGGTATAAAGCAGAAGAAGATTGGCGTATTGGTACAGAACATGAGAAATTTCCGTTTTATAGAGATGGGTTTCATCCTGTTCCTTATTACGGTGAGAGGGGAATTAGAGCGCTGTTAGAGGGGATGCAAAGCGCTTTAGGATGGAAACCTATTTTAGATGACGGGAATATTATAGGACTCGTAGGATCAGTTGATCAGGGGGCTATTTCTTTGGAACCTGGAGGACAGTTTGAATTATCTGGGGCACCATTAAAAACAGTAGGTCAGACGTATCATGAGTTAATGGAACATTTAACGCTTCTCAAGAAAATTGCAGAACCATTGGGTATTGGTTTTTTGGGGATGGGAGCGAGCCCAAAGTGGACATTAGCTGAAACGCCGAAAATGCCTAAATCACGTTATCAGATTATGACTGATTATATGCCGAAAGTCGGGCATAATGGTCTTAATATGATGTATCGCACATCAACAGTTCAGGTTAATCTTGATTTTTCATCTGAAAGTGATATGCGGCGAAAAATGCAAGTATCCATGAAGTTACAGTCTGTTGCCACTGCCTTATTTGCAAGTTCACCTTTTACAGAAGGACGCCCAAATGGCTTTTTGTCATGGCGCTCTGAAATTTGGCGTGATACGGATAATCACAGGACAGGTGTTCTTCCCTTTATATTTTCTGAGCATTTTGGTTTTGCCGATTACGTTGAATGGGCCCTCGATGTTCCCATGTATTTTGTTGTACGTGATGGTCGTTATTATGATTGTACACATATAACGTTTCGTCAGTTTATGAATGGAGCATTAAGAGGACACGTTGCAAATTCAATTCCAAACATGGGAGATTGGATTAATCACTTATCAACGTTATTTCCTGAAGTCCGCTTAAAAAGATTTTTAGAAATGAGAGGCGCTGATTGCGGTTCTTGGAAGCGCATCTGTGCATTGTCGGCTTTTTGGGTTGGGCTTCTTTATGATAGAGAAGCGCTTAACGAGGCAGAGGCTTTGACAAAAGATTGGAGTTTTGAAGAAGTTTTAGATATGCGCCAACGCGTTCCCAAAGAAGGTTTAAAAACCTCTTTTCGTCAGACCATTCTTTTAGAATTAGCCCGTCAAGCTATTGCGATTGCACGCAAGGGCTTAAAAAATCGGAAACAGTATGATGCAAATGGTTTTGATGAAACAAATTTTCTTAATCCTTTAGAAGAGGTTGTGGCAACAGGGCAAACAGATGCTGAAAAACTTTTGTTTTATTACTCTTCTATTTGGAATGAGTCCGTCGAACCTATATTTTTAGAATGTGCCTATTAAATTGAAAGCAAAGACACTTTGTATTCTTTTAAAACTGTATATTATTATAGCGGTTCATTTATTCATTTGTTTTAGAGAAAATATCCCCGTTTTTTCAACATTGCTCATAAGGAATGCAATACAAAGATCTCAAGTATACTAAAGATGACAACGATGACGATATTTCTGTAATCTCCATGTTATATCGTTGTGCTAAAGATGATTTGATCTATTTAGCTTTTTATCAAACATTTTTTATCTGCTTGGCTTATTTCTCTTATGGCGGGGGACAGAAAATAATTTTATTACTTTTAAATAAGAGATAAAAAATATTATTTATATTCAATAGCCTCAATGCTATACTTATAAAAATACGAAGTGTTTTATTCTGGAGAGTAAAAATGCAAAACCTTATTTTGTTATGCTGATAAGCCACAAACACACTTCTTTTATTATTTAAAAATTTAGGGTACACTTCCTAACTATTTGTTGCTTCCGTGTTTTAAGAGCAAGATTACATGGGGATTTCTATACCTTTTTCGTGACATTTACGATATCGTTATACAATCATCATGAAGGCAATAGCTGGATTTTTAAAACGGGTAGAAAATTACAAGGTATTATTTTCTCTATACGGATAATTTGTTCTTTTTTGTTAATTCTCGTTGGAGAATCTAGAAATTTTCTACGTATTCAAACATCAGATCACTAAAAGTCTGCTCCAAGTTTTTTGAGGAAAAAGCCTTTTCTCAATAAATCGAATAGCATCCTATTTGATTACTTAGCAGATTTTTATATTGGGGGTTCTTTACTTAAAAATCAAACAGCATCCACAAAAGATAAATATCGTGTCGTAATGTTTTAAAATATCTAATTATGAAGATTAATTTGTTGTTCTATGCAATATTTCTAAAACGATCCTTTATCCTATTCTGTAGATATGACAGGTTCCATCTTACTGTTAAATATTTTTATATATTCTTTTGCTATTTCCCCTTTTTCGCAATACCCTGAATTTTTAGTGAGATATGACTGATAAAGTTCATCGTACAAATTCAGATCGCTCACTTTCGTATATCCAAGTGATACTAATACAGCAAACAAAAGTATCAATAGAGAAGATAAAATAATAAATGTTATGGTACGTTTCATGCGTGATTTAACTCCTTATCTTTGATATATAGACCGATATTGAATACGACTATTATGACGGTTGATATCACTTAATTTGGCTATATCGATAGGATATAGGGTATTTTTGTTGGTATTATGTTTTAGGTTGTATTAAATAATACTATTCATTATTGGTTGTATTTTCTTTCAATAGGATCGTGATTTTTCAAGCCTTCACATTTGCGATTTTTTTGTTATTGAGAGGGCATATTTTTATGCCTAAGGGAATTTCAAAAAGTAAAAAAGTTTTCCTAAAAAGCTTTTGAGAGCGCAGTCCATAAAATTGCTAAGATGGTTTATTTTTCAGAAAATTCATGAATGTTTTTTTGTTAATGAATCATTTTTAAAGAAAGCTTTTTTCAACTTAAAGGGAAAAAGAGAGTGATAAGGACTTTGATAAAATAAGATAGGTTGGAATTATTCAATATTAAAATGCAATGAAAGGTGTTTATATTTCTCTTTTTAAACTATTTGATAAGCTCTTTAATTTTAAAGAGTGGGGAAATAAATTTATTTATTTTCTTTAAACAGTTATTCGTAGATAAAAAATTCTCTTTTAATCTATAAATTAAAAAAATAATGATTTTTTAAAATCCTTATAAGTTTTATACCTTAGTTTTAAATATTATGCATTGATTTTGAATGATGCATATTATTCACCATCAATCATAACAATCGTGGATGTAGACTGGGCATAGACAATGACATTTAATTTTTTCATCAATTTATTTCTATTTGTTATTTTTTTATTGTGGATTGCCCAAAGTAAAAGAATGCAATGGAGTCTTTCACGCCGTGTTATGTTGGGGCTTATCTTTGGCTTGATTTTTGGTGGTGTTTTGCAGGTTATTTATGGAGAAGGTGAAGTCACTTTATTGAAATCCGTTGAATGGTTTAACATTGTTGGGAATGGTTATATCTTGTTACTCCAAATGATTGTTATGCCATTAGTTTTTATCTCTATCGTTTCAGCGGTTGCTCATTTGCATTCTGTTTATGCTGTTGGACAAATGAGTATAATGACCATTTCAATATTACTCTTTACAACGGCTCTTTCAGCGTTGGTTGGCATTTTGGTTGTGAACGCCTTTGGTTTAACCGCAAATGGTTTGGTGCATGAAGGGCAAAATGTTTCTACTGTTCTTGGAGATCGTATTTCTCAGCTTGGAGATATGAATATTCCAAAGATGATTTTATCTTTAATTCCTAAAAACCCCTTTGCTGAGTTAAGTGGCTCCAAGCGTACATCAATTATCAGTGTTGTTATTTTTGCGTCATTTTTAGGGGCTGCGGTTCTTCTTTTGAAGAAAGATGAGCCAGAAAAAGGGGAAAAAGCACTTTTATTTATTCAAATAGCACAAGCTTGGATTATGCGGTTAGTTCGTCTTGTGATTGCTTTGACACCTTATGGTATTTTTGCACTTATGACAAAAGTAGGAGCATCTTCGCATGTTTCAGATATTTTAAATTTACTCGTTTTTATCATTGCCTCTTATGTCGGTATTATTTTAATTTTTGGAATACATGGTGTGCTGCTCGGCATATCAGGAATTAACCCCTTCCGTTTTTTCAAAAAAGTTTTACCAGTTTTAACATTTGCTTTTAGCAGTCGTTCAAGTGCTGCAAGTATTCCTTTGAATATTGAAGCGCAAACACAGTGGATAGGTGTACCGCAATCCATCGCGAGTTTTGCTGCTTCTTTTGGGGCAACAATTGGACAAAATGGGTGTGCTGGTCTTTATCCAGCAATGCTTGCGACCATGATTGCACCAACTATGGGGATTAATCCTCTTGATCCTACTTGGATTGCGACGCTTGTTGGGATTGTAACATTGAGTTCCATTGGTGTTGCTGGTGTGGGGGGAGGGGCTATTTTTGCAGCATTGATTGTGTTACCAATCATGGGACTTCCTGTAACTTTGGTTGCTGTCCTTATCTCTATTGAGCCGCTGATTGATATGGGACGTACCGCTTTAAATGTGAGTGATTCAATGATAGCAGGAACAATCACCAGTCAAATATTACGAACAACGGATAAAAGTATTTTTGAAAAATGATTTTGGGTTATATTTTTTGGGGTTTTAAAACCTCTGTAAGAGATATTTTTCCAGAACCAGGGTGTAAAGGTTTTTGTTGATTGGGATGAGGAGCCCAACCAGAGAGCCAGATGAAAGAAAAATGGGCACGAATACGTCCATCAGGATCGCTAAATTTTTGCCTATAGATTTCAGCAGCGCGGAGAAAAAAGCGTTTAGAGACAGGGCGCCGTGAACGATTAATGAGAGCATTTTGCATTCCCATTGCTTTAAGATCGTCCATAAGGTCAAACATTGTATTATAACGTATTGTAATCTCTTCAACATCGGTTACAGGAAGAGCAAATCCAACACGCTGTAAAAGAGTGCCTGCATCACGAATGTCGACAAAAGGATAGATTCTAGGGCTTGCTCCACCATAAATTTCAATTTCAGCTTGTAGGAGACATTCACGTAGTTCTTTGAGTGTCCCCGCTCCTGTCATAACAGCTAGAAATAAACCATCTGGTTTAAGGGTGTTTTTTATCTGGCTTAGAACACCAGGGGTATCATTCGTCAATTGTAATGAAAGAAGTGAAACAATAAGATCACAATAGTTTTGAGGGAAATCAAGAAATTCTCGATGACGTAAATGAAATTTTTTATCATGGCTTTGATAAAGCGTATCGGTTTCAATACGTTCTATAGAACAAACCTTTCCAGATTTTATGAGAGCTTGCGTGGCAAGATCTGTATGGCTGTGTAAATCAAGAGCTAATGTAAAGAGGCGATCAACAGTTCTAAGACGTTGATAGAGATCTTCTGCCGTGAGAGAGAGTAAAAAGTCATATCCTTTTTTTGCTTTTTGGAAGGCGCGTTTGCGGAATTGTTCAATGCGGTTATGATCAAAAATTAAAGGATGGGCCATATTGTGGAACACTTTCGATTTATGAAAGAATATATTTTGAAAAGGTTCATGTTTGTGCGCGCTCTGTCAAGTTTATAATGTGAAATAAAAGTGAGTTTATAGAAGCTTAAGAGTTTTTAAAGAAATTAAATTTATAAATCGAGGAAATACAAAAGAACTTTTGTTCTACGGGGAATTTGTAAAAGCCTAAATTTATAATGTTTTACTTTCGAGAAGCGGCTTTAAATAGCGGGGATGTGCTCAGCCGATTCATTGAGCACTTTAAAACGGTGCTTTATCCACCAATTTGTCCTGGATGTAAGCAAAATGTTTCTACTTATGGCACGATTTGCTCTGAATGTTGGAAAGATCTCCAATTTATTACGAAACCTTATTGTCCTGTTATGGGGACACCTTTTGTTTGTGATATGGGGGATGGTTTTCTCAGTGGTGAAGCGCTGCGTAATTCTTACCCTTTTTCACGTGTTCGCTCAGTCATTGTTCATAAAGGACTTGCACGCACTTTGGTAACGCGCTTAAAATATGGTGATCATATAGAATTGGCATCTTTTATGGCTAATTGGATGATATCTGCTGGACGTGAGGTTATCGATGAGTGTGATGTTATTATTCCCATTCCATTGCATTTTCGTCGTTTTTGGGAGAGGCGTTATAATCAATCTGCTGAGCTTGCGCGTTATATTGCAGCATCACAAAAAAAGCTTTTAAAACCCGGTTGGCTTGTTCGTTGTCGGCATACGCGCCCGCAGGTTAGTCTTTCTTCAAGAGAGAGAAAACTTAACGTAAAAAATGCTTTTAAGGTTTCGCATAAAGTTAAAAAATATCTCAAAGGATGTTCCGTTTTACTGATTGATGATGTATTTACAACCGGTGCAACAGTTACGGCAGCAGCTGCTGCACTAAAATATGCAGGTGCACGACGGGTTGATGTGCTAACATTTTCCCGTGTCCTTAAAGAAGATTCTATATTTCCTTCTTCTCAATAGGAATTTAAAGTGGATATTATTAAAAAATACTTGGAGGATAATACTTATGAAAGAGATAATTATTTATACACGCCCTGATTGTCCTTATTGCACAAAAGCACGTGATTTGCTTGATAAAAAAGGGGTAAAATATACAGATATTGATGCTTCCACATCTCTTCGTCAAGAAATGGTACAGCGCGCGAATGGACGTAATACATTTCCACAAATTTTTATAGGTGATTATCACGTTGGCGGTTGTGATGACCTTTATGCTTTAGAAGCTGAGGGAAAACTCAATTCTTTATTGCAAGGCATATAATCGCTGTAAATAACATACCATTAAGCTTATCATATCCTTTAAGGCCGTTTTGCGAGAAGGAGATAGTTAACATCCATGTCTTTTGAGCGATTCCAGCTGTCGTTTAATGGATTATAAGTAATCCCTATCTCATCAATGACAGACAGAGCGTTTTTTGATAAGAAATTCTTAAGCTCTCGAGGTTTTAGGAATTTTTTATAATCATGGGTTCCTTTAGGAAGCCAACGGAGGATATATTCAGCGCCTACAATAGCAAGCCCCCATGCTTTCCACGTGCGGTTGAGTGTTGCAACAAACATCAACCCTTGTGGTTTTAGCATTTTTGCTGTCGCTTTTATGAAGAGATTAACGTCAGCGACATGTTCAACAACTTCCATATTAAGGATGATATCAAATTTTTCTCCTTCATTGGCGAGTGCTTCTGCTGTTGTCGTGCGATAATCAATTGAAAGGTTATTTTGGGCTGCATGGATTTTTGCAACTTCAATATTCGTTTGTGCAGCGTCAACGCCTACAACAATAGCGCCAAGACGTGCCATGGGTTCACATAACAAGCCTCCTCCACAGCCAATATCAAGAATTTTCAAATTATCAAAGGGCGTCAGTGAAACAGGGTCACGATTAAACTCTAAACAGATTTTTTCTCTGATGTAAGCAAGACGTGTTGGATTAAATTGATGAAGAGGTCGAAATTTTCCTTGCGGATCCCACCATTCTTTAGCAATCCGTGAAAAGTGATCAATTTCACTTTGATCAACAGTTGTTTGTCTTTCCTCTATCATGTTGCCTTCCTTTTATTTTTAATGATCAAGTCCAGAAGATTTTATACAAAGTCAAGAAAAATTAATATAATCATAATGCAACTTGCACAAATGATAGATATTCGCTATGTCGAGAAAATGGTTAGTTGATACAGCATCTTATTCTCATTATCGTTTGAGATAAGAGATGTAAAGGTAAGAGTGTTATTAATGGCGCGCATTGTCATGAAATTTGGTGGAACGTCTGTCGCAAACATTGAATGTATTCATAATGTTGCTCGGCATGTTAAAAGAGAGGTTGATGCAGGGCATGAAGTTGCTGTTGTAGTTTCTGCGATGGCGGGTAAAACCAATGAGCTTGTCCAGTGGACGTGTGAAGCTTCGTCTACACATAGAGATGCTCGTGAATATGATGTTGTGGTTGCTTCTGGTGAACAGGTCACTTCAGGTTTGCTGGCTTTGACACTTCAAGCGATGGGGATCAATGCACGTTCATGGCTTGGCTGGCAGATCCCTATTCATACAGACAATGCACATGGTCGTGCGCGTATTACTGATATTGATGGGTCTTTTTTAATAGAGCGTTTTCAAGAGGGACAGGTTGCCGTTATTGCTGGTTTTCAGGGGTTAGCTCCGGATAATCGGATTTCTACCTTAGGGCGAGGAGGGTCAGATACAAGTGCTGTTGCTATAGCAGCAGCTGTACAAGCTGATCGCTGTGATATTTATACGGATGTGGATGGTGTTTATACAACGGATCCACGTATAGAACCGAAAGCGCGCCGTTTACCAAAAGTAGCTTTTGAAGAAATGCTGGAAATGGCTTCTCTTGGGGCAAAAGTTTTACAGGTTCGTTCTGTTGAATTGGCCATGGTTCATAAGGTTCGTACCTTTGTACGTTCAAGTTTTGAAGATCCTGATGCATTAGGCATGGAGGATCCAATGAGTTCTTCTGGAACACTTATTTGCGATGAGGATGAAATCGTGGAACAACAAAATGTTACGGGTATTGCTTTTGCTAAAGATGAAGCACAAATTTCGCTGCGTCGGCTTGCTGATCGTCCAGGGATTTCGGCAGCAATTTTTGGTCCCTTGGCTGAAGAGTGCATTAATGTTGATATGATTGTGCAAAATATTTCTGAAGATGGCTCAAAAACGGATATGACTTTTACAGTTCCATCAGCTGATGTAGAAAAAGCCGTTGCACTTCTTGAGAAAAATCGGAAAGAAATTGGATTTGATGTTCTCCAATTTGAAAGTGATCTTGCCAAAATATCTGTAATTGGTATTGGAATGCGCAGCCATGCAGGTGTTGCTGCTACAGCTTTTAAGGCTTTAGCTGAAAAGGGCATTAATATTCAAGCAATCACGACTTCTGAGATTAAGATTTCTGTTTTGATTGATAGCGCTTATACTGAACTTGCAGTGAGAACATTACATGCTGTTTATGGACTGGATAAGAGTTAAATATTTTTAAACGCTCAGTTTCAAGAACATTAAAGTTTTCATATGTATGAATGATTTTCTTTATAAGCATAATTTATATTTTTAATTTGATAAGAATAACAAATACAGTGAAAATTTTCTTATGATAAAGAAAAAGCTGTTTTTGTTCATATTATAAACAAGCTTATTATAGTAAATAAAAACAATTTAAGGAACAACATAAAATACTTTTTATGGATCTTCTAAATATAAGATAAAGGGGAGTTGCTTATAAGAGATGATTGATAGAGAAGAATAATGCACCTGTGTGTTATGAAAGGGGAGTTATACTTCATAATTAACAGTATAGAACTTGCAGAATTTTCTTTTTATTTGTTTCAAAATTAAAAATATTATCCTAGAAGTCAATAATTTATGAAAATTTCAAGCTCCTCCATTGAAGGGGAGAGGGCTCTTGATATCATACTTTTGACATTAAGAGATAAAATGCCTTATCTGTAAACAAAAAGATTTTAGAAGTAAAATGATGTAAATTATATGGATGGAGAGAAAATGTATCTTAATAAAGATATTTATAATTCCATGTGGTCTCTAAAAAAATATTCTAGCTCTTTTATTGCTTTATGTGGATTCGATGGGAGTGGAAAGACAACTCAAACAAAAGAAATTTCTCATCATTACTCACAAGAAAAACATATCATACAAACTTTTCAGCCTAGTAATTGGTATAGAGATAAACCAGAGGTTAGAGATTATTTAGAGAGTGGAAAACAGATTGATCCATTGCTTTTAGCGCTTTTAGCCGCAACAGATAGACGCAAACATACGCTTGAAATTATCGAACCTTCTTGAACTTCATCGCAAAATTTATTAATCAGTGATCGATATGTTTATTCTAGTCTTGTTTATTTCTACGCTTGAGGTCTTTCTCTTGAAAGTGTGATTCAATTAAATCAAGCTCTTCCAAGACCTCAGATCACATTTTACCTTCATTTGCCTCCTGCTGCTCTTATCGAACGATTGCAAAAAAGGGATGGTTTAGTCTTAAAATACGAAGAAAAACGCTCATTTATTGAAAAAGTTTATGAAGGATATCAACTTTTATCAGAAATAGACGAACGATTTATCGTCATTGATGGAACCGCCTCTGTTTCTTTAATCCATAATCAAATACGACACCATATAGACAAGACTTGTTTTGACAATAAATAAAATATACCCATTTATGAATATCATTTAAAAATTTATCTGTGATCTATTCTCCTTTATGATCTAGTTTCTATGTGAGATCTAGAGTTTTAAAGGTTTTCTCACGATAATTTAAGAGTACTGAAAAAATATTATATATCTTAATATTTTAATTGAGACGATTGGTAATCATTAAATTTTAACGCACTTTTTAAAGAGTTTGAAAGAGGAAAGCTCTGCCAAAAAGACTATTTTAATCTCTGTTGTGATCATGATATTTTCATTCTCGTAGAGACGAATATAGCGATGTAAGAACGATCTGTAGAGATATATTCAAGCATGTTTGAGGGCAGAAAATAAGCTAAGGACAGAGGCGATAATGACAGAAACTTTTTTGAGACTTCAATATTTTTATCTCTGATAAATGAAACAACAAAAAGAAATTTTTAACGTTTTTATAGAGTTTTTCAAATCGCTCATTTGACCAGTAAAAGCGTAAGATAAAGATATCTTAGCAAGCAGATACACCCATTTCAAGAATAGTAGGAAAAATCTTAGTTATGCTAAAAGATCACTTCAACAAAGCAGATGATTGTTTGGTTTTATTCGGAACTATGAGAGATGTCTTTATTGCGCTTAATATAAATAAAGCCATATCCCAGACCAATAAGAGCAGATAAACCAGAGCCACAAAGGACACCAATTTTTGCAGCATCAAGCAGGATAATATCTTTAAAGGCGAGCATTGAAACAAAGATAGACATTGTAAAGCCAATTCCTGCTAAAAAACCAATGAGTAAAATACCGGTCCATGTCATTTGAGGAGGAAGACGACATAGTCCTGATTTTACGGCTAGATAACTAGCAGTGATAATGCCAAGAGGCTTTCCAACAAAAAGACCAATAACAACACCAAGAACAATTAAAAATGATTCATGGGAAGAAAGGTCAAAGTTTGCAAAACTTACGCCTGCATTTGCAAAGGCAAAAATCGGCATGATACCGTATGCAACCCATGGATGCAGTGCCTTTTGAACACGCGTTACCGGCGCAATCATGGCCCGCTGTCCTTTACGCATTTTTTTCAAGGCAGTTGAAATATGATGGAGATCTGTTTTTGTGTTTTTTTCTTGAAGAATTTGCATAGCGTTGCTGAGCATGGTCAGTGGCGCTACAAGAGTGCGTGTAGGAAAAACGGGAGTCATCATACCTAAGATTACACCAGCAAGGGATGGATGAACGCCTGTTACCAATAAACCCCACCAAATGATTGCGCCAGGTAAAATGTACAGCCATGCTGATGCAAGTCCAATCCATTGAAAAAAGAATACCAGCGCAATACCTGCTCCTGCAATCATTAAACCGCTAGGCTCAATGTTTGTTGAGTAGAAAAAAGCAATAATAAGAACAGCAATAATATCATCAATGATCGCTAATGATAGAAGAATGATATGAAGATTAGAAGGAATTTTTTTTCCAAGAAGAGCCAGAATACCAAGAGCAAAGGCAATATCTGTTGCGGTTGGCACAGCCCAACCGTGGATATGCCCGCCGTTAGAATTGAAAATGAAATAAATGATTGCAGGGACACAAACACCCCCTACTGCAGCAATAATTGGTAAAATTGCTTGTTTAAAATCGGCAAGAGCACCTTCATGAATTTCGCGTCGAATTTCCATTCCTGCGACGAGGAAGAAAATAGTCATAAGGGCATCATTAACCCAGAAATGTAAATCCCATGAAAGAGTGAAATGCCCCAAATTAAAGCCAAGAGGTGTATGCCAAAAAGATTCATAGAAAGCAGCATATTGAGAATTGGCAAAAATCAGTGCAGAAGCAGCAGCGAGTAAAAGAACAATACCACTAAGAGCTTCAATATGAAGAAAACGCTCGATAGCAGAAAGCGCTTGATTGGTGACACGAGAAGCGCGATTAGGCAAGCGATTTGAAGATAAATCAGACATGAACAACTCCAACTATCGACAATTTTATGTTTCTATATTCTCTGTGTAAGTGACTCTATCATGATATTTTCTGTATCATATAAAAGCAAAAAGAGGAATAAAGTTCTTGATTTATAGACAAAATCATTATGTCCAAAGTACGATATGTTTAAGGCGATGCTTCATTTTTAATAGCGAGGTCTACTTTGCTTAAAGCTTTGGATAGATCATTTTGTAGAGCGGATTCGAGATCAACCATTGTGAGCCCTTTATTATCTTTTGCTTTAATTTTAACAATTAATGTTTGTGGATTTTTAGCAAATTCACCTAAGGATTTTGAAATTTTTTCTGCCTCATTTTGATTTTTGAGCAACATTTTTGGGGTTTGCGTCATCATTAAATAGAAATCGTCATAGAGTTCCTTTTTAAGATCATGTTGGCTGTCATTAAGGTTTTTTGCAAGATAAGAAAAAAGCTTATCAATAAAACCTGCATCCCGATATTGTATATCAATTTCATTGATACCAAGGTTTTGAGAAGCAGCTATCATGACATTTTGTTGACCAGAAAAAAGCTTTTCATCAACATCAATAACCTTAGCCGATATGTTTCCAGATCCAACATCTTTCATATTGAAAGACATGGCATCAAGAAAGAGCATACGTTTTTTTTCATCGTAAGAAATATCAAGTTTTCCTGAAAAATCAATTTGTTCAAATCCCATCTTTTTTAAAAGTTCTAGATCTTTTTCATTCATTTTTTTAGGTAAAACGGAAAAGCTATTGAGTGAAAGAAAAAGCTTTTTGGGGATAGGATGTTTCCACAAGCTTGGTTTAAGTTGAAATGATTCAAGCGTTGCTTTCAATGGTGGGATATCAATGGTGACATTATCAACTTTGGCATCTGCTGAGGTAATAGCGAGCAGTATGTTTAGAAGGAGACCATTTTGTGCTCTTTTTTCTGCGACTTTATTATTCTCTTTCCTTGCATTAAGATAAGCTTTGACCAATTTTTCAGGCGTTTGTTCAAGTGGTTTCATCTTTAGACCAGATGTTTTAAATTGGCCGAGAAAGAAAGAGCTATTTTTCTCTGCTTCTTCAAAAATATCGACACTTATATTGTTCAGAGAGATAGGACCTGTAACGGTTTTCCCTTGATTGAGAACGTTATTTTTTCCGAAAATGATAGAATAGGCATAATTGATGTCAATATCATGAGCTTTTATTGTATTACTTTTAGCCATCAGGTGCATCTGTTTATCACCATTGACCACAACCGTTTTAAGATCCATATTTTTGATACTAACGGAACGAATATGGCCGCCTTTAAAATCAGAAAGCTGGAAATTCTTGACTTCAACTGTTTCTGTTCGTTTGTTTTTATTTTCTATAGAAAGCTGTATATTAGGTGCACTTATTGAGGCAAGATCAATACGCATCATTGATTGTAATAGACGTGATGTGATTGTTCTGTCTTTATCTTTTAAGGATACATTTTTAAGAGAAATTTGGGGTATTTTTACATGAATATTATTATGTTTTAAATCAACATTATAAAATGTAAAAGTTCCAGGAATAAAAGAAAAAGGAGGACGGGCAGAAATGGCACCAATTTTCAGTGATGTACCGGCTGGAACGGGGAGTGTAACATTCTTCAAATTGACTTTACCTAGAATGCTGACTTCAGATGTTTCTGCTTTTATGGCACGACGGGCTATCTCTTGTTTTACAAAACTGTCAAGATAGGGTTTTGCAATATAAAATCCACCAACAACTATAATTGCTAAGATAGCAATAAATCCAATAATGCAAGTGAGCCAATATTTCAGGTTACTTTGATACCCACTATTAAGCTTGACCATTCTTTTTTCTTTCATTTTTATCACTCTTTAAAATTGAGAGTGAAGATAAACTCTTTTAAGCAATGACAAAGGTTAAAATATAGCGTGTACCAGTTTCAACAGTTATCACCCCTCTATATTAGAGTTATTCTCATCTTTTTTGCAATATCACTTTATCAATTTTTTATTGATTTTCTTTGGATTGAGCACGTTATAGAAAAGCACGCATAATGAAGGAGAGATAAGTTTACGCGCATCATATTTTTTATCACTTTAAATTATCATAAAATATTCCTATGTCTGCTTTTATCTTACTGCTGTTTATAGGAATATTTAAAACATATAAAGTTATGTTTTTGTTCATTATAATTTAATGGGGAGAGGTGAGTATTATGACAGAAAATCAAATAATGGCCTTTTCGATTATTGGTCTCATGATGGTTGTATTTATTTGGGATCGATTTCGTTATGATCTTGTCGCTATTTGTACATTATTAATAGCGTGTGCTGTTGGTCTTGTCAGTCCAAAGGAAGCTTTTAGCGGTTTTAGTAATGATATTGTTATTATCGTGGGAAGTGTGTTTGTTGTCAGTACGGCTGTATCACGCTCTGGTATAATGGAATTTATTATTCAGCGGATATGGCCAGATGTGAAATCGGTGCGCCTTCAATTAGCTTTTTTGGTTTTTTCTGTTGTCGTTTTATCAATGTTTGTTAAAAATATTGGTGCTTTGGCTATTATGCTCCCGATAGCTTTTCAGTTTGCTCGTCGTTCTCAGGTTTCTCCTTCTGTCTTTTTGATGCCCATGGCCTTTGGTTCTTTATTGGGGGGGCTTATGACACAGATAGGAACATCTCCCAATGTTGTTATTTCAGCGATGCAAGAACGTTTAGCAGGAACACCTTTTACGATGTTTGATTTTACACCAGTTGGTGCGGTTATTGCGACGGTTGGTGTCTTATATTTGGTCTGTTTTTATTGGCTTTTGCCAGTGCGTGTGCGCTCAGGTGGATCATTTGATGATGCCATTGATATTCGTAATTATGTTGTAGAAGTGCATATTCCAATAAATTCATCCATTGTGGGGAAAAGTATTGTTGATTTGGTTAAGCCATCAAGTGGTGATGTTATGGTGATTCAAATCATCAGAAACAAAGTATCTATTTCGCCACTACCGGATTTTGTTTTGTCTGAAAACGATATCGTTTTGTTGGAAGGATCGCATACAGGAATAGATAGTGTGATGAATTCTGCTCGTTTAGAGTTTTCTAAGGAGCAAACTCTTTCTACTGGGGATAAGGACAGTGACATTGATATTATTGAAGCGGTCATCACGCATAATTCGCCTCTTATTGGCATTAGTGCGAAAGAGTTTTCCCTCTTTGATCGCTATAATGTCAATTTGCTTGCGTTAAGTCGTCAACATGAAAGGGTGCGGGCAAGACTTGATGATATTGTTTTTCATCTTGGGGATGTGATTGTTTTACAAGGACAAGATGCGGTTATTCCAAATTTATTAAGGGAATTGAAATGTTTACCCTTAGCAAAACGAAATATTGTGTTTGGAAATTTACGACATGGTTTTATATCTTTAGCTATTTTATTTATAGCCATTATTTTTACAGCTTTTCATATTGTTCCAGTTGCTTTTTCTTTTTTTTCTGCTGCTGCTGCAATGGTTATTTTTCGTGTTTTGCCCGCACGTGATCTGTATCAGGCATTAGATGGTCCAATATTAGTCCTATTAGCGGCTCTTATTCCAGTGAGTGAAGCGTTAGAGAAAACGGGATGTACGGATCTCATTGGTCAATGGCTGAGCCAACTGGCAATATTTTTCCCACCATTTGGCGCTTTAGCACTGATGTTGGTGACAGCCATGTTGGTCACGCCATTTTTAAATAATGCTGCGACAGTTATGATGGTCGCTCCCATCGCGTCAAGTTTTGCTCATTCTCTTCATTATAAGCCTGAAGCTTTTTTGATGGCTGTTGCCATTGGTGCGGGATGTGAATTTCTTACACCTATTGGACATCAAAGCAATATGCTCGTGATGGCGCCAGGAGGATATCGTTTTAGTGATTATCCGCGTTTGGGGGCTCCCTTAGCGGTATTGATCATTATTGTTGCTGTTCCCATGCTTATGTGGGTTTGGCCATTACAATAGGATATTTTTTGAAAACTTTAAGGATGGATACCAAAAGATTGTTCATCGTATGAAGATAAGTTGAAGGGATATATAAAAATTTTTATTTAAAGCCTAGGAAGTATATTTAATGCTATTCTACAACCAAAGATAGGGAAAGGGTTATTTAAAAAGACTTAAAAAAACTGTCTTTTGTATACATTAATGAGGGACGAATGATGAACATTATCAATAAGTGCATGTATGACATTACGGTTATGATCTTTTTTATAAATTCAAATTATATAAAAATGGTTATGTGAAGCAAAAGGATATTTACATCATTTTTAATTGATGCAGTTGCAAAGGTCCAATCGATTAGAATACATATTGCTTTGAAATGAATAAACGGAGCAACTTAAAGTTTTTTCGTGAATGAGGACTACCATCTTTGTCCATTTATGCGTAAAAGTGTAGAAAGTAAATTTTTTGCAAGGTATGTTATATGTCGTATGATAGTTTTATTGCTGAAGTTAATGCAGAATTTCGTCAGGAAAAGGCGCTTGCTTTTTGGAGACGGTATGGTTTTTCAATTATTGGGGCTGCTCTTCTTTTCATCCTCATGATAATTGCTTATCAAATTTATCATCATGCGCAAATAAAGAAAGCCAGCCATATTGGTGATGCATTTGTAAAAAGCCTTAATTTTGCGGATACACGTCATTTTGATGAGGCGATAAAGCAATTGGAAAATGTTAAAGACTCTCATTTTGGGGGGTATCCTTTTCTTGCCCGTTTGCGGGAGGCTTCTTTACGCATGGAGCAAGGTGATCTTATCAAGTCGGTGGAGATCTTTGATTCCGTTGCTGCGGATGAGAAAGCACCGCAGATTTTGCGGAAAGTTGCAAAAATTCGAGCAGCCTATATTTTAGTTGATACAGGGAGCTTGGAGGATGTCAAAAAGCGCGTCAAAGATATGGCAAGTGACCTTGATCCTATGCGTATGTCCGCACGAGAGGTTTTAGGCTTAGCTGCTTATAAAGCAGGGAAGATTGATGAGGCCGTTGACTATTTTCAGAAAATTTCTGCAGAAGGTGCGCTAAGATCAAAAATAACAGATCGGGCTCGAATAATGCTTGAGCTTATGCAAGCTGAGGGCAAAGTAAATAAGGAATAAATCGATGAGCCTTACCATTGCTATCGTTGGTCGTCCCAACGTTGGGAAATCAACACTTTTTAATCGTTTGGTTGGGCAAAGATTGGCTTTGGTTGATGATAAGCCTGGTGTAACACGTGATCGGCGTATTCATGCGGCAAAACTTCAAGATCTACGTTTTGATGTAATTGATACGGCTGGGCTGGAAGAAGCGGGAGATCATACCCTTGAGGGGCGTATGCGTTCTCAGACAAAAGCTGCGATTGATGAAGCAGATCTTGTTTTATTTATGTTTGATGCAAAGAGCGGAATAACACCAAGTGATTTAAATTTTGCTTCACTGGTTCGCAAATCAGGAAAACCGATTGTGCTTGTTGCCAATAAGTCTGAGTCAAAAGCGGCAACAGGGGGAGAGTATGAGGCGTGGTCATTAGGTTTGGGAGAGCCGTGTCCAATATCGGCTGAGCATGGTTTGGGACTTAGCGATCTTCGTGATGCCATTATAGACGCTGTTGGGGCAGAGCGCGCTTTGGGCAACAACAAAGAAGAAGATATGACGATACAGCCAGCCTCTGTTGGTGATGATGTGAACAATTCGGAAGAAGAGGGGGGTATGTACGATGAAAGAAAGCCTATTCGGATTGCCATTGCGGGGCGTCCCAATACAGGAAAATCCACCCTTATCAATAGTATGCTGAAGCAAGATCGGTTGTTAACAGGACCAGAAGCAGGGTTGACCCGCGATTCTATTTCTGTCGATTGGGAATGGGATGGTCGTCAAATTAAACTTTTTGATACTGCAGGTTTACGTCGAAAATCGAAAATTCAAGAAAAATTAGAAAAGCTATCGGTCGCTGATACTTTGCGTGCGATTCGTTTTGCAGAAGTGGTGGTCATTGTTTTTGATGCAACGATACCTTTTGAGAAGCAGGATTTACAAATTGCTGATCTTGTGATTCGTGAAGGGCGTGTTCCAGTTATTGCTTTCAATAAGTGGGACCTTATTGAAAATAGTCAGGCTACATTGATTGATTTGCATGAAAAATGTGCGCGATTTCTTCCTCAAGTTCGCGGTTTGAGAGCTGTTCCTTTATCAGGACAATATGGCCAAGGAATTGATAAACTTATGGAAAATGTCATGATAATACACCGTGTATGGAATCGTCGCATTTCCACGGCTAAATTGAATCAATGGCTTGAAACTGTTGTAGCACATCATCCACCACCGGCGGTTTCAGGACGTCGGCTTAAGGTTAAATATATCACACAGGTAAAAACACGTCCTCCCGGATTTATGATTTCTTGCTCACGACCCCAAGTCATGCCCCAGTCGTATTTGCGTTATCTTATCAATGGGTTACGTGAAACATTTGATATGGCTGGTGTCCCAGTTCGCCTATCATTACGCGCATCTGACAATCCTTTTGCGACACGTTCTAAAAAGAAATGATAGCTCTTTATTTTAAAGTGAATGAAATCTATAGAACCTTAAAAATAAGCCTTTTCATGATTTATAGTGTTCTAAATATCGAAAGTGAAATGATAATTTCCACAGACAAATATCTTCTTTTTCATAAAAGAAAAAAATCTTTATTTTAACGTCTTGATAAATCGATAATCATTGATCATGCGTGCTATAGAACTTTCCCAGTTTAATTTTTCTTGATAAAGCTTCTTTATTTGTATGTTATGAGAAGAATTTAATAGGGAATATTGAAGAAAGAGCACACAATCCTTTTAAGAGTGTATTTTAATGTAAAAATAAAGACAATATGAGGGGAGGGAATATAATGATGATGCTTATTTATAAAGAAGCATGAAATTATCTTTTCATAAAACTAAAGAGTATTCATAAGCACTTTTGTTTGCGATGATTTCTTTTTAATAAAAAGTAAAAATATCCGCTGAATCTAACAACCTTCATTTTTAAAGGGAGAAATTTAATAAGTAGGGTAAAATTGTATAAAACGGTATAGCGATCGTATTCGGATTTTATTGTATTCTATTTGAAATTGTAACTCATTATATCACAAACTTAAAGAAATGCTCTTTATGCTTTTTTCAAGACGCGAGCTGTTGCAACATTGGGGTCAACAAAGTGTATAATGGTGCCGTCTTGTCGCTTCAGCATAAAGAGGGTGGATCTGTGAGTTTTATATTATTCACAGAAGCTTTTATGTATTCTTAAGAGATATTGTGAAATTGGTTTGGGGATTTTAAGAAATATCTTTAAAAAAGCATGCGAATTGAAAAATCTGTTATTTAGGCGATAAAATTTATACGATAATTGGTGATAGATTTCTTTTAGTGTCTTGACGAATAAATTCGGGAACAATATGATGCACACGGTTTTATGAGATGCATTTTTACTTTGCTTTTTGATGAAGGAGCCAATGATGGCGATGGGCGAAAAACCCGTTATAAGTCGCAAGAAGGCTGGAGAGAAAAAGCAAAGAGAGTGTTTTCATTCAGAGGATTTGGAATGTCGTAGTAAGAACTTAAGCGTAGCTTTAGTCCGCAAGCAAGCATTAAGGAAGCGTGAGCATAAGGGTAGGCGGGAAAAATCACAAGGAAGGATGGCGGATGCGATTAAGCTTTCCAGTGAGTTTTTAGCAAGTGTTATTGTTGGTATTGTTTTGGGGGTGGGGTTTGATAAGTTAGCAGGTTCATGGCCGTGGGGATTGGTGTTTTTTCTCTTTCTTGGATTTGCTGCTGGTGTATTGAGTATTCTTCGGTCTGTGGGGTATGTTTCCTCCAGTCAATTAGGGCAAAAAGGCGTATTGCGCCAAGATGAACAAAATAAAGAGACCAATGAGAAGGTCCGATAAATGAGGTTGAAGTGACAGCGCACGCTCCAGATCCTATTCATCAGTTTGAGATTTCACGGCTGATTAAGATTTCCATAGGGAATATGGATTTATCCTTTACAAATGTATCATTGTTTACAGTCGTTACAGTTGTTATAACTTCTGTTTTTCTCTTTATTTCATCATCAAGTCGTGGATTGGTTCCAACGCGGATGCAATCTCTTTCAGAAATGGCCTATGAGTTTGTCGCGTCGACTTTGCGGGAATCATCTGGTGTGCAGGGAATGCAATTTTTCCCTTTAGTTTTTTCTCTGTTTACTTTTATTTTGGTTGCTAACTTTATTGGTCTTTTCCCCTATTTTTACACGGTGACCTCTCAGATCATGATCACGTTTTCGTTGGCAATGGTGGTTATTTTGACGGTGATTGGTTATGGCTTTTATAAACATGGGGTTAGTTTTTTGAAACTGTTCGTTCCCAGTGGGGTTCCTGTCGTCGTTTTGCCTCTCGTGACAATGATTGAGATTATATCTTTTCTCTCCCGCCCCATCAGTCTTTCGCTTCGTCTTTTTGCAAATATGCTAGCTGGTCATATTACGCTCAAAGTGTTTTCAGGTTTTGTTGTTTCAATGATTGGGGTAGGAATCGTGGGCGTTGGTGGTTCGATTTTGCCCCTTATTATGACTGTAGCGATTACAGCTCTTGAGTTTTTGGTTGCATTTCTTCAAGCTTACGTCTTTACAGTTTTAACATGTATGTATCTTAATGATGCAATTCATCCAGGACATTAATAAAACTGGCGGTTTTCCGTCGAATAGTGCAATTTCGCTTTAAAGGAGAATAATATGGAAATGGTGCTTGCAGCAAAATATATTGGCGCTGGTCTTGCTTGCTTTGGTATGGCTGGAACAGCTTTAGGGCTTGGTAATATTTTTGGGAGCTATCTTTCTGGTGCGTTACGTAATCCATCAGCCGCAGATAGTCAGTTTGGACGTCTCGTCTTTGGTTTTGCTGTGACAGAAGCTTTGGGTATTTTTTCATTGCTCATTGCTTTATTACTTCTTTTTGGAGTTTAATCATCATCAAAAGGGTATATTTGTTCTCGCTAGGAGGAAAGATTTGCCCTTTTAGGCTCTTAACCAGAGAATTATTCGTTAATTATCATTGGTTAGAGAGGGTTTAAGCTATCTAAAGGATGAAAGAAGATGTTTGTTTCCAGCGCTTATGCACAGAATACTGAAACGTCGATAGAACATATCAAGAAAGTGGCAGAGCATGCAAATCGTGTGTTTCCGCCTTTTGATTTTGTTCATTTTAGTTCGCATTTTTTCTGGTTGGCAATTTCTTTCGGACTTTTTTATCTGTTTATCTCTCGTGTGATTGCACCGCGTATTGGTGGTGTTATTGAAACACGTCGAGATCGGATTGCATCTGATTTAGATCAGGCAATGCGCATGAAGCAGGAAGCAGATATTGTTGTTGAAACTTATGAGCGTGAATTAGCAGAAGCGCGTTTGAAAGCTCATACCATAGCACAAGCTGCTGGTGAAGAATTAAAAGAAAAGGCAGAGCTTGAACGGAAGGAAATTGAAGAGCGTTTAGAGAAAAAGCTTGCAGATGCTGAAAAACAGATAGCAAAAATTCGCGATAAAGCGATGCAAAATGTTGGTTCTATCGCTGAAGAAGTCGCCCTTGAAATTGTGAAAAAATTGATTGATGTTGATATCAGCAAAGAGGTTGTTCGTTCAGTTGTTAAAACTGCCGATTATTGAGGAAGACAAAGATGAGTGATACTTTTTGGGCTTTTGTTGGATTAGTTCTTTTTTTAGCTCTTTTAGTCTATTTCGAGATTCCGCAGAAAGTTTTACATCATCTTGATGCACGCGCGAAGCGTATCAAAGATGAGCTGGATGAGGCTCTACGTCTTCGTGAAGAGGCACAGGAAATATTAGCTGAATATCAACGCAAGCATGCAGAAGCAGAAAAAGATGCACAAGAAATTATTGCAGCGGCAAAGCATGAAGTTGAATCCGTGATTGCTGAAGCTCGTAAAAAAGCGGAAGAATATGTAAAAAACCGCAATAAATTGGCTGAGCAAAAAATCGCTCAAGCAGAAGCAGATGCAATCCGCATGGTTTCTTCATCAGCTATCGATTTGGCAATTTCTACAGCACGTACTCTTATTACAAAGGAATTAGATTCTAATAGGTCAGATGAACTTGTTAAAGAGGCTCTTTCGAAAGAATCATTGAGAAAGATGAAAACATATCTTAATTAATGGCATTTTAGAGATAAAAAACTGCTCCTTTAAGTGTATAATTTTTTCAATATCAAATGCTTTAATCTACTATATCATGATGCTAGTCTTCAGTTCGCTGTGGATTGAGTTTAAAGGGCCGTGTTCTCTAGCTTAGGTTGATCTTTTGATTTTTTTCATAAAGATTATAATGAGAAGTGCTATTGTCTTTGTTTGTATGAAGCGATAAGCGAGCACTGTTGTTATATTATCAGTTAAGATAGTGTGACGATTTTTGTATTGAGCAACTGCTTTTATGTTGGGCAGTTTTATGGAAAATACCTTTCTCATTTCAAAACTGTTCTATTTTGAATTAATCAAAATCGTTTTTTTGCACGCGACAAGGGAGAATGGTTTGTGAACAAAATTGTGCAAGAAAAGTCATCTCTTATGAACGCTCTCAAGAGCTAAGGATTATCGGCAGCATTTGGGGCTGGTAAAAGTATGTGAGGGAGTTCGCTGGCTTTTTTTACAAGCGCAAAGATAGGGGTCTAAATGGCTTTATCATTATACACACTTATGGTCTTCGTCGTAAAAAGGGCTTGGGAGACTTTAAAAAGATTTCTTTAAAGAAAGCCAATGAATAAGCAATCCAAAGGGGTTTTATTTTATAGAATAGCCATGCGGTACACATTTATATGCTTATTTTGGAGAAAAATTCTCAACATATTTTCCTCCTTCATTTTATGACAGCATTTATGAAGAGGAATACTCCCCATAAAGTGTATAAAATCTACTGAGTATGATATCTTCTTGTTTAATAAAAGTGCAAACAGATAGCACCTATTTTACTTGGAACTATTCGTGAGGAGAACTTTTTTTTAATAAGTTATTGACACATTCATCCAGCTTGTAGGGTGCGGAGGATTTTTTTAATTGATTCAATAGGAGAGTGGATTTATGATAAGGAAAATTCACAATATACAGTGTTTATGATTAAACATAAAGCATCATTGACGATAAAAAGTTCTATTGCTTTTTAAAGTTAGAGCAAATTTCACGAGAGAATTCTTTATAATATTCTGAAATATTTATTAATAAAAAAGAAAAAATTCATCTTTATTATTTTTATCAGTTCATAGGACATTTTAGTTTTAAAGGACAAGTTTTGAGAAGTTTGCAACCGCTTGTGTAAGTGTGTGAGTACGTTTGAGAAGAGCTAGGCGGTTCGCACGAACGTTAGGGTTTTTATCGTTTACCAATACTTTTTCAAAAAAGAGATCTATCAATTTTCCAAGCGGCACTAGAATATCAAGTGCAAATGATAAATTTGTTGCATCGATGGGCGCAAGAACTTTTCTTTCCACTTCACAGATTGCATCATAGAGCTGCTTTTCTTCTTTTTCAACAAAGAGCTCAGGATTAATTTCATGCGCTATTGTTGTGTTTTTTTGAAATTCATTTTCAAGAATGTTGGCAGTACGTTTTACAGAGGCTACAAAACTCATTCCATCCTGGGTATTAATAAAAGCGATAAGAGACTCGACATAACGTGCAACCAATAAAAAATCATCAGAATCTTTGTTTAAAACCGCTTCAAGGGCATCATAGCGAGCCCCTTCCTCTTTTAGATGGATTTTTAAACGGTCATGAAAAAAGAATAATAGATCGGATAAAATATACTCTGTTTTTTCTGGAAGAAAATTCTGCAATTGTGGATTTTCTTTTTGAGAGATTTCATATTTATTTTTTTGTTGTACGAAAAGATCCGTTGCCAACTGAAACAGTGGCATAAGATTAATTTTCCAGTCTCGTGAAAGGACAAGCCTAATAATTCCCAAGGCTGCTCGTCTTAATGCATAGGGATCTTTCGAGCCCGTTGGTTTTTCATTAATGAGCCAAAAGCCAACCAGCATGTCAATTTTGTCGGCAAGCATAATGGTTATAGCAAGTGGTTCTTGTGGAAGTCGATCTGTTGGTCCTTGAGGTTTATAATGTTCTTCAATTGCGACAGCTACGCGAGGATCTTCCCCTTGCAGAAGGGCATATTTTTGCCCCATAACCCCTTGTAGTTCAGGAAATTCTCCGACAATTTCCGTTTGCAAATCAGCTTTTGCAAGGATTGCTGCACGCTTTGCTAAAAGAGGATCTGCTTGTATTAAAGGTGCAATTTCTTGGGCGAGTTTAGCGATGCGTTCTACTCTTGCACCTTGCGTCCCTAATTTGGCGTGAAAAGTTACATTCAAATGATCAAGTCGCGCCATTCTTTGATCAAGAGGTTTCTTTATATCAAGATCAAATTTTTTTACAGAAGATTCCAAGTGTTGAATATCGGGCAAATCACGCTGATCTGTTTGCCAAAAATAAAGGGCATCCGAAAGACGGGCACGAACAACCTTACTATTTCCTTTCGAAATTTCTTTGCCTTCATCGTTGGCAAGAATATTAGAAACAAGAATAAAGTGGTGAGAAAGTTTTACCTTTTCTCCTTGTTTACGGGTGACAAAACATTTCTGATTAGCTCGAATGGTCAAGCGAATAATTTCTGGAGGAATATCAAGGAATGATTTATCAAAATCACCCATAAGAATAACAGGCCATTCAACAAGACCCGCAACTTCTTCTAGGAGGAGATTATCTTGAACCAGTTCTAAACCGTTTGCAAAGCAAAGATTTTGGGCATCCGCTAAAATAATATTCTTTCGTCTTTCTGCATCCAGAATCACTTTATGGGTTTCAAGTTGCATCACATAATCATCAAAGCGGCGCACTTGGAATGGCTTTCCGTCGCTTAAGAAACGATGACCATAAGTGAGATTGTTACTTTCAAGAGAACCAATTGTAAAAGGGATAACATGCGTTTCACCAATTTCTGGACCGAAGACACAAAGAATATTTTGTAAAGGTCGAATCCACTTTAGAGCACTACTTTTTGCGGAATCTTTTCCCCAACGCATAGATTTTGGCCACGGAAAGTTGCGAATAATATCTGGTAAAATATCGGCAATAATTTCTTCTGCTGATCTGCCTTTTTTTACAATTTTAGCAACATAAAAATCCCCTTTTTTATCATCATGTCCAATCTGCGCTTCAGAAATATCGTTGAGCCCCGTTGCACGGAGAAAACCATCAATTGCATGCTGTGGTGATTTTGTACTGGGACCTTTGCGTTCCTCATGGATATCTTTTGAGCGTATAGAAAGTCCACGGATATCCAATGTTAGTCGACGGGGGGTCCAATATTCACGAGCAGCTTTATAGGTCAATCCAGCATTCACAAGTTGATCTGTAACGGCTTTTTTAAGATCAGCAGCAGCTTTTCGTTGCATACGTGCAGGGATTTCTTCACTGAAAAGTTCAAGAAGAAGATCAGACATTAGGCTTCTCCAGTATATATTTGTCCAGCTTCTGTGAGTAAGAAGGCTTCCCCACAACGGCGTGCGAGATCACGAACGCGGAGAATATAATTTTGTCGTTCAGTTACAGAAATAACGCCACGTGCTTGTAAAAGATTAAAAATATGACTCGCTTTAATACATTGATCATAGGCAGGAAAAACACAGCGATGGAATGCATTTTCTTTATTGGGTTTTCCAGCATTAAGAAGTGCATTGCATTCGCGTTCAGCATCGATAAAATGTTGGTAGAGCAGTTTCGTATCAGCAAATTCGAAATTATAATATGAATATTCCTGTTCTGCCTGTAGAAAAATATCTCTATAACTTATTTTATTTTCTTTCTCCAAACCATTAAAGTTAAGATCATAGACGTTATCGACCCCTTGGATATACATCGCTAGACGCTCAAGACCATATGTGAGCTCTCCTGAAACTGGGGCGCATTCAATGCCGCAAACTTGTTGAAAATAAGTAAATTGAGAAATTTCCATCCCATCGCACCAACATTCCCATCCAAGTCCCCAAGCGCCAAGGGTTGGGCTTTCCCAGTCATCTTCAACAAAACGAATATCATGTAGTGTTGTATCAAGCCCGATAGCTTGTAGCGACTTTATATAAAGTTCTTGTAGATTGGGCGGAGAGGGCTTGAGAAGCACTTGGAATTGATAATAGTGTTGTAACCGATTTGGATTCTTACCATATCGGCCATCTGTTGGACGCCGAGAGGGTTGGACATAAGCGACTTTCCAAGGTCGCGGACCTAGAGAGCGTAGCGTTGTTGCTGGATGAAAAGTTCCAGCTCCAACTTCCATATCGTAAGGTTGCAAAATTGCGCACCCATAGTGTGCCCAATAATTTTGCAAAGTTAAGATGAGTCCCTGAAAAGAACGTTTAGGGTTAAGATGCTCAGGCAGTTTCACACTTTATACTCTTTAAATATTGAACGACATAGAAAGCAACTAAAGAAATTTTAGTCTCTCTGTTTATTATTTTATGTGGTTTACGGTTAAGCATTGTTTATTGCAAACCAAATTTCAATTTTTCTTGAATTTGTTTAGAATTTTCTGGTTTTCCGTCAATTGCGTGATTCCATTGAAATATTGCTTCACGTTTACGTCCAACTTTCCAATAGGCATCCCCTAAATGATCATTCAATGTTGGGTCTTCAGGTTGTAACCTGACGGCATTTTCCAATATTTGGACTGCTTTGTTGTATTCTTTTAGTTTATAATAAGCCCATCCTAAAGAATCGAGAATATGACTGTTGTGAGCTTGCAAAGCAGAGGCTTTTTGCAGCATATGGAGTGATTCTTCAAGCTTCTCACCTCTCTCTACAAGCGAATAGGCTAAATAGTTTAGAACCTGCGGTTGGTTTGGAAAAAATTCAAGGGCTTTTCGCAAATCAATTTCTGCTTTCGTCCACTGTTTTAAACGTTCAAAAGCAATACCACGTTGATAAAAAAGTTTCCAATCGTCCTGCTGAAAGTTGTTTATCTGAGCAATAGCATAGTCTAGAGTTTGAATAGCTTCAAGAAACTTATGATCCTGCATATAAAAAGCAACGAGCGTTATCAAAATGTTACGATCATTGGGAAATTTTTTATTTAATAATGTCAATAGTTTTATTGCTTCTTTATAATTGTTGTTATTGGCAAGAAGAAATGCAAGATGAATTTGTCCATCTTTATAATAAGGAGATTTAGGGGATAACGCGCGATAAAGTTTGATGGCTTGATAAGGATCATCCAATTTAGCAGAAATATGTGCGAGCTGAAATAGCGTTGCGTCATTTTGAGGATATAAGGCGAAAGATAATTGTTTGAAAATACGTGCAATGTGTCCTGAATTTTTGTGGTTGAGAGCTGTTCCAAAATTATACAACACCTCGGCTGCTCCTTGTTGAGGTGTTTTAATCAACCTTTCTAAGAAAGTATTTTTTTCAATTTTTTCTCGAAAGTTTTTGAAAACCTCTCGAGTTGACAACATTTGTTCGCCATGCAGGATTGTCTGAAGAGCTTGTTTACGCATATTATGGCGCAACTGGAATGAAGCATAGGCTGTAATAATACGTTCATAGGTATTAGGAGCGATAAGGGTGCCCTGTTTGTTATTCAGTGCTTTAATAAAATATTTTTTTGCATCCTGTGGTCGTTCTGCAAGGTCGCTCATAAGTGCTAGATGATAAGATATAAAAAGCTCATACCAGACAGGACCTTTGAGCTTTTTAAGATCAGCAATTGCTTGAGATTTTTGTCCAGATCCAAATGTAATCCAAGCACCGATGAGTTCAGGTATTGGGTTATTGGCTGTGGGAGGTTCTTTTAATTGTAGAAGAAGCTTGGCATTCTTATAGTCTTTTTTAATGAGACTTTCTATTGACAACGTTAAGGAAACAAAGGGAGTTATAACATCTTTTTCTTTGAGTTTTTTAGCTTGTTGCACAGCTTCTTTAAAGTCTCCGACTGAGAGCATAGCTTCAAGGAGCTCTTTTTGTGTTTCAATGTTATCAGGTTGATAAACAAGTGCCTGTTTAAAATAATTGATCGCAAGATCTGTTTTATTTTCATGATTTGCAACTCTTCCAGCTAAATAAGCACCTGTAAATGAACTTGTATGAGTCGGCGTGTTTATTTTACTGTAAGTAGGGGATGGCATCAGCATAATACCCACGATAAAGAAGATAAAAAGTCGGGATACCGTTGCAGAGCACATGGAGCTAATCCTTTTTAAGATAATCAATCGATTGTATCGTTTATAAATCATATCTCATTACTTTTTTAAGAAATACTGCGATTCTTGCAAAGAATCAGTTTACGCGGGCAATGCAAAACTCAACAGTTTCAACGAGAGCATTGTAAGCAAGATTTTTATTCATGGGAATAAGAGCATTAATTGCCTGTGTTCCATAGATGCGTGCTTGTTCTATGGTATCTGTGATACTATTATATTTCTCCATTAAGTGTTGCGCGTGTACAAAGGCTTCGTCATTGCTATTGCCACCTTCAAGGGCTTCTTTCCAGAAAGCTTTTTCGCCCATATCCCCACGCTCATATGCGAGAATCACAGGCATTGTAATCTTTCCTTCCCTAAAATCGTCCCCTATATTTTTTCCTAAGTTTTGAGCACTTCCGCTATAGTCAAGTGCATCATCAATCAATTGGAAAGCTAATCCTAAAGATGTTCCATAGTCACGTAATGCAGAACGCTCTTTATTTCCATAACCAGCAACAATGGGGCCTACTTCAGCTGCTGCCGAAAAAAGTGCTGCTGTTTTTGCATTGATGATTTTGAGATAGTCTGAAGGGCTGGTTTTGATATTTTTTGCGGCAGAAAGTTGCATAACTTCTCCTTCAGCAATAATTGCAGCAGCGTTTGCTAGGACAGAGAGCGCTTCTATAGAGCCAACATCAACCATCATTTTAAAAGCTTGTCCTAATAGGAAATCTCCAACAAGGACACTTGCTTGATTTCCCCAAATCATTCGTGCTGTAGATTTTCCGCGTCGTAAATCACTTTCATCAATTACATCATCGTGTAACAAAGTCGCTGTGTGCATAAATTCAACGGCTGTTGCAAGTCTTATATGCCCGTCATGTTGATAGCCGAACATATGAGCAGCAGCTAATGTGATCATTGGGCGTAACCGCTTTCCTCCTGATGAAATAAGGTGATTGGAAATTTCAGGAATCATTTCAACTTCTGATTTTGCCATAGAGAGGATAAATTGATTGACGCGCTCCATATCATCTTTTGTAAGATGAATCAGAGATTGGAGGGATATTTGATTATTTTGTGTTTGATCTAGTTTTGTGGCTACACTCACAATATGTTGACTCCCAGAGTATTGCAATGGACATCTATGAATTCTATATTTCTTAAATATTAGCATAAAGGGGGTTTTGTTTTGACTCAAGCCTTTGATGTTGCTTTAAAGTGCAAACTTTGAATGATCTGTGCAAGAATATATTTTAAAAGCTTGTATAATATTGTTTCTATGAGGGGTAAGGAAAAAATTTGCAACAGCTTTATTTGAAGCGTCATTGATAAGAAAAGTCGAGTTTATAATGAACATTAGGCTTTTAAATGGATAAAACAACGAATCAGAGTGATGAAACAATAGACAGTTTTCATCGCGGGAAATTTTATTTGGTTCAACCCCATAAACATGGTCATCGTTCTGGAATGGATGCTATGTTATTAGCCAGCTTGGTTCCCACTGATTTAAAGGGAACGGTTGTTGATTTAGGGGCGGGAGCTGGAGCAGCAGGGTTGGCTGTTGCTTCGCGTTGTTCACAAGTTCATGTTACATTGGTGGAACGCTCATCTTTTATGGTATCTTATGCACAAAAAACACTTATGCTAAAGCAAAATAAGAAACTTGCTGAGCGAGTTTGTTTGTTAAAAGCAGATGTTAGCCTCAAAGGGAATGCTCGTGTAAAAGCAGGTTTGATAGATAATAGCTTTGATTTTGCCATTATGAATCCACCTTTTAACAATCCTGTGGATCGCAAAACACCTGATGAACAGAAGTCTGATGCACATGTTATGCCTGAAGCGATGTTTGATCATTGGTTTCGAAGTGCGGCAGCCATCGTTAAACCAAGTGGATATTTAGGGCTCATTGCACGTCCACAGTCACTAATGGATATCTTACATGCTCTAGAAGGCCGCTTTGGGAGTATCTGTATCATTCCCATTCATGCACGTGCATCAACTCCGGCAATTCGTCTTTTATTTTACGCAAAACGGGGGAGCAGAGCAGCTTTATCGATTTTACCAGCGTTGGTTATACATGAAGATGAAGGACATGCTTTTTCACCACGGATTGATGTAATTAATAATGGATGTATAAGTTTGTGGGAACTTTTAAAATGATATCTTGTATTTTCTAGTTTATTATTTAAGTTTAGATCTAGCTTTTAACTGTTTAAGGATATTTAATTTTGGGTGAATTGGGATTTGAGTTTATGTTTTGGAGTTATTTAAGCACTTTTGTGTTTAGTTATGCTCTTCCTTTTTTACTACCTTGCCTTTTCCCCTAGTTTATAAGAAGGTTTTATTTTGATGGACATGATCAAAAATCTTATTCCACGCCGTTTTTCTTCCAATAAACTTGAAATTCCTGTTGTTCGCCTTAAAGGGGCAATTATGGATTCATCGTCTATATCTCGTACGCTTTCCCTCAGTAGATGTGCCAATCTTTTAGAAAAGGCTTTTGCGTACAAAAAAGCACCGGCTGTTGCAATTGTTATTAATTCTCCTGGTGGTTCTCCAGTGCAATCACGTTTTATTTTCAAGCGTATCCGCGATTTAGCAGAAGAAAACAATAAAAAAGTTCTTGTTTTTATTGAAGATATCGCAGCATCTGGTGGTTATATGATTGCTTGTGCGGGAGATGAAATTTTTGCAGATCCTTCTTCGATTGTTGGTTCCATTGGGGTGGTTTCAGCTTCCTTTGGTTTTCCGGAACTTTTGAAGAAAATTGGTGTGGAACGTCGCGTTTACACAGCAGGAAAGAACAAGGTTACACTAGATCCATTTCAGCCTGAAAAAAAAGCTGATATTGAGCATTTGAAATCTCTTCAACTTGAAGTTCATCAAACTTTTATTGATTTGGTAAAAGAACGGCGTGCAGCGAAATTATCAAGTGATCCAGATATTTTTACAGGAATGTTTTGGAGTGGAAAGAAAGGCGTTGAACTTGGTCTGATTGACGGGTTGAATGATGTACGCTCTGTTATTAAGGAACGCTTTGGTAATGATGCAAAAATTCGACTTATTACGCCGCCTAAAAGTTTTTTAGGGCTTAAAACGCCTTCAGGAGTGACTGCTCATACAGTTTATACGGCTGTTGATAGTGCATTGATGGCAGCAGAAGAGCGAGCACTTTGGCAGCGTTATGGTTTGTGATAAAAAGGAACATTCAAGCAAAAGGGCTTTTTATCTAAAAACAGACATTAGAAGAAAGAAGCTTGAAATGATACGAATGAGAATATGTTGTTTATGTTTATTTTGTATGATGTTTCTTCATAGTATTTATTGTTTATTTAGAAAAACATTGAGAATGTTTCGAACGGTTTATAGGGCTGATGCTAAAAGTGTGAATAAAAGGGAGATAATTGTAAAAGATTCCTGTAAAAGTGAATATTATGTCATATGACATCGGATGTACAAGCTTCATTTCAAAGACATTCTTATGTGTTTACACCCATTAAATTAAATTTAGCTCTGCATGTGGTAGGGCAACGTGCTGATGGTTATCATTTAATAGAAAGTTTGGTTTATTTTAGTCTCAGCGGTGATTGTCTACACTATGCGCCTTGTGAAAGTGACCAGTTTATTTTAACGGGACCGTTTGCAAAAGAACTTGTATCTCATTCAGACAATTTGGTTATTCGCGCACAGAATTTTATGCATAAGACTTTCCCTGAAAGGGCTCAACCTGCTTTTTTTCGACTTGTAAAAACACTTCCGATTGCTTCAGGCATTGGTGGTGGCTCAGGTGATGCCGCAGGGGTTATCAGCATATTGCGTCAACAATGGAATCTTGATTGTTCTTGTGAAAAATTAGCAAAAATGAGTTTAGTCCTTGGTGCTGATGTTCCTATGTGTCTTTATGCATTGGAATATCAGCAGCCACTTTTAGTTAAAGGGATTGGTCAAGAGATTATACGACTAAAAGAAGCTTGTTCTCTTGCAATAGTATTGGTTAATCATGGACAGGAGGTTTCAACACAAGCTGTTTTTAAAGCGTTAGACAAGCGCCATCATCCTCCTTTAAAAATTGATCCAGTCGCTTTAAAGAGCGTTGATTCATTGGTTGAAGCTTTACAAGAAACGCGTAATGACCTTTTTTCCCCTGCGTTGAAAATAGCCCCTCAATTAACACAAGTGTTATCTATATTAGATGAATGTGGCTCTCTTTTTTCTCGTATGTCTGGAACGGGGGCAACTTGTTTTGGTATTTTTAAAAATCAACAAGCAGCACAACAGGCAGCTCTTTTTATCAAATCAATGCACCCAAATTGGTTTGTAAAACCGATCATGACTTTGGGAACGATTTGAGAAATAAAAACTTCTATTTTACCCTGATTCTATTATAGATAATGAAGAGGAGACTAAACAAATCTATTTTTTTAGATAAAATAAATACATACTAGAATAAGCTTTTAGAAGAGAAAATGGACGTTAGGATACTCTTTTATTTCACATTTTATTTCTATCTTTTGTGCAAGAATTCATGCAATATTTGAAGAGCTATTTAAAACTGTAATGCTTGCAAAAAATAAGCAGGTTACAGAAATATATGGGTGTTTGTTGTATTTGTGATTTATCAAAGATGTTTAATTTGCCGCTTCAGCCAAACTTTTCATATGAATTGGATTTGCAAAACCAAGGTTTTTTGCATATAGCAGGGGTTGATGAAGTAGGACGGGGACCTCTTGCTGGGCCTGTAGTAACAGCAGCAGTCATCTTGGATAAAAATCATATTCCTGAAGGGTTAAATGATTCAAAAAAGCTTTCCTTTCTTCAACGCAGTAAACTTTATCATCAAATTTTGCAAAGTGCCTTAGCCGTTTCAGTCGCTAGTCTTTGCGCCCGTACAATTGATCAATCTGATATTAGAAAAGCAACTTTGGAAGCAATGCGTCGCTGTATTACAGGATTAGCTGTTCCAGTTCATTATATCCTTGTTGATGGACGTGATATTCCCTCTCGGCTATCCTGTCCCGCAACGGCATTGATTAAGGGCGATCAGCGTTCCGTCTCAATTGCAGCTGCATCTATTATTGCGAAAGTAACGCGTGATCGGATGATGGAATGTGCTGGACAAGTTTACAAAGGGTATGGTTTTGAGAAGCATGTAGGGTATGGAACACTAGCTCATCGTACAGCTCTTGATAAAAAGGGACCAATTGTAGGATTACATCGTTATAGTTTTGCGCCACTCAAAGAGCGTTATAGGAATGATGTGTCATGACGATTCGACCACTTAATAGCGTTTCGATAAAAGAAGCAATAGCGCTCCTTGAACAAGGAAAGTTAGTAGCGGTACCAACGGAAACTGTTTATGGATTAGCGGGCGATGCAACCAATGGCAGGGCACTCTCTTCTATTTTTTCTACAAAAAAGCGTCCGCAATTTAACCCTCTTATTGCACATGTCAACGGTATCGAAATGGCGGAGCGCTATGTTGAAATTGATTTTCTTTCACGCCAACTCATGGAAGCCTTTTGGCCCGGTCCTTTGACATTGGTTTTACCCTTAAAAGCACAACATGATATCCATCCTTTAACGACTGCTGGTTTAAATACATTAGCTATTCGTTTTCCAGACAGTCGTTTTGCTGACATTGTTCAATGTTTTGGCCGTCCACTTGCGGCTCCTAGTGCGAATCAATCGGGGCGTCTTAGTCCTACTTCGGCTGAGGCTGTTTTTGCATCTTTGGGGGAATCTGTTCCTTTGATATTGGATGGAGGACCAACTAGAATAGGGCTTGAATCAACGATTATTAAGGTTTGTGGTGAAAATATTTATCTTTTGCGTCCAGGGGGGCTTGCAACTGATAAAATTGAAGAAGTTTTGGGGAAGTCGCTAAAACGGATAGATCAAAGGGCGGCGATTGAAGCTCCAGGGATGTTAAAGTCACATTATGCTCCCAATGCCGCGATTCGTTTGAATGTAGAAAAGGTAGAAAATGATGAAGCGCTTTTAGCGTTTGGTCCAAAGCGCGTTATGGGGGCTGAAAATGCCCTTTTTAATTTAAACCTTAGCGAGGAAGGAAAGTTGGAAGAGGCAGCCTCTCATTTATTCCAATACATGAAGGAATTGGATTCATTGAAAGTGAGATGTATTGCCGTAGAACCTATTCCATCATATGGATTAGGGGAGGCTATCAATGATCGTCTTATACGGGCTGCAGCTCCAAGGGAGAAATGAATATGGAGCAGGAATTAATTGAGAGGTTCAGAGAGATTGTTGGGACCAAGTATGCTATAACAGATCAGGCATTGATTGCACCATATTTGCTTGAAGAGCGAGGGCTTTTTCATGGCAAAACGCCCTTACTTTTACGTCCATCTTCACCGCAAGAAATTTCATTGATCATGCAGTTAGCGAGCCAAACACGCACACCAATCGTACCTCAGGGTGGAAACACAGGGCTTGTGGGGGGGCAACAACCAGATGAAAGAGGAGAGAGCATTCTTTTATCTGTGGAGCGGTTAAATAAGATGAGAGCGATAAATCTTGAGGGGAATTTTGTTGTTGTAGAAGCTGGTGTTATTTTACAGGATTTACAAAAAAAAGTAGATGAATCAGGTCGTTTTTTCCCTCTTTCTTTGGCATCTGAAGGTTCTTGCCAAATAGGAGGAAATCTTTCGTCAAATGCCGGAGGGACTGCTGTTTTAGCTTATGGCAATATGCGTGATCTTTGCCTTGGTTTAGAAGTTGTTTTACCGGATGGTCGTCTTTTGGATGATTTGCGCTTTGTTAAAAAAGACAATAGCGGGTATGATTTGAAAAATCTTTTTATTGGTGCAGAAGGTACATTAGGCGTTATAACTGCAGCTGTTTTGAAGATTTTTCCAAAAATAAAAGGAAAAGCCGTTGCTTTGGTGGGGTTACATAGTCCAGAAAAGGCTCTTGAATTTTTATCTCTGGCTCAAGAATATGGAGGAGGAATGGTGACGGGCTTTGAGCTCATGGGAAATCTCAGTTTGCAAATGGCTTTAGAGTATAAGATGTGTGAGAAGTCTCCTTTTCAGCAGAAACATGGATGGTATGTATTAATGGACATTTCATCGTTGCAAGGCAATGATGAAGCATTGTCCGTGTTGAGTATTATTTTAGAAAAGGCTTTAAAGAGGGCGGTGATAGAAGATGCAATTGTTGCGCAATCTTTAAAACAGCAAGATTTCTTCTGGCAATTGCGCGAAGCTATATCACCAGCACAGAAGTTAGCGGGAGGATCAATTAAGCACGATATTGCAGTACCACTTGCTTCCATTCCTGATTTTATTGCTGAAGCAGCACTTATTGTTGAAGATATTGCTCCAGGGGCGCAGGTGGTTTGTTTTGGACATATGGGAGATGGAAATTTGCATTATAATGTTACACAACCGATAGGCGCTGATACGACAGCATTTTTGCAGTTATGGTCAAAAATGAATCATCGCATTCATAGGTTAGTGATGGACTATCAAGGTGCATTTTCTGCTGAGCATGGAATTGGTCAGCTTAAGCGCGAAGAACTTCTTTCTTTTAAATCGCCTGTCGCATTGGATATTATGCGAGGAATAAAAAAAACACTCGATCCTTTAGGGATCATGAATCCTGGAAAAGTATTATAATTCAAAAATGCTGATCTATATTTTTGTTTAGGTTTTAATAACCAAAAAAGAAACAAGTTGTTTTTTATTTAAACTTTTAATAATCCAATGAGAAAAAGTTGCTAAAAGGTGTATGTTATTTAAGATAAATTGGGACACTGTATATGGCTAATCAAGGCTTTAATCAGGCAAAAGCGGTGCTTGAATTTCGGTTGGATCCGTGCCATTTGCCACAAACGACGTCGTATTTTTCATCCAAAACGGGTAATAAGGTCATTTGTTCGTTAAATGAACGCGGTGTTTTTTTTAAAACGGATAAACCTTCAAGCGTATCGCATTTAGTCCCCCCTTATCATTTCAAAGGAATTGCAGCACGTACTGTAAAAACACGTTCAGGAGAAAGAGCTGTTGCATTAGAGTTACTTCATGCAGATGAAGAATCTTGTATTCCACTTTTGGTTTCTAGAGATTTGAATAATGTTCTTCTGGATTGGCGATTATGGGCGGATACTTATGGTCTTCCCATGCTTATGATTGATGAAGATAATCGCATTGTGGTTGTAAAAGATCGTTCTGATTTACATCGATTTTTTTGTACAACGCCGCATTCTAAACACAAGCGTTTTTTACTCCGTTATAGAAATCCATTAGGTTTGCGTTTGGTAATTGCAAATAGAATTGCACTTCAGTAACATTCATGTGCATTCATTTTTATGCGACCATAAGCATCGATCTTATTGGGATGTAAATGCGGTTCTTTAGCGCGGTGATAAAGACATGCGAGCTTCACACATGCGGTGTTTTTAGCGGATGAGGTGAATATTCTTCAATTTGTTTATCGATCCTTACACCAGTAAAGCACATAAGGGGAAGACAAGGGGAACCAACTCCATAAGAAATCTGACTGTTTAGAGATCGATTCTGGCAGGAAGCTTCGTTTTTTAAGGCAAAGAGGAAGCCAAGGATTGTAAATAAGAGTTTTTTTGACAGCACATATTGGTAGCAGGAATCAATTATATTCAATGCTTTTTGTTGATGATGTAATTTTTGGTTTTGCTATATCGTTAAAGCACACGCAGATTATTGAGAGTGTCTTTTTACTTTCTTTTTTATAAAGCAAGTTATTGATTTATAAAATAGTGATCATTTTGTCATAGTGAATGAGAGTGACGAATATAATATTCTCATTTCATTTTTTTCTTCTAATCAAAATCATTGTCTTGCACGTTACCAGGAAGGGATGCTCATGTGGATGAAGACTATAAAAAAAGCAAAAACTCTTTGATAAATTTTCTATATAACAAAAGTTATGGGTAAGATTGGGTGTTTTATACAATGATGGTATCGGTTTTTGCCTTTATTCAATAAAGATGGTGGAATCGATTTATACTCTTCATGGTTAATATTGTGAAATGGAAGAAAGAGCATGAGGGGTATTTCTTTGTGCGTGGATAACATGAAGTGCGTTCTTTTTCGGTATTTTATTTTTTAAGGAAAATAGACTCGTTTTTTTCAAAGTTATAAGCAACCCAAAACAAATAAGAAAATTAGCGTATCATGCTGTTAGGCGAAAGAATCAAATCGTCAAAAAGAATACCAAAAGATTTAGTTTTCTCGCGCAATGGCGCGCCATCCGATATCACGACGAGCAAAGCCTTCTGGCCAATCAATACAATCAACCGCTTCATAAGCACGTTTTTGTGCGTTTGTAATGGTTTTTCCTGTTGCTGTTATATTGAGAACACGTCCACCATTTGCAATAAGTTCTCCATTGCGCAATGCGGTACCAGCATGAAAAACTTTCACATCAGGAAGTTTGTTTACTTTATCAACATTACGGATAACAGTTCCTTTTTGGGGAGAGCCTGGATAACCATTCGCAGCCATAACAACGGTGAGGGCTACTTTTTCAGACCACTGAAGAGGTTTATTTTCAAGATTCCCTTGAGCTGCAGCAAGAAAAATCGGCAGAATATCGTCTTTGAGGCGCATCATTAAAACTTGACATTCAGGATCACCGAATCGTACGTTAAACTCAATGAGTTCGGGTCCCTTTTGCGTTATCATCAATCCAACGAAGAGAATGCCTTTAAAGGGGGCGCCTATTTCATGCATGCTTTTTAAAGCAGGTTCAACAATTTCTTTGAGGGTGCGATTCACCATTTCTTCGGTCATGATGGGCGCTGGTGAATAAGCCCCCATACCACCGGTATTTGCTCCAGTATCGCCATCACCCACACGTTTATGATCTTGAGCAGATCCAAAGGGAAGGGCAATTTTACCATCACAAAGACAAAAGAAGCTTGCTTCTTCACCTTCAAGAAAAGATTCGATAACAATTTTGTTTCCTGCATCGCAGGAGGCATTTTTGAAACAGGCATCAACGGCGTTCAATGCTTCTTCTATTGTTGTTGCAACCACAACACCTTTGCCAGCTGCTAAGCCATCCGCTTTAATGACAATGGGAACACCTTGTTGATGAATGTAAGCTTTGGCTTTAGCTGCATCATTAAAGCATTGGTAACTTGCTGTAGGAATGTTATTCTTACGGCATAAATCTTTTGTAAAAGCTTTTGAACCTTCTAGTTGAGCAGCTTTTTGAGTCGGACCAAATACACAGATGTTGGCGTTATTAAGAGAGTCAGTTATACCTGCAACCAATGGTGCTTCTGGTCCTACAATCACAAGATCAATAGAATGTGCTTTACAAAAATCAATAACAAGGGGGTGGTTATCAATGTCTAAATTAATATTTTCACCAAATTCTGCTGTTGCAGGATTGCCAGGAGCACAATATAACTTTTTGAGCAGTGGTGATGCTGCTATTTTCCATGCTAAAGCATGTTCTCGCCCACCTGAGCCAATAAGAAGAATATTCATTGCTTGCTCCTCTCATAAAAGATGATTAATCTCATCCTCTTCTCATAAGAATGAAATGTCTCTATCGCAAGACTAAAGGTAAATCATTTGATGAAAAAAAATAAAAATATTCCTCATGTTCAGTCCTATGATAGTCAAGGACGGGTTATGGATGCCTCTGCCAAACAATGGGTCTATAATTTTCTTCCCTGTTCTTTATGGTTTTATGCGCAATTGGCGCGTTGGGATCGGCCGATCGGATGGCAATTGTTGATGTGGCCTTGTTTTTGGTCAACAACAATGGCTTTTCTCTCTTATGACATGCGTTATGAGCCTCTTTTACCAATGCTTCTCCATTGGATTTGGTACCTTTTTCTTTTTTTTCTAGGATCCATCGCTATGCGAGGGGCAGGATGTACTTGGAATGATCTTATTGACCATAAAATTGATTCTCAAGTCGAGAGAACACGTTCTCGCCCATTACCGACAGGTCATGTGAGTCGGTTTCAAGCAAAAGTTTTTATACTTGTGCAATGTTTGGTTGGTTTAGGTGTTTTATCACAATTTAATAGGTTTAGTTTTTTTCTGGGCATTTCGTCTTTAATAGCTGTTGCATTTTATCCTTTTATGAAACGCGTAACCTATTGGCCACAGTTTTTTTTAGGTGTTGCATTTAATTGGGGAGCATTAATGGGGTGGGCCGTTGTGTTTGGAAGTTTAAGCTGGGCACCAATTTTACTTTATGTGGGATCAATCTTGTGGACCATAGGATACGATACCATCTACGCACATCAAGATAAAGAGGATGACGCTACTGTGGGGATCGGTTCTACGGCGCTTCTCTTTGGCAAAGGAACTAAGCGTGCTTTAGTCTTTTTGTATGGTGGTTTTGTTATATTCGTGAGTTTAGCATTTTATTTGGCTAAAGTCCCTCTATTGAGTTTTTTGGGAATTTTTTTAGCAAGCATCCATATGTTGATTCAAATTAAGGTTATTGATATCGATGACAGTGCACAATGTCTTAAGCTTTTCAAATCTAATTCGCTTATTGGTTTTGTAATTTTTACTGGTTTAGTCTGTGGTGGTTTATGGATGATATTTTATCATGCAGTTTAACAACACGTTAGATAAAATCATATGTTCTGTGATGATGGGAAGAAGAATAAACAACTTTTTAATTGAAAGTGCACTTTCAATGTATTCATTAGAAACAACATAGATACGACTATTTTATGATACTAGGATTCCTTTGAATATCACTGCTTCCCTTATCAGAAGTTCAAAAGTAAAAGCATCATTTTTCTTAAGACAGTATTTTCTCTTCAAGAATCTTATCGCTAACCTAGTTTCAAGCGATGAGGAACATTATCAACCAACGTTTATAGAAAAATAAAGTTCTTCTTGAAATGAAATAAATTACCTCTTTTTAGAATTTAGCAAATAGAAAGTAATTGTTTAAGCATGAGGAAAAACTTTATAACGATGAGGCTTGAAGGATTAAGGGTAAAGTTTTTGTCTTTTCCAATTGTTGTTTTCAACACAATCGCGGGTAAAAAGTAGACGATCATGTAAACGAAATGGGCGATCACACCAGAATTCTATAGAAAGGGGTTTAACACGAAACCCAGACCAATAAGGTGGTCGTGGAATATTGCCTAGAGCATAACGCGCAGTATATTGAGCAATGGCTTTTTCGAGGACAAAACGATTTTCTAAAGGTTGAGATTGTTTTGATGCCCATGCACCAATTCGACTTCCACGGGGGCGCGATTGGAAATAAGCATCGGCTTCCTGCTGAGTTACTTTTTCAACAATTCCTCTTATTCTGACCTGACGACGAAGCGATTTCCAATGAAACCCTAAGGATGCTTTCATTGATTTTAAAATTTCTTTTCCCTTTTGGCTTTCATAATTGGTATAGAAAACGAAGCCTTGAGGACTATAGTCTTTGAGGAGAACCATTCGAACATTAGGGAGACCTGTTTCGTCAACTGTCGCGAGTGCCATAGCATTGGGATCATTTATTTCGCTTATCGTTGCTTTTTCAAGCCACTTTGCAAAAAGTTCAAAAGGTTTTTGCATGTCCATAAAATGATCGTCTGTTGGTATTTTATCGCTCATAGTATCTCCAAATGTCAGTGAGCATGGATATTTTCTCATTTACTTTTTCATCAAGAAGTAAAGTACCATTTTTTCTTATTTTCAAAAAGCCAATGCTTTCATATATTTTTAATGAGTATTTTTATGGTGGTTTCATTATTTTTGTCTTTAGCATAGAAGACAATGAGCTATATTAGATAAATATTTCATTTTATCTGGTATTTTAGTTTCTTAATAGACATATAAAGAAAAGAAGAAATTATTTTCTAGAATAGACTGATGAAGCTATAAGGAATATTGAGCGACATATCCGTTGATATTTTGAAAACGAAAAAATTGAAAAGAGGGCAATATGCGTGATCCCTACACGATTCTGGGTGTGGCACGTACCGCAAAACCGCAAGAGATTAAATCAGCATTTAGAAGATTAGCAAAGAAGTATCATCCAGACCACAATAAAGATGATGCAAAGGCTAAAGAAAAGTTTGCTGAAATTAATCAAGCTTATGAGATTATAGGTGATAAAGATAAAAAGGCACAATTTGACCGCGGTGAAATTGATATGGAAGGCAAACCACTTTATCAAGCCTATGGTGCTGGTGAAAATTTTAGCAATAAACAAAATCCTTTTTCAGGAAGAGCAAAAGGATTTGATTTCTCCTCTTCAGGGGGGGCAGGTTTTGATGCGAGTGATATTTTTCGCGATCTGTTTGGAGGAGCCGGTAGCTTCTCAAATTCCACACACTATAATCGCCCTCAACAAGGAGCCCATATTCGCGCTAATCTTACAATAACATTAGAGCAGATGGTTGGCGCAGAAAAGGTAGAAGCTGTCTTTCCCCATGGAAAAAAGTTAAAAATTAAACTTCCAGATTATATTGAAGACGGGCAAACTATTCGTTTAAAAGGTCAGGGAGAAGAGGTTCCACATGGGCAAGCAGGAGATGCGTTGATAACCATTCAGATTCAAAAACATCCTCGTTTTCGGGTTGAAGGAAGGGCGCTCCATCTTGATTTACCCGTTTCTCTTAAACATGCTGTTTTGGGATCAAAAGAAGAAGTTGAGACATTGGAGGGACGTGTGGTTTTGACGATTCCTGCTTGGTCAAGTTCTGACCGTGTTTTGCGGTTGAAAGGAAAAGGGCTTCGTTTAAAAAATGGTACAAGAGATGATCTTTATGTGCATGTTCGTATTATGTTGCCGGAAGGCGAAAATGCTGCGCTAGAACAGTTTTTGCGAACGCAAAAAGATTAATTTTTAAAATTTTGATATATATAAAGCATAGTTTTTGTTTGATTTTAAACCAATTACTTGAAGAAAAAGTTGACCTATGCCATAGGCAGATGAATAATATTAATTTTAAGTAACAATGGGGCAGTGCTGATGGCTAAGGGTAATGGTTTATTGTATGGGAAGCGTGGTTTAATTTTGGGGTTGGCCAATAATCGCTCCATCGCTTGGGGAATCGCTAAAGCAGCGAGTGCTGCAGGAGCAGAGCTTGCTTTTACCTATCAGGGTGAAGCAATGAAAAAGCGTGTTGAGCCTTTGGCTGAAGAATTAAAGGGGTTTGTTTGTGGACATTGTGATGTTTCTGACAGTGCGTCTATTGATGCGGTCTTTAGAACCATAGAGAAGAAATGGGGCAAACTCGATTTTTTAGTTCATGCTATTGGTTTTTCTGATAAAGATGAATTAAGTGGTCGCTATATTGATATCAGCGAATCAAATTTTATGATGACTATGAATATTTCTGTTTATTCCCTAACAGCTCTAACAAAGCGCGCAGAAAAGTTGATGGTAGATGGTGGGTCTATCTTAACACTAACCTATTATGGTGCGGAAAAGGTTGTTCCCAATTATAATGTCATGGGGGTTGCCAAAGCTGCTCTTGAAGCGAGCGTGAAATATTTAGCGGTAGACTTAGGTCCCCAAAAGATTCGTGTTAATGCGATATCTGCTGGCCCTATTAAAACGTTAGCGGCTTCAGGTATTGGTGATTTCCGTTATATTCTAAAATGGAATGAATATAATGCGCCTTTACGTCGTACGGTATCCATTGAAGAGGTGGGTGATTCTGCCCTTTATTTTCTTTCGGATTTATCTCGTTCTGTTACCGGTGAAGTTCATCATGTCGATTCAGGTTATAATATCATCGGTATGAAAGCCGTTGATGCTCCAGATATTTCCGTCGTTAAAGAATAAGTTTGATTTATAGGATTTTTATTGGACAGCGATGATTTGACCAAATTTAAAGTAGCCAAGAATATTTTGAAGTTAAGGAGCTGTTTTATGTATAGCTCAACATGCGTTGTTATTGCATATATTTGACAGAGAAACGGATCTTTTTTCATGTCGCATAATACATTTGGTCATTTGTTTCGTGTAACAACATGGGGTGAAAGTCATGGTACTGCTCTTGGTTGTGTCGTTGATGGTTGTCCCCCCGGAATTATTTTTACGCGTGCAGAAATTCAAGCTTATCTCGATAAGCGTAGACCTGGGCAGTCCTTATATACAACGCAGCGCCGAGAACAAGATCAAGTAGAAATCCTTTCAGGAACAATTGCTCAAGAAGACGGGGGAACATTCGTTACAACAGGCACACCAATTTCTCTATTGATTCGAAATACAGATCAACGCTCTCAAGATTATGGAGAAATTGCTCATCAATATCGTCCTGGCCATGCAGATTATACTTATGACGTTAAATATGGCATCCGTGATTTTCGAGGGGGAGGGCGTGCTTCAGCACGCGAGACAGCAGCACGTGTTGCGGCTGGTGCGTTGGCTCGTAAAATTGTTCCTGGTTTGGTTGTTCGAGGAGCCGTGATAGCCATTGGTCCCCATAAGATTAATCGTGATCGTTGGGATTGGTCAGAGGTTGAAAATAATCCTTTTTTTACAGCTGATGCAGAGATGGTTCAAATTTTTAGTGATTATATCCGTAAAATTCGTAAAGATGGTACATCTGTTGGTGCGGTTATTGAGATCGTTGCAGAAAATGTTCCGGCAGGTTTAGGTGCCCCTATTTACGCAAAACTTGATCAAGACATTGCATCATACCTTATGTCAATTAATGCGGTAAAAGGGGTTGAAATTGGTGATGGTTTTGCGGCAGCCTGCTTGAGGGGAGAAGAAAATGCCGATGAAATGCGGATGGGAAATGACGGAAAACCACTTTTTTTATCCAATCATGCTGGTGGTATTTTAGGGGGAATATCGAGTGGACAGCCAATTATTGCACGTTTTGCTGTAAAACCTACGTCATCCATTTTAAAGCCTCGTCGCTCTGTGGATGTTGATGGTCATGATGTAGACGTAATAACGAAGGGACGTCATGATCCATGTGTTGGGATTCGGGCTGTTCCTGTTGGTGAAGCGATGGTTGCTTGTGCACTTGCTGACCATTATTTAAGACATCGCGGTCAAGTTGGGTGATTGAGAAGGTGAATAATGGCGTATAATGAAGAAAAAATTATTTCTGCGCTTAAAGCTTTTGAATGCGGTGAAATTGTTGTGGTGACAGATGATAATGACCGTGAAAATGAAGGTGATTTAACGGTTGCTGCAGCCCATTGTACAGAAGAAAAGATGGCATTTATTCTTCGTCACACAACGGGTATTGTGTGTACACCTATGCCCAAAAAAGAAGCACAACGATTTAATCTTGCTCCTATGGTACAAGATAATAATTCTGCACATGGGACGCAATTTACGGTTACTGTTGATTTTAAACACGGCATAACAACAGGGATTTCAGCGCATGACCGTACATTAGCGGTGCGTAATCTTGCAAATTTGAATGCAAGTGCGGATGATTTTGTTCGTCCAGGGCATGTTTTCCCTCTGATTGCGCATGAAGGGGGGGTTCTCATGCGTTCAGGTCATACGGAAGCCGCTGTTGATTTATGTCAATTAGCTGGTTTGCCACCGGTTGGTGTTATTGGTGAGTTAGTCAATGATGATGGAAGCGTTAAACATGGCGATCAGATTACCAAATTTGCACAAGAACATCGGTTGCATATCATAACGGTTGCAGATTTAATTGCTTACCGACAGCGTAAAGAAATATTGATCAAGCGTGTTGGAGAAATGCCGATTGAAACACCTGTAGGTCCTGCTATTATTCAAAGTTATCAACTCCCTTGGGAAGATGTTCAACATATTGCGATTATTTTTGGTGATATCCGTGAGGGAGAGGGTATTCCTGTGCATTTACACCATGAAAACATTATAAATGACGTTTTTTGTCAATCTTCAGATATCATGGTGATGATGCAGCGTATGATGGAAAAAGAAAAACGTGGTGTATTTGTTTATTTGCGTGAAGGATCTGTTATACAATCAACGATTGGCATTCAAAATATGGCAAGAGACGGTTCAGAAAATCATGTGCAGGCGATTGAACGTGAAGAAGAATGGCGCAAAATTGGTTTAGGATCGCAAATTTTAAAATATTTAGGAATAGACTCGGTTATTGTTTATGCTTCTAAAGAGCACCATTATCTAGGTTTAGAAGATTTTGGAATTCGTATATCTAGGACAGATATTTTTTGAGGTTCATATGAAAAAAGAGATACAAGAGGGGGATATTACGACTTTAAGCTTTGAGCAAGCGCTTAAGCAGCTTGAAGTTATTGTTGAAAACTTAGAACGTGGCGATGTGCCTTTGGAACAATCCATTGATATTTATGAACGTGGTGAAGCGCTTAAAAAACATTGTGAAAAACTCTTGAAGGTTGCTGAAGCCAAAGTTGAAAAAATTCAGCTTTCACAGGAAGGTTCTCCAGAAGGCGTAGAGCCACTTGATGCTCAATAATATTAAATATTTTGGGATATTTATTGTGGGACTCTAAGAGATGCAATAATCTTAGTTTATAGAAAGCAAATTTTATTGATTTCTTTTTTATAAAATAAGTTAAAAATGGAAAAGATCATCAATCATCTCAAAGAGAGAAGAGCATTTTTTAGTAAAAAAGATGTAAAGCTCTCAATAAACGAGTAGAAAAGATATATTTTTAATCGTTGCTTTCTCTTGAGCTAAGATAATAGAAAGGAATTTTTTTGTCTCAGGTCTTAACACCATTGCTTGACCGTGTTTGTTTCCCGCAAGATTTGCGGGCATTACCTGAGTCTTATCTGGTACAGTTGGCTAATGAGTTGCGGGCCGAAACGATTGATGCGGTTTCTGTAACAGGAGGTCATCTTGGGGCGGGACTTGGTGTTGTTGAGCTTACGGTTGCGTTACATTATATTTTTAATACACCAGAGGATAGGATTATTTGGGATGTTGGTCATCAAACCTATCCGCACAAAATTTTAACGGGGCGTAGAGAAAAAATTCGCACATTACGTCAAGAGGGGGGGCTATCAGGCTTCACAAAACGTTCAGAAAGCGTGTATGATCCATTTGGAGCGGGGCATTCATCGACTTCTATTTCGGCAGGGCTTGGCATGGCGGTGGCAAGTGCTTTGAAAGCGGAGATAAGACGCAATATCATTGCTGTCATTGGTGATGGTGCAATGTCTGCGGGTATGGCTTATGAAGCAATGAATAACGCTGGTGCTTTGGATGCACGCTTGATTGTTGTTCTAAATGATAACGATATGTCTATCGCACCGCCTACAGGTGCTATGAGTGGGCATCTTGCACGATTAGTCTCTCGTCCCTCTTATCGTCATTTGCGTGAACGCGTAAAGATATTGAGCGAAAAATTGCCAAAGTTTTTTTTAGATAAAGCACGTCGTTCAGAGGAATTTGCGCGTGGCCTTTTGGTTGGAGGAACGTTATTTGATGAGCTTGGCTTTTATTATGTTGGCCCCATAGATGGGCATAATTTTGGGCATTTATTGCCTGTTTTAAAAAATGTTCGCCAATATCCTAATGGTCCTGTTTTGGTGCATGTTGTAACCCATAAGGGAAAGGGATATCCACCTGCAGAAGCTTCATCTGATAAATATCATGGTGTTAACCGTTTTGATGTCACAACAGGAAGACAGGTTAAAGCACCTAGTAATATTCTACCCTATACTAAGGTATTTTCTAAAGCTTTAATAGAAGAAGCCAGCCATGATGATAAGATTGTTGGTATAACGGCGGCAATGCCAACAGGGACAGGTCTTGATGCTTTTGCAGAAAAATTTCCTAAAAAGATGTTTGATGTTGGGATTGCTGAGCAACATGCCGTAACTTTTGCGGCCGGACTTGCTTGTGAAGGGTATAAGCCTTTTGTTGCAATTTATTCTACTTTTTTACAGCGTGCTTATGATCAAATTATTCATGATGTATCAATTCAAAAGTTACCAGTACGTTTTGCTATTGATAGAGCAGGTTTTGTTGGGGCAGATGGTGCAACGCACGCTGGTAGTTTTGATATTGTTTTTTTGGCTACGCTTCCTGAGTTTGTTGTTATGGCACCTTCAGATGAACTTGAACTGATGCATATGGTGCGTACAGCTGCAGCTTATGATCAGGGTCCCATTTCTTTTCGTTATCCACGTGGTGAAGGTATTGGTATAGATTTACCGAAACGTGGTGAAATATTAGAAATTGGAAAAGGACGTGTTCTGCGTGAAGGAGATAGGATCGCTCTGGTTTGTTTTGGAACACGAATGTCAGAAGTATTGCGAGCTGCTGAGATGTTGGAGGCTAAAGGGCTCTCGACAACGGTTGCAGATGCACGGTTTGCAAAACCTTTAGATAAAGATTTGATGCGTCGTTTAGCCCGTGAGCATGAAGTATTGGTGACCATTGAAGAAGGTGCAATCGGTGGATTTGGAGCACATTTATTACAATTTTTAGCACAAGAAGGGCTCTTAGAGCATGGATTGAAAGTTCGTACACTCAAACTTCCTGATGAATATTTGAATCATGGTTCACCAGAAAAAGTTCTCTCAACGATTGGGCTTGATGCTATGGGGATTGTCAACACGGTGTTGACGGCTTTGGGACGCGAGATTTTAATAGGATAAAAAAACTCGAGTATGAGATGGCTTTCAGAAAAAGGCTCGATATTCTTTTAGTTGAAAAAAACTTTTTTACGACACGTTCCCGCGCACGTGATGCTATTATGCGCCAAACTGTTAAAGTTAATGGTGAAATCGTTTTAAAAGCGGGACAAACCTTTTTTGATAACGTAGAGATTATCGTTTGTGATCCAGCGCAGAATTATGTTTCACGGGCAGCATTAAAATTGATTGCTGCACTTGATGCATTTCCAATTGTAACGGATAAAGTGACGGCCATTGATGTTGGTGCATCAACAGGTGGTTTTACACAAGTTCTCTTAGAACGTGGAGCAGCACATGTCATTGCTGTTGAGGTTGGGCATCATCAATTTGATAAACGTTTATTGGGCAATAGTGCTATAACCTTATTAGAAGGCTTGAATGTTCGAGACCTTCAACAGGAACATTTAGGCGGGCGGGAAATTGATCTTATCGTTTCAGATGTTAGCTTTATTTCTCTCAAACTTGCATTGCCTCCTGTTTTGTCTTTAGCTAAAAAGGGATCCCAAGCTGTTTTACTGGTAAAGCCTCAGTTTGAGGTTGGTCGTAAACACCTTGGTAAGGGAGGAATATTAGATCCATCAAGAGCTAAAAAAACCGCTGAAGAGCTTTTTGTCTGGTTAAATACTCAAACAGGGTGGTGTGCAAAAGATCTCCTTCCTTCTCCCATTACAGGGTGTGATGGCAATGTGGAATATTTACTATTTGGAGAAAAGCAACAGTGAGTAACAATGTCATAATCGACCATATAGGAGCAAATGGTTATGGTGCTGCTAAAACGGCTCACGGCTTTGTTGATGTTCCTTTTACTTTGCCAGGAGAGTGTGCAGAAATTATTGTTCATGAAAAATATTCAACATATAGAGCATTAAAACAAAAATCACCAGAACGCATTGATGCTCTTTGTCAGCATTTTGGAGAATGCGGAGGCTGTACTCTTCAACATTGGCGTGCTGATGCTTATCGTGTATGGAAACGACAATTGGTTGTTGATGCGCTTAAAAACTATGGAATTAAGAGCGTTGTTGCGCCTTTAATAGAATGTAAACCCTATAGCCGACGGCGGATAACTCTAACAGCATCTATGACTCCACAGGGTCAAAAAGTTGGTTTTAACCGTTATCTCTCTCATGAGATCGTGGCTATTGAGGAATGTCCGGTAAGCTGCCCAGAGCTTATTTCTCAGTTGCGTAATATCAGAGAGCTCTGTGCTTTTCTAAGCAGCTCTGTCAAACGGTTTCATGTTACGATAACACGCGTTGAAAATGGCTTAGATGTTGCTTTAAGCGGTTGCATTATACACCATGAATCACTTCGCCAGAAAATGATCAGTGCAGCTCTTTCTTATGGGATTACACGTTTATCTGTTGAGGGTGAAGTTTTGATTGAACGAGAAAAACCAGAGATTTACTTTGGAGATGTCCGTGTTGAATTTCCTTCTGGTGGTTTTCTTCAAGCAACCTGTGAAGCTGAAAATATAATGGGCAATATTATTTTGACTCATTTAAAAAAAATAAAGAATGCTCTTGATTTATTTTCAGGGGTAGGAACATTTACCTTGCGTATGGCAAAAAAGATGAATGTTCATGCAATAGAAAATAATGAGACAGCATTAGAAAATTTAGTTTCAGCAGCCCGTTTTGCGACGGGTTTAAAAACAGTCACTTGTGAAAGACGCGATCTTTTCCGCCATCCACTTTCTGTAAAGGAACTTGAGTGTTTTGAGAGTGTTGTTTTTGATCCTCCGCGTGCGGGTGCAGAGGAACAAGTCCGTGAACTGGCGAAGGCAACAATACCCCGTGTTGTGGCAATTTCGTGTAATCCTACGACATTTGCGCGTGATTTATCTCTTCTTGTTGCTGGGGGGTATGAAGTAGAAAAAATCACACCCATTGATCAATTTTTATGGTCAGCCCATGTTGAAATTGTTGCTGTTTTGAACAAAAAGAAAAAGAAGAAGGGCTGGAAGCTTTAGCCTGAATTTTTTTTAACGCCATGAAGATTTTAAAAAATTTACTTACGTATTATTATAAAAATCTCTTCAAAATTTATCTACAATAATAATCTAATAATCTTTTTCTCATTGAATTAAGAGCATTGAATATAGGAAGCTTTCTTATTTGAGACTTTTTGATTATGAAATATAAAAGACAGTGCTACTCCACACAAAAGACGAACATATTATGAAAAAGGTATGTTTGAGAGGATATCTGAACAAGCCAGCAGTACCGTTATGTTGACTATCTCCCAATGACATGACAGTCTTTGGTATTTGAGGCGGTTCATGAGAGGTATGCCTTTCTTGTATAGTTTTACTCCACACCGATCTTGTAGTATACAAATCAATGTTTTTTATTGATTCAACATACACAGATTAAAAATAAGAGAATACGGTATAAAGGTTCTCATTCAAGTTGAATGATGTTGGATTATCTTTAAAATCAATGCATTGCATACAAAAAATATCCTTTCTCATAAACCGTTTGAATAGATGGGAAGGGGGTAATATTGGGCAGAAATGAGCAAACTTATTCTTTAAGCGCAGTTCCACCGATCGTCATATTATTGATTCGTAGATGAGGTTGCCCAACACCAACAGGAACATTTTGTCCTGCTTTTCCACACATACCAATACCATTATCCAGTTTACTATCATTGCCAATCATAGTGATACGTTTCATAGCATCAGGTCCATTTCCAATAAGAGTTGCACCTTTGATGGGGGCAGCAATTTTACCATTTTCTACTCGGTATGCTTCAGTACATTCAAAGACGAATTTGCCAGAAGTAATATCAACTTGTCCTCCTCCAAATGAAACAGCATAGATACCACTTTTAAGGGAAGAAATGATTTCTTCAGGTGTTTTGTCCCCTCCTAGCATGATTGTATTGGTCATTCGTGGCATTGGGGCATAAGCATAGGATTCGCGCCGTCCATTTCCAGTTGATTTACTCCCCATAAGTCGTGCATTAAGCCTATCTTGCATAAAACCAACGAGTTTTCCATCTTCAATGAGAACGTTATATCCTGAAGGGGTTCCCTCATCATCGATAGTCAGAGAACCACGGCAATGAGGAATTGTTCCATCATCAACAACTGTCACACCTTTTGCGGCAACTTGTTGTCCTAAAAGTCCAGCAAAAGCAGATGTTTTTTTGCGGTTAAAGTCACCTTCTAAGCCATGACCTACGGCTTCATGGAGCATAACACCAGGCCATCCATTGGCTAAGACAACATCAAATGTTCCTGCAGGTGCTGCTTCTGCTTCTAAATTTGTTAAAGCCATACGTAAGGCTTCATCTGCGGCTTGTTTCCAATTGTCTTCACAAATAAATTGTTCAAATGCTTGTCGCCCCCCACATCCATAAAAACCATTTTCACGTCGATTGCCTTCAGCCGCAACCACAGATATAGAAAGCCGTACAAGAGGACGAGTATCGCGAACCAAATATCCATCTGCACGTAAAATTTCGACATGTTGTAGTGAGCCAGAAAGAGAAACAGTCACTTGATGCAATTTATCATTTTTTGCTCGTAAATAAGCATCAATTTTTTGCAAAAGAGCACTTTTTTCTTCAAATGACGGAGCATCAAGGGGATTATGCGGTTTATAAAGCCTCTTATTTGTTTGTTGAGGAGCTATGCTATAAGGTCCAGCATGATTATTGTAGGTAACAGCTTTAGCAGCTTCACAAGCACGTTTGAGGGCAGCAGCTGATAATTCACTAGAATGTGCATATCCAGTTGCTTCTCCAGCAACGACACGCAAACCAAACCCCATATCTTGGTGGAAAGAGCCGTTTTTAAGCTGTCCATTATCAAATAAAAGGGCTTCGCTTTCTTTATACTCGAGATAAAGTTCGCCATCATCAGCATCATGAAGCGTTTCCTGTACAAGCGATTGCACTTTAGAGGAAGCAATATCAAAATGATCAATCAGCGATTTCATAAGAATTATCCTATTTTTATTGGGAGGTTAGAAGATTTTTATTGATCTAATTTAAGATGTTCTCAAAATAGATGAGGGGATTTTAATCATCCCATGGGCATTGATTTCATTCATGTGGGTAAAGTTGCATAAGCATCGCCAAGACCATGTAGGTCAACGAGACCTCCAATTCCTTGCTCAGGGGTTGTAAAGATAAAATAGGTTGCCATTTTTCCTTTTAAAAAGCGTTGTAATATATCGTCTTTAAGAAAAGCTTCAGCAACACAATTATCACCAAGACAACGACGATATTCCATTCGGCCCATATTTTTACCGTCAATTTTAATTCCAACGCCAGGACGTAACTCAACGCGAATCGGAACAAAAACACGCATTAAAGCACCTTGCTTTTGAGGAAGTTTATAAAATGTAACGCGCAAGGTAATATCATGACGACCTTGTGTATGAACGTTTTGTACAACTTCACACTGCATATTAGGTGTCCCTGGTGGGAGAGTACAAACCTTTGTCCAAGCACCATAGGTTTGTGGAGCGGGAACATTTTGCGCATAGGGCGTTTGTGCAAAAGCATGATTGATCAAACTACTAAAAAGTGTGTGAAGAACTGCACCAATAAAAAAAGCTTTTTTGAATAATTTATAAAGTATCACAGAAAATCCTATCCGATTCAACATATACACAATCATGCATAGATTTGCATAACATTTGCATAAAAAATGAATTCCCCACATAAAATCTATAACACAAAACCAATATTTACCAAATATATCCATCTCTATGCAAGAAATAAAGGAAAATGAAAAGAAGGAGCATTTTATAGGAGATAAATTTTCAGCATGGCTTTATGATGTTTGGTAGGATACATTTTTATGATAGATTTGTAATGTAAGAGAAAATGTTGATTGAAAAAATGTATTTTTGTTGCAAATATCTCTATCTATTTTTAGGGGATGCGTACAAGAAGGGTATGCCATATTTTCTTTTCTCAAAAATACAATTGGTCTTAATGGGTCATTCTCATACACTAGAGAGTAAGGTAGTATTTGCGAAATAATATTTGTTTGTGAATGACAGAAATGGAAAAGGGTTTTGAGTGGAATGTCTGTTTCAGGAGAGTTATCGGTTGCAAATGGTAAATCAATGCCACCAAAATCCCGTATTGGTGATTATATCACGTTATTAAAGCCGCGTGTTATGTCACTTGTTGTTTTTACCGCACTGGTTGGTTTAATGGTGTCTCCTGTCCCCATCAATCCGTGGTATGGTTTTTTAGCAATTCTATGTATTGCAGTTGGCGGCGGCGGTGCGGGAGCACTGAATATGTGGTATGATGCTGATATTGATGCCGTAATGGAACGGACCAAAAAGCGCCCCATTCCTATGGGTAAAATCAGCTCCAAAAAGGCATTTATTTTTGGCATGGCTTTGTCTCTGCTTTCGGTATTGGTTATGGGGAGCTTCATTAATTGGTTTTCGGCATTTTTTCTTGCATTTACAATTTTCTTTTATGTTGTTATCTATACAATCTGGTTAAAGCGTATCACACCACAAAATATTGTTATTGGTGGTGCTTCTGGGGCTTTTCCACCAATGATTGGATGGGCTGCAACAACTGGGACAGTGAGTTTTGATAGCTTTTTATTATTTTTAATCATTTTTATGTGGACCCCCCCTCATTTTTGGGCTCTTTCTCTCTTTTCATCTCTTGATTATGAGGCTGCGGGCATCCCTATGATGCCCAATGTACGAGGTGAATATTCAACAAAAAAACAGATCTTATTTTATACTATTTTGATGGCACTATGCGCTGCGGCTCCTTGCTTTACTGGTCTTGGTGGAATTTTTTATGGTATCTTTTCGACAATCTTGGGTATTATTTTTATTTATTTTGCCTATCGTTTGTGGAAAGCTGATAGCCATGATGAAACTATTTTGATGGCCAAAAAAACGTTTTTCTTTTCATTATTTTATTTAGCAGCGATCTTTGGAGTTCTTTTGATTGAATCCCTTATTTGGTATTTTACCGAGCTTTAGAAAAATAAAATGAAAAAGCAAATTTTAAAAGAGCTTTTTTGCAAGAAAATACTGTAAGAAAACACTATAGAGTGTGTTCATGCGAAAGATGATATTGCACGTTTTTTTTACATTGCTTATTCATGTATAATGATATGTCGTTTGAATATGAGACTAAAGCTATAGAGATTAAGGATGATTTATGTCTGGACTTCCCCCTTTAACGATACGTCTTTGTGGTCCGCGTGGATTTTGTGCAGGGGTTGATCGTGCTATCCAGATTGTTCTGCTTGCATTAAAAAAATATAGTGCTCCTGTATATGTTCGTCATGAAATTGTACACAACCGTTACGTGGTTGAAGGATTACAGCAAAGGGGCGCTGTTTTTGTTGAAGAGCTTGGTGAGATTCCAGAAGAACATCGTGGTCAACCGGTTGTTTTTTCTGCCCATGGTGTACCAAAATCTGTCTCAGAAGAGGCACGACGTTATAATTTGTTTTATCTCGATGCAACGTGTCCGTTAGTCTCGAAAGTTCATAAACAAGCGATACGGCATCAACGTCACGGTCGTCATGTTATATTGATTGGTCATGCGGGTCATCCTGAGGTTATAGGGACAATGGGACAACTTGAAGATGGGGCTGTGACGCTTATTGAAACGATAGAAGATGCCTTGCATTATCAACCAGGTGATCCGGATAAATTAGGGTTTGTTACACAAACAACGCTTTCTGTTGAAGATACAGCAGGAATTCTTGATGTATTACAACGACGTTTTCCTACATTAGCAGCCCCAGCGGCTGAGTCAATTTGCTATGCTACAACGAATCGACAAGATGCAGTTAAGGCAGCTGCAAAGGGGAGTGATTTGTTTTTGATTGTTGGAGCGCCAAATTCTTCTAATTCACGACGTTTGGTAGAGGTTGCCGAAAAGTCTGGTGCGCGGCAAGCTATTTTAGTTCAGCGTGCTGATGAAATTAATTTTGAAAACCTAAAAGCTCTTTCTGTTGTCAGTCTTTCAGCAGGGGCTTCAGCTCCTGAAATTATTATTGATGAAATTATTTCAGCGTTTCGTGCGCGTTATGATGTGACAATAGAATTAGCTGAAACAGTGGTGGAAACGGAAAGATTTTTAGTGAGTCGTGAATTACGTGACGTCATTTTAACGCCTCAAGATATGGCATTTGTAAATGGTCAAACAAATAATGCAAAAAATGACAATCAGAATACAGACATGTCTAGAACGAAAGCAGAATAATGGCCGTTTATACAAATATTCATCCAAATGATTTAAAAGCGTTTTTAACCCGTTACGCAATAGGATCACTTTTGTCTTATCAAGGGATAGAGGAAGGGATTGAAAATTCTAATTTTATGCTGGAGACAACACAAGGGCGGTTTATTTTAACGCTTTATGAAAAGCGTATTTCAAAAGATGATTTACCTTTTTTTTGTCGTTTGATGCAGCATTTGGGGCAACGTGGAATTCCTTGTCCGCAGCCGGTTCTTCAAAATGATGGCACGATGATCGGTAAACTAGCAGGACGTCCTGCTGCTATTATTACCTTTCTGGAAGGAGAGTGGATCCGACAGCCCGATATAGGTCATTGTGGCGAAGTCGGTAAGGGGTTAGCGCAATTGCATTTAGCAGGACAGGATTTTACATTCAGTCGTAAAAATACGCTTTCTATTATGGATTGGCAGGTATTGTGGCAACGTTGTCAAATCACAGAAGATTCATTGTTAAAAGAGTTTGGACAAAAAATTGAGTCGGAATTGGCTTTTTTACAGGAAAATTGGCCGTCGAATTTACCAACAGGTATTATTCATGCAGATTTATTTAATGATAACGTCTTTTTTGTCAATCATCGTCTTTCTGGTATAATAGATTTTTATTTTGCTTGTAATGACTTTTTTTCTTATGATTTAGCGATTTGTTTAAATGCTTGGTGCTTTGAAGCTGATCATTCCTATAATCTTAGCAAAGCACGTAAATTATTGGAAAATTATCAAAAAATAAGACCCTTGATCCCTTTAGAATTGGACAATATTGTTTTATTGACTCGCGGTGCGTCTTTACGTTTTTTACTCACACGTCTTTATGATTGGTTTAATACACCGCCTGATAGCTTTGTTATTAAAAAAGATCCATGGGAGTATTGGCACAAGCTTTGTTTTTTCAGTAACGTCAATTCGCTAAGTGAATTAGGTTTTTAAATTTTATGGCTCGTCAACAAAAAGTCGTTGAAATTTATACAGATGGTGCTTGCTCAGGAAACCCTGGTGTTGGAGGCTGGGGAGCAGTTTTACGCTGGAATGGTCATGAACGTGAGCTTTATGGCGGTAAGGCTCATACAACGAACAATCAAATGGAACTCATGGCGGCAATTCGTGCATTAAAGGCGCTTAAAGAGCCTTGTTTGGTCGATCTTTATACGGACTCAGTTTATGTGCGTAACGGTATATCTAAATGGATTGAAGGTTGGAAAAAGAATAATTGGCGCACTGCATCAAAAAGTCCTGTGAAAAATATGGAGCTATGGCAAGCTCTTGAAGAGGCTTGTTCTTGCCATACAGTCAGATGGCACTGGGTCAAAGGACATGCTGGCCATCCAGAGAATGAACGCGCTGATGCTCTTGCTCGCAAAGCAATTGAACAATATCGGGAAAATGGGCATTTTCCAACATAATGGCTATTTGAGAATCTTTTCTCTTTTATCATGGGATAGCAAGAGGTGTTGACTGTGTATGGAATATAAATGTTCCACTTAAAGCGTGATCTTTAAAAGAGACTGTATAAAAAATTTTGTGGTTGGTTTCTTCTGGGACGAAATAGAGTGGAGCGCTAAAGAGAGTATATTCTGCATTCTCACTGACTTTTTTGGCTGCTCCAATTTGCATTTCTCCTCCATCTAAAAAGAGAGAGTAAGGCTTTGTTTTATTGTTATTTTGTATTTTTATCAGGAGGGTATTATTATTTTTTTCGGCGTTTATTTTTAGAGTATTTTGCGTCATACGCGGTAAAGAATCTTGGGCGTTTTTTAACAAGGAAATAGGCAGAGGTTTGTTTTTAAGAGCAGATGGCAAAAAATCAAAGTTAACAGTCAAAGGAAGACAGATTTTATGGCATAATCCAAGAGTGAAAGAACCACTTAAATTTTTGCTGGAAGAAGATAGATGAAAAGGCAATATCACTTTATCTTTATAGCCTAATGACCAATCTTTTTCTGTTTCAAAAAGCTGTGGAGTAGGATAAAAGATTTCATAAGAAACTTGTTGGTTGAAATTAAAAAAGGGTGCCATTCCTGAATTACCTGGATTACGCCAGTAGGTTTTCCATCCTGCTTTGAGCACAATTTCAATAAAGCCCTCTCTTATCCCAGAAAGAGAAGGTTCAGTGATTGCTAATCGAATACGACCTCCCTCTGATTCATACCAAGAGGTTGAGAAAAGCAGGAGTTTTTCTTCTGTTTGAGCATTTACAGGAATGTTAAGTAATTCTAAAACTATCAATGTTAAGCTTAAAGTAACGAAAAGCTTTTTATAAAAGAAAGCTGGGATATTTTTTAAATTTATAAATATGTGACTTTTTTTCATTGGAGTTTTATTTTCCTAGTGTACTAAATAGACGAACTTTTATCATGTAAATTATGGAGAATAACAGATTAATGAATCAGTGTAATGGCTTTTTGGGTGGACAATTACTCATAGCAATGCCTGGGATGAATGACAAACGCTTTATTCGTTCTGTTATTTATATTTGCGCGCATTCTGATGCTGGTGCGATGGGCATTATTCTCAATCAATTACATCATATTGATTTTCCAGAGCTTTTGCTTCACCTTGGTGTAATAGACAGTGGACAAAAAAAACAGCTTTCTGAACCAATAAAACAGTTTCCAGTTCGCTATGGTGGTCCTGTTGATCCTTCGCGTGGTTTTGTCCTTCATTCAGATGATTATGCTTGTGAAGAAACTGTTTTTATTGCAGATAAGGTCTGTTTTACGGCGACAATTGATATACTAAAAGCGATCAGTTGTGAACAAGGTCCACAACATGCACTGGTAGCATTAGGTTATGCTGGATGGAAAGCAGGGCAACTTGAGGCAGAAATTTCTACAAACGGTTGGTTAATCAGTTCGACATCACCAAGTTTTCTTTTTGAAAGTGATTTAAGTTGCAAGTATGATAAAAGTTTAACACGCATGGGGATTGATCCAATCTATCTTGCTTCTGAAATGGGACACGCGTAGAGTTTTTTAACTTTACACATTGTTCTATCCTTTATGTTTTTATTTTAAGAAAACATCCCTCAGGCTTCCCAAGCCTATTTCGCGATAGCGTTTGTAAGTGGTCTTACGGTGAATCCACCGAGCCTCCATCTTTACGCTTGTAAGGTAACAAGCCGAGCATCATCGTTATATTTTGTCAGCCCTCAATGATGCGACAGCGCTTGGCACTTCAGATGATTCATGAAAAGGTATTTTCCCCCTTTTTAAATAGTTTTTTCCACTTAAGCTTTTCCTACTTGTGATGTGAAAGTGAATGGTTTTTATTGATTCAACATGAGAGAGAGTTTGAAATAAGAGAATTTTTAGTATTCAGAGTTTTAATTCAAGTTGAATAACGCTAACTTATTATTATAAATCAATATTTTCGCTTATAAGGGAAATGGCTTTGAACGAGAGTGATTAACTCTTCTATGGCAATTGGTTTTGTCACAAGTGTGCTTTGAACATATTTACAGCCTTCTTGACGGAGAAAGATTGCTTCTTTTTCATTTTCAACACCTTCTGCGATAATTTGCAAGTTAAGATCTATTGCCATATTAATGATAGACTTGAGAACGAGCTTCTTCTTGAGAGAGTCGATAGAGATCAGTGAACGATCAAGTTTAACCATATCAAATGGATAACGCACAAGATAGGTCAGTGACGAATAACCTGTTCCAAAATTATCGAGTGCGAGGTTCATTCCAAGTGTTTTAATTTGTTCGAGAAAATGAGCTGATTGTTCAGGATTGTTTCTTAAGACAAATTCCGATATTTCAATCATCAAGCGCCCTTTGTGGAGCGGATGGCGAAGCAGAGCAGCACGCAGTTGACTGATAAAACGAGGATGAATCATTTCTGCGCTTGGTAAATTAATTGAAATAAAGAAAGACTGCTGGGGAAATTTTTCTTCTACATTCATAAGATCGATAATGGCATTTTCGATGATAAATAGTGACAAATCCATAACGATTTGTTCATTTTCTACGATTTTTATGAAATCAGAGACATTTAATTTTCCATAAGTTGGATGATGCCATTCTACAATTGTTTCAAAACCAATAATATGTCCATCTGATAAATTAAGAATAGGATGGTAGAGAATTTTCATCTCCTGACGCTTTATGGCATAATGAATATCTTTTTCCAGAGTATTCTGTTCGAGACCTAGGGTGCGAAAATTAGGACGAAAAGGTTCAATATGGTTTCCTCCCATTTGTTTTGCACGAATCATTGCTAATTCACTATCATTAAAAATATCTTTAGCCGTTGATCGGCTTTCACTCCATGTAACCAATCCGATAGACGTTGAAAGGATTATTTTATTTTCCGCAAGTGAAATAGGTGCTGAAATTGTTTTGTGCAAATGATCCGCAAATGCTGCAATTTTTTGTGGTTCAGTTTCACTGAGTAAAATAATTGCAAAGCGGTCTGCTGAAAGGCGTGATAAGGTATCTTGAAAGTTAATAAGTCGATTTAAACGACGGGCGATTATAAGGAGTACAGTATCCCCAATGGCTATGCCTAACTTGCGATTAATTTGACGAAAATTATCAAAATCAATCATAAAGACGGTCGGTCTAATTTTAATATTTGCTTTCGCTAAAGAGGTATAGTTTTGTAGTCTATCAAAGAAAATTTGTTGGTTAGGAAGGCCAGTTAAGCTGTCGTGGATTGCATCATGCAGTAAACGTTCTTCAGATTTTTTATGGTTCGTAATATTGACAATAGTTCCAATGACACGTGTGATTTTCCCATCTTTTTGCATCGCTGGACGTGCACGAAGAGAAAACCAATGATAATATCCCCCCCCAGAAGAAAGCCGAAAAATTTGATCAATACGCCCTTTTTTATTTTTAAGAATGATATCCAATACGGCTTGGAAGCGTTCACGATCATCATAATGCAAGGCCGAAATCCAGTTGCGCATGGTCCCATTGAGGTTGTGGATTTCAGTACCAAAAAGGGTTTTTATGTTTGGATGAACAACAATACGATCACGCTCAATATTCCAATCCCAAATAATATTTCCAGCTCCTTTTGCTGCGAGGACTTGTTGTTCGAGGTCGGAAAATATTCCTTCATGGAAAGCGTCATGAGAAAAAGTTTGTTGCAGGACAGTAAAGCTAATGAGAAGAACAATGAGGACTAATCCTCCCGCTAATGCTGGCTGGATAATATCATTGTTTAAATGTCCCTCTATGCAGGCATAGGCTCCCACACACCAAAAGCTAATAAGCAACCATGTTGGAATAAGCATAATAGCGCGGTCATAACTTCGGATTGAAAAATAGATGATGAACAGTATACCCAGCATAGCGGTAAGGCCAAATGATAGACGGGCAATTCCTGCTGCTCTGATTGGATCATAAATAGCAAAGGCTCCTAAACTGCAAAAGGCAATGATCCAGGCGATAGCACCATAACTAAAATGATAATGCCAGCGATTAAGATTGAGATAGGTAAAAAGAAAAATGAAGAGTGTTGCAGCAAGGGCTACTTCTGTACCGGCACGCCAGATTGGTTGTGTTGTGAGTGTAACTGCAAAGAATTTATTTAAAAAGTTGAAGTCAATACCAATATAAAAAAGCACAGCCCAAGCGACAGCAGCTGTTGCAGGAAAAAGCCCTGTCCCACGGACAACGAAGAGAACGGTTAACAAAAGGGCTAAGAGACCTGATATCCCAAGAAGAATACCATGATAAAGTGTATAAGAATTAAGGGCGTCTTTATAAGCTTCAGGTTGCCATAAATAGATTTGCGGTAGATTTGCAGAGTTAAGTTCGGCTACAAATGTAACAACAGCACCGGGATTGAGAGTAATATGAAAGATATCAGAGTTCGTACTCGGTTGACGATCAAGAGAAAAACCTTCACTTGGTGTTATAGATTGTATCCGTGCTGATCCAAGGTCTGGCCAAAAAAATCCAGAGTGCGCCATGCGGTAGTGGGGGGCAACAATGAGACGATCGACTTGTTCATCTGTTGGATTTGCAAGAGAAAAAACTGCCCAGTTTCCAGAAAATTTTTCACTTTTTGCCTGCACTTCAATACGCCATACAATACCATCTGGTCCTGGTGCTGTACTTGTTTGAAAAATAGAATTGTTTGTATGATGAATTTCAATTGCTTTTGAGAGATCAAGAGCAGCATCTTGAGAAGAAATCTTAACGGGTTCAATAGCGTGTGCTGATGTAAGATGGACAAAAGAACTAACGACGATAATGAAAATGATGTCAATTATTTTACGCAAACTTTTCACAATGTCCCACTCTCAATATTTTAAGATGTCTAATTTTCATTTAGATTTTTGAGAAAAAACGTCCACTTTTTATCATTTATTTACAGAATAAATCGTGATCACTTCCTCTTAAGTTATATGATTTTATAGACAAATAGACCATATACTCATTTGCTTCCATGAAACTTGAAGCGGATGGAAATTTTTATATTTTAAAAGAGCAAAGTTAAATCATGAATTTCTAAATTTCACGGATATAGCTTCACGCATTAGAATCTCTATCATATGAAGGAGGAATTGGATAGTTTTGTACGCCTCTTTGTCCAATATTTCCAAAACTTATTTCATGAGAAGAGTTTTTATGGTAAATTCTACGATAAAATATATTCATTGTGATGCTTCTTTTTAAAAAGCATTTTTTACTTTAGCTTATATGAAAGAGTTGATGTTAAGTCATCAAAATTCATGAGGTGACCTACAGGTCCAACAGCAGTGAGTGTGGGCGTGGAACTTGTAAAAAGACGATATGCTAAATCAGTTAATCTTGTAGGCGTGATGAGATTGAGGCGTTCAATTGTTTCCGATATTGGAATGGGACGACCGTAAAGAAGTATTTGGCGAGCAATGAGATGTGCTTGATTAGAAGGATTTTCCTGTGACATTGTGAGATTAGCACGGTATTGCGTTTGTGCTCGTTGGAGTTCATTGGCGTGAATATTTTTGCTTGCCTTGGAAAGTTCATCAAGAATTACAGGCACAAGTTCTTTGAGTCCTTCTTGTCCAGTTGCTGCGTGAACACCAAAAAGTCCAGTATCTGAAAAACCCCAATGAAAAGCATAAATGGAATAGCATAATCCACGTTTTTCTCTTACTTCTTGAAAAAGACGTGAAGACATCCCCCCACCAAGAATGATTGAAAGAATTTGAGTCGCATAAAAATCACGCGCGTGATAAGCACGCCCTTCAAACCCTAGAACAACTTGTGTATCCATTAAATCACGATATTCACGAAAGTCGCCGCCGACATAATTTGCAAGATTAGGAAGAGAGGCTGTTGAATGGGGACGAAAAGTGCCAAGACGACTTTCAACTTCTTTTATAAAGCTTTCGTGTTTTACGGCTCCTGCGGCGACGACAATCATACGATCTGCACTATATTGTTTATTGATGAAATCATGAAGATCAACAGATGTAAATGATTGAAGAGTTTTAGCTGTTCCTAAAATAGAACGACCAAGGGATTGATGACGAAAGGCAGTTTCTGTAAAGTGATCAAAAACGATATCATCAGGTGTGTCATGGGCGGCACCAATTTCCTGAAAAATGACTTGTTTTTCTCGTTCTAGTTCATCTTCGTCAAATTTTGAATGCATCAAAATATCGGCTAAAATATCGATAGCAAGTGGGATATCGCTTTTAAGGACACGTGCAAAGTAAGCTGTTGTTTCAATACTGGTTGTGGCATTGATTTCACCACCAACATCTTCAATATCGGTTGCAATTTGAAAAGCGCTACGGTTTTCAGTTCCTTTAAAAGCCATATGTTCAAGAAGATGGGCAATACCATGCTGTGTGAAGGTTTCATTGCGTGAGCCTACTTTCACCCATATTCCGAGTGCGACACTATCAATCTGTTGCATTGTATGTGTGGCGATCGTCAAACCATTACTAAGGCGACAGACATCTACATCCATGTATTTACGACTCCATTAAACAAGCTAGATAACCTCATGGTTAAAGGTATTATAATATTCTTGATTTAAATTAATGCAGCTAACTTTAATAAGATGCACGAGATTTTAAAGAAATATAATCTTTTACTATTTTTTCATCATTAGCAAGACTTATGAAGTGTTCTTCACTTTCCATAACATCATTGAGATGAGATGGCCATGGGGCATGAAGTCCACAAGCATTTTTAATCGTATCAGGAAATTTAGCAGGATGAGCCGTGGCAAGGACAATCATTGGAATATGTGGTTTTTTATTTTCGCGCGCTACTTTAAGGGCGACGGCTGTATGTGGATCAACAAGATAGCCACTTTCTTTATAGACACGATCAATTGTTTGTGCTGTTTTAGCCATGTTACTTTTTCCAGCGGAAAAGAGGGAACGAATATTTTTGAGTTGTTTTTCATCAAGAGTGAAAGATCCCGTTTTTTTCAGGTTTTCCATTGCATTGCGAATCCACATTGGATCACGATTGCCGCTTTCAAAGAGTAAACGTTCAAAATTAGAAGAGACTTGAATATCCATAGAAGGTGATGTTGTATGGACGATGGGTTGTGTTTCGTAAGTACCGCTGGTCAATGTCCGTGCAAGGATATCATTATCATTTGTTGCAATAACCAGTTGAGCAATGGGTAACCCCATACGCGCAGCAACATAACCTGCAAAAATATCACCGAAATTTCCAGTAGGAACAGTAAATGAAACAGCTCTATCAGGAGCACCTAAAGAAAGTGCGGATGAAAAATAGTAAACAATTTGCGCCATAATACGCGCCCAATTTATAGAATTAACACCTGAAAGGGCTCTTTTTTTACGAAAATGATGATCATTAAACATTGCTTTGACAAGAGCTTGGCAATCATCAAAATTTCCCTCAATGGCAATGGCATGAACATTTGTACTTTGATTGGTTGTCATTTGCCGTTGTTGAACAGATGATACCCGTCCTTTAGGAAATAAAATAAAAATATCTGAATGCTCTTTTCCAGCAAAAGCTTGTATCGCAGCTCCCCCTGTATCACCCGATGTTGCAGCAATAATCGTTGCACATCTATTCTTTTGAGTCAAAACATAATCCATCAGTCGAGCAAGAAACTGCATTGCTACATCTTTAAAAGCTAAAGTAGGTCCATGAAAGAGTTCAAGGATAAATTCATCTGTTCCAGTTTGTTGTAACGGACAGACTGCTGGGTGGTGGAAGGTTGCATAAGATTCAGCAACCATATTTTCAAAAGCTGTATACTCGATCTCGTTATTTACAAAGGGCCACAGAACTGTTTTAGCAATTGTTGTATAAGACTGACCACGAAGTGCGCGTAACGCATCAAAGGATAGTTGTGGGAATTTATCTGGAAGATAAAGTCCACCATCACTTGCCAGCCCTATCATAATCGTTTCCGTAAAGCTTAAAGCAGGAGATTGCCCTCTCGTGCTGATATATTTCATAAGTTTTATCCTTTTTTTATTTTCTGGCAAATTGATGAAGTTGTTTATTTCATGTTTTTCATAATATTTAAATTATTAAATGGATAGAAGTTTATTTTTCTTCTTTTTGACTTAATAATAAAAGAAAAATGCAAGAAATAGTCTTAAGCATTTTTATTTTTGAGATACAAAGACAAAGTGTTTACAAAAAACCTGTTACAGTTGAAAATTTTCTCTTATGATTCATTCACTTAAACTTACAACGTATCTTCGCTTATGTATCTTCCTAAATAATAAAATCAAAGAGATAGAATGGTATTTATTGAAGAATTCTTTTATAAACCCCAATTGTTGAAAGCTATTTCATGCTCTTCTATTTTTTAACAATTAAATTTGCTAAAATGAATGTTGAAATGAAACACCTTAAAATCCATACTGGACAATTTATAAGGTAATTTTATGTCATTTTGTGCGCAAATGTATATTTTTAATAATCTTTGTTGAGCTTAATTTATCAGCTTATATAAGAATTAAATATTATATTTTTGCTATACAGTATGGTAACCTAAACTTATCCATAAAAAGCATAAAAAAGCCTACCAAATGATGAAAAGCAGGCTGTAAAATATATTCCGATTATCCTGCTAAATATAACTATAATAGATCCTATCTAAAATCTAAAGCAGGTACTGTAGAAAAAACACCTAGAGTAATGGGTGCAAATACTTTCTCAACTTTTCCTTCAATGGCAGTTTCACTTTTAACGTTATGAGTGAAATTGGGGATATAGAAAGTAGTGATATTGATAGTTTTTTTCTTTCCTTGTTTCATGAGAGAGACGGTTTTTCATAGAGTATCATTTTTCAAATGACTGGCATAAACATTTATAATTTTTGAAAGTACAAAAGCAATTACTATAAAATTATTTAATAGATAACTTTTTAATATGGTAATCAGCATTTATCATCAATACTTTTACTCTTATTTTAATCCGAATTGAATAGATGCATTAATAGAATGAGTGTACATTGAGAGAAACAGAAGTGTTTTTTAAATCTTTTCATTCTTAATGGGGTAATTTATTATTTTTTATCATCAACAATGGATAAAAACAGTGTGCATCTATAGTTTATGTTTCATACGAGAAGATTTTATGCTGATGAAATTTTAATTTTAACGAGATTTAACATACGGTATTATTTTGCCTATTATCCATCCTAAAAGTATGTCTACCGTACTTGATGCATATCCAAGTGCCATCCCAATACCAAAAGTCCTCAGTGTAAGAGGTGCAACGACCTGCTCAAATTTTCCCTGAATGATAATTTCATTTCCCACACCACAATTTTTCCTTGGTATATAGAGAGAAACGGTGTGGATTGCACTTTTGCTTTTCTGTTCTATTACAGAAACAAAAAATAGTTTCACGATGAGCAATATTTTTCATGTATAATTACAATCTATGAAAAAGAAAAGGCATATATAATGAAAATAATTAATATATGATTTTAAAACAGTTTAATCATAATTTATCTCAAGTAATTTGTAATATTTACTATATATGCCTAAATTTATTTTGGATATTTGGATTGATTATATATTATTCTATATTTTTAGTAGGTGTAGCTTCATTAAGTAATTATTTTAAGAAATTAATAATATATAATGAAGCTACTATTCTAGTGTTGTACAATGCATTGAATTATTTGAACATTAACACGAGGTCCTTTATCCAACCTATGATCGATCCTATAAAACTCATTGCATATCCAGCAAACAATAGTCCAACTCCTATAGTCATAGGCTCAAGGACCTTTTCAACTTTGCCTTGAAAGGTTGTCCCATTTTCTGTTTGATAATTTACAGATGGAACATAAAAAGCAGTGGTAGAAATTGCATCAGATTTCGCATATTTTATTTGTTTCATTAGGGGAATAGACAATTCCTCTTTTGGGGTAGTATTTTCTAAATAGTTTGCATTAACATTGACAGTTTGTGAAATTAAAAAAGTGCTTGCTATAAAAACACTTAATAAATGATTTTTAAATATTTTCACCATAACTTTACCTCAAATACTTTTAAATTATATATGTAAGTAAATGCACAATATGTGCATATAACTTACTTTATAAAGAAATACATATTTCATTATGTATTTTAAGTCAATAATTAAAACACATATACTAAATATAGTTTCAAATTTTTATAAACATTATTGCAAAAAAGTAACATTAATAATTACAAATTATATTTTAAAAAACATTATATGTAATATTTTATTATGTTTTATGATATAAAACGATATGTAGTAACCGTATCATTTTTATAAAATGATATTAATATTATTTAAAATAACAATTTCATAATAAAAAATATGAAAATTATAATCCATTTATGAAAAAAATCTTCAATAATTTAAACATCAATAAACATATTAAATTTTATTATATATAAATTTTTATAATAGCCATTATTACAGAGTTTACATATATATAGATAATATATTTCTTATTAAGGTGGTTATATTTATTGTTTCATAATTACATAGTAATATTTATTAATTTGCTATTAATAATATATAATTTTATTTTATAGATAATAAAAAATGTACAGTTCTCTCATAGTGTAAAGGAGAGCCTAGGTTCGATAAAGCGGAATACTATGATCTTTTCGCTAATGTGAATAGCATTATTACAGATAGTGTATAGAAAACATTAATTCAGACACATTTATGTATGTCAAAAGATCAGCATTCGATAATATTTTTCAAAAGTCTATTCTATCCAGACTGAAAAACTGCGTTTGTTTTTTTAGAAAAGGTATTTTTCTTAAATTTGAATTACTTTTGAAAAGCTCTAGTTTCATTGAATATTTAAAAAAATTATAAAGGTCTCCATCCTATTTCGCAATGATGCATGTGAATGATATAATGATAAAGTCGCGTATATAAAATTTTTAGAGCATCAGAATCTTTAACGTTTATAAAGATGAAAGAGGGCACTGCCATACACTTTGTTCATTCTTAATGTTGCTAAGTCCTTGGATTTGAGGTGCTTCATGAAGAGGCATTTTTATTCATTTCTTTAATTGATTCAACATATCCAATATTTGAAATGAGAGAATTTTACGATATTCATTTTTTTATTTAGTCTGAACGATCCTAGATTATTATTATTATAAATCAATATGTTGCGTATCATTTTTTTGTAAGAAATATTTCCTATAAAAGCATATATCTTTAATAAAGATATATGCTTTTAAACTTTATATAACTTTAGAAAGATTATACCAATCGATGTTATCAAAAGTCTGTTTAAGCAGCAGTATCAGTAAGCCTTCAATAAAATTACGAGATTTGGCTTGAGGAAATGTAAGCTCTTGTAACTCAACAAAATTTTTGTCGTTTTCAAATGGTGAACAAGCTCTTGTGTTCTATAGGTGCCACGAATTTTAAGATGTTATCCTATGGTCAATACGAACAAAGCATAAAATTTTTACCCTATTGAATAATGTATTTAATAAGCTGAGGGGGCGTAGTTTTGGCATAGCAATTTGCACAGCTTATTGAGTAAGGCATCTTAATTTTTTTGACAAATCTAGCCATTTATCAGGATGGGTGCCTGATGTGGAACTAGGCTATTAGATTTGAGAGAGATAGGCAGTGTACCAGTAGATTTGATTTCCTAGAAGATTAGATTTCTATGAATTCGTATCCCTGTTTTGGGGCTCCTTTTAAAGCGTATGTAATGGTTAGACTTGGTTTCAAACGAGGGAGCATATTTTTCTTCTTCACATTATTAAGATGTAATCGCCCTATGTTGAAAATCATGTATTTATTGAAGTTATTAGAAAAGAAGAGAATCAAGAAGGGGAGGGGATTTGGATAAAAATTTCCTCTTACAAGAATTTATAAACGGATATCTTCAAGAGTTTTTTTATAATAAATCGCGCCATACGGCCATTGCTTCTAAAACTTCTCCTAAATGAGCATGCTTTGCGATAACCGTTTCCGCACCAGCGTCTGCAAGCGCATTAGAGTGGCCAAGATAGCTATGGGAACCTCCCGTAAAGCCGATGACACGCATGCCTGCTGCTATGGCAGCATGGACACCATGAAGTGAATCTTCTATAACGATTGTGTTTTGAGGCTCTACCTGTAATTGTTGTGCGGCAAAAAGAAAAACATCTGGGGCAGGTTTCGTTTTTTTTGTTCCAACTTCAGGTGCTGAAAATATTTTACCCTCAAAAAGGTCGTAAAGATTAACAGTGGTGAGCATCTCTTTTATGTCTACGCTCTTTGCATTAGAGCAGATACAGTAGGGATAGCGTGTTTGAATCATTTCTACGGCTTCTCTTACATCATCAATCGCCCGTAATTCAGTTTTTATTTGTGTACGAAAAATATTGGTCATCTGATCTATGAGATGAGCAGAAACTGGTTTTTCTGTTTCCTGTTCAACGTGTTTAAGAATATCGCGAAAGATAAGCCCTGCAAAACGCTCACTCAATTCTTCCGCTGATATTTCATATCCTGTTTGTTTGAGCAATTGAGATCCAATTTTTGCTGCAAGATATTCAGAATCGACGAGAACTCCGTCACAATCAAAAATAATAAGATCTATCTGAGGCATAAGATATTCCTTTACATGTTATGAGATGGACAATTTTCATGACAACAATCTTAAGAGGACCTTATTTCATAAAAATACGCTTTGAAAACGATTTTTAATTCTTTTACAAAATAAAAGCTATGGGAACAGCATATTAAAAAAGTAAAATAAAGATTCATTTTTATGAAAGTTTTTTTTACTTAAAAAAAAATAAAAACGAATATCAATTTTGCAGAACTTTAACGATACGTTTACTCTATTTTGTAAATATGGATTGGTAAAGCGGGCCTATAAACTATTTTGATTGATTATAGGGCAAATTCAGTTAATTTTGTTGGGTTTTTCATGACAGTTATTCAGCTTCAAAAAGATTTCATTCGTACTCCCTCACAGATGCCATGGCGCAATAAAATTTTTAAAGGAGATTGTGTTGCCGTTTTAGAAAAATTGCCAAAACATTCCGTTGATATGATTTTTGCAGATCCCCCCTATAATTTGCAATTGGATGGTGCGCTATACCGTCCAGATCATTCGCTTGTTGATGCGGTTGATGATGCATGGGACCAGTTTGAGAGCTTTGCTGCTTATGATGCTTTTACCCGTGCGTGGTTGCTTGCGTGTCGTCGTGTGTTAAAACCAAATGGAACGCTTTGGGTTATCGGATCTTACCATAATATTTTTCGAGTTGGGACGGCATTACAAGATTTGGGTTTTTGGATGCTTAATGATATTATTTGGCGCAAAAATAACCCGATGCCTAATTTCCGAGGGCGCCGCTTTCAAAATGCTCATGAGACACTGATTTGGGCTGTACGAGATCAAAAAGATAAAAAGTACACATTTAATTATGATGCTTTGAAAGCAGCAAATGAAGATTTACAAATGCGCTCAGATTGGCTTTTCCCTCTCTGTACTGGAGCTGAACGTTTAAAGGATGATTTAGGGCGTAAATTACATCCAACGCAAAAACCACAAGCGTTATTAGCACGTATTATTATGGCTTCTAGTAAACCTGGTGATGTTATTCTTGATCCGTTTTTTGGTTCGGGAACAACAGGTGCTGTTGCCAAGCTTTTAGGGCGTGATTTTGTTGGGATTGAACGTGAGCAAGATTACATTGATGCAGCGTGTGAGAGAATTGCGGCGGTTAAACCTTTAGCACAACCAGAATTGGCGATTTTGGATAGAAAAAAAGCGGAACCACGTGTAGCATTCAATAGTTTGCTTGAAGCAGGTTTACTCTATCCTGGGGAAGTTCTTTATGATCGCAAGAAGCAAGTATCTGCTATTGTAAGAGCTGATGGTACGATCATGCATGGTGGTGAAGCCGGTTCAATTCATGCAATGGGAAGAAAGGCTCAAGATTCGCAGAGTTGTAACGGTTGGAACTTTTGGTATTATGAGGAAAATGGACGATTGAAATCCATAGATCATTTAAGAATGATCATACGCTCACAAATGTTAAAAACGGGTGTTTTATGAATGAAGATAATCGCTTCATTCTATTGACCCCCAATGTGTAGATGCCCTTAATTGAGAGAGACATAAGGGCATTTTATGTCCTTTAAAGCGTTATTTATATGCTCGTTTTGCTTGCAAAGTTTTAAATGAGTGTTTTTTATATTTCTGTTAGAAGACATCAAAATGAAAAAGTTTCACTCTATGTTCTCATTTAAATGCCAAAACAATAAAATTTCAATATAATTTTATAAAAATGGAATATCATATAAAAAGCCTCACTCAGAAGTTTAAAATCAAGAGTTTTTTTGAGGGAAGACTTAGATCTATAAAGTGCGTTCAATATGTGATTTATAAAGATAATTTGCATTGTTCGACTTGAATTAGCTTCCCGAATATCATCAGATTTTTTCATTTCAAACCTGTTTTATATTGAAACAATCAAAATCACTTGTTTGCACGTTATAAGCGGGGCTAATATAGGGGTAAAATTGCTAAAAAAGGACTAAAAGTACTACTTGTGAACTGTCTCAAGAGTTAAGGGCTGTAGACAAAACATTGGAGACGAATAAAGTGTGTGATGGGTAGCGGCTTGCTCCTTCACAGGAAAAAAGGATAGGGTCTGAAATTTAAATCTCAAATTTCTAAGCTTTTCTATCCCTTCTTAATTCTTATCTATAGCAAGAATTGTTCATTTCATTAAATTTTTCTTTTACAGAGGAAAAAATAATCGCTAGGGATACAAAAGTCTCTGTTAACAAATATTTTTTACCAATAAGGACAGTCATTTAAATCTGAAAGAATTGGGAAGTGCTATGGAGATAGCTTTTTTCATAACAGTAGGGAGCGCTTCGTCGGCAAGATGTTGAATGTTGCACCACCAACCATTTTCACAATGTGTTTCATGAAGATCGTCAGTATAGTAAACATCAAGTTTTAGAGAAAAGTGAGTAAAAACATGGGTAATTTGTCCTTTGAATTGCCAATTGGCAGTAAAGGGTGCATTTTGAAGTCCATGTTCGTTGTTTATGCCAATATTATTTGGAATTTGGGTCATTCCGCCAAGGAGTTTTTGTGTCTGTCTTTTTTCTAAATAAATTTGTCTCTTTTTATTAAGGACCACAAAAGCAACACCTGTTTTTAAAGGGCGTTCTTTTTTAGGCACTTTGACTGGAAAAGCTTCTGTTTGTTGCATCTTTTCCGCTTTGCATAAACTTTGAAGAGGACAGATAAAACAAGATGGTTTGCGTGGCGTACAAATTGTTGCTCCCAAATCCATCATTGCTTGAGCAAAGTCGCCAGGACGATTTAAAGCAATAATTTTTTGTGTTTGTTCTTTAATTTCAGCTTTTGCTTTTGGTAATACTGAAGAGATAGCAAAAAGGCGGGTGATCACACGTTCGACGTTACCATCAACCACTGCTACAGGGTGGTTAAAAGCAATTGCGGCAATGGCTGCAGCTGTATAATCTCCAATCCCCGCGAGCGTTCGTAAGGCTTTTACAGATTGTGGAAATTGTCCTGCGTAGTTTTCAATAAGCTGTTGTGCACATTTTTTAAGATTACGTGCGCGTGAATAATAACCAAGTCCAGCCCATGCTTTCATGATGTCATCTTGGGAGGCTTTTGCTAAAGAGGAAAGATTAGGCCAAAGTTTCAGAAATTTTTTAAAATAAGGCTTAACAGTTTCAACGGTCGTTTGTTGAAGCATGATTTCAGAAAGCCAAACGTGATAAGGATCAGGACGGATACCTTGTTTTTGCTCTTCGGGGGTAATCCGCCATGGGAGATGTCGGTGATTTTGATCGTACCAAGAAAGGAGGTGCGAAGAAATTTCATACATGATTGTTTTCAAGCATAGGGAGATATAAAATGCAAAAGAAAAAAGCATTTATTGGTTTATCCATGTTTTTTTGCTTCTGTATCTTTATTGTTGAGATTTTGGTGAGGAGAGAATTTCTATTTTGTTGATATTATGTAAATTGGAAAGGTAATAATTTTTAGATGAAACAAATGATTGTCATTGAGTAAACGGTTGAATAATGATCTAAAAATGAGAAAAAAACTCAAAAAGCATGCTTTTTATTCTCTTTCTGAGACGGTACTGAAAATACTTGATCCAGTTTTACGTAAACGGACAGGGCTTAATGTCGCGCTTATAGAGCATTGGCCACAAATTGCGGGCTATGATATCAGTAAACATACAATACCTCTTAAAATTATTTGGAAACGTCGCGCAGATCAAGAAGAAGTTTTCAAGCCTGCAACACTTGTTGTCGCATGTGAAGGATTTGCTGCGTTAAAGTTGATGCATGAAACAGAGGAATTGCTTCATAGAATTAATGGATTTTTTGGCTATATTGCGATTGATCGCATCAAGGTTGAGCAAAGGAGTGTATCGATTTTTATGAATCATGGGCCTCTAAAGCCGACTTTGAGAGAACAAGACAAAAAATACCTAGAAAAAATGCTCGAAGGAGTTGAAGATAAAAGCTTGCGCCAATCACTTTATAAACTTGGCTGTTGCATTTTTTCGGAAAAAAATAATAAATAGCAAGATATTTTATATATTTTCCTTTAATATATGCAAAAGCATTGGATTCCTATTCGTTTAATAACAACAGAAAAGTATTATTTATGGTAAAATATCGTTCTTTTTTATCTTTCGGAATAATTTTTCTCTTCATAACGATTGTACAAAACAGTGTAACAGTTGCTTTAGCGCGTGGTTCCAAACCTGTTGCAACGGTGGATATGGTTGAGCTTCTTCAATCGGGAAAAGTAAAGGATCGCTTTGAGGGAGAGGCGGATGCTCCAGTCATCATTGTTGAGTATGCTTCGTTGACATGTACGCATTGTGCGCATTTTTATAATGATATCCTTCCTCAAATTCGTAAAAAATATATCAAAACAGGCAAAGTGAAAATGATTTTTCGCGATTATGCTTTTGATCCTCGGGCAACAGCAGGTTTTATGTTAGCACGATGTGCACCAGAAGATCGCTATTTTCCTTTGATAGAAGTTTTGTTTCAAAAACAAAATGAGTGGGTTTGGGTAAAAGATGCTCTGACACCGTTGAAAAAGATTAGCTTAATGGCGGGTTTTACAGATGAGAGTTTTACTGCGTGTTTGAAAAATCAGTCCATTTTAGATGAAGTGAATGCATCTTTTGAGCGTGGTAAAGAACTTGGTGTCACAGCAACACCTACTTTCTTTATCAATGGTGATAAATATGAAGGTGCCATGAACGTAGACGAGTTTTTTTCGGTGATTGATGGTTATCTTAAAAATTGAATTTTAATCTTCCACAAGGGGGATAAGTGAGATGTGTGGTCATTTCTCTTTTGGAAGGATTGGTATTGTGTATTTATGAAGTGATTATGAAACGATATTTTTTGTTTTGCTGGTATTTAAATCAAATCATTGTTTTTAAATGAGCCTAGGTTAAATGGTGTTGTGATGCTGATATGGGAGGATTTGTATAATGAAAAAATGGGTTTATAGTTTTGGAGATGGCAGCGCAGAAGGAAGTGCAAGCGAGCGTAATCTTCTGGGAGGTAAAGGCGCTAATTTGGCAGAAATGAGTAATCTTGGTTTGCCGGTACCACCTGGTTTTACTCTGACAACAGAAGTTTGTAATTTTTATTATGCCCATGACAAATCATATCCAGAAGAGCTACAGGAATCTGTTAAGAAAGCACTAAGACGCGTTGCTAAACAAACAGGACGTGAATTTGGGAATGAACAAAGACCGCTTTTGCTTTCTGTTCGTTCGGGGGCTCGAGCTTCTATGCCAGGGATGATGGATACAGTGCTGAATCTTGGCATGAATGATGAAACTGTCAAAGCGATTGCTTTACAAGCCAATAATGAACGTTTTGCTTATGATAGTTATCGGCGTTTTATCCAAATGTATTCTAACGTTGTTTTAGGCGTAGAGCATTCATATTTTGAAGAGATTCTTGATGAAGCCAAAGCACACAATGGTTACACTGTTGATACAGAACTGACAGCAGATGATTGGAAGAATGTTATTATTTCTTATAAAGCCTATGTTGAAGAAAAATTAGGGACCCCCTTTCCACAAGATCCTGAAGAACAGTTATGGGGGGCGATTGGAGCCGTTTTTTCAAGTTGGATGACAGCACGTGCAGTTACTTATCGCCGTTTACATGGCATTCCTGAAAGTTGGGGAACGGCAGTGAATGTGCAAGCTATGGTTTTTGGGAATATGGGAGAAGATTCGGCAACAGGTGTTGCTTTTACACGCAATCCATCGACAGGACAAAAAGAACTTTACGGTGAATTTTTAGTTAATGCGCAAGGAGAGGATGTTGTGGCGGGCATTCGAACGCCTCAAAATATTACAGAAAATGCGCGTATTGTTGCTGGTTCAAATAATCCATCTTTAGAAAAAATCATGCCTGAAGCTTTTTTGAAGTTATGTCAGATAGCACAGAAACTTGAGCAGCATTATTGCGATATGCAAGATCTCGAGTTTACCATTGAAAAGGGTAAATTATGGATGCTGCAGACTCGTTCAGGAAAACGCACAGCACGTGCAGCTCTCAAGATGGCGATTGAAATGGTTGAGGAGGGATTAATAAGTTGCAAAGAGGCTGTGATGCGTATTGATGCAAAGTCACTTGATCAACTTTTGCACCCAACACTTGATCCCAAAGCAGAACGTTTTGTTATAGGACGTGGTTTACCGGCTTCTCCTGGAGCTGCAACGGGTGAAATTGTTTTTACCTCAGAAGAGGCAGAAACAGCATCGGCAGAAGGGCGCAAAGTTATTTTGGTCCGCGTAGAAACAAGCCCAGAAGATATTCATGGGATGCATGCTGCTGAAGGAATTTTAACAACGCGTGGCGGCATGACAAGCCATGCTGCTGTTGTGGCGCGGGGGATGGGAAAGCCATGTATTTCCGGTGCTGGCAGTGTGCGGATTGATTATAATACAAATACGCTGCTTGCTTCAGGAGAAAGCTTTAAAAAGGGTGATATTATCACAATTGATGGTGGAAGTGGGGAAATTTTCAAAGGCAAGGTTGCGATGTTACAACCTGAACTTTGCGGAGACTTTGCAAAGTTGATGGAATGGGCTGATGGCATGCGGCGTCTAAGAGTTCGTGCCAATGCTGAGACACCATCTGATGCTCGTATGGGGCGTTCTTTTGGTGCTGAAGGTATTGGTCTTTGCCGTACGGAGCATATGTTTTTTTCTGGTGAACGTATCGTTGCCATGCGTGAAATGATTTTAAGTCATGATGAAAGTGGACGTCGCAAAGCGTTAGACAAGCTTTTGCCAATGCAGCGTTCAGATTTTAGTGAATTGTTTGAAATTATGTGTGGTTTGCCTGTGACCATTCGCTTGCTTGATCCGCCACTCCATGAATTCTTACCAAAAACCGATGCAGAAATTCTTGAAGTTGCAAAAGCTATGGGGGTTTCTGTGGAAGCGCTTGCTGAACGTGCACAGCAGTTGCACGAATTTAACCCTATGCTTGGATTACGAGGATGTCGTTTAGCCATTACTTATCCTGAAATTGCTGAAATGCAAGCGCGGGCGATTTTTGAAGCAGCAGCAGAAGCCGCCCAAAAATCTGGATCTCCTGTTATGCTTGAAATTATGGTGCCACTTATTGCGCTTAAATCTGAACTCGATTTTGTCAAAGCGCGTATTGATCAGGTTGCTTGCGAAGTGATGAAAGAAAAGGAAAGCACTATTCAGTATATGGTTGGGACGATGATTGAGCTTCCAAGAGCAGCGCTTCGAGCCGATGAAATTGCTGAAACGGCGGAGTTTTTTTCATTTGGAACAAACGATTTGACACAAACCACTTTTGGAATTTCCCGTGATGATGCGGCTCCTTTTTTGGCAACCTATTTTCAGAAAGGCCTTTTAGAACAAGATCCTTTCGTATCTATTGACCGTGATGGTGTAGGAGAACTGGTTGCCATTGCTGCACAGCGTGGACGCTCAAAGCGTGCAAAAATAAAATTGGGAATTTGTGGTGAACATGGAGGTGATCCTGCTTCTATTGCTTTATGTGAAGAAAATAACCTAGATTATGTTTCATGTTCTCCTTTTCGAGTTCCAATTGCACGTTTAGCGGCAGCGCAAGCTGCAATAGCAAAAAGTATATAATGGGTTAATATTTTTTATTGTATCGTTACCACTGAAATAAATTTTTATGTACATCCTTTTATTTTATTTCTTAAAGAAAATACAAAGCATTTCTAGAATCCCCTATAATTTATAGCATGTGAGAAAGTGTATTTTTGAGGGGGGGGTATGAAAGAAAATAGGAGGCAAGATAAAACAGGGTTATTATTAATAAGCTTTCAGTATGGACGGGACGCTTGATAGAGAGTTGGACGCTATTGTGCAGTTAATTTATGCATTTGCTTTTTAACAGCAGGAACGCCTCAAACAAAACAGAATGCTTCAAACAAATGCATTTATTTTATACATTGATGGGCTGTTTTGAAAAAATGTTTCTTAACCCATTTCACGTCTGCACTTGTTGAATGGAATTATCTAAGACTTCCTATCAGTTTATAAAATTCCCTGTGCACTGCCAGCTTTATGCTTATGAAGAAATATAAAAGTTATATAAAGTATTGATTATAAATATAATTTATATATTTCTCATATTGAATATCCTTCCGCATATCATAAGATTTCCTCATTTCAGCTTCTTTTATAATTGAAGCAATCAAAACTATGTTTCTTGCTCTTTATAAACGGGGAGAACTACGTAGATAAAAAAATAAAGCTAAGATATACCTTTTCATGAATCGTCCCAAGCACCAAAAGCTGTTGCAATATTGAAAGTAGGGACAGTGTGTAATGATGCCAGCTTTCTCCTTTACAAGCATAAAGATGATACTGCAAAGTGGAACTGCTATTGTATTATTTGCAGGTATTGTTGCAAAATGGGCTTGGAGATTTTGAGAGATGTTTATTTCAAAGAAAACACCGTGAATGGCAAAGTATATTCCATTGGGGACGTTTTATTTTACATGAGGGGGTGGTGATCCCAAAAAGACAGGTGATAAATAAAAGCGTGAGGCAATAGATAAGCTCCATTATTTAAAAGAAGACACGGGCTTTAACTGTCTTTGAAAGCCCGTAAAGTTAAATGAAAAGAAAATGACCAAGATGACAAATGATTTCTACTCTTAAAACTTTTATGTTCTGCCCAAATTAGGCTGTTTTCCTGTTTTCGAAAGATTACACAAACAGAGATATACGTGGGTTGCACCCCTTTAGTATACAAAAGCGACAACAGTAGAGAAAGCGCTTTAGTTCTTATCTCAAACATGCTGTTGAATGTAGATTGAATATTGCTTGACAAGCAGCAACAAAAGCACAGACTTTTTTAGGAAACAACGCCATAAAATATAAAAATTTTCCAATCATGGATTAGAGAAATGTGCTGGCCTTTTAAAAATACTTTGCAAAACAACAGCCATAACACAACCAGCTTTTCGTCTCCTTATTCTTCAGCTGTTTGGACATATTCTTTGCGTTATATTCACAAAAGCAAATTGACAGTAAATATGGATCATTTTTGGCTTGAGAATATGAAAGGAAGGTGTGATATGACAGCAGAATTTCGTGTCCCTTGACCATCAGAAGCAATAAAAATTTTAAAGTAAGTGCCTTTGCTTTCTTACAATGATTTCTTTTTTCTGCAACCGGTCGTGATCCCCTTGCGAGTAAATTATATGGCTCAATATGGAATATGTAAGAAAACTATTCTGATTATTTAATATAAAAGGGTTTACGGTAAAGAAATATTTTTGTATTCGGAGGCGTTAAACAAGAAAATGATCAATTATCATTATAAATCAAGAGATTATTTTTATAATATAGACGATTAGCTTTAATGTAATAAACCAATTTCACGCATTTTCATTAAAATTGTGCGGTTAATTTTTCCCGTAACAGGAAGATCAAACATTTTTTCAAACTGTTTTAAGGCTTCTATGGTTTTTTGATCTTCTGTTCCTGTGACAAGAACTTCCTCATGACCAAAATTACGTAAAGCTTTTTGCACCTGTAAAATATCTTCAACAGAGGGATCTAAAATAGCTTCTTTCGAATTTGTTATATTTCTTGTTGTTGAATCATTTGCCATTTCTATTTCGCTCTGCTTAATTAATATTGCAATTTCATCTGCTGTGGGATTGGATAAAACATCATTTTGCATTTTTTGAGTAGTTTGTTGTTTCCATAAAGCGATAGCACGCCGTGTTTTAGATCCATCCAGTCCATCTAAAGGTCCATTATAAAGTCCTAATTCTGCGAGTTCTTTTTGCTTTTCCAGCATACTTGCTGATGGAGGGGGAAAAGGTGAATTTGTTTGGGGATGACTTGAAGAATGTCCAGAAGCCACACGAGAGGGTTCTTGTGATTTTGCTTCTTTTTTAGATAGATTAGAGCTTTTTCCTATATTTTGAGAAGAGGAAAATTTCATTTGAGAAAAAATATTTTGATGTATTGTCATTTGAGAAAATAAAGCATTAAATGAAACAAATAAAAAACTAATGCTAAAAAGAAGAAGACCAACAAAAAATAGAGTATTTTTTCGTGTATAAAAATAAAGAGTTTTTGCTATCCAAAAAATAAAATGAAAAATTATAAGAAGAAGAGTGATAACAATACTACGATGGTATTTACGATGTTTTACAGTTTTTTTTCTGGACGTCTTTCGCTTTGTTGTCATTAGTTTTGATTTTCAGTTGCGTTTATTTTTCATAAAAATGAATGTAAATTATTTCTTATTTCAAGTTCGAAAGAAGTGCATTGATATTATTTCTTTTTCCTTTCGAGTTTTTAGAATAAACAGCTTCATTATATCCATTTATAAGTTGATAAATCAACAAGAGCTCTTATCAACTTTTATTAATTTCATATTTTACAAATCTTTAATCTGTATAAAGAGAGCATCAAATGATTAATTCTCAAGACCCTGTGGTGTTTTCAAACGAGCATTAGCACATCTAATCATGTAAACAATAATGCTACGTTATTCTTCATTTTTGGCACCTATATTTGCTATTCTTTAAATTCAAGTTGAGAATATTTTTCTATAACGCCAGAATGATGATAGTCATTATTATCCTTTATAATTTACATAGAGAGGGTTACTTATCCGTAAACGGTTTGATAAGAGCAATTACCTCTTAATGGTATTATATTTTGGCACCAAATCCTTCTATTCATGTTCAATCATTTTCATAAGTATCAATTAAATTGATGTTTACAATATTATAAAAACATCTTGGCTTGAGATGGAATCGTAAGAGATTCCTCTATATTTTTATCGATATGTTGATCATGTTTATGATGTACCAGTAAAAATTTATAGACAATATCAATATCTTATCGACAGGAGAGTCAGAATAACAGAGTGTGATCCTCTTTAGCCCTTTCAATTAAGCTTAAAATAATGAATTATCATTTAAAATAAGTATGCACACAATATGGAAAAGAAATTGGACTTATGTGTTTAATCCTTATCCTATCGCTACGCTTTCTTGTGGAATAAAAGACTACAAATGTGGGGTATTCACTTCCTACCCCTTATGGACGATCATGATTATGTCTCTTCTTTTTTATCATAGTTTATTATATATAATAATCTTATAACGATTTGATATTTTTGTATAATTTTGGTGTTAATTTTTTTCTTTATACAGCGACATCGTATCATATTTATAAAAAAGCTAATGATATAGGTCCAATAAATGAATACTCAATTTTATAAAAAACTCATTTTATAAATTTTTTATAAAGAAGCAGTGTATAAAATACTCTTTTTATTTTATTGCCTTTACCATTGCGGTACATTGATTGCTTATGATACGTTTTTTAATCAAATTATCGTTTTTTTTGTTTTTTGTTTTTGTCATTATTTCATTTTTTGTAGCAAGTCCAAGCGGTAACCATTCTCCTAATTCAAAAAATAATGAGACAACAACAAGCGATGTGATTATTGCGTTTAAGGAAGCTTTAAATGACTTAGGAACATTTTGTGACCGTAATAAAGAAACTTGTAAAGTAGGAAAGTCCTTTTTAAGTGTACTTGGCGAACGCGCATATTACGGTGCAAGAGCTGTTTATGAATATTTAGGACACATATTAGGGCACAAAAATAATGTAGAGGTTTCTCCTAATGCTTCTCATAAAATGGAAATAAAAAAATTCTCACAAAATCATAAAATGTTATCTTAAAATAAGAATTTTTAACGTTCTTCATATTCGTTACGTTAGGAAGATAAATATTTATCTACCCATAATATATTCAACATGATGATTAAAAGGAAACAGGACTAAGATCATGGCGGAAACAATCGACAATATTATAGAAAACTTTTCGCTTTTGGATAGTTGGGAAGATCGTTATCGTTATGTCATTGAGCTTGGCCATGAATTACCACCTTTTCCAGAAAGTGCTCGAAACGATGCCAACAAAGTTCCTGGTTGTGTTAGCCAAGTGTGGCTTTTATCGTCACGTAATAATTCAGAAGATCCAATATTAACGTTTCAAGGTGATTCCGATGCCCATATTGTGCGTGGACTCATTTATATTCTTCTTGCTTTCTATTCCGGTAAAAAAGCTTCTGAAATTCGTAACTCTGATGCTCAAGAGCTCTTTGAAAAACTTGGTTTAAATGAAAATCTTACACCACAACGATCCAATGGTTTAAAATCAATGATTAAACGAATTCGTAACGAAAGCTCTATATAATTCCCTTTCCAAAAACCATTATGCACACAAAAAATATGCACTCTAAAAAGCAACTTTATATATATTATGAACTACTTTTTCGCAAAATATGACTATTTAGCTTTTTTCCGTTTACTTTTGCGTCCAAGCCCCATTTCTTTGGCTAAAGCTGATCGTGTTTTTGCATAATTAGGCGCCACCATAGGATAAGAGCTGTCTAACTGCCATTTTTCACGATATTCCTCTGGTAACATTCCATAATGTGTCATGAGATGACGCTTGAGAGATTTAAATTTTTTTCCATCTTCAAGGCAAATGAGATAATCAGGAAATACCGAACGCTTTGGATTAACGGCAGGCCTTTGTTTTTCAGCTTCGACTTCCGTTAATTCTAAGTTTCCTGCTTTACGAAAAGCAGCATGGACATCAGCAATCAAACTTGGCACTTCAGTCGGTCGAATAGAATTATTACTCACGTAGGCAGCAACAATATCAGCAACCAATGTAATAACTAAATCGCTTTCAGTCTCTAAGACTGCACGATGTTCCATTCTTGTTTCCTTTAATTCAAAATCGAGTAATCCAAAATCGAGATATAGTGCATATACTCATAATATAAAGATCTGATGCACATAAGTTTCATATTGTACAAAAATCTTTTTTGTCAATTCAATTATTTTATAAAATTGCCAAAACACAAAAAAATCAAATAAATACCTCTTTTTTGTCATAATATATAATAAGAAAAACGAAATTCTTACATATTAAAATACAGTTTTATTCTATAACATATCATACATATATACGATATATCACAAATATAAAAAAATATAAGATAAAATTTATTTATTTTTTTCGAGAACATAAAAATAAAATTACGTATTATAAAAATACAAGACATAAAACATTATTTTAATTTTAAATAATTAATAATTTATTAAACATTTTTATAAATTTTAAATTTATTTTTATGATTTTTATTTATTAAAATTAACAAATATAAACAAACTATATTATAAATATGACAAAATATCACTATTTATAATATAAAACTATACATTAAAAAGATATAGAATAAATTTTTATTTTTTATAATATAATATCAAAAATTTATATATATTTATCCTTTCTATAAAATTATACATTTATACTGTATCAAAAAAAATCAATTCTTTCTCCTATAACTTAATTGTCTTATCCGTCACGTTCATTATAAAAGTGGTATTCTATCCCCACAAAACAATAGCTATGATAGCTAATAAAGAGAAGGATATTAATTTAAAAAATGATCACGAGGCTATTTTGGCAAGTGTGTAGAAATTATATTTTTATACTTGCATCAATAACTTGGATTTTAACATATAAACGAAGCAATTAACATATTTTAATATAGGACTATGTATGACCCGCACTTTTGCAATTCCTCCCAAAGCATCTAGAATCACTCATAAGGAAATATATCACGGTATTTTTCGTGATGATCCCTATCATTGGCTACGCGCATCTAACTGGAAAGATGTTTTTAAAAATCCTAACTGTCTTGATTCCAATATTCGACATCATCTCGAAAAAGAAAATGCTTATCAAGCGGCTCAGATGGCTGATACAAAGCCATTAAGAGATTTGCTTTTTACCGAAATGAAAAGCAGGATCCAAGAGAATGATAGTTCCGTTCCTATAAAAAATGGACCTTTTGCTTACGGATTTTCTTATGTTACCGGAGGGCAACAACCACATTATTTTCGGACACCAAGGAATGGTGGAGAAAAACATGTTTATCTTAATGGAGATCTTTTGGCTGAAGGCAAAGAATATTTCAATTTTGGTTCAGTTCAAGAATCTCCAGATCATAGATATGTTGTATGGACTTATGACGATAAAGGATCGGAATTCTATACAGCTAAAATTCGTAATTTAGAAACATTATCTGATTTTACGGACACCATAATTGACACATCCGGACAAATTGTGTGGGATGCTCAATCTGAAGGTTTTTTCTATACAAAGTTGGATGAGAACCACCGAACTTCAGAGCTCTATTATCATCGCTTAGACACAGATCAATCACAAGATAAACTTATTTTTCGTGAAGATAATCCAGGTTTTTTCTTAAATGTAAGCGGTTCTAAGCTTCATGATGTTATTTATATTAATATTCATGATCATGAAACCTCAGAGATCTGGTTAATTCCCGCCAAAGCGCCCCTTAGCGTTCCTCAATGTGTGCGAAAACGGCAAAAAGGTGTTGAATATTCACTTACAGAAGGTGGTGATGTCTTTTATATTCTTACTAATTTAGATAATGCAAAGGATTTTAAAATGATGGTTGCGCCGTGTTCAGCTCCGCAATCAGAAAATTGGTCAGAGCTTGTATCTCATCAGCTTGGATGTTTAATCCTATCCCATGATGCGTATCAAGACTTTCTTATTTGGCTCGAACGCTTTGAAGGACTTCCTCGTATAAAAATTATGGAGCGTACAACGAAACAAATTCATTCCATTGCTTTTGATGAAGAGGTTTATTCTTTAGGTTTGCAAGGTGCAGCGGAATATAATAGTCAATCCATACGCTTTTCTTATTCATCGATGACAACACCTGATCAAGTATTTGATTACGAGGTGAAAAGTCGCAAACGAATATTGTTAAAGACACAAATAATTCCCTCTGGCCATAATAAAGATGATTATATAACGCGGCGTATTATGGCCACCGCAGAGGATGGTGAAAAAATTCCCATCTCACTTTTTTATCATAAAACAACACCTCTTAATGGTTGTGCACCTTGTTTGCTTTACGGTTATGGTGCTTATGGGATCTCTATACCAGCCAGTTTCAATAGTAATGTCCTCTCTCTCGTAAACAGAGGCTTTATTTATGCTATTGCCCATATTCGTGGAGGCAAGGAAAAAGGGGTTGAATGGTATGAGAAAGGAAAGCATCTCTTTAAATATAACACATTTACCGATTTTATTGCTTGTGGGCGCTATCTTGTAAACAGTAAATTCACAGCCCATGATCGGTTGATTGCGCATGGTGGTTCGGCAGGAGGAATGTTGATGGGAGCGATTGCCAATATAGCGCCACAGGATTTTGCTGGGATTATAGCCAATGTACCTTTTGTGGATGTTTTAACAACGATGCTCGATGCTTCCTTACCCCTAACGCCCCCCGAATGGCCCGAATGGGGAAATCCTCTTGAATCACAAGAAGATTATAATCTTATAGCTTCTTATTCTCCCTATGATAACGTCAAAGCGCAAAAATATCCCCCTATGCTTGTGATTGCAGGATTAACAGATCCTCGTGTAACTTACTGGGAACCTACAAAATGGGTAGCAAAATTGCGTGAGTTAAAAACAGATGATAATGCAATTTTATTGCGTATTAACATGGATTCAGGGCATGCTGGTGCGGCTGGACGTTTTTCAAAGTTAGAAGAAGTTGCTTATATCTATGCATATATTCTAAAGATAGCAGGAAAAGACTGTTGTTAACCTATAATATCTTTATTTGTCAGTCCCTATAATTTATAAGATTATAGGGACTATTATCGACACTAAAAAATTATCGAGACAACTTACAATCCACAATCTTCATAAAGTTTGAGAACATAATCCCAATTAATCAAATGATCGACAAAAGCTTCGAGATATTTCGGACGAGCATTGCGGTAGTCAATATAATAAGAATGTTCCCACACATCCACACCTAGAATAGGCTGAGCATCATGAACCAAAGGATTTTCACCATTTGGCGTTTTCATAATTTCAAGCTTACCATCTTTAACAGCAACCCATGCCCATCCGGAGCCGAATTGGGCACCAGCAGTAGCAATAAAATCAGTACGGAATTTGTCATAACCACCTAGATCAGATTCAATAGCTTTTGCTAGTTTTTCAGGCAGCTTTTGACCACCACCATCTTTTTTCATCCAATTCCAAAAATGGTTATGATTGTAATATTGCGCTGCATTATTAAACAAACCAACATTTTTTCCAAAACTTTTTTTCACAATTTCTTCAAGGCTTTCATTTTCCAAGCCTGCGTCTTTTATAAGGTTGTTGGTATTGGTAAGATAAGCGAGATGATGCTTATCATGATGATATTCAAGTGTTTCGCGTGACATATAGGGCGCAAGAGCATCGTAATCATAAGGCAATGCAGCCAATTCAAAAGCCATTTAAAAATCTCCTCGATTCTAATTGTTAAGCTCACTCCAATAATCCAATTTGCCATTTGCAGCTCCTAAAAGCAAATGTTGAATGCTTATTGTATTAATTTTTATATTAATTAATTTTAATATTTTTCTTTTTGCAAAAGGAGCTTTTAAGAAAAATGTATGCTAACCAATCAAAAGGGACACAGGTCTATATAAATAGTGCCTTCTGAAGATTTTTTACATCTACTAATGGATAAAAATAGCATGATTTTTTGAATAAAAAGTAAAGGGAAAAAGCTCTCATTCTTTGTTTTTATACCTAAAAATATTTTTTGCAAATAGCACATAAAATACTTTTAATTTTTTGCAAAATTTTTCAACTTACTGGTGTGAAAGGGTGTTTACAACAGGATATTAAAACATGTTTTTAAGAGATATTGCTCAATACGCTTGATTTCATTTCGTAGCGCTATCCCTGAACAATATGACATATAAAACCATTATAACACTATAAAATGAGTGGACATGACCATCTTTACACTTAATAAAAGAGCACAGCAGGCTATCATACACTTTGCCAATTCTCAATGTTGTGACAGCTTTTGTTTTAATTGAGTAAGATGAGTTTTGAATGTATCAAAAAAAGCAGAGCATATGCTCATTTATTAGAGACATAAACGATAAGATTTTCATCTGCTGTTTTTAGAAAATTAATAAAAGAGTAAAATAATTGATGGATAAATGGCTGTGACTTGTGTTAAGAAAATAACTCTCTATCCATTTCTATCGGAAATTTTTATCGATGCAGTATCGTAAAAAGCGGAGAGACTTTATAATAAAAAAGTAAGATCTTTGATTTTCAGATATTGCGTCCAATGGCAGGAATCGCTATAAGGTGCAAAAGTAATTATGAGGTGTATTTTCTTTTGGGGTATAGCCAAGCGGTAAGGCACCGGTTTTTGGTACCGGCATTCCCTGGTTCGAATCCAGGTACCCCAGCCATGATTTAATGAAATCAATGAGTTATCAGAAAGTGCGGGACTTTTATATCCGTTGATTCTTTTAACTTATTTTCTGTCTATCCCGAACCTTTTTGTAGCTTTTTAATTGATTCTATTGCGAGACGTTTACGATCTGCGCTTTTTGTGTAAAGAGATGCCATATTATCTTCAGTCCAGCCAAACAGTGCTTTCATTTGTGAAACTGTAGCACCGGCATTAGCCGCACGTGTTGCTGCCAATTTTCTCAAGCCATGGGCTGATTTTTTTATTCCTGACGCATTGCAAGCTTTACGAAATAGGTTGCCAAAACTTTCTTTAGTCAGTTTTTTACCTTCTTTTCCGCAAATAAATGTTTCATCACCTATGGGACCAATTTTAAGGGTTTCTGCTAGTTCCGGTAAAATAGGAAGAAAAACATCTGTTTTAAATTGACTCTTTTCTGTTTTGAGATGAATAATATTATCTTTAACATCTTTCCAGCCAATGCGAACGGCATCACCACGGCGTAAGCCCGTATACAAAAGCACATCAATCCAAACACGTTCATGCGTACCGACAGACCAATGATGATAATATTTATCTATGTCTTCTTCTAACCATGGGGTGAAACCTTCTGCGTTAAAGGATTTTGGTGGTTTTATGTTAAAAGCAGGATTTCTGTTTAAAAGAGCATTATCAACCGCCCAATTAAAAAGACCATTTAAAGCCGTTAAAAAGTGTCTTGCTGCTGCGGGAGAATTGCGTCTTCTTTCTACAGCATCAAGAATATGTTGTTTTTCTATACTTTTATACGCGCGATTACCAATATGTTTAGAAATATTGTTTAGAATTCTATATTTAACTTTTTTCGTTGACTCTGATTGATTATGCCATTGCATGCTTTGTAAATACTGATGCAATAACCAATCGAAAGAGCCCTCTACAAGTCTGGTTTGTTTTGTTTTCTTGGAGGTGCCATTTTGCGCATGCTTAAGGGCAAGCATATAACTGTCAACAAACTCTTGCGTTCCGTAAACTCCTTCAATCCGAACCCGTGGTCCATGACCAATACGGACATACCATATAATTTTACCATGGCGTGTGCGTTCACGAACAAGATATGGTGGACGACGTTTGGGCATGATTAGAACTCTTTCGTTTTCAAGAGGTGGAAAATCTTCAATACTGTAAGTATTATTCCTTGTTGTTGATGGTGTTATAGTTTTATTGATATGAATTAATAACTCTCCAGTGGGTTTGATTTCTACAACCTTTGCTCCTTGTTTTTTGGCTTCTCTTAAAGCGCGTGCAATGGCTGGTTGTGTTATGGTAGGTGGGCGGTGTGCCATGTCTATTCCCCTTAATTTAGGTGCAATTCACCCGTGTTGTGAATCACGTATTGATTAAAATTATTATGAAAGGGTGGGGGTGCTGGGAGGAGAGAGCACCCCCATAACATCAAGCGGCTTTCGTCAAAATTTTTTGCATCTCTTGTTCTATTTCTGCTAAAAAGATTTCGACCGCTTGATTGATTTGTTCAATTTGTTCTTCATCACGGTTGATGCGCTTGATCTTCATTCTCAAACTAGTAGATTTGCCTACAAAGTTTGGATTATAGCTAACAAAATCACACCATTTACGTCCAGTGCATGCCATTTGGAATTGCATTTGCGCGTGATATTCTGGCTTGATATTACTATCGATAAAAAAGCGTAGATGATTTGGTGATTGTGGGCATTTAATCTCAACTAAACCATCTTCACCAACAAACCCATCTGGACTTGCACCAGCCATTTGAATTGTGGGATGTTGAATAAAGCCGCATTGAGTGATTTCAGTATCATAAATGAATGCATATTCTCTCAAGGCATCTTCTTCATGTTCAATGCCCCATTGCATAGCCGGTGTTGTATAAGATTGGCTTATTTCCTCTGTTAATCGCTCTGTCATAAGCTTTATTTTGTAGTCTTCATATTTGCTTGTAGGCATTCCCTTGGCTGTTTTACTGAGTACGTTATAAACGTTTGAAGCGGTGACTTTACCTAAACGGGCTTGAAACCATTCTGCTGTTCTTTGTTCCATTTCACACCGCCTTTTGTTGCTCTTGTTGTGCTTTATTCATTTGCGAGCGTTGCTTTTTTTTCAAAGCAAACAAAACGGTTTGTGCTTGTTTATAAGACATCTGTGTTAGGCTTTTTACTCCTATGAAAGAAATAATATCGCTTTCCTTTGATTGTGTCTGTTCCATTAATTCTTTGATTTCATTCATCTGTTCAGAAGAGATACCAGAAAGAATTTTGACTCCATCTGTATCGTCTTCTTTTCTTGCTACATTAAGAAGCATGCCTAGCAGGTATCTTCGTGCATAGGTAATTGTAGAGCCAACCGCTTGTATGCTGTTTTTGCTCCCTGTTGTGTCAAAGGGAAATGTTCCTTGTGTTGATATTTCATTCCCTGATTTATGTGTTAAAGTCATTTCTACGGTTATACCGTTTGAATTCTGTTCTTTGATCTGAGAAAACAAGGCAAAGTGATGTTTTGCAAGAGGTTCCTTGATTGCATCAATATATTTATCAAGCGTTGTATAGATACTTTTAGTATGTGTATTAAGGGCATTTTGTTCGATGTTTTTGATATTCCATTTGCATAGTAGAAAGATCACGGACAAAGTTCTGGCGCTCTTGTCGTTCTATCTCCTTTTCTCGCAATTCAAGAAGGCTCTTGAGACGATCCAGATCAACATCACTTTGTAAAGCTCTTTCTAAAATAAGCTCCATAGCTGTAGAGTTGGTTTCACAAGCGTTTGTTTTTTCTACTAATTCTGTTTGTGTGGTACTTAGTTCTCTCATCTTGATTTCCTCCATTAAAGCGCAATTCCCCCGTGGCGTGAATCACGTATGTGTTAAAAGTTGTTTGATTTGATTGTTAGAAAGGATTGTAATCCTCTGTTAAAGGTTCGCGGTTATCGCCAATCAACGTACGCACCACCATAAATTTTTGCGTCACCATAAATACGTGTATTACCGTAAATTTCTGCGCGACCGCTAACACGTGCTTCATCGTAAATGCTTGCATTACCGTAAACATGCGCATTATTGAAAATTTGTGCTTCATCAAAAATTTGTGCATTTTGATAAATACGTGCATCTCCAAAAACACAAGCTTTATACCAAACCCAGCAGTCTCCTTTATGACTTAAGTTGTTTCCCTTTTCTAAAAACCGCCTAGATCACCAGTCTTAAGATCTCCAAAGTCTTTTAAAGCACGTATGCGGTGGAGAGTGTGACCATCAACTTCGATTGTCTCATCAGTAAGTTCGTACTTCTTTTCCATGATTATCGCCTACCTTAAAACAGTGTCGTTTCCGGATACTTTTGTATTTCCGGTTACTTTAGCACTATCACAAACAATAGAACCACCAAACACACGAGCATTACCAGAGACTTCTGCGTTACCACCAACCTTAGCTTTTTCATAAACATGCGCTCCGTCATAAATCTTGGCTTCACCAGTAATTTTAGCCTTTCCAAAAATACGAACATTAAAAGAAACTTCTGCAAAGCCAAAACTTTGGCGTCATTAAAAATTTCTGCATTATCGTAAATTTTTGCTTGGTCACAAATTATTGCATCATGGTATATTCTTGCTTTGCCATAAACTTCTGCAAAGCCAAAAACTTTGGCATTACCATAGATGTAGGCATCACCAGCAACTCTTGCTTTGTTATAAACTTCGGCATTATCGTAAATTGTGGCATCTTCACAAATACACGCTGTATCAGAAATTTTTGCATATCCATAAATAAAGGCGTCATTAAATATCTGGGCATCATCACAAACATGGGCATTCCCATAAATCTTAGCATTGTCATAAACCTTGGCATTATGATAGACACGTGCATAATCATAAACCCAAGCATTATTAGCAATCCAACAGTCGTCTTCATGGCTTAAGTTCCTTTCATGTTCAATAAAGCCACCTAGATCACCAGTCTTAAGATCTCCAAAGTCTCTTAAAGCGCGTATGCGGTGAAGAGTGTGACCATCAACTTCGATTGACTCATCTGTTAGTTCGTATTTCTTTTCCATGATTTATTTCCTTTAAGTTAGACTCTCCCTTTGTCGCTCTTGAGAAAGAGCGACATTGGTTTGTGTGATAATTTTTTGAAAAAGGGGTGCTTTTAGAAACGTGACGTATAGCTTGGGTAGTTTGGAAGGACATCCCAAGGAGTTAAACGGTGCTGTTCTTCATAGGTACCGTAGACCTCATCATTATATCTTTCTTTTGCTAAATCATCTAAAAGGTCATTGTAAGTATCACTTTCGCGTATAAAGTAATGAACTACACTCTCCTCATGGAGATGGTCGATATTTTCTTCTACATATGCTTCAGCAATCTCTTCAGAAATGTCTTCACAACTCTTTTCAGAAGGATTTATGCGAAAGATTTGTATAACATCATCTACCCCATAAACAATGCTTAGAATTTGGCTTGCATCAAGTGGTCCACCTTCTGCAATGTGTTGATCTTTATCGAAGTAGATTAAAAGAATTTCATTAGAATTTATAAGAATTGGCTTTTCCATAATTGCTCCTCCCTAACGCCTTTTGGCAATCGTTTGTGTGTGGTTTATGGAATATATATAATACGCATAATGCATACCTGTCAACAATAAAATATGCATTATGTGTATTTTATTTTAAACGATATAAAAATCTTGTAAGAAGATTTTTTTCTAAATGACGATTCTCATGAAAGGGGAAAGTGAATGGTTATGAAAATAATAAAAGGTGATATAGAATTAGATAACAAAATTATGCAGCTGGTTTCTACGTTTAGTAATGAAAGAAAAAAAGCTTTTATTTTTTTTCTTTTGCATGCAGGCGATTTAAAAGGTGAAGAATTGTTTCTTTATCTGGCTGAGTTGTTTTTTGTAGTAGATTAATAATTTGCTCATCAACGGTTTGTTTTGTGGCGGGGATTGGAAAGGAGGGGCCATCTCCCTCTCCGGTTAATAACCACCCTTCACTAATTCTAAATGCTTTTGCATATTTTGCAGATGCCCGTGATATTCCTCTTAATCCTTGTTCGTGCTGTATATAGCTAGAGTAGTTCCAGCCAAAATATCTAGCTGCTTCTTTTGCACTCCTAAAACCGCGCGCTAAACGCGCTTTTATTAATCTAGCAGATTGGTCTATCGTGTTACTAAGCATTTTTATCTCCTTAAATATATTCATATTGCATATAATCGATATGCATTTCGACTTGACTTTTAAGTAGTCATAATGCATATTATTTTTTATGGGAAAAATAGCAGTAAAACAGTTACGTAAAAATCTGAATTTAACTCTGAAAGAAATGGCAGAACGGTTAGGCGTCAACAAATCAACGGTATGGCGTTGGGAAAAATATGGTGTCCCTTCAAGGGGAACCGTTGCATATCTTCTCGAAGCGTTATGGAATGAACAGTCACCTCCAACGCCTTCTTTTATCAACGGTTTGAGTTTGAGTGAGAAACCGTATGAACAAAATAAGATGATACAACCACAATATGAAGAAAGGAAATAAAGATGGATTACGGTTTAGCAATATCATTACTGTCCATATCGATTATTGTTTTGAATATTATTGTATTTTTTCATTGGTACAATAACAGATAGGAGAAGAAAATAAGACGATACAATCTCAATATAAGGAGAGGGAATAAAGATGGAAAATTTCACGACGATTATTATGCTTTTTATTGCAAATATAATCATGTTTTTTTGTTTTTATACCTCTTATAAAAAAATGCAAAGCTCTACAAATGTTTTGCGAAGTCCATATTATACTTTTCACATTTTAAAAGATTCAACAAAAGAAATGGATTTTCCAGACGGTAGCACAATTATTTTTCATGATTCTGATTGGAACTTTTCTCTTGATGAAAATGATAATTTAAGAGTTCAAAGTGCTCTAGGACCATCATTTTCTATAAAGGCATATAGTGATGCATATGGTTTCAAAAAACGTTTCATAGACAATTTGCAGAAATACAATCGGTCTATAAATGCACCAAGATAAGGCATGCAATGTATTTTTAAATTGAATGAGTTCATTTTTTTAAGTCTATGACTACGCACTTTATCATGGCGTGCAGATAAATACACAACAACCTTAAGGGGGGAAAATGAAAAAAACACCACGTTATACTTTTAGTACTTCAGACGATTTAATATATGCAATAGGCTTACCAGAGGGGTGCACGCTCGTTTTTAGTAATTCTGATTGGAATTTTTCTTTTGATGAACACAACCATTTAATAGCTAAAAGCACTCTAGGACCAATGTTGTACTTAGAGATACATGGTGACACAAAAGCTTTCAAAGAGAAGTTTCATGGATTATTTGAGAAGCATAATAAGCAGTCTCCATATTAGATGAAGAGCATCGTAATTGATATGCTTTTAAGCGATCTGTTGCAACTTCCATTTCATCCCACGATGCTTGGATTCGTTTAGCTTCTTCTTTAGGAGAATATAGCAATACACGTTCTAAAAAAATATTAGTACTAAAAATTTTTGTGAAATCATATGTCGGAGAAAATTGAAAAGTGAGTTTAATAGAAGCCCCCTCTGTCTCACTAATATCGGCCCAAAATTGCATTCCTATGATAGCAAAACATTTTGTATGGGCTGGAATATTTATAGGTCCTAATAATACTTTTACCTCTGGCGCTTCAGGTGGACTTATAAAATGAATTCTATCTTCGATATTATGGCAATAAGGTACACAAGGGGCATTAAATTGACCAACAGAAAGAAATACTTCAGGCCAAGAACTAGTATATTCCCATTTAATATCACTACATGGTGTCCGACAGTAAACACCAGAAACAGAATGCAACTTAATATCAAAGGGGGTTATATTGTGAAAATTAAACCACGCAATATCATCAGCAAACTCTTCATAACAAGACGTAATAAACAAAGGTTGCAGTGGAATGCTGTTTACTTGATTGTTTACATTTTGAATTGCATCATTATCAGGCATTTTCCACCTTTATTTCGAAAATAATTACCGTCAAACGGCTTTGTAAAAATATTTTTAAATGGAATAGTAAATGACTAACACGATTCTCTGTCTTGATCTAGGGACTAAGACTGGTTGGGCTATATGCGGTGCTGATGGTCACATAACAAGCGATACAGAACATTTTCAATCACGCCGTTTTGAAGGCGGTGGTATGCGTTATCTGCGCTTTAAGAAATGGCTTTCTGAACTAAAGAGGTCTGTTGATGAAATTGATGTCGTGTATTTTGAAGAAGTACGCCGGCATGTGGGTACTGATGCAGCGCATGTTTACGGTGGCTTTCTAGCAACTTTAACGGCTTGGTGTGAACATCATCAGATACCGTATGAAGGCATTCCAGTTGGTACGATTAAGAAAGCGACAACGGGGAAGGGGAATGCTTCAAAAGAAGAAATGATTAAAGTGGTGCGTGCAAAAGGGCACGCGCCTTGTGATGATAATGAAGCGGATGCTTTGGCAATTTTATATTTAATTAAAGAAAGGGAATAGGGGTATGTCCAGTAAATTACCATGGACGAGGTTATTTGCAGACAAGTGGCTTCTTGATCTTGCATATTTGCCTCCTTTTGAAGGTTTTATATATGTGAAGTTGCGATTTCAAATGCTTCGCACTGGAGAGCCGCTTACGAATAATTTTAAAGTCTTATCTTTATTGGCTGGTTGTTCAGTAAAAAGATTTCAGAAAGCATTAGATCTTTTATTAGAAACTAGACACATCATTTGTTTAGAAGACGGTCGTTTGTGGAATCCAGATGTTGAATTAGAATTAAATGATAGCAAAGAAAAATCAGAAGCAGCATCAAAAGCAGCTAATTCTAGATGGCATAAAACAAAAGGTAAAAATGACGATAAAAATGAAAGCGCATATGCGGATTGCATGCAGAGCGTATGCGATGCGCATAGTGTTGCGCAATGCGACCGCAATGCCATTAACATTAACAATAACATATATAATAAAAAAACTAATACTATCGTATTAGCAAAAAAAGAAATTGGTTCTGAAAATTTAGAAACAACCGATTTGGTTGAAGAGCCAACAGAAGATGATGCTCTCAAAAGCCAATCAGAACAAATCGAAACATCATCAGAAAACAAACCACTCATTCACGAGCAAGAAAGCGTTCCTAAGAAAGCGAAACGAACGAAAGCTAATCGGGGCTGTCGTATTCCTGCTGATTTTGAACCGGATTACGATTTTGCGCTTGCAGAGGGCTTGCCACCAGAGCGTGTGAAAGTCGAAATGGCAAAATTTCAAGATTACTGGCGTTCAAAAGCCGGAGCAAATGCAACCAAAATCGATTGGCAAGCAACATGGCGTAACTGGGTAAGAAATTCAAAAAAATACGAAATTAATGACAATGGTGGAAACAATGGAAACTTTTCAAAAGATCAAGGAACTCGTGGTGGTACCGGAGAGACAATCCGTAACCTTATCTGTGAAGCAGGATTTAGCGACTCCACTTCAAAATATTGCACAACAGATGGTGCAATGCGTCACAAGGGAGTATCCATGGACCTTGATCAATGGCATGAAATTAACACCAGCACTAGAGGAACAAGCTTTTGCAACTTATCAGACAGTTCAAAACTTACTTACCTTGAAAGCGTCTGTTGAAGACATTGCAGAGGCTCTTGATGTGCTTGAAGGTGGTTTGACAATGCAAAAAGTTTCGAATGCAGAGGCACGTGCAAAGGCTTATATCGTTGCTCTTAACGGCATTTCGTTACGGGCTTTGTTGTAGGCTGTTAAAAATCTTATATGTGGAGAAGCCAAAGGCATGTCAACGACGTTTGTTCCTTCGTGCGCTGATCTTGCACAGTATTGTCGTGATTTGGAAAGCAGTCTTCTTGGAGCTGCTGAGAAAGTTTTTATCGCTGTTGAAAATACACGCAACAAGGCATTGGGTGGTAAATGCATTTCATTCACGAGAATACGCAAGCCTAGCGAAGAGTGTCATAACGATGATCGTTCAAAAGCAGCTTAAAGACAGCAAAGTAGTGAAAAGTGCTGATCATTTTGAGATTAGATATGTGTTTAAACAGCTAAAAAGGCATCTTACAGAGCGATTTAAAGATTTTATGATGAAAAAACCACATCCGCAATACAAAACGCTCTGTACGGTCAAATTTGATACAAATAAGCTCATAGGTAAAGTTAGGATTAAAACATGCCGATTTTAAAACATTTATCCTTAATAAACCGTAAACAGCCGATACAAAAAAAGTTTGTGGCAACAGCGGTAGGACATGTCCCATGGGGATTGGGAGTAGCAGAATATTTTTACAACCTTTACGAATATGAAGATGGTGCAAGAGAATACGAGGAATTCGATGGTGGTCAATACCATGAGATGCCTGCGAATGTTGATTACAGTACCAAGGCGCAAGTGAAAGCGTGGGTTTACGGTGGTACGGTACCTGAAAGCGTTCTCAATTACGAACCGCTCATTGATGAAATCAATAAGAAAATCAAAAAATTATCAAAAGCCATTTGATGTGTTTTTATTATGGGGAGAGGTCAACGCATTGAACGAAGCATAGCATCACGTAAAATGGCGTTAATCCGCGTTTGATAACCTTTCCCTTGACTCTTAAGCCACGCTAGCACATCTGAATCCACACGCACTGTTGTGACAGTTTTTGTTGGTTTATAGAATGGATTGCGAACAGCATTTTTCCAGAACGCATCATCAAGTGGTGGAATATCACTATGATCAATTGCACTCTCCGGCATTGCTGCAAGTTCATCAATTTCAACTCTCTGTTTATCCGTCAAAGGTGATAAATGACCTACATCAATTTCATAACGAACTTTCTTCTTCATAACATTTTCTCTCTTTCAAATTAGCGCGCCGCGCTGAAATAATACGGATAACCTCTATGCCATCTTTATCGTCATGGACAGTAGACAGTATGCGCTACAAGCAACAATAAAAAGCCATCTACAAGCCCTAAAGTTTGCCAACGATACTCTCCGTTTTCAATACGGTCTTGTTTAACCATGGCGAATGGGTCTGCAAAAACACGTGCCGCTATTTCAAAACTTACACGGTGCTTTCTAAGATTACTTTTTGCTTTAACTTCATCCCATTCAAATCTTATTTTCATATCTTATGTTAATACATTTATGTATGTATATCAAGAGTTTTAAATACAAGATGAAGTATCTGTATTTCTAAACAGTGACATAGGGTGCTAATTCATTTTACTATTCCTAAAAATACAGCTAAGCAGCGTTCAATTTCCACCATTTTATCTGCATGAATGGAACCAAAAGCTGTACTAACTTTTTCACATCTTACCGTCATAATCTTATCAATCATGACCTGAGAAGTTTTTTGTAAACCATTTTTGCTATCTGGTTGGAGAGTAATGCGCAGTAATGGGGCTGGGACAAGTGTGCTGGTAATAGGTAAAACTGTTACGCTTGTATGTTCACTAAATTGATTGGCTTGAATGATTAATGCAGGTCTTGGTTTACCAAAATCGCCTTGCATAGCTATTGTTACGAGAGATCCACGCATCATTCTGTCCAGCTATCAATATCCATTAAAGATTGATCCATCAAAAACTGCATAGATGTATCTGTTTTATCCATTTTTGCCACTAAGCGACATTGGCGTAGGCACTCTTCTGCAAAGTTCGGTTGACGGATATCTGGTACCCAAATTTGCATTAAGCGCAACCCCGCTTTTCTTTGTGCGTTGCGATGTTTTTGAACGCGTTCATTGACGTGCATTGTAGCCATAACAAAATCTCCATTATGTTTCATGTAACGTATAACACAGAAAAAAGTTACATGAAACAAAATTTTGAATAAATTCGCAAAACTCAATTTTTTATTCCGAAGGCTATAAAACATAATGTTATATGTTAATAATAAGTAATATATTATTGAAATAAGTGAAAAAATAATAAAATTATGCTAAGATTTTTCACATATTTAAACACAAACTTAAGGGAACAAAAAACATGCTGAATAAAGTAATGTTAATTGGCTATTTAGGGGATAATCCTGAAAGCAAAACGATGAATTCTGGTGCCGAAGTGGTCAATTTTCGGTTGGCTACTTCTGAGAGCTATACGGATAAAAATACCAATCAAAAAGTAGAGAAAACTGAATGGCATTCCGTGGTGGTTTTTAATCCACATTTGGCAAAAATTGCTCTTCAATATTTACATAAAGGTTCAAAAGTTTATGTGGAAGGCAAATTACAAACCCGTAAATGGCAAGATAAAAACGGTATTGACCGCTTCACAACAGAGATTGTCTTGTCACAATACAAAGGCGAATTGTATTTACTTGATGCAAAAAAAGAGCAATCTACTCCTTCATCTATCACTTCTCAAAGCTATGCTATCGCTTCAGGTGCTGATGATTATGGCATATCTGCTCATGACAGCATGCCGTTTTGATTTAAAGATATAGCAAAAAGAAAAAAATGTGAGTTTCCATAGATGAGGGGATGTATGAGAAAGCAAGATGCTTACACTTCACAAGTAACAGTACGTCAAGATCCTGTTAATCAATTGGCAATTGAAATGCGTGCAAAGCGCTTCTGCTTGACCATAGAAGAGGCTAAAAATCCGCTTTCTGGTACTTATGTTGGGCGGCTGTATTTAAAAGGTGTACTTACCCAAGACCAGTATGATGCAGCGCAAAAATATCTTGAAGTGAAAAATGACTATTCGTGTGCAAAAGGTTTGCCAAGCGCTATTTATGACGAAATGCCATCATCTTCTGATGCAAAGCAAGAGAGAAGTGGGTTGAACGTGCAACAGAGAAGTTTTCAAATATACAAGAGGTGGTAAGAGAGGCACAGCGTCTCTATAAACAGTATAATCTTCATAGCGCTTTACAATATCTTGTTGTAGAAGATCAAACATTGCCACATCTTGTGCTATCCTTGCGAATTGCTCTGAATGCTCTCCAGAAATATTTTGACCTAAAAAATAAATGGTAAATGTTGTACTGCTATCTTTAAAAAGCATCAAAAGCTCTTGAAATAGTTTTCAAGATGTTATATTTTTATATAATATTTAGAGAGGGTGTTTTATGCATACAACAAAATTACGTAAAGTTGGAGGGTCAGTGATGCTTTCAATACCGCCAGCATTGCTTGATGTTCTCCATCTTACAGAAAATACGCAAGTTGGTTTGGCTGTTGATAATGGACAATTGATTGTGAAACCGCAAACATTTCCAAGTTATACTCTTGATGAATTATTAGTCCAATGTAGTCCGTCAGATGATTTTGCAGATGAGGATATGGAGTGGTTTGATGCTAAACCTGTTGGTAGAGAGCTCTTGTGATGAAGCGGGGCGAAATTTGGTTTGTATCGCTTGATCCGTCTTCGGGCTATGAGCAAAAAGGAACGCGTCCTGTACTGATTGTATCACCAGAAGCGTTTAACTGTGTAACGAAAACACCCATTGTCTTACCTATTACAAGCGGAGGAAATTTTGCTAGAACAGCAGGTTTTGCTGTCTCATTAATGGGCGTAGGATTGCATACAACAGGTGTGATACGTTGTGACCAGCCACGTGCTCTTGATATTGGAGCGCGTCAGGGTAAAAAAATGGAAACAGTTCCCCCTATGATAATGAACGAAGTTCTTGCTAAGCTAGCAACATTTCTCACGTAGTTTCTTGCAGCATGGCGTGAAATGTTTTTCTGTACAATACGTTGTAAAAGACTAAGGAAAATAATTTATTCTATTGCACGCAAAAACGCCCTTTATTGTTTCTAAAGAGAAGAAAGAGATGAAGTTGTTGTTTAGGTTTATGATTTCTAGTGTTTTTATTTTTTACCTATAGCTATTACAATCAACATCTTGAAATTTATCATAACCATAGTACTGTTTATATTGCTCTTTTAACATTTTACATAGATTGTATCGATTAATATTAAATTTCTCGAGTACTTCGTTTGGAAGATCATATAAATTTTGAGGACCAACATCAAACATATCAACTGCATCGGCTAGGTTATTTGGAATACGGTTCTCATTTGAGTCTGACTTTTGTCCACAGGAGGAAAGAAAAAGCCCACTGATCACTATGAATAGTAAAGCTACTTTTTTGAAAAATAACACTGAAGTTTTCCCTTTTTATTAATTATAAGTCACAGTATTGAAACTTTAATTTATTTTTTCTCAACCAGATTTATTCTGTTTCTTCATCATCATTATTTTTTTCTGTTGTTGCCAAAGCTTTTATTATTATCTTGGACAATTCCTCATTAATTATTTCCTCTTCAACCGCTTGAAGTTCATTAATTCTTTGATCCTTCCAATCAGACGCTGTCTGTAATTTTCAATTAAGCGATCATGTTCACAATTTGCTTTTATTCCTAGGTAAATTCTCCAAGCAAACAGCAAAATTGCCACTATTAATAAAAAGTTTCTTGAAAATTCAAGATACCAAAGCACACCGAGTACTATGACCAATAAAAGAGTACCTTGGAGTTCTGTATTCCGACCATTCTCTGCTTCTTCCCACATATCGGAGATTATAGCCCATAGTGTGAGTATACCCACTATTACTATGACAATATCGCGCACTGTTCCTCCCCCTTTTTATTAATTGTCAGTTGTGTAATTGATTCGTTTAGATGAGGCAATTGCGGATTTTGGCTATATTTGGCTATAAAAGATACTAGATTTAGATAAAAAATAAAAAAACATACAATATCGTGATTTTTTTGTTGACATGGTGTAAATAATGGTGTTTTACAGCGCTGCTGTACTGGTCGACTTGCGTCCAAAATTACAGTAGATCGTTTCTCGTTAAACCCCTTTTATAATGATATGATTGTTTAGAGCCCTGCGTTTGCGGGGTTTTTTGTTATCTGGAGAAAGTATTTGATGACAGCAGAAAATACAGAGGTGACTTCGCAGCCAAAAAGAATACCACCGAAAGCAGGGCAAGGGCGTGTCAAAGGGGTACCGAATAAGAATACACATCTTCTTAAAGAGGCAGTGATTAAAGCAGCTGAATTGGCAGGTAATAAATATGGCAAGGAAGGGCTGATCTCTTATCAGGAAAGATATTATCATAAAAAATACAATAAAGTCAATATGTTGAGTTCAATTATTTTATATGAATCCACTTAAGAATCCACACTTTTATACATGTTTAAATTGACCATTTTTTATAAAAGATTACCATGTATGAATAGACCATAAAAAGCAAATCATGATGTAAATATTATAATGCATGTGTGTATTTAAATGAAATGAAAAGCAGTTATCATTCATAACGGTTTATAAATTTTATGATACGTTTTTATCACTCAAAATCGCATTATTTAAAATTTAGTCGTTTGAAATTATCGATAACATACGTTTAAAGAGCACAGCTTGTTTTAAAGATTGGAGTGTTAATCGCAAAAAGGAACAAATTAATGTTCGCCAAAATTGGCGAGCGCAAAATCTAAAAATGTTATAGCAATATTAAATTATCCTTAAAGAGGATAATTTTTAAGATAACAATAAAATTTTAAAACAGCGTTAAAGTATATAATTACGAGTTTTTATTAGAATGTGAAAAAGCTTATCATTTATTCACTACCTCATGTTTTCTAGATGATTTATAATTTAATTATTATGTTTTCGGATATCACAATGTAACTTACCTAAAATTACAGTACCGTCATAGACTGCATTGCCAAAAACTTCAGCGTTTTTATAAACGAAAGAATAGCCATAAACTTTGGCATAACCGTAAACTTTAGCATTGTCATAGACTTTGGCATGACCATAGACACAAGCGTCAGAATATACCCAACAATCGCCATCATGAGAGAGGTTATCTTCACTTTCAATATACCCCCCGAGATCACCTTTTTTGACATCATCAAAATCTCTTAAAGCTCTAATTCGTGTTAAGAAATGACCATCTATATATTCGCCATCATTAATAAATTCGTATTTTTTTGCAGGCTCTTGTTTGTTAACAGAGGCGGTTTCATTTGAAATGTTAGAGATAACGGGGGTGTTTTTTGAAGTAGTTTTCATAACTAAATCCTTGTAGAAATATGAGTTTTCAGTTGACACCCATAAGGGCGTCGGGCGTTGAAAACACGGCTACAAGTCCGTCGGCATGCTTTCCCTATAAGGTTTTGTATAGCATGACCACACCCGACAAAGTCATCATATATGCTAATCATAGCATAAAAGATAGTCAGTTTTTATAATAGGATTAGGTTTATCGTAACCTATTCGCTTGTAGTTTAAGTGTTTTCAGCACTTGAGTATTTATATAGCAAAATACGTATTTATTGTCAATTAATTTATGCACTTTTTTGATATTTTTTATGATTTTTTTTAAATGCATTGTGTGTAAATATTTATCATATGCTTATTAATTTCTTCTTTTGTATTATATTCTTTTAAAGCTATATTATGAGCTTTCTTAAATGATTGCGTTCTTTTTTGAATCTATACATTTATAATATTTATAAACGCTCTCATCATGCATATTTTTATCTTTATAACCTATCATGTTTTTTGCGAAATGGTTTTTAAGATTTCTGTTAATTTCTTTTATAGTGCATTTGCAATTTAACAGCCTTTTATAGGAACTGTCTTTATAACCAATGCATTCATTTGCATTGTAATTATGAAAGCCTGCTTTTTCACGCATTCTCTATAGCTGTTATATTCTTTATAGCCACCGCATCATTTTTCATTTTCACAAGAGAAAGAATAATTGTGATTTATAGCTTTTTATGAAAACATCTAAAAAGAGATTGATAACTATAGAGATTAGCAAAATCGCTTTTAATAGACTTTTGTCATTTTTGTCAGTTGTTTTTAGACCCTATAGTGTTTTTTTTAATGAGATAAAAATTAAAAACATTCTATTTCAATATGTTAGTATTTTAATGATACAACCCTTATTAAGATGCAATCCATAAATACAACTGTAAATATATATATGTCAGTTATGTGTCAGTAAATTGAACCGACAAAAGTGATCATTTTAGTGAGTGATTAAAACGTGCTTTATGAAAAGCATATGAAAATGAAAACGGATTACGTTATCAAAATCCCTTTAATGAATTTTATCAATCCACTTAAATGAATAAACTTATAATTTTAGAGAATGATTAAAACACGTCTTATGAAAGCATGTAATCTTTTAAAGCCTTTCAAAAGAAAGGGGGTATAATCATAAGAAATGCTATCAAGATCATTATGGTTATGAGTTTTGAAGGTTTTGAAGGTTCCTTTTACGCCCCCTTATATATTTTTTTCAATCAAAAAAATAAAAGTTATTATATTTCAATATGTTATTATTTTAATAATACAACCTATATCGACAACACAACCTTAAATTCAACCCATGGTATATTTTTGAAGGTATTTTGAGGGTTTGAGAAACCTTCAAAACCTATAAGTAATATAAGCAAAATGGATATACATAACTCTCTTTAAACAAGGCTTTTGAAAAGGATAAAGCTATCATTTTAGATTACGGTATAATCTCTTAAAGGCAATCCAAATGACAGTGTTTAAAAGTGCAAATGTTCTTTTTTTAGAATAACGCATGATAAATTATTCCTTTTAAGATTATATCTAATTAAGAGGTATAGATTATGATTAAAGGCTCTATACCCCTTATGAGATTATTATGTCTTATAAGCTTATTCAGTTTCTCTAATTTCTAATTTTGGTAGTTTTTTCACGATTTTCATTGTCTCTAAACTTACTGTAATAACCCTTTGGAATAACTCCAATGGATAAGCAGGGTTTCCAACGGTCTCAACAGCATAGCGATTGGCATTATTCACAATACCACTCTTTTTATCAGTCTTAACACATTGACGCGCCATAATCCATTCAAGAGCAGGCTTGCCATTGACAATATACTCATAAGCTTCAAGAGGAATATCTGTCATCGTGATATTGCTGTTATAAATAACTGTAGATTTATCCTTTTCCTTACTATTCTTAACTTTTGCGAATTTCATTTCTGTCACGTAATAAAACTTTTCTGGATTAGGAATATCAATCTGTTTTGGATTGCCTTTTTTAAATGAGACTGGATAAGGTTCCACATCTTCATAATTCACGTGTAAATGACCCAATTCACGCCCTGCTGTAACAAATTTCCAAAAGTCATCAGCAGTTTTTACACGAGGGATACGAGGGAGTTCTTTAGAGAGGTTATCAGCATACCGAGCACGATAATCTTCCGAATGCAAAATTCCGTAAACGTAATAGAATAAATCATCTTTCGTGATAATTTCATTCGGATAAGCTGTTTGAAAATGGGATAGCCCTTCATCAGTAATAGCATCACGACATTGTAAATCAGTTGTGTTGTTTTCTTCTGTAGAATTTGCAAACAAATGAGATTGTTTTTCACTTTTATTTTTTGAAACCGTAGTATCTTCGTAAATATAGCGTGGAAAGCATTGACTAGCACTTATCATATTACTATCTGGAAGAATTTCACTCATCAAAATAGAAAAGCTATTTTTTACTCCTATGCCTGTAAGTTGTATTATCCTATTTTCAACTGATTGTCCTATCGGGAATATACTCACCTTTCATGAGACTATGATAAGTCGATTCAATGTTAATGGCTGCTATGTAATAGGCTAAGAGAACAATCTCATTGGCGTGAATATCATGACGGAATTTATATTCCATATCCTCTGGTTTGATCAGTTTAGATTGTAAAAGCCGTGTGATAAAGGTACCTGTACCTGTAAAGGAGTCAAGAATAGAAACACCACGTGATCTTAAGCTTTTCATTGCGTAACACATCATCAACAGAGTGAATGATAAAATCAACAACCTCAACGGGGGTATAAACAATCCCTAATTTTTCTACCGTACGCGGGAAAGCCTTGGTAAAAAAGTCTTCATAAAGCTTGATGATAAGGTTCTGTCTTGCTTGCGGGGAGGTAATCCCAGAGGCACGGAATTTTACGCTGTCATAAAACTCTTGTAACTCTTTCGATATTTGCTTGATATTGGTTTTATCCAACTCAGCTAAAATCTTTTCCATCGCTTGCGAAATGGCATTGTTTTGCACAAATTCATTACCATCAAACAAGGCTTCAAACACGGGGCGTGTTACAAGATGTTGTCCTAACATCTCAAGCGCTTCCTCTTGGGTAATACTGTCGTTTAAATTACTCTTTAACTCCTTATGAAAGCTCTCAAAAGCATAATAGGCTTTACTGGTTTTATCAGAAAGGATATCTTTAAGGAGAAAATTAGTTCCTTTATATGAAGTGATCAATGATCGTTCAGGTGATGTGGTGAATTTTTTTCGGGTGTTGCAACGCCATTATTACCCTTTCATGGATCTGTTGGAGTTCCAGGTGAGTAGCCGTGAGGCGTTTGAACGGTTACGCACCCAAGATCCCAAGACCCTGACAGATTTAGAGCGGGCATTGCGGTTTTTATATCTGCAGCGGTTGAGTTTTGGTGGCAAAGTGGCAAAACAGACGTTTGGAGTTGATCCACACCGTGGTGCACGGTTTAATAGTCTCAAACTTGAAGCCTCCTTAAAGCTTATTTACCGTCGTTTAGCAGGTGTGACCATTGAACATTTAGATTGGTTTGAGTTTATTTTAGGCGCTATGATCGTCCCAACATCTTGTTTTACCTTGATCCGCCTTATTGGGGTGTTGAGGATTACTATGGCAAGGATTTGTTTAAGCGAGAGGATTATCAGAGGATGTCCACACTGCTTGCACAATTAAAGGGAAAGTTTCTTCTGTCACTCAATGATGTGCCGGGGATTCGCAAAAGCTTTAGCCCATTTAAGATAAAAGAGGTCACCATATCTTATACATGCAGTTCAAATAATCCAATTCCAGCTCAAGAGCTCATCATCTCAAATTGCGACTTTTAGCAAAGTAGAAAAAGCTGCCTTAAAGGGTCTTTAAATGATCTTTGAAAGGTCTTTGAAAACCCTTTGAAAACCTCTTTAATTTTTTAAAAAAGACGTGGATTTTAAAAATGAATTGCTGCAAAACCTGCTGACAAGCTACATACAAGACATATAGAATCAATAATTTATAGCACGACAAAAGTGCTGTGGCGGAGGGGGTAGGAATGCTATATTTATATAAAATCAATAGATTATATAGAAGTTCGGGAATTTTGATTCCGTTGATTCTTTTAACTTATTTTCTGCCTATCCCGAACCTTTTTAGAGCTTATTCTCGATCATTTAGTTCTAAATTTATCTTTTATTTTCTCTTCTTTCAGATATTAAGAAAGATGGCTGTGAGAGAAGGAATTGTGTTAGAGATCTGCTAAGGTTATTGTGTTTTAAAGGTTGCTTTTTAACACCTTTTGAACTATATTACCACCTTATTGTAAGGTAGGAGTATAGTCATGGCTACAACTGTTAAACTGTCTGATGATCTCATTAATGAGGCTAAGCGTTACGCGTCTGTTTATAGCCGCTCGGTTCCTAAGCAAATTGAATATTGGTCGCGTATGGGCAAAATAGCCGAAGAAAATCCAGATCTCTCCTTTCAATTTATTCAAGCAATCTTACTTGGACAACAAGAAAATGCAGATGGCGATGTAACAGCATTCGAATTTGGCTGAATCTATGCAAGTTTTACAAACCCATTCATTTAAAAAAACTGTCAAAAAACTGCATGCCAACCAAAAACAAGATCTAGACCAAGCTGTTCGCGTCATTATGAAAACGCCCACTATTGGTCAAGCCAAAACAGGTGATCTTTCTGCTGTTTTTGTCTATGAGTTTAAAATGGCCAAGCAATTGACGCTGCTCGCTTACAGCTATGAAGATCACACGATTACTTTGACCTTGTTAGCACTTGGCTCTCATGAAAATTTTTACCGAGATCTTAAAGCATAATATATTTTACAACTTGATAGAGGCACACAGCATTAATTTTACTAAAGTTCTCCAGTGCTAAAGGTATTAAACCAAAATTTATAGATATGATCAAGCTATATTGGGCACCTAATTGCGGCATAATATTTTTAGTTAAACCGATTGGAGGACTTTACAGCAAAGGAGTACTGCACTCATCTGCTATTACATACCTCTAACTTGAGTTAAAAACAAAGCTCTTCCGTACACCCCAACAAATGGCTTTGTCATGATAGAACTTTACTAGATTAGAGGTAAGTCAGTAGCATCTGTTATAAATTTAACGCTTCGCACTTTCCTCGGTAAATTCAAGCCGCAAAATACTAAATACAACTAAGTCCTATAGCTCAATGCGCACATAATCACGCATGGTGTTTCTACGCTCAACAAGTTACACCTCAGTTCTCTTGCGCAAATACGAATAAGAAGGGTTTAATTTGCTAATTTTAGCTCAGTCTTAAGTACAACGTCTGGAAAGGCTACACGTGCCTGCTGCATCAACGTAATATTAATGCCATAGAAAAATCCCTTACTATCTGCTATAGCTTCATAAGGATTACCTATAATGTAAAAAATGAAAAATAATATAAAATAAATTTACAAAAATGATTGACTAGGATATTAAAGCACGATAACGATTCATGCAATGCAAGTTCGCAAGAGGAGATAAGGTATTGCATTTTAATTGAAGGTTTAGTTTTTAAGGAAAGTAAAAGCCTTATCCAACTAAGGCTCCGTGGGGAGGGGGCCATTACGTGCAAGAACAAACATTTGTAAATTATAAGAAAAATGGTCATAAGGTAGCAAGTGCAGACATCATTGACATAGGACTACCAACCTCCATCGATACGGCAAGCTTATGTAAATTGATTGTTGATATCCGCGATAAAGAAGCCATTGAATCTTCTGTCCATAAGGTTATCTCAGATTTGGTGGTCTTGATGTCTTAGTTAATGTAGCAGGCATTTGTTATAGTGGCGATCCAGAAACAATTGATGCTCAAGAATGTGCTGAAACATTTGATGTGAATATTAAAGGAATGTTCTATATAACAGCTGCTACTTTACCCTATCTAAAAAAGGAAATTCGCGCCGATATTATAAATATTTCATCCATATGGGGTGTAGAATACAATCCTTCTTTAATTTCATATTCTTCTTCTAAATTTGCTGTAGAGGGCTATACTGGTGGGTTGCGCTTATGGGGAATGCCACAAAATATTCGTGTTTGTTCAATCCAAGTTGATAAAGTTAATACGGATTTTCGTCGCAATTTTAAAGGATTCCCAGAGATACCTCCAGAGAATCTTGCCAAAATGCTTCACCCAGATAACATTGCTTCCGCGGTCAACTTTATTCTTTCCTCATCTAATACCGCACAAATTTCTTCTATACGTCTCGATGTTCCACTTTGGTATCAAGTATAAGGATCTATCCAATGAAAATCACGCCCAGAATAGCTCTTGTCTTAACCCTCGTAGGAACCTTTTTTTGGGGTTCCAATTTCCAAGCCACTAAGATAGCTTTAACGACTGTTTCTCCATGGACAGCTTCTTTTGAGCGGTTTCTCATTGCCGTAATCGCCATATTTTTAATTATGATTTTCAAAGAAGGCTTGCGGTGGCATGTTTTATCGCAAAATTTTATTTCTTATATTTTCCTAGGGATTATCGGTGTGGCAGGGTTTAATGGCGCTTTATTCGTTGGCTTGCAAACGTCAAATCCCATAACAGCCTCCCTCATCATGGCGACAACCCCTATTAGTGCTAATATTATTGAAGCTATCATGAATAAATCTTTCCCAACCTGTGAGAGGGTTATAGGGATGCTCATTAGCATGTTCGGGGTCTATTTAGTCATAACAAATGGGAGATTTTTGTCTAACCATGTTTCCTTTGCCAAAGGAGATATTATGATTCTTTTAGGTTCCATTGGTTGGGCGTTCTATACCGTGGGCACGCGGTCATTTGTCAAGAACGCAACCCCGCTTGAAACAACAAGCTGGACGATGCTCTCTGGCACCGTCGCCCTTGGCATCCTAACCTTTTTATTCGAATCCCCTCTTCAAGAAACGATGTCTATGTCCGGCGCTAGTTTATTCGCACTTCTTTGGATAGGGGTTGCAGGATCAGTTTTAGCCTACCTATTTTGGAATATTGGAATAGCGATCCGAGGTCCGGGTAAGACGGCGATATTTTTCAATTTTGTACCTATTTCAGCCTTATTGGTGCAAATCCTGTTCGGCTTCATCCCTCAAATCATGCAAATCATAGGCGTTTTTGTTACGATTTTTGGAGTTCTAATCGGACAAGGCTATATATTCAGCTTACTAGGATCTAGAAAAGCCGTTCCCAATGCGCATGAAGAGTAATATACTTTTTAAGATGAATGGAAATTGGCGTGTTATTTTTCGCTTTATCGGAACAGATGTGGAGCTTGTTGATTATCAAGATTACCATTGATGAAAGGAATGAAAACAAATGACGCATAATCCCGCCCATTCTAGTGAAGTTCTAAAAGTAGCTTTTTTAGAAGAAATGGGGATAACAATACCCCAGCCATCCTTTAATAAAATCAGTTAAGTCGAATTTTTAGGAAGCTTTGAGAGTGAATTGAATCTCTTAACAATTTATTGCTATTGATATCAGTCTGGTAAACTGATAAGTACTCATTTTAGCGCGTTAATTCTCTAATATGCTAAGGTTCTTTTTGATAATTATTGCCAACACAGTCTTTTAAAAGATTCTTTTCTATTAAGAGAGTGAGTGTAAATGATTGAGGCGCACTTAAGTAGATAAAAGCTAGTTGGATGGGTTATAGGAACGCCAGCGAGCAATTTTTCGTATTCCGCCATCTTCATTACGTCGTACAGCATAAAAATAACGCTGATCAGGAAATACATGCCGCTGCATGTCGCGGACAATATGTGCAGTATGGCCATAAGGTGCTACATAATCAATAAACCATACGTATTTTCCAGTCTGCCAGTCAGCATTGGGCAAAAGCTCTCCTTTTTCAAGCATGGATTGATGATTTTTTTCATCTAAAAAAGCCCAAGTGATAAAGGCGCAAAATTCCCCATGCTCATTTTGATAGAGTTTGTATTGCCCAACCCGTAAGGCTGCTTCTCAAGTTTCGTTCGATATCCCAGATTAGCCAACGGCGGTGTAGGGGGGATTGAAGCATTAAAACGACCATAGCTCCTAAAGCCATTATTGGGTTTATGAGTGAGGGTGATGGAGTTTCATTCATACAGATTATCTTTCTTTTAGGGATTGTTCTAAAACTTTGGTAATAGGTTCAAAGAAATAAGAAATGAGACGCCGTTTTGAAGTAATTACATCAGCTGTTACGGTCATGCCAGGGATAAATTTAAGCTCTTGGTGATTAAAAGTGATGTGATCTTGGTCGATTTTGATTAAAACAGCATAAACACCATTAATTTCTTGTTGATGGCGCGCTGTTGCACCTACATTCATAACGGTACCGTAGATAACGCCGTAGCGTTCAGGTGGAAAGGCAGAAAATTTTACGTAAGCACGTTGGCCTTTTTCTAAAAAAACAATATCTCGATTATCAAAAAACGCTTCAACAATGAGCCCCCCTGAACCAGGGACAATACGCATCAGAGTTCTACCCGCTTCTACAAAGCCACCCAAAGTGTGGATACTTAAATCATCAATGCGTCCATCAACAGGGGCGTAAAGTGATAAGTGGTCAAGACGATATTGGCTGCTGTCAAGTTTGGCTTTTAAGCTTTGAAGAGAGAGTTCTGTCTCACGAGAAAGCTGTCGATAGCGGGCGATTTCATCAGAAATAAGGCTTTGTCTTTGTTGACGGAGTGCTTCTATTTCAGCAGCATTTTCTTCCAAGCGTCTTTGATTGGCTAAAATTTCATGTTCCACATTTTTAAAGTCATGTAAACGTTCTAAATAAAGAGAATGGCTGATGACTTTTGTTTCCATCAAGCTTTTGGCTGCTTTGAGCTTTTCTTGGCTTAATTGTTGATCATCTCGTAATCTATCCAATTGTGCGTATTGGACAGCACCGCTTCGTGTAACACGATCAGCTTGGGCTTTCAGTGCTTTTACTTTATCTTGTAGTGATTGAAGGGTCGCATGGATGAGTTTTTCTCCCTCCATTTTTGCTGTTTTGTTGCTAGAGGAAGAGATTTTCAAATAAGCGAGCCCTTTGGTCACAAAATCTTTATCCAAAGGATCTCTTTCACTTAAGGCAGCTAAAATCGCAGCGGCAATTTGCCCTTGAAGGGTCTGTTGAGCGATATCGGCTTGGACACGTGCGCGCTCATTTAAAGCTTCACGCGGATCCAATTGAATAAGGAGGTCCCCTTGATGAACGAATTGCCCTTCTTTTACGAGGATTTTTTCAATGCGTCCTGTATTTTGCGCTTGGACAAGTTGAACATAGGAAGTGGGAATAACTGATCCTTGTCCCCGTGCAACAATCTCTATTTTGGTGATAAAACTACCAATGACAATAAAAAGGAATAAGGCGACCAAAACAGTAACCACCATATGAAGTGTTGGCGATAAAGGGCGCAAATGGGGAGCCTTATCTGCCATTTTTTGCCTCCAGATCAGAGAAATTTAATACGGTTGCATGCTTGGGAAAAAGATCACTTTTGTGGGTAATGACGAGAACAATACGCTCTTGTGAAAGTTTATATAAATGTTCAACGATTTGTGCACTGACCCTGTCATCCAGAGCGGAAGTAGGTTCATCCAAGATAAGAATCTGCGGTTCGATGAGAAAAAAACAAGCCAATGCTAGGCGTTGGCGTTGTCCACCTGATAAAAAGCCACCTTGCTCGCCTACTTGGGTATGAAGCCCTTGCGGCAATTGAGAAATCAAATCATGACAAGCACTTGCATGAAGGGCAGCAACGATTTCATTCTCAGAGGCATTTGGTTTTGCAAGAAGCATATTTTCAAGAATGGTTCCGGAAAAAAGGCAAGGACTTTGAGGAAAATACCCAATTGTTTGGCGCACACTACGGATATCAAAGTTTTGTATAGATTGGTTGTTAATCAATATCTGTCCATTTGTTGGAGGGTAAAGACTACAAAGGAGTTTCGCAAAGGTTGATTTTCCGCAGCCTGAAGGACCAAGCAACATAATGGGTTGCCCAGGCTTTAAACAAATATCAAGATGGTTAACAATAGGTGTTTTTCCATAAGAAAAGCAGATATTTTGGGCTTCAAGTTGAGGGCTTGTGGTGAGTTGAAGGGGGGCTTTTCTTCTTCCCATTCTGAAGGTGCGTTAAGAATATCACCCAAACGAAGACGAGAGATTTTCAAATGCTGCCATTCTTCCCACAGGGAGGCAAGGCTTAAGATAGGACCAGAAACATTGCCAGCGAGAAGATGAAAAGCAACAAGTTGTCCTAGTGTGATTTGATTTTGCAACACTGCCTGAGCACCAAAAAAGATAATAAAAATGGTAAAAATGTCACCAAAAATATGGCTTAAAGCTCCATTTAAAAGATGAAATTTACTGGTCGTAAGACTTTGATCGAGACTGCGGGCTAAAGTTTCTTGCATGCGTATCGTATGAGCAGATTCTTTTACGTGTGCTTTGATGGCTTCAAGATTGGTAAAGCTTTCAATAAGGCGTGATTTATGGGCGGCTTGCAGAGTGGAATGTACGACGTAATTGGCGGCGTAAAAAGGGACCAACCGATGCTAAAGAGCCCATTTGTAAGGGCAAAATGATAAGAACAATAAAGGTAAGTTTCGGACTAATGGAAAAGAGTGCAGCAAGATAAATAATTGCAAACAGAACATTCAGGACAGTTGTGGCGATGGTTCCTGTTAGAAACCCGCGAATTGTATCAACCTCTCCAATACGCGAAAACAGTTCCCCCACTTTCCAATGACGTAACACAGACAAGGAGAGGCTTAAAAGATGGGTGTAAATACGCCGTCCAAATTCTAGCGTAAGCCGATTGGCTAAATAAGTGCCTAGGTAACCTGATAGAGTGCTAAGAGCGGTACTAAAAAGCATGATAGCAACCATCAAGACAACGATAGCATAGAGACTTTCAAGGCGCTGAAAAGGGAGAATGCGGTCAATAATTGCTTGAAAAATAAAAGGATTTACCAAACCCAGCAAACGCAAAACAACAGCAACGCAACTAAGTTCGATGACATAATAAATATATTTCTTTGTTATTCTTGTAAACCAAGAGAAGGCTACAGGTTTTTCTTGTGAATGCTTCATTTGAATTTATGTTTGTTTAAGAGAAAGAGCGATGGATGTAGTATATTTTAACAGTATTGTAAATATTATTATTGCTTAATTGAAATATACAGTTTGTGAGAATATAATATAAATATAATGTATTTATTATTTATATTTATATTTTTTAAATTTATATTTGACATTCTTTAGACAGCATAATAATGATAGTTCCCGCGGTATCATTGTGATGCAGTTTTTTAAATAGATATTGGGAGGATTTAAATAGGGGAGTTCAAGCTCATCACATGATTCAATTAGTAACTCACAACCACACAGTTGGCTTTTTCCAGAAGATGATCATAATACAGACGCTTATGCTCAAGAAGCAGGTAACGGTGGCATTGTAGGATTAGTATTAGGAGGTGGTGCTGGTGCAGCGGGAGGTTCTATTGCTAGACCAGGAGGTGCAGGTGCTGGCTTTCTCGGTGGAGCAGTAAGCGGCGGAATAGGAGGAGCTGGTGATGCCTTGGTAGATAAGTACAATCAATTTCATCCGAATCCGAGCTGTGAAGTAAGCGATTATGTTGAAGCAGCTGCCATAAAGGGAGGGATAGGAGCAGTAGGAGGAGCATTAGGTGGTTCAGTGGCAGGTCCTGTTGGTGCTTTCACTGGAGCAGTAGGCGGGGGATTAACAGGAGCAGCTAACGGTTTTGTAGATAAGTATAATCAATGTCATCCAAATCCGAGCTGTCAAGTAGGCGATTACGTTGAATCAGCTGCTATAAAGGGAGGGATAGGAGCAATAGGAGGTGGAATAGCAGGAGCTTCTGGAGGTCTTGTTGGTGCGCTCGGTGGAGCAGTAGGCGGCGGATTAGAAGGAGCTGTTAGCGGTTTTATAGATAAATACAATCAATGCCCTCCGTAAAATGGAGGAACACTGTTTCTAATTTATTTAGAAAATAACGATAAAGATATTTCTGAGATCAGTGATATTATAAACATCTTTAAAGCTACGGCTAAACTGATTTCAGGGATATTTTTGTGTATGATAACAGATATTTTATTTTGGATTTTTTATTATGTATACTTTTATTAGTTCCTTAGTGACAGCAATTGTATTTGGATTTTCCATGTTTTTTTACAATAGATTTAAAGGTGAGAACTGGAGTATAAAAAGGACAATATTAATAACAATTAGGTTTTTTATATTATATTATTCTGGAATTTTATTAGTTAAATATATAGGAATTTTAAAATAATATAGAATTACGTTATTACATTATTTTAAGAATATAATTATAATGTATTATTCGTAAATTTTTTATAATAAATAATATATTATAATTTAAATTTATGTATTATAATTATAATAGAATTTAAAAATATTACTCGTACTGAATGAGTGTTATTTATTATAGTAAATTAATTTTTTATATATAAAATTATTAATATATATATTTATATATTAAAATAAAATATTTTATCACCTTAAATAAGCTTTATTTCCAATAATTATTTTATATATTTTTAAAGATTTTTTTATGAGTGATATTATTCATATTATTGCAGAGTTATTATCTTATACATGTTCTTTATTTATATTTTTCTATGCAGCGTTTTTACATTATAAATTTAAAGGTTATAGTAATAAAGAAATTTTGAAAAAATGTTGTTAAGCACATTTTTGTTCATTATATTTATTATATTATTGTCTATAACAGTTTTTATTTGTTTACGTTATTTATATGGACAATAATTATTTATATAATAATATTTTGATATAAATATTTTATAATAATTTATTTATTATTTTATATACTATTAATCTTTAAAAAATATTTACTGATTAAAGTTGGAAAGAGAGTTTAATATTATCATCAATATTTCTGTTTTTTATTTGCCGTTTTTAAATCTTTTTAATTATTTCAAGAATGGGTCGTTTTGAGATTATTGTCTTTTGTATAAGGATTGTTAGTTTATAGATTAAAAAAAAGATTATTTTCTTATGTATCATATTCATTGAAAAGTAAGCAATTTTTATGAAATGAAGTGCCTTATCTCTCTTGATTTTTATCCATCATCTTGTGAGAGAGGAAGTGAAGCGATTTCTGTATCAAGGGCATCCATAAAATCGATAATAAAGGCAGCATTGGTTCCTAAATCTTTTGGTAAATAACGAGAAGCAGAGCGCATATCAACAAAGGTGGTATCACCTTCATCAGTTAAGCGGATCACGATGTCTGAAATAAAACCGAGGTAAAAAGTTTTAGCTCTCGTTTCAATATAAATCTCATTTTCTTCGCCTTTAAATTCTCGTTGCGCTACAATAGGCCAATCATACGCAGCCAAAACATTCAGAACGGATTCGCGAATGCGTTCAGGTGCGCCATCATAACGGCGCCCCGACATTTCTGGCCATTGTGACCTTTGTAATGTTTCTTGTTCAAGCAAAACACTTTTGAGTGGTAAAGCATCACTGGGGCGCATTGTGCGAAAAAAAGCCGGTGGTCTTTGTGTATCGGTAGAAACATCGTAAAGAGCAGGTAAGGTAAACCAAAGTCCAAAAAATAATACCAATGGTGTTGCAGTTATGAGTGAATAAAGTATTCCTTTTAAAGCTTTCATTCCCCCCAGAGCTCCATAGACCCACAAACTATGAAGTGCTTTAATAGCGAGAAAAACAGAAATAATCACACAGCCAGTAGAGATACAGGTCAAAATTATAAAGTCGGTTACATGAATGACGGAAAAACGTTGTAAGATGACCGAAAATAATAAAATAAAAAACGCTAATCCTCCAAATCGAGGGGACCATACCGCTGCTCTTGAAATTAACCGAACATATTTCTTCTTCATGAAGTTTTTTCCCTCGACTGTAAACTATAAGCAAAGTTTTTTCAGATGACATATCCTACAAAAGTTTTTGCTCATAAGACAAAAGTAAAGCACTTATTTTTGAGATCAAGGATGCGTGATATTTCATCAATTTTTAGCGATTGTTTTAGGGCTTTCATTGAAGGGAATAAGTGTTTTTTACAGCACTTTGTTCTGTCATTGATTGAATTTTAGGAGAATGTTTGTCAATAAATAGCAATAAACTCAAATAACAAGTTTTATTATTGGTATCAGTATATTTGTTGAGAACTTTACCCTTCTTTTTTTCTCTAGTTGTGTGCAGTTTTTTATCGGATGATGCCTATCAAATATAACATTGTTTAACAGAGATTTCATTCTATCTCATATTTGATAATCAATGGGCTGATTTTTTCTGTATACATCTGTAGGTATACATGTGTGGCGGAGTTGTATTTCAATAAAGGGCTATTGTGAGAGGATTGAAAATACTTTATCGCACTCAATAAAAAATGAGGGATCAAAATCAGACAAATCTAAATTTGAATATTCAATTCATAGAGGAAAAAGATGACTGCTTTGATAGGTTTTGTTTCGTTTTTACTAAAAAGTAAGTTGCTGTAAAAGTGAAGATATTTTTATTCATAAAATATGTGGCAGGTCGCTGATGAAAGAAAAGCTTCACTTTCTTTTTTTGCAATGGAAGAGGGGGCAAAAATACGTAAAATGACAAAACCTTCATTTAAATTTTTAGCAACTAAAACTGAATTAGCATTTATTTTAGGTTTTGACTTTTTGAGTTCTATTATTTGTATGGGTTTTCCAATGATAAGGTCGAGTGTCGCATCAGGGGCTGTTCGGTCATTAAGGCTGTAAAAAATAATTCCGTTGTGTGTGTAGGCTGCCAGTGACCAAAATTGTTGTGTTTTCAAAGCCTTTAAATGAACAGGTCCGTTTTCAAGATTAAATCTGCAGACTTTAAGAAGAAAGAGTGGATCAGCAGATTGTTGAATAGGATTATCGGGAGTAAAATCAACAAATTGATAAGGGGCTCCAGATTTTTTAAGGCTTGTCCATATATTATTTTGTGCCCAAGTGGGGATCAGAAAGAGAAAGCAAATATGAACGATAATAGCGCCAATGATGGCGAGCAGTGCGGTATGAATAAATCTAGTCACAATTTATTTGTCCTGATGGGATTTGTTCTATTGAGGGCATGGTGAGCTTTTTTAATGCCGTTGCTGAGATGATTGAGGTATCGTATAAGGTAAGAATAAGCCCGAATTCTTTTTGACTAACGGTTGCAAGCCAATTGCCAGCTTGCGGTGTAGGTGAAATATGGATACGCAATTCGCCATCATGCTCATAAGTAATAGCGTTCGTGTGGAGTTCAAAAGGTATTTCTTTTGATGAAATATAGGGTTTAAGGGATTTATCAGCTGTATAAAGGGTAAAAAGACGGGTTTCAGGGATGGTGCCTTTGAGCAAATAATGACAGTGAGGGTGGAGTGGACGCCCTTGATTATCTTGCCAAATCTGGAATTGAATACCTTCAGTGCGTCCGAGTGAAACAATGCCTTGTTTGGCAGTGCGGGCGCGGGTGTAAGGATCCATATTGGTGGTACCTACTTGTGGGTACGCACTCCATTTTCCAATTGTAAAGCGTCCAAAATGAGGAAAGGAATTGAGCACATAGTCGACACTCAGTGTTCCACATAAAATGGAAAAAGCGAAGATAAAAAAGAAAATGGTCATATTAAAAAGCATCAGTGAATATTTTGAATTCAAAATGTTGAATCTCCAGTTGTTTTTATTTTTAAAGAGAGTGCAGAGGATTTTTTCAGATCTTTATTAATCAAGCGCACGATGTTCAATGTTTCAGGAGAAAGCGTAGAGGGTATTGGGGAAAAAAATTCAGAATCTGTATGGGAGGAGGGTGTTTGAGGCTGATAAGGAAGCAGAGAATCTTTAACACCGTAGAGCTGTTTGAGCATGATATTTTGGTGTGCAGCGAGCATGATGCGATGCCATATCATGGCAGGAACGCCTCCCCCAAAAGCACGATTCATGGGTGAAAAGTTATCATTTCCCATCCATACTGCGCCAGTATAATTACCCGTAAAGCCCACAAACCAAGCATCGCGATAGGATTGTGATGTTCCAGTTTTTCCAGCAACAAGTGTCATGGGTAGAGCAGCACGCTTACCGGATCCTCGTGTTGTGACGCCCACCATCATTTGGTTTATATAAGCCGCTGATTGACTGCTAAGAACTCGGTGTAGTTTTTTTCCGTTATGCTCGAAATCCCACACTAAATGACCATCGAGTGTTCTGATTTGTGTGAATCCATGACGATTACCAGCTATTCCACCATTCGCAAAGACATTAAAGCCCGTTGCTTGATCCATGGGGGTCATGTTGGAAGTACCAAGAACCATCGTTTTGTGTGATAAAATATGCGCGTTGATCCCCATACTCTTGATAAGATCTATAATGGGTTTTGTATCGCGGTGAAGATATTGATAGGTGAGGTAAACAGGAACTGTGTTAATGGAAAAGGCTAAAGCCGTTGCCAAATCAATTTTTCCCAGATAACGACCAGAATTATTTTTAGGTGTCCATCCTCCCCAATTGATAGGCGCATCTGAAACAATTGTTGAAGGTGAAAGACCGTGTTCCAGTGCGGTTGCGTAAACATAAGGTTTAAATGAAGATCCAGTTTGTCGGCCGCCTTGTGTTGCTCTGTTAAATTGACTCTTCTTATAATCCACTCCTCCAACAATTGCACATACACCACCGTTATTGTCAAGTATAACAGTGGCGGCTTGTGTGACGCGATATTGTTGACCATATTGATGTAAATGATAGGCAATTGATTCTTCTGCTACTTTTTGAAGTTCTGGATCAAGGGTTGTTTGAATAATTAAACGATGACTTGGAAGTTGATCACGCATTTTTTTGACTTCCTCGAATGCCCAATCAAGAAAATAGTCAGGCTGATTATTGTCTATTTGGGGAAGGGCCCTAGCAGGATGGCGATGTGCGTTGATAATTTGGCTCTCCGTCATGAAGCCACTGTTAACAAGATTAGAAAGGACGACATTGGCACGTGTTTGAGCTGCAAAGAGATGACTATGAGGAGCGTATTTGGTTGGGGCTTTAAAGAGCCCTGCTAACATTGCCGATTCATTTAAAGAAATATGACGTATATTTTTTCCAAAATAAAATTTTGCTGCTGCTGCAATACCAAAATTATTTCCTCCCATATAGGCACGGTCAAGATAAAGTTGCAAAATCTGTTTTTTGCTAAAATTTGCCTCTAACCAAAGAGCAAGATAAGCTTCTTTGATTTTACGTGTTATTGTGCGCTCGTTTGTTAAGAATAAATTTTTAGCCAATTGTTGTGTGAGCGTTGAACCACCTTGCACCACACCTTTAGCGTGCATATTTTGTGAAATTGCCCGTGTAAGCCCTTGAAAATCAATGCCCCAATGATCGAAAAAACGACGATCTTCTGTAGCGAGAACTGCTTTAATAACGGTGTCAGGCATTTCTTCAACGGGGACAGAGATCGCCGGCAGTGCACCACGATGACCAATGGAATTTCCATAGCGATCGAGAAAAAGAATGGAAAAATTTTGTGGAGAAGACCAATCTGTTTTGGTTAGTTCAAAAACAGAAATGCCAAAAATGGTAAAAAGAGTAAAGCCTATCAACCCTAATGTGAGTATTTCATCAAAAACTTCAATGATAAAGCGTTTCCATCCTTGAAGATGAAAATTTTGTGAGATGATTTTTGCCTTATTCCAAAAAAAACTGTTTGCAGAACGAATGCGATAAAGCGCTGTATCTAATCGTGCATCTAATTCGATGAGAGAAGGACTGTGAAATGGCTTATGCTGTTGTCCTTTCTTTTTTTTAAAAAATTTAAACATTTAAAAAGAGCCTATGGCAAAGCAATAAAACCAAACAAATCTATAAAATTTATATGGAGTAGAAGTATTTTTTTTCTATAGTGCTAAAGAGAAAGAGTTTACTGGAGAATTATTCATTTTTTGTAAGATTGTGTATTAATCTTTTATTATTTTATCCAATAAACTTTATTGTCATGATTAAAAATATTTTATTTTGAGTTTTTAAAAATTTGGAGTAATATTAATACGTTATTCTGTAAGACAGAGGATAAATTATTTTTCATTTTTGGTTTTTAAATTGACCTGAAAAAAAACATTATTTCTTTTATCTTATCAGAAGATTAAGAAGATAGGTTATTGAAATATCTATGATGAAAAAATTTTTCTTGTTCGTGATAATAGCATCTTTTTTAGGAGCCGATTCTGTTATGGCTGCTGGTTGCGCTGTGGTGGGTAAGAAGGTTGCAACTCAGGAGAAGGGGGTTCTCGTCCGTTCAAAACTGGTTGCTCAGGATGGAAGAGATATGTGTGCAATTGTAGTTGTTATTCCAGCCCATAATGGTGAAAAGTTGCGACGCGTTGAGGTTGTGGTTCCCGCCGATTAGCATTTGGTAGATATTGTCATGCGTATTTTAATTGCCGAAGATGATCGAAATCTCAATCATCAATTGGTAGAAGCTGTAAGACGTGCAGGATATGTTTCCGATAGTGCTTTCGATGGTGAAGAGGCTTATTTTTTAGGGCATACAGAGTCTTATGATGCGGTAATACTTGATATAGGTTTACCGCAGATTGATGGTATTCGTGTTGTTGAAAAGTGGCGTCAAGAAGGGCGCACTATGCCTGTTTTAATGCTAACGGCACGAGATCGTTGGTCTGATAAGGTACTCGGTATTGATGCAGGGGCTGACGATTATGTTGTGAAGCCATTTCATTTGGAGGAAGTGATGGCGCGCTTGCGGGCACTTATTCGTCGTGCGACAGGACATGCAACAAGTGCCTTATGTTGTGGAAATGTTTTGTTGGATACAAAGACATCCCGTGTTTTTGTGGATGGTCAATTGATTAAACTAACCTCTTATGAATTCAGACTTCTGTCCTATCTCATGCATCATTGTGATAGGGTCATTTCAAGAACAGAGTTGACCGAACATCTTTATGATCAGGATTTTGATAAGGATTCAAATACAGTGGAAGTTTTTGTAGGGCGGTTACGCAAGAAGCTTGGCGTGGATTTGATTGAGACTATTCGAGGTATGGGATATCGCGTGAGAACGCTAGGTGATGAATGAATGTTTTCAAAGAGGATAATTGGTTTCAGAAGTTCTTTTTTGTCATTACGCGATCGCTCAGTTTACGTGTTATGATCTTATCAACTCTATGGGTTGTTATTTCTCTTTTATCAATTTCTGCAGTGAGTATTTTATTTTATAAGCGTTCAACTGAAGAAAGCCTAGAGCGTATCCTTTCTGCTCAACTCTACAGTTTGATTGCAACAGTAACGGTTTCACCGGAAAACACTTTGAAAGGAGGAGCTGGAATTGATGATATTCGTTATGCTGATCCAACAACGGGATGGTATTGGGAAGTTGTTGCGATATCGCATAATTTAAAAGGAAGATTGACTTCCCCCTCATTGGGAACAGGAGAGATCTTTACACCCAGCGATGTTGATATACCTTTTGACAATAAATTCTTTCGCTCTTATCGAATAAAGGGAAACAATGGCCAAAAGCTAAAAGTCATAGAGAGTGATGTTGTTCTTGATAGTAAAAATCATATTGCACGTTTTCGGCTTGTTGGAAATATTGATGAAGCGCATGCTCAAGTAAAGGAATTTAAGCGAACTTTGCAAATTTTTCTTTGGAGTTTTGGTATTGGGAGTGTTCTGATTAATATTGCTCTTATTTTCTTTAGTTTTCAACCGTTGAAGCTTATTCGACGCGCATTGAATGATATTCGAGAAGGAAGAGTTCACTATGTGAATAGCGATTTAGTCAGCGAAGTGATGCCGCTTGTTCAAGAGATGAATGCTCTCATTAAGAATAATCAGCGTATTATTGAGCGATTTCGCACACAGGTTGGTAATCTCGCACATTCATTGAAAACACCTTTGTCCGTGATTATGAATGAGACAGATAAGATGCGCGGAGAAAAGGCTTGTTTGTTGAGAGAGCAAACGCAAATCATGCAAGCTCAAATCAATCGTTATCTTCAGCGGGCGCGAATTGCTGCACAATGCGATAGTATTGTCTATCATACATCTGTTCGCAGTGTGGTTGATCGTTTAGTGCGGGTTATGAAAAAGCTTAATCCTGACAAACAAATTGAATTTATTATGGATGTTGATGATATTGTTTTTTCTGGTGAAAAGGAAGATTTAGAGGAAATTATAGGGAATTTGATTGAAAATGCTACTCAGTGGTCTCGCGCAAAGGTGTTGATCTCTTGTTATTTAGAAGAAAACCTTGAAGAAGAAAAATATTTTAGTATCTTTGTTGAAGATGATGGTCCTGGTTTAACAGAAGATAAAATTGATGAAGCGTTAAAAAGAGGGCGGCGGTTTGATGAAAGTAAACCGGGGACAGGTTTAGGGTTAGCTATTGTCGCAGATATGGTTAATGAATATGGTGGTACTCTCTTTTTATCGCGTTCTGTCTTGGGGGGGTTGTGTACAAAAGTTTTATTACCCAAAATGGGAGAATAACATATCTTCTCCTTAAACAGAAAATGTCTATAAACTTTGTAAAGAAATATTTAGACAATAAAAAAAGGAGGGAGGGATTTCAGAAGATCCGTATTTATAATCAAACTATGAAAATAAAGCCTTGTTTGATCTATTGAGAAAAATGAACAATAGATTTTACGATGTTCTTCATAAAAAGATGAATTTTTATCATTTCACATCACTCTTCTCGTGAAGAGGGTAAAGGTAAGCGAGTTATCTTCTGTTTGTATTGGAAAAAAATGATATGCTCTTACACATTTTTGCAGCATTTTTTCTCACTTTTTTGGCAATTATTCTTTTTCTTTCACTACATTTTGACGATGGGGTAAAGGAACAGTGCCAAGTCCAAACCATGAATGATTATAGAAGTCATATCCATACGGTTGAGTCTCGTAAGCTTTATAGGCATTATAAAAAAAGAAATATTCTTAAAACACTAAGTGTTTTGTTTGTTCTTCTTATGACGTGGAGTATCTATGGGTTGACAGGCAATCCAGAAGTAAAAAGTTATTTTTTTAGCGAATTAATGGATAAGAATCCTAAACTTCTCAGTAAGCAAGAAAAGCTTGTTCGTCTGCAAGTGCTTTTTTTTCGCTCTCCTCATGATGGTAAGCTAGCCGATGCGTTAGCGGTAGGGTATCTTGAAGAAAACTATTTTCAAGAAGCTGTGAATACTTATTTAGATGCCCTTCGCTTAAATGGAGAAACAGCACCAAGGCTTGTAGGATATGGTTTAGCGTTGGTTGGTTATGAAGGGGGAGTGATAACGCAAGAGGCACAAAGAGCTTTTCAAAAAGCAGTAGATTTAGCGCCAACAGATTTTTATCCGCGTCTTTTGTTGGCTGATGCATTTCATCAAGCTGGAAAAACGGCGCAGGCAGTGCAGTTTTTACAAAGTTTTCTTGATACAATGCCTAAAAATTTTGCAGGACGTTCACGGGTTGAAAAAATGATGATTCAGTTACGTGCTTCGTCAAATGAGCAAATAGAGAAAAGTGATCATTCTGGAAGAGGAAGGGATAGGTAAAGGAGGTTGAAGAACAGAAATGAAGAATGTCAAGAGCGCGGCACAGGTTGTTATAGAGTAAATAAAAATTGGTGTAAAAACTAAAAAAGGGAGGAAAATATTGATAAGCGTGTTGGCAAAAGTGAGGTATTGGATAAAAAGTTGCACCTATAGAGAAGATGTGCAAAGCTCTTAAAAAAATAAAATATGGATGCTTATAGAACGTGTTTAAAATTTTTTTGTAGAGTGTCTATGAACAATCAATCTTTAAAGAACTCTGCTTCGTTAAAGCTTATTTTAAAGCAGCGAAAAAAAAGGCGCTTACGGATCATCTTATTGTGTTGTTTGGTTATGGCAATTGCAGCAAGCCTCCTCGTATATGCAATGCGTCATGCGGTCAGTTTTTTTAGAATGCCCTCTGAAATTACAAAAGAAGATATTTTAACCAGTCGCCCTTTGCGTTTGGGCGGCTTTGTTGAAAAGGGGAGCGTTCAATATGTTGGAGAGAGTGGCGTTATTTTTTTTATAACGGATAACACAAAGCATGAAAAAGTATTTTTCAAGGGTGTCTTACCGGATCTTTTTCGTGAAGGTCAGGGGGTGATTGTAGAAGGGCATTTCGATAAACAAGGTTTTTTTATAGGGACGCGTATTTTAGCAAAACACGATGAAACTTATATGCCTAAAGAAACCGCTGATCGCTTGAAAAAACATTACAGTGTGGAGAAATAATTCAATTGTGCTTATTGAACTGGGTCATATTTTTTTAGCCGCAGCATTTTCCGTAAGCTTATTAGAAGCTTTCTTACCTGCTTTAGGTTTTTGGAGGCAAGAGCGTTTGTTAATGCAAACAGCTATCCCTCTCACATATATCACTTTTACATTATTGCTCTTCTCTTTTTTAGTGCTGATTTACGCTCATGTTGTCTCTGATTTTTCTGTTTTGAATGTTGTTGAGAATTCTCATTCAGAAAAACCGATGCTCTACAAAATCACAGGTGTTTGGGGCAACCACGAAGGCTCTATGTTGTTATGGATTTTAAGTCTTACTTTTTTTAGTGCATTAGTGGCCTTCTTTAGCCAAGATTTGCCAGAAGATTTTAAGACACTTGTTTTAATTTGCCAAAGTTGGATTACAAGCGCTTTTCTTTTATTAATTCTTTTTGTATCCAACCCATTTCTACGTGTGAATCCACCAGCATTACAGGGAAATGATCTCAATCCTCTTTTACAAGATATCGCATTAGCGATTCATCCTCCCCTCCTTTATTTAGGTTATGTTGGTTTTTCACTTTGCTTTTCTTTTGCCATTGCATCATTGATTATCGGGCATATTGATAGGATTTGGGCGCATTGGGTTCGTCCTTGGCTTCTCCTGTCTTGGTGTTTTTTGACATTGGGGATTATGGTTGGCTCCTATTGGGCTTATTATGAGCTAGGATGGGGAGGATATTGGTTTTGGGATCCTGTTGAAAATGTTTCGTTTATGCCTTGGCTTTCCGGAACAGCTCTTTTACATTGTACTCTTGTTCTTGAAAAACGAGGAATATTGAAAAGTTGGACTTTGTTTTTAGCACTGCTAACTTTTTCTCTTTCTCTAATAGGAACATTTCTTGTTCGCTCTGGTCTTTTAATATCTGTTCATAGTTTTGCTTTTGATCCTACTCGGGGGCAAGCAATTCTTGCACTTTTATTTTTCTTTACGGGAGCTGCTTTTCTTCTTTTTGCCTTACGCATCCCTCTTTTAAAAACAGAAAATTTTTTTCAACCCATTTCACGCGAAGGGTTTATTGTTTTAAATAACTTGTTACTGACAACAATAACAGCCACAGTATTGATTGGTACGCTCTATCCTTATTTTATTGAGATGCTAACAGGGCAAAAAATTTCTGTAGGGGCTGTTTTTTTTAACCTTACCTGTGGACCGCTCATGCTTTTGTTGTTGTTGCTTGTTCCGTTTGGATCAATGATGGCATGGAAACGGGGTGATTTTCTCGCCGTTTCTGAACGGTTGTGGTTTGTTTTTGTCTTGGTTGGTATCGTCTGTTTTATAATATTTTACGCGACATCTGTGCGTGATATTCTTGCAGTTTTAGGCATTGGGCTCTCAGCGTTTGTTTTTTTAGGCAGTTTAGCGGATTTGTGGGGAAAGAGTGGATATCACAAGGTAACTTTTGGGGGGCGGGTTAAGAGATTTATAAAATTACCATGGTCGGCTTTTGGTGCAGCAATGGCGCATATGGGATTAGGCGTTACATTATTCGGTATTATTTGTGTGGCAAGTTTTGGGCAAGAACGCATTTTAACCATGAACATAGGAGAGTGGGTGACGATAGCGGATAAAACACTTCATTTTGATGCCGTGGATAATCGTTTTGGTTCGAATTATTCGGCAATGGAGTTTTATTTTAAAATATATGAAAATAAAAAAATCGTGGGTCATATCACAGCTTCAAAGCGATTTTATTCAAGCCAAAATACATCAACAACGGAAGTTGGTCTTCAAAGTTATGGCTTATCACAGCTCTATATTGTGCCGGGACATCTCGATAATCGGGGTCTTGTTGTGCATATATGGTGGAAGCCTTATATAATATGTATTTGGTTAGGGGCATTCATGATGGCTATGGGCGGATGTTTTTCCCTTCTTGGATATTGGTTTCGCACTGGAGCCTACAAGAGGGTGTTGCTTACTTTAAGTTTTAGGAGAGGACATTGAGATGAAAAAAAATCTTTGGCTTTTATGTTTTTTAATCGCAATGTTTTCTCTTCGATTAGCGATAGCAGTAGAGCCGGATGAAATTTTAAAGGATACAGCTCTTGAAAAGCGCGCGCGCGATATTTCATCGCATTTACGGTGTCCGGTTTGTCAAAATCAATCAATTGATGATTCAGATACTTCTCTAGCCCGTGATTTAAGGCTTTTAATTCGGGAAAAATTAAAAATGGGCTATAGCAATCAGCAAGTGATTGACTTTCTTGTTGAGCGATATGGTGAATTCATTCTCTTAAAACCGCCATTGAATAAAACAACTTGGTTTTTATGGTTTTCACCTTTGATGATTATCATCATTGGTGCAAGTGTCATATTTTTCCAGTTAAAACGGTATAAGCGTGCGAAAATAATGATTGTAAATGCAACGGGGGAAAACAGTCAAAAAGATATTACATAGAGGGAAAAATTTAGCTCATTTGCAATAAGCAATCAACCTTATTGTAAATGATATTGGTGGATACTAAAATCTTACAAAACTTTAACAATTTAGACAGAAAACGGTAAGGTCTGGTATTTTATAGGTGATCAGATTGGGATAGAAAGTATGATTGAATAGGAGCATAGAGTAAATGTTAAAAAAAACTTTCTTTAAAACATTTGTCGCAGTAAGTTTTTCCGCAGTATTGGAGAGTGCACTTTTTTTTAGTGGATGTACAGCAAGCTTATGGACGACAAAGGCTCATGCAAGTTCTGTATTTACTTCGTTGGTGCAACAACAGGGATTTGCAGATATCGTTGCTCAAGTGAAACCAGCGGTTGTTGCGGTGCAAGTAAAGAGCAATAAAAAGAAAGAAGATTGGTTCTTTAGCAACTTTTTTAGTGGTCCAGGGATTGATCAATTACCAGATCAACATCCTTTAAAAAGGCTTTTTAAAGAGTTTTATGATTTTGATAAGCCTAAAAATAAATTTCCCCATCATTCACAAAGACTCCGTCCTATCGCTTTTGGATCGGGTTTTTTTATTTCGTCTGATGGTTACATTGTGACCAATGATCATGTGATTTCTGAAGGCACAAGTTATTCTGTCGTTCTTGATGATGGTACAGAATTGAATGCAAAGCTCATTGGGAAAGATCCAAAAACTGACCTTGCAGTCCTAAAAGTAAATGACAAAAGAAAATTTTCCTATGTTGATTTTGGAGATGATTCAAAGCTTCGCGTTGGTGATTGGGTTGTTGCTATTGGTAATCCATTTGGCCTTGGTGGAACGGTGACAGCAGGGATTGTTTCGGCCCGTGGACGAGATATTGGTACCAGTAGTTATGATGATTTTATTCAAATTGATGCTGCTGTTAATAGAGGAAATTCCGGAGGTCCAACGTTTGATTTGAATGGCAAAGTTGTTGGCGTTAATACAGCGATTTTTTCTCCTTCAGGAGGCAATGTGGGGATCGCTTTTGCTATTCCGGCAGGGACAGCGAAACAGGTTGTACAACAGCTTATCGAAAAAGGTTCAGTTCAACGTGGTTGGCTTGGGGTTATGATTCAGCCAGTAACGAAGGAAATTTCTGATTCGATAGGTTTGCAAGAAGCAAAAGGTGCTTTGGTGACTGATCCATTAAAAGGACCAGCAGCAAAGGCTGGTATCAAGGCAGGTGATGTTATTATTTCAGTGAATGATGAAAAAGTTAATGATTCTCGTGATTTGGCAAAGCGTATTGCAAATATGAGTCCACAAGAAACCGTGACTTTAGGGATTTTTAGATCTGGTAAAGAGGAAAAGATCAAAGTTAAACTTGCTGCAATGCCTGAAGATGAAGGTAAGAAAGAAAGTTCAAAATATTTAAATGAACGGGGTAATTCAGATGAAACATTGGAAGATTATGGGTTAATTGTTGCTCCTTCTGAGGATGGTTTAGGATTGGTTGTAACGGATGTGGATTCGGATTCAGATGCTGCAGATAAGGGAATCCGCCCAGGTGATGTTATTGTGACAGTGAATAATAAATCTGTTAAAAAGACCTCTGATATTACCGATGCAATCAAGAATGCCCAAAAGCTAGGGCGAAAAGCTATTCTCCTACAAGTGCGAACAAATGATCAAAATCGTTTTGTCGCTCTTCCAATTTTCAAAAAATAGCACTTTATTATGAGTGGGACAGAGATTTTGTAGATTTCTGTCCTACAATACAATTTTATAAAAATAACGGAGATGCGTTTTATGAAAATACTCGTTATCGAAGATGATCGTGAAACAGGACGTTATCTCGAAAAAGCTTTTTCGGAGGTTGGGCATTCCGTTGATGTTGCCTATGATGGTGATACTGGATACGCTTTAGCTGAAACAGAAAATTATGATGTTATGGTTGTTGATCGGATGCTTTTGCATCGTGATGGGCTTTCTATTATTGCTGAATTGCGTGCTAAAGGTAATGAAACACCCGTTCTCATTCTTTCAGCTTTAGGGCAAGTCAATGATCGTGTGACGGGTTTGCGTGCGGGGGCGGATGATTATTTGACAAAGCCTTATGCTTTTTCTGAACTTCTTGCGCGTGTTGAAGTATTACAACGGCGGAAGAATCCTAAAGAAGCAGAAACTGTTTATTGCGTAAGCAATCTTGAGCTTGATCGGTTAGCCCATACAGTAAAACGGGGTGATAAAAACATTCTATTGCAACCACGAGAGTTTCGTCTCCTTGAATATTTAATGCGCTATGCGGGGCAGGTTGTTACCCGTACGATGCTTTTGGAAAATGTTTGGGATTATCATTTTGATCCGCAAACAAATGTCATTGATGTTCATATATCGCGCTTGAGAGCCAAAATTGAAAAAGACTTTGATGTTCCACTTCTTCATACGGTGCGTGGCGCTGGATATATGCTGAAAGCACCAGATAACAAAGCATGAATCGTTTGATGAATATAATGCGCACGACTGCGCTAAGGCTTTCAGCACTTTACATTTTATTGTTTGGATTGGTGGCAACAGGTCTTTCTATTTATATGACAGCCTTTTCTGCTTCGCTGTTAAAAGAGCAGACTGAACAGGCTTTACATGAAGAATTGAAGTATATTGAAAATGCTTATAATTATGGGGGGCTTTCTTTATTAATGCGTACGATAGATTATCGTTCAAGGCAACCTGGGGCATTTCTTTATCTTGTTACGGATCCTATGGGGCGTATTTTAGCAGGCAATGTAGCACGTATTGAATTAGGTCTTTTGCAACAGAATGGTTTTATTTCTACTTCCTTTTTATATTCCCGTTTTGGAGAACATGGCAAAACAAGTGAACATCGCGCTTTGGCGGTTGTTTTTGATTTACCTAATGCTATGAAGATCCTTATAGGACGCGATTTGGATGAGCCCGAACGTTTTGCGGCGGTTATTCGTAAAGCTGTAATCATAGCACTTGCTGCAATGGTGGGAGGTGCTTTACTCATATGGTTTTTTGTTGGCAGAAGAGCTTTACAAAGAATTGATCAGGTCACGGCAGCATCACGGCGCTTGATGGATGGTGATTTCAGTGGGCGTTTACCTGTTTCTGGGGTAGGGGATGAGTTTGATCGATTATCAACAAATCTTAATGTGATGTTAGACCGCATTGAAGAGTTAAATATTGGTTTACGTCAAGTATCAGATAATATTGCTCATGATCTAAAAACACCGTTAACGCGTCTTAGAAATCGTGCTGAAGAAGCGCTTACGAGAAACAAGACAAAGCTTGAATATCGTCAGGTTCTTGAGAGTGTTATTGCTGAATCAGATCAACTTATTCGTACGTTTAATGCGATTTTAATGATTTCGCGCATTGAAGCAAGCAATGCAATTGAGCATCTTGAGATGATGAATATGAAACTGATCCTTGAAGATGCTGTTGAGCTTTACGAACCTTTTGCTGAAGAGTCAGGTGTTTTACTTCAGTTAGGAGATATCTTTGATAAAGAACTTAAATTAAATCGTGAGCTTGTTGCGCAAACAATTTTTAATCTTATCGATAATGCGATTAAATATGCCTCTAAAGATGGAGGGAAAGCGAAGGTTTGCTTATCAATGGAATATCGTGATGAACATTTATTAGTTATTGTAAGCGATAATGGTCCAGGAATAGCAGAGGATAAACGTGAAAAAGTTACAGAACGATTTGTTCGTCTTGAAGAAAGCCGTACACAACCTGGTTTTGGGATTGGTTTAAGTATAGCAAAAGCAGTTATGAAGCTACACGGGGGCGAATTGTTACTTGAAAATGCAAATCCGGGACTTAGAGCTGTTTTGTTATTTCCTTAAAGATATTTTTCACTTTTTTCTTTTCATACGGAACGACTATTTTAAAAGTATAATGCAATAGAAAGGAAGGCAAAATGCTTTTCAAGGGAGATCAGATGAAACAAGCTTTTTTAAAAACACAGCTTCTCCCTTTATGCCCTCTCAATGAAAGTGGTTCCCAATGGTTAAAAGATATGGAAGAACAAGCAAGGAAAGAAGGTTTAGAACTGCTTGTTTCTTTCATTTCAGAGAATGGAATGCAGATTGATTTTATCCGTTCAGTTATGACCTTGTCTCCTTTTTTGCGTGAGGTTTTAATTGCTAATCCATCCTATCTTAGTCCTTTATTGCATGTTGATATAGAAACGAGGATAAGCGAAATTATCGATGATATTACGGTTATTGATCAGGATAAATCAATAAATGAAGCTTCGTTAATGGCTGCTTTAAGGCGCAAAAAACGAGAGGTGCATGTCCTCATTGCTTTAGCTGATTTGAGTGGTGTTTTTACTTACGAAGTTTCATGTACTTGGTTGACACGTTTGGGTGAAGCAGCATTAGGTGTAGCATTGCGTTTTCTCTTAAGAGAAGCGCATGATCATGGTAAGATTACTTTGCTGAGCCGTGAAAATCCGGAAAAAGACTGTGGTTTAATCATTTTAGGGATGGGAAAATTAGGAGCAGGAGAACTTAATTATTCTTCTGATATTGATCTTATTGTTTTCATTGATGAAACGTCTCCTCATATTGGTAATCTTTCTGAAAGTGTCGACGTATTTTCTAAAATGGTACGCCGATTAATCCGTATCATTCAAGAGCGCACGGCCGAAGGATATGTTTTTCGTCTTGATTTTCGTCTTCGTCCAGATCCAGGATCAACACCTTTGGCTTTACCAGTAAGGACTGCCTTGCGTTATTACGAAGGGCGTGGACAAAATTGGGAACGAGCCGCTATGATTAAAGCACGTCCAGTGGCCGGCGACAAGAGAGCAGGTTTTAATTTTCTTAAAGAGCTTTTTCCCTATGTGTGGCGAAAATATTTAGACTATGCTGCGATTGCTGATATTCATTCGATCAAACGTCAAATTCATGCGCATAAAAGTTACGGTCAAATTGCCGCTTATGGACATAACATAAAGTTAGGTCGTGGTGGTATTCGTGAAATTGAGTTTTTTGTTCAGACACAACAACTTATTGCTGGTGGACGTTTTCCTCAATTACGTGGACGTCAGACAGTTGCAATGTTAGCAGAACTTCACACACTTGGTTGGATCAGTGAGAAAACGCGAGATAGTCTTATAAAAAGTTATGCTTTTCTAAGAAATGTAGAACATCGTATTCAGATGCTTGCGGATGAACAAACGCATCTTCTTCCAAATGATATTTCTCAATTCACGAGTGTTGCTTATTTAATGGGCTATCAAGACAAGAGCAGTTTTATCCGTGATTTATTAAAAACACTTCAGGTTGTTGAAAAACACTATGCAGCACTGTTTGAGAATGAACAAGAACTCGGTTTAGAAACTGGCAATTTAGTTTTTACAGGAGAAGGAGATGATCCGGAGACATTAATAACATTAAGCCATTTAGGTTTTGAAAGAGCGAGTGATATTTGTCGTATTATGCGCACCCTCCATTGTGGTCGTTATAAAGCAACGCAATCCGCTGAAGCGCGTGAGAGATTAACAGAATTAACACCAGCTCTTTTGAAAGCTTTTGGTGCAACAAAACGAGCTGATGAGGCAATGTTGCGTTTTGATAGTTTTTTACAGGGCTTACCCTCAGGAATTCAGCTTTTTAGTCTTTTGCAGTCTAATCCCTCCCTTTTAGATATGCTTGTCTTGATTATGGGGGCTGCGCCACGTCTTGCAGAAATCATTACACGCAGATCTCATGTTTTTGATGGAATGTTAGATCCTAATATTCTTTCAGAATTGCCGACAAAAACCTATTTAGAAAAACGGCTTGAATATTTTCTTGAAGATGTTTCCTCTTATGAGGAAATTCTGGACCATTTAAGGATTTTTGCAGATGAGCAACGTTTTTTGATTGGTATTCGAATTTTGAATGGCACAATTACAGGAGAAAGAGCAGGTTTTGCTTTTACTGCGCTTGCTGATCTTATGATTACAAAAACATTTTCAGCTGTTCAAGAGGAGTTCTCTCGTCTTCATGGCTTCATTAAAGGGGGGCGTGTTGGCATATTGGGAATGGGAAAGCTTGGAAGTCGTGAATTAACAGCCGGTTCGGATGTTGATATCATGTTGCTTTATGAACACGATGATGATGCAGAAATATCTGATGGAGAAAAGCCTCTTTACATCTCTCAATATTATACGCGTTTAGCACAGCGTTTTGTTTCTGCTTTATCTACCCTTACAAGCCAAGGTGTTCTTTATGCCGTTGATTTAAGGTTACGTCCCTTAGGCAATAAAGGACCTGTTGCTGTTTCTTTTCCATTTTTTAAAAAATATTATCGTCAAGAAGCATGGATATGGGAATATCTTGCTTTAACAAGGGCTCGAGGTATTACAGGAGATCCTGATTTTTTACAAAAACTAGAAAATGAAGTGTGTACAATTATTGCTCTTTCTCGTAATAAGAACGAAGTTGCAAAAGAAGTATATGAAATGCGCTCTTTGATTGCAAAAGAAAAGCCGCCAAAAAATCAATGGGATTTTAAAACGATGTCTGGTGGCATTGTCGATTTGGAGTTTATCGCTCAATTTTCTCTTATTACGCATGTCATTGAGTTTCAAATTGGGGCGACGACAGCCGATATTTTAGATCACTTACCAAGAAGTTTTCTTAATCAGTCATCTATTGCTGATTTACATTATGCTTATCGTCTCTATACAAATTTGAGTCAAATTATACGGCTTTGCTTAAGTGATCCCCTTGACCCCAATGATATGCCACCTGGATTAAGTGACCTTTTGTTAAAGAGCGTTGGGGAACCTGATTTGCTTCGTGTTGAAAAATTAATTGCAGAAACTGGGCAATTGGTCTGTTCAATTTTTACAAAAATTATAAAATATTAAATATTTTTTATAATGCTTTTATGAAAGTATTGAATGTAATTTTCAGTTAAAAACTAAACGGATATTATAGAATAATAAAAACTTTTCATTCCCTTTTTATATATTAAATTTGATATTTCATTATACGCTTGAGAGCTTTAGAGAGTAAATTTTTTTATTGGTTTATCAAGTGTGATGAAAGAATTTTTCTGTTAAAATAAGCTTATCCTAGGCATTATTCTTCATACAAAAAGCAATGGAATAATGACTTTTAGTAAATAATACTCTTTGTGAGTTTAGCTTACGGGTATGATAGAAGCATATAGCTCATTTATAAAGCATCAGTCTATCAGATATACTTATGAATTGAGAGATCTTCAACACAAGAAGGTGTGCAAGAGTGTTTTTATCATACAGATTTAGATAAAATCTTATAAAGATTATGGCTGTATATGGTTTCTTATAACATGAATATTACGAAGATATTTAAGTAAATAAGATAAAAAGTTTTGTTGATTATCTCTCTTATTTTTCAAAAATTAATTTTATAATTATTGATATAATGCTGGATAATAATGTGAAATATGAATCTATAAAATCCAATAGAGATTAAATAAATAAAGAGAAATATAAAGAGTATTTAAAATTTTTTACAATATTATTTATTTAAAAAATAATTTAATATTTAAATATAAACTTTGATTTTTTATAACTGTGTCATTTTTGCTATAGATTTTTTGCAAAAAATGTGAAAATATCCACCATTATTTACGTCAAATTAGCTTTTAGGGGAGCAATTATGATTAAAAAGTATTTAATATCAACATCTATCTTTTCTTTAATGTCAATTTCTGTATTACAGGCAGCAGATGCTGTTGTTCCTGAGCAACATGTTCCTGTTATTACAGCGCCTGCTTTTTCTTGGACAGGTTTTTATATTGGAGGACAGATTGGTAACTTTTCAAGTAAAATTAAAGCAAGTTATTTAAAAGATGAGAATGCAGGACAATGGCTTCCAATTGGAAAGGAAGATTTACCTAAACTTTCCGGTTTTATCGGTGGTATTTATGCAGGTTCCAATATTGATATCGACAATGGTTTTATTATAGGTGTTGATACAGATCTCATGTGGTTTAATAAAAAGGGTACAAAAGATCACAATTCGCCACAAGAAGATAAAACTGAAGAATCAGCATCAGCATCAAAATCAAAAGTTATAACAGTAGGCACTAGTGATGATGAAGATCATTCGGCAGCCTCTGATGGAGTGGTGTATCACACTTTAAAACAAAAATGGGCTGGTGCTACACGAGTAAGATTTGGTTTTTCTTTTGATCGTTTGATGCCTTATGTGGCCGGAGGTGTTGCTTATACACAGCTTAGCAACATAATCTCTAACAAATCTAATACGGAAAATAAAGCGAGTGATCTTGCTAATTTAGTGCATGATGAAAAAAAGACCATGATTGGTTATACTCTTGGTGGGGGGGTTGATTTTGCAATGACTGATAATATTCTTTTGCGTGCAGAATATCGTTATTCAGATTTTGGTAAGAAGAAATTTGTGCAAGATAAAGTTGAAATGGACTACAAGACAAATGACTTCCGTGTGGGGGTCGCTTATAAATTTTAATTTTTTGCAGAATTAAAAAATTTAAAAGCCTCATTTAAAAATGAGGCTTTTATTTTTCAAGTAGGTACTGGTAAATACTCCTCTACTGAGAAGAGGTACTATTTTATTTGGACAATAGTTTGATTTATAAAAACAAATTACTATTTCATTTGGAATAAGAATTCAAAATATCGTAGAATTCTCTCATTTAAAACCTATTCCACGTCGAAACAATCAAAATCATTTGTCTGTACGTTATAAGCTAGGAAAGCCTGTGCGTATAAAGACATTCAAGAAAGAATAAAAATGCTTCTTATGAACCGTCTCGAGTGCCAAGAGATATTTGTAACATTAGGGGGCAAAGTGTGTAATGGTAGCAAATTTCTTCTTCATAAACGCAAAAATATGCGGCTTAATGGGACTTTACCTAAACCATTCATGGGAGTCGTCGTAAAAGGGCTTGAATAGCAAAAATGCTTCTTTAAAATAAACGCGTGAATAGGCAATCCAATGACATTCTCTTGTATTTGAAAGACCTCTCATACAATTGAATTTCTTATTGTTCGTTATCATAAAATATTTTATTTAATAACAAAAAAAATCGCATCCACAAGATAACTCAAATAGTAAAAAATCACACTATAATTTTCTTATTATTATTGGATAATTTATGCTTTATTATAGATAATAATACAATAAATAAAAGAGTATTATAAAGTGATTTATAGGAAAAAATAGATAGAAAATTAGACATTTATCAAGATATAAAAAACATTATTCTCTATGTTTATTATTAAATGAGAAGCGATGAATTTTATAAATTTTTCAAATATTCGATAATAACTATCATGTATAATAGTAGGGGGGTATTTCAAATCTATTTGCTATAAATCAATATCATTTTTTATGAATTACAGGGGGGATGGATTATTGAAATTATATGTTTTAGTTATTATTGGGCTTTTTATCGTCATTGATATTTAGGCATGGAAGCTAAATGCGTCTCTCTATATCCTATAAAATATCATGATTATAGGGGGATGAGAATTTTTCCTATGAGATCATTTAGAGAGAGTGCGCAATGAAGTGTAATGGCAAGGTTTGTAGAACTTTGTGAAGTTAAGTCATATGCGCAATCAGCAGGTGGAACCCGTACGAAAATAATCCAGATTATTTCTAGATCAGATAGGGGAGAAATTTTTGTCCTTAAGAATGGAAAGGAAGTAAACCAATGAATTTGTAAAGTGAGCCACATAAGAAGGGTGGCCAATGGAGCTCTCTGAGAGAAATTGAGCTATCGACAGAGAAGGTAGAGTTTTTTCTTGTTAAGGGAAGGAGGGCAATAAAATTATGATTTATGAAAGGGAGGATATGAAGTGAAAATATTTTCGTTTTTTGTTTTTTTGACAACTTTGGAAGTGTTTAAAGATTAATTGTTTCAGTACAGGCGATTTCGTTTTGGGGGCTGATAACGCTATAACGTTGCAATTGACAGTGCCATTGATTTTTTAAGCGTTCAATGGAAAATAAGTTAAAACCGGCGGGTGGTTTTTTATCACCAAAAGCTTGTGATGCGGAAGGAACACCAACAATAGGAATTTTTTTAATTGGTCCTTCAATCCACTTCAATGTGGGTAAATGAGTATGCCCGTGAACAATAAGTTCGCAACCGTGGTGTTTGATAACCTCTAGAAAACGTTTTGTATCTCGTAGTTTTTTATGCCAAGATGTTGCTTTGGGAAAAGGGGGATGGTGGATCATGACAACACGAAAAAGGTTGCGCTGTGCTGCTTCTTTTAAAAAGTGCGGTAACGTTCGCGCTTGCATTTTACCAAAATAACCAGAAGCTTGAAAAGGTGGAGTCGCAATGGCTGAAGAAGCAGCTATGATGGCGACATTTTCGCGAATGCGCATATAAGGAAACGGAAAGGCACTTTTTTGAGGTACGTCCCCTGTGATCCAAGGTTTAAAGAGTATACATGCTTTTTGGAGGGCTCCGCGGACATAAGCATCATGATTTCCAAATGTCAAAGAAATATCTTGAGGTTGTCCTAAGGTCAGGAGCCAACGACGCGCCTGTTCAAATTCCTTATCAAGAGCAAGATTCACAAGATCACCAGAGATCACAACATGATCAGCCTTTGTTTTGTTCAAGGCATCTATTAAAGTTTCGAGGACATTTGTTGCCATTTGACTCTTACGTTTTTTTTGCCAATTTAAGTAACCGGTAAGACGCTTTCCAGAAAGTTCAAAAAGGGAAGGTTTCGGGAGAGGGGAAAGATGTATATCCGATATATGGGCAAGATAAAACATAAAATCTCGTAGAGTATTAAAAAGGATTTAAAGAATAAGCATAAGATAAGTTGGTGCTTAAAAGCAAGAAAGATTGTAAAAGGAAAAATAGCTTATTGAAAGTAGGAGAAAATTCTTTGAAGAATTGATGCTATCTTGTATATCTTATGACAAAGGACAGCGTAATACAACAGACCATTCTTGGCAAGCGATATGTCTTTTGTATGATGGGATAAACTTTAAAATGATGGTCATAAAGTTTTAAGACTTTTAAACAGCTTTTATACGACCACACATTATCATAAAAATTTAATCGTTCAGTGAAAGTGCAAAAGAATATATTGTATTTATCGGGAATTTTTATGGTTTTGCGCTGCCATATATCGTTTTTAATGGGATCACGCTTCTCATGCAAAACAGAACGCCTTAAGAGGAATATTCCAAATAAAATATTGTGTTGTCCATTCACATATTTTTTTGAAAAAATATTTTCCAGTGCCTTTGATTTCATTTAACGAAAATTCTTCAAAGCTATGAAAAGCCTCGTTTATAAGGTTTTATTCATGCACCACCATCTTTACGCTTATACAAGGGGCAAACCAAAACGGTTATATTATCCCATCAAAATTTTATAAAAATCCTTGTTTTAAGAAGATTCTTAAGAGGAATTTTATTCTTTTCTTCAATGGTTTTTATCCATGCAGCACCTCTTTTAAGGATGTGTAAAAGAATGATTTTAATTGATTTAATATGAACAGGATTACAAATAAGGAAAATCCTAACAGGAATAATAACTCGATATGAAGAAGTGGTAAATTATTCAATGATAAGTCAATATCTCATCTCATTGTAAAAGATAAGTAAATATACAAAAAGATCAGCTTAATTTAAAAACTGCTCTACAAAATCTCAGTATTTTTTAACGACCTTCACGATACCACATGCTGCTCAACAGTAAAAGACACACAAGCAGGGCAAAAAAACCAGAAAATACCGAAAAATAAAAGGTATCGATTAAACGCGTTTCTGTCGCTTCTTTTAAAATAATTGAATGTGCTGGGGAAGATGACAGATTTGTTTTTGATTGAATGAGCTTGATTGGAGGAAGATAAATGTTTTCTTTTCCCTCAGGGTGTAAACGTCCGATGTAGCCACCCGTGTGCTTAATAATGGAGGCTAATTTTTCTTGTGTTGAAATTAAATCAAACAATTCAAGATTATCGAGCATCCCTACAGAAGCAAGTATTGTTAAATCGTCATTTTTGATGGTAAAAATCCCTGTCTCATCAGTAGCTACAGTTGCGGAGAAGAGACCTTCTTGCTCTTGAGTGAGGATGATCTTTTGTTTTTTTCCAGAAGGCAAAGTTATTTCAGCGGGTTCTGGATGGTCTTTCAGAGTTTGGCGGCGAATTGTTAAATGATGATGGTTGCTGGTCGCACTTAATTTTTCTTCCTCAAGTTCTGGTTCTTTCATGAGCCAATGGGCAATTCGGCGATAAAGAGTTGCATAAGGACCACCACCTTCAAAACCTCGTGCCCAAAGCCAACTTTCATCGGAAAGCAACATACCTACACGCCCTTTATCAATATGGGAAAGAATTAAAAGTGGCTGTTCATTGGCTCCTTTCATGAGGGCGGTACCGTTGTTTATGTTTTGAATAGCAATTTGTCGCAGCCAGCGTCCCCATTGAGAAGCTGGAAGGTTAAGTGTTGCAAGATCCCTTGTGACAGGATGACGTTCACCTTCTTTGGTTAACGCGGGGCGAAAAGGTTTTTCAAGAATAGTTCCATTGGGCAATGCCGGTAGAATGCTTATTAAAGGTGTTTTTGCAAGTGAGTTTTTTTGGGTAAATTCAGGTCCTGTTACCATCAGCAATGCACCACCCTTTTGTACATATTGGGCGATATAATCATAATAGATTAAAGGTAGAACATCAGAGTGTTGGTAACCATCAAGGATGATGAGATCAAAGTTATTAATCTCTTCAACAAAGAGCTTTCTTGTGGGAAAGACCACCAAGGATAATTGGCTTAAAGGGGTATTATCTGCTTTGGTGGGGGGACGTAAAATCGTAAAGTGAACAAGATCAATATTGGAGTCACCTTTCAAAAGGTCACGCCATGTCCGTTCTCCATTATAAGGGGCGCCTGAAATAAGAAGAACGCGTAAATTTTCTCTGATTCCCTCAATAGTTGTTATGGCGCGGTTGTTTTCAATGCTTAGTTCACCTTTATAAGGTTCAGTTGTTGCTTGGATAATATTTTTTTCAGCATGGGGAAGGATAATTTCAGTTTGAAAAATAATACCAGGAGTCACAGAATAATGACCAACTTCTTGTCCATTGACACTGAGTGTAATATTGGCTTTCTGTGGTATCGTTTTTGGGCGGACTCCTTGATCTTTTACCAAAATGGAAAGCCTTTGTGGTTTGTTGACAAGAGCAAAGCGTGGAGGAGAAATAAACTTGATTTGACGGTCAAATTCATCTGAGCGTCCTGTGATCAGAGCATTAAGAGGGGCTTCATGATGAAGATCTGATAGGGCAGGAATGTCATGTACTTGTCCATCAGTGATAAAAATGGTTCCTGCATAACGAGAGGGTGGTACATCAGAGAGTGCTTGTGTTAAAGCATCAAACAAATTTGTTGAGGGGGTATATTGATGATCAGCCAGTTTTCCAGCTTCAATAAAACGTGGTTCAAATTGTGGATAATGCGCCAATGTTTTGATTAATTGCGCACGTGCTTTATCACTGTCGTCTATCCGTGTTCCAAAAGTTTGGCTTTTGCTGCGGTCAATAACAATACCTATTGTGCTTTTTAGCGGTTCGCGCTGTTCTTTGATAATCATTGGATTAAGCAAAGCAAGAATGAGAGCGCTCAATGTCATCAGACGAAATAAAGATCCTTGACGTTGTGTAACAAGACCAACAACGACAAAAAGAATGGATATTCCGCTTAAAAGCAGAATCCAAAAGAGAGGTAAAAAAGGCTGAAAAGTGAAAAGTGGTATCATTGCCTTCTTTCTCTTTTAAAGCGTTCCAAGAGCGCTGGAACATGAATTTGATCTGCTTTATAGTTTCCAGTAAGCACATAAAGGACAATATTTAAGCCTGCACGAAATGCCCATAGACGTTGCATTGGATCATTGGGAACAAGGGGATATTTCCATGTTCCTTTTTCATCGAGTGCCCAAGCGCCGGCAAAGTTATTTGCGGTGATGAGCAGGGAACTTACATTATCACCAAGGCTAAGAGAATTTTTATTTTTTTTGTTCGTTGATGAGGATTCAACCCATAAAGGTGAACCACGGTAGAGACCAGGAAAATCTGGCATAATATAAAAGGAACGCGCAACAACATGATCTGTTGAGGCTGGCTCAATGGAGGGAATGTTTAACCCTTTTAAGATGGTTCGTAATCTTTGCGTTTCTGGAGTAGCATCTCCTTCAAGATTAAGATTGCTTTTTATCTGATCACGCGTGTCAAATAAAATGGTTCCTCCATGTTTCATAAAGTTATTTATTTTTTCAATGGCTTGGGGGCTGAGTATAGGACTCTGAATATCAATTGGCCAGTAAATAAGAGGATAAAAGGAGAGTTCATCTTTATCGAGATCAAGTGCTCTAACAGAGCCGGGGGTAAGCATTGTGCGCTCTGCGATAAATTGGCTTAAAGCTTCTAGACCACTTTTACTCGTTGTATCAATTTCATGATTGTTGGTTATAACGTAGGCAAGATGTGTTGCACCAGCGGCTTGCACACTATCATGATGATTTTCTGTCGTTTGTGCATGAAGCGTTGGATCATATGAAAATAGGCCAATCAGAATGATGAGAGGAAGAAAAAACAGATTACGCCGTTTATTAAAAGAAAAAATACCTCCCATCCATAAAATGAGAAAATGATCAAAAGCAAATAATAAGAGGGCTAATCCTAAAAGGGGACCGATAAGATTTTTTTCTTTTGTCTCGTAAGATAAAGGATTCTTATTAAGAGAAGTTGGCAATGATGATTGTTTCATCAAGCGCGATGAATGGTTTAAGAGATTAAGCGCATAAAAGTCATTTTTGACCCCATAAAGCCCTGGGGGAGTATGATAGGAAGGACGGGGCGGATTTTGAGTGTCAAAGATCAGTGGAACAACATCAGAGGACGGTACTTGTAATTGTCCATCGGCGGCTATGGTTCGCCAAGGATTTTGTACCCTTGTTCTTTTTTCTCTGTGTGTTGGGTTTGTGTTTTCAAAAGATCCTAATGTGATTAGTTTTTGCAACATTTGTGCAAAAAATCCGGAAAGAGGAAGATTAGACCATGTAGGATCAGGGGCAATATGAATGAAAATGAGGGTTCCTTTCCCACGCTTTGCTGCGGTAATAAGAGGGGTCCCATCCGAAAGGCTGAGCCATGTTTTTTCAAAAAGATCTGGGATTGGTTCTGCGAGAACTTGGCGCGAGACAGTGACATCTTCTGGAAAAGGAAGGTCAAAGAAAAAGCTATTTTTTGCAAAAGGGGCAAGTTTTTGTGGCTTTGTCCAAGACATAATACTCCCAAGAGAACGTTGCCCCTGACGTAGCGGTACCGGAAGGAGACTATCGTAATGTTCTGCACTACTGAGTTTTTCTCCTGCAAAGCGGATGAGTGTCCCCCCTTTATTCACAAAATCAGAAAGCTTTTTTTCTGCTTTTTCAGGGATATTAACCATGTCGCCCATAATGAAAACAGATGGATTTTGTTGAAGTAAATGATCAATATCTGTTGAAAGTTCTCTTCCACCGGAATTTATAAGCTGTGTATGACCTTGTAGTGCTTTGATAATGTAATAAAACGGAGTAAGTAAAGGCTGTGTCATTTCGTTGGTATCGGGAGAGAGAAGAGCAACACGGCTTATCCTGCTATGGCTGTCTACTAAGAAAGTTGCAGCAGCATGGTTTTGGTTATTGACTTTTATCCAAGCGATATCGTTGCGTAGTTCAAGGGGGACATCAAAAGGAATAAGTGCTGTTGTTTCGCCTTCAGAGAAATTTTTCGTAAATTGACCGAGCAATTGATTATTTGAATCGTAAAGGTTGAGTGTAGCGGGCGTTGTGCCGTGTGTTGTTGAGCGAATAATACGCGCGCCCATATTTCCATTGTTATTTTCTATGGATGTTATGCCGATTAAATCGGAAATATCAGCCAAATACCACAAGAAGTTTCTAGGTTTTAATTCTTCAAGTAGAGCAAAAGTTTGCTCATCGTCATTTGTTTGTAATCCATCGCTTAAATAAGCAATATCAAGAGGCTTTCCTTTGTTTATTTTACTGAATTCTTTTAAGATATGCACACGATTTACAGGCCAAGGACGCGGTTGCAAATGCATTAAATACTGTTTTATAACTTTTGCTGGTTTGGATTCCACATTGGAGATATCATTTTCAGCTGTTGCAATAAGATAAATATTTTTTTGCTGTTTTTCTGCCTGTGTAAGGAGCATTTCAGCGCTAGAGATACGTTTTTTCCATTCTTTTACAGATGCCCACCCATTATCAATAATGAGCGCAAGGGGTTGAGATCCGGAAAAACTTATAGGTTTTTGATTCCAAGTGGGGCGGGCTAGAGCGATGATAACCAGTGCGGCTATGGTTAAACGCAACAAGAGTAACCACCAAGGGGTATGTTTTGCTTTTTCCTGCTGATGAGTGGGTTTGGGTAAGAAGCGGAAAGGAGGAAAGAGCTCTTTACGTGGAGATGGGGGGGTTATCCGCAACAGCCACCAAATGACGGGTAGAAATAAGAGCCCTAATAACAGAAAGGGAGCAGTAAAACTCAAAGTGCCCTCCTTTTTTGCAATGAAGAGTCGCCCATTGTATTTGCAAGATGCAAAATGGTCTCTGTTAAAGGTTGATCTGTTGGACTGACGTGATAAGACCACCCTTGGCGTGCGCAAAAATTTACCAATTCTTGTCGACGTGTTTGATATAGCTTACAATAGCTCTTACGAAGATTTTCTGCTTTTCCAAAAATGTGTTTTTCTTTCGTTTCAGGATCAAAAAATTCCGTATGACCTGTGTAGGGAAAGCTTTCTTCTGCAGGATCAGCAATTTCAATTAAATGAGCTGTCACCTGTTTTGTCGATAAAGCAGTTAAATGTTGGATGATTTTTTCAGGGTGATCGAGAAAATCACTCATTATAATGGTGTGTGAAAAGCGTGTAATCGTTGAAAAATCTGGAAATGAATTTTCATCTGAATGATTTTCTAAAGCAAATGCTATTCGTTCTATGACATTGGATGTCATTGTGGGAGGCACTAAGTTGGGAATAGCAATATGTTCGCCGCACCGTGCCAGAAGTGATGCCAAGGCAAGGGTTAAAATGATGGCATGATTGCCTTTAGAGATTTTAGAAAAGCGCGAACAGTAATGCATTGATGGGCTCTGATCAGGCCAAAGCCAAACGGTTTGCGTCATTTGCCATTCGTGCTCGCGGAGATAGGTATTTTCATCACGCGCTGAGCGACGCCAATCAATGCGGGTAATGGATTCTCCCTTCATATAGGGACGAAATTGCCAAAAATTTTCTCCATGACCGCGTTTGCGTTGCCCATGCCATCCGGTTATCAGTGTATTGGCAATATGACGCGCTTGTAAAAGGAAATATGGCATTTTCCCATTATCCTTATACAGCTCTTTTGCCAGCGACAATGGAGGTTTTTGTAAAACTTTTTTGCCAATAGCCATTTAAAGAGCATCTTTCACAAGGTTATTGATAATATCTTTTACGGTTATATCTTCAGCACGAGCAGAGAAATTAAGCGCCATACGATGTTGTAATACGGGATATGCCAACGCTTCAACATCATCAAGTGAAGGGGCTAAACGCCCATAATAAAGAGCACGCGCACGAACACAAAGTGAAAGAGCTTGTGATGCGCGCGGGCCAGGTCCCCAAGAAACATAAGTATTGGCAAGGCTATTGTCTTTATCAGGGCGGGCTGAACGGACAATTTTTAAAATAGCTTCAATCACATTTTCTGAAAGAGGCATTTTGCGGACGATATTTTGAATTTTTTGTAATTTTTTAGCGGATAAAATTGCTTTTACATTTGATTTTTTTTCTTTTGTTGTTTCTAAAATGATCCGCCGCTCTGTTGTAAGATCAGGATAATCAATATCAATTTGCATCAAAAAGCGATCGAGTTGAGCTTCAGGAAGTGGATAGGTTCCCTCTTGTTCGAGAGGATTTTGCGTTGCAAGAACATGAAAAGGTTGTGGTAAATCATAACGGGTTCCTGCAACGGTCACATGATATTCCTGCATAGCCTGTAAAAGAGCTGACTGTGTGCGTGGAGAGGCACGATTGATTTCATCAGCCATGAGAAGCTGTGTGAAAATGGGACCTTGAACGTAGCGAAAAGAACGCTTCCCCTCTTTATCGGAATCCATGATTTCAGAACCGATAATGTCCGATGGCATTAAGTCTGGGGTAAACTGGATACGTTTTTCATCAAGTCCTAAAACGGCTCCCAATGTTTCCACAAGACGTGTTTTTGCAAGCCCCGGAGCACCGACAAGAAGAGCATGACCACCAGCAAAAATAGCCGTTAAAGCATATTCAATGATATGACTTTGCCCAAAAATAACTTTGTCAATTTCTTGTTGTATAATATCTAATTCTTTGTGTGCCGTATCAATATCCTCAATAATGACTTGGGCCTCATGTTTAGTATTAACCTTTTTCACAGAATTAGATGCTGGATCACGGTGACTCATATTTTTTCCTTAAGGCGTTTGTCGCAAAAATGGTAATTTTCTCTGCATGATAATGGATATCTTATTGTTTGTAACAGAAAATGAGAAGAAAAGAAGCATCATAAGCCGTTTTTTTTCATATTCATGTATAGATAGAGAAAAGTTTTTTTGAAAGAAAGAGGCTTGTTTTATAAGGAATGTTTTAAAAACTTTGTTTTATGAAGAGAGTTTTTGAAAGCAATGAATACAACTTTTTTGAAAGGTTAAAGGGTGAATATAAGGCAGAACTTCAAACAGGCTGCGTGGTTACAACAAAGTGATGTCCAAACACTTCTTCGTATTTTATCTTTAGAGGGGGAAGAGGCACGTATTGTGGGGGGAGCAGTGCGCAATCAACTATTAGGGCAACCTATTAGTGATATTGATATTGCGACAACCTGCTTACCGCAACAGATTATTGCACGTGTAGAAGAAGCAGGATTTAAAGCTATTCCGACAGGGATTGCTTTTGGTACAATAACAGTGGTTGCGCATTCATGTTCTTATGAGGTCACAACGCTTCGCAGCGACATTGAAACAGATGGTCGTCATGCAAAAGTGGTATTTGGGCGTGATTGGAAAAAAGATGCTGAACGGCGAGATTTTACGATAAATGCCCTTTATTGTGATGCCGCTGGCAACCTTTATGATGATGTAGGAGGCTTGAGCGATATTGCAAGCCGAACAGTTCGTTTTATCGGTTTTGCAGAAAATCGTATTCGTGAAGATTATTTGCGTATTTTACGTTTTTTTCGCTTTTTTGCGTGGTATGGAGCGGGACGACCTGATGGGCAAGGGTTGAAGGCATGTGTTCGTTTAAAACACGGTTTAAAAAAACTTTCTTCTGAGCGTATTTGGGCAGAAATGAAAAAGCTTCTTTTAGCTTCTGATCCAACACGTGCTCTTTTATGGATGCGACAAAGCAGAATTTTGTCACTCATTTTTCCTGAAACAGAAAAATGGGGCATTGATGCAATTCACGCATTGGTGAAAACAGAACAGATGCTTGGTTGGAAAGTTGATCCATTTTTACGGCTAGAAAGTCTTCTTCCTCCTGATCCTGGACGTCTTCATAAAATGGCACAACGTTTGCGTTTTTCCCATAAGGAAACAACACGGTTAAAGGAATGGGCAGAGTTAGAAATAATAAGCCAAAACTGTTCTGATCATTTTGTACAAAAATTGATTTATTTTCAGGGGCGACAGCCGGTTTTAGATCAATTATCCTTGTCAGTGGCTGCATTACATGCCGATATTCCAGAAAAAGGGAATGCTTTGCAAAAAACAGAAGAGTATCTCAAACTTTATCAGCTTGTTCAAAAATGGCAGATTCCAACGTTTCCCATTAACGGTAACGATTTAATAAAAAAAGGTTTTTCAAAAGGTATCCTTTTAGGAAAAAAGCTTAAAGAACTAGAAATGATATGGGTTGAAAGTGGATTTTTAATGGATCGTCATGCCTTATTAGAAAAAATTGATTTATAATAATAATTTACCATTACTCATATGGAATAAGAGCGCCAAATATCGTAAGATTATCTTATTTCAAACTTGTTCATACTACTCAGTCAAAATTATTGCCTTATTCGCCACAAGCGAGGGAAGTCGTGTGAGAAAAAACGATTATAGGGGAAAAATACTTCTTAATAACTCCTATCAAAGATAAAGATTCTGGAAAATAAGAACAGATTAGAGAGAATAATGATAACGGTTTGTATTTTGTATGAGCATAAAGAGAAGGATGCTCAATGCATATTAATATGAGAGGGATTTAATCATTCACAGATGGTGATATGAAATGGAGGTAATGGGCACTAAGAAACGTTTATTTTATCAGCACTTGGGTATTGGGCAATGGCAGGTGTTATACGCTTTAACTATATTTATAGGATAGCTTATGAGCTTTTAGAGGCTTTATTCCAGAAGTATCGTTGAAAAGTATGCGCTTTTAAGATTTGTAAAATTCTTGAAAAATAGTTTTTTCTATTTATTTGAAAACCAGAGTTTATGTATTTTGATATTCTATTAATGCTTTGATAGAAGTGTTGTGTTTTTATAGATTACAGTTTTCTTCATAATAACCAATTTGGCGCAGTGCTTCTCCTGTTGTTATGGCTACACTCATGGCGAGATTGAGAGAGCGTGCCTGTGGTTTCATGGGAATTTTCAATGTGTAATCGACAGCTTCATGGACATAATCGGGAACGCCAGCTGATTCACGACCAAAAAGTACAACATCATTTTTTTGATAGTCTATCTGCGTATAGCATGTTTTTGCTTTTGTACTTAAAAGCAAAAGACGGCGGTTAAAGTGTTTCATAGAGCTTAAAAAATGTTGCCAATCCATATGTCGTTCTAAGGAAGCATATTCGAGATAATCCAATCCTGCACGTTTGAGATTACGGTCCGACAGGTTAAAGCCTGCGGGTTCAATAATGTGCACATGTAAACCAAAACAAGCACTAAGACGTAAAATTGTTCCGGTATTACCAGCAATATCAGGTTGGAAAAGAGCTATATGAAGTGTCATATTCTCTGTAATATGATTTTTTTCAGCTTTGTAAAGAAGTGCTGTAATTTATTCGAAAAATATGGTCAAGAAATATATGATTTTTGTATTTATTTTTTATGCACTTTAAGTTTCAGGAAAAAGTTACGGTCAAAGATTTGTTTGAGATAAGAGGGAACCTCATGATTCGGGATTTTCTTCGATTGAGCGATATGGTGCAAAGAAAGGATATTTAATGAGGTTGGATCTTTCATTGGGACGGAGATTTGACCATAACAAGAAAGTTTTTTCTTTAAGCGTCTCGGTTTTTATCAGGGAAGGGAAAGGTTTTGATTGATTGAATAGGAACAGAGGTTTGAAATAAACCTAGGATAGTTAGGTTTCTTATTTACTTTGTAGGATGATAAATTATCGTTAAACTAGGTTTTTGTATATCAGTTATTCAAAGAGTTGAAATTTTTTACAGAGGTATTTTTATGGGTTAAGACAGTGGTGATTGATCCAAGCATTGTGCAATGGGAGAGGGTATGATAAAAAGATGTTTTAGCAACGTGTCTCTTTGAAGTTAAGGCAATGGGTGAGCAGACGAGGCGGGATTTTCTGTTTTTGGTAACAGCTGTTGCAGGAGCAGTTGGAATGGGGATTGTTGCGTGGCCTTTTATCCGTCAGTTCCGCCCAGATGAGGCTGTTTTGGCATCTTCTTCTGTTGAGGTTGACCTTTCCGGTATTGAAGAGGGGATGTCGGTGACGGTGAAATGGCGAGGACAGCCCGTTGTTATTCGAAACCGTACGGCAAAAGAAATCGCTGATGCGCGCGCTACGAGTTTGAGTTTTCTAAAAGATCGCCAAGCCCGCAATCCTAATCTTGAAGGTGAAAAAGAAGCGACGGATTTTGCGCGTTCAGCCGGTAAAGGCCGTGAAAATTGGCTTATTGTCATTAATCTTTGTACGCATCTAGGCTGTGTAACACTTGGGCAATCGGGGAAATTTGGAGGGTGGTTGTGCCCGTGTCATGGGTCTGTTTATGATACCGCTGGAAGAGTGCGGTCAGGTCCAGCGAACTATAATTTGGCGATCCCCCCTTACCAGTTTCTTTCTGATACTTTACTCAAAATAGGATAAGGTCATGACAAGGTTTCCTCCTTATTGTCCTAAAAATGCTCTTTCCCGTTGGTTTGATAAGCGTTTTCCTCTTCCTCGTTTTTTTTATAATGCATTTGTGATTTTTCCTGTTCCGCGTAATCTTAATTACTTTTATACGTTTGGCGGTATTTTGACCCTTATGCTTTTATCACAGCTTTTGACTGGTCTTGTCTTGTCATTGCATTATGTTCCAGATATTCATTTGGCTTTTGAAACGGGTGAACGATTTCGGCGTGAAGGCCAGTTTGGATGGCTTTTTCGTCCATGGCATAGTGTAGGCTCTTCGTTTTTTTTTATTGCCGTTTATATCCATTTGGCGCGCGGACTTTATTATGGGTCTTATAAAAATATGCGAGAAATGGTGTGGATCACAGGGATTTTTATTTATATCATCATGATGGCAATCGCATTTTTTGGTTATGTGCTTGTTTGGGGGATGATGTCTATTTCAGCCGCCTCAGTGATTGCAGGGCTTTTAAAAACGATACCTTTGGTGGGAGTATGGTTACATGAAACACTTCTTGGTGGTTATGGTGTAGGACAACCAACATTGAATCGTTTTTATGTTTTTCATTATGTTCTATCATTTGTTTTGCTTCTTTTTGTGGGACTTCATATTTGGGCAATCCATTGTGTGGGGCAGGGAAATCCAACGGGTCTTGCTGTACAATCAGATAAGGAAACGGTACCGTTTTCGCCTTATGCACTTATCAAAGATATTTTTGCCATTACTGTTTTTTTGATCTTTTTTGCTTGGTTTTTATTTTATATGCCCGATTATATGGGGCAAGCCGAAAATTATAGCGTGGCCGATCCTTTAAAGGCACCGCTTCGTGTCGTTCCAGAATGGTATTTTTTGCCTTTTTATGCGATGCTGCGTGCTATAACTTTTGATATCGGTATTTTTTCTTCAACTTTTGTGGGCTTTGTTCTCTTCGTCAGCTCGATTCTCGTATTAATTTTTGTCCCGTGGTTAGATCGCTCTAAAATATGTTCGGCAAGGTATCGGCCTATTTATAAAATTTTCTTTTGGGCGTTGGTTTTTGACGTCGTTTTTCTTGGTTGGCTGGGTTCAAGAGAAATAAGTGACAGAATTCTTTTATGGACGCAATTGGCTACGATTTATTATTTTATATTCTTTTTGGTTATTTTGCCGATTTTGCCTACGTTTGAAAAAAGTCGTCCTCTTCCTTCTTCGATTATGCAAGATCTGCAACAGGAAAAAAAGAGATTATGGTAAATGTTTTTATTGGATTGATTATTATTACTATGAGCTTTTCTGTTCAGAGTGGGGGCAGTCATGCCTCTGATCGATTGGATCAAGAGGAGGAACTGACTTCTTTTCCTTTACGGATTCCTACAAAACAAGAATGGAGTTTTTCAGGACCATTTGGGTTTTATGATAAGGCGCAATTGCGGCGTGGGTTAAAGGTTTATAAACAAGTTTGTTCCAGCTGCCATGGGCTAAAATATGTGGCTTTTCGCCATTTAAAAGCTCTTGGCTATGATCAAGAACAGATTAAAGCTTGGGCAGCACAATATGAAGTGCGCGATGGTCCTAATCGTGAAGGAAAAAATTTTAAACGTCCTGGGGTCGCAACGGATTATTTTCCTTCTCCTTTTGCAAATGAAGAAGAAGCAAGATTTGCTTTAAATGCTGCGTATCCTCCGGATTTATCATTGATGGCACGGGCACGTGGCGTATCTTTGCCATTTCCTGCTTTAATTACTGATGTGTTAACGCATTATGATACAGCCGGTCCAGATTATATTACCGCTCTTTTAACAGGATATCAGGAAGCGCCAAAGGAGGTAGAAGTTGCAGATGGTTATTGGTATAATCCTTATTTTATTGCCAGTAATTCTTTAACCATGGCGCCTCCTTTGAGTGATGGTGTCGTTACTTATGAAGATGGAACCCCCCAAACTGTTGAACATTACGCGCGTGATGTTGCTGCTTTTTTGATGTGGGCTGCTGATCCTCATATGGAAATTCGTAAAAAAACCGGTTTTCGTGTTATTTTATTTTTAATCATTTTTGCAGGACTTGTTTATATTTTAAAAAATCGTATTTGGTGTGGTTTGGAGGTAGAAACAAAAGAGGAAATTAAAGAGAAAAGGACAAGGTGACCTATCTTGAAAGAGTAGAAAGTATAAAGAACATAAGGAACAAATCTGTTTATGATGCATTGAGGTTTTATAAAGTAAAAGCAAAGTAAAACGGAGATGTTAAAATGAAAAAAATTGTATGTACTACTCTTATGTCAATTTTGATGCTTTCTAGTACTTATGCTCAGTCTTTTGAAATGCCTTCTAAACATGAAATAATTTCTTCGACGGGTATTGTACAGGTGGGGATCGATAAGTCTGTGCGTTATGTAACGCCTTTAGCAACGGACTTTGTTGCTTCCAGCCTTATAGGCGCCGATGTTTATAATATAGAAGATGAAAATATTGGTGAAGTAAAAGATATTATTCTACGTGAAAATAATATTGCGGGATTTGTAATTGCTGTTGGCGGTTTTCTTGGTATAGGGGAGAGTTATGTGGTCGTTTCTCCAGAAACAATCCAGATGACAAATGATTATGGTAAGTGGAAACTTATTACAAATGCCACAAAGGATTCTTTAAAAGATGCTCCAACATTTAAATATGAAGGGCATTGGGCACGCTAATTTCATATTTCCATTTTTTAATAGACAAAGAGGTTGCTACCATAATAACATGGTAGCAACGGTTTTTAGTTCAGAAGAACTTGGGAGTTTTTGCAATACTCTTCTATAGACTTATTACAAAATCTTCAAGATAAAATGCTAAAATATTAAGGGAGAGTGAAGAATTAAGTATTATGTTTAAATAACATGATATCACCATCTTGCACAATGTATTCTTTTCCTTCATCGCGAGCCTTTCCTGCTTCTTTTGCACCGCTTTCTCCCCCCAGAGCAATATAGTCATTGTAGCTGATCGTTTGGGCACGAATGAAGCCGCGCTCAAAATCGGAGTGAATAACGCCGGCAGCTTGGGGAGCTTTTGTACCACGCGTAATTGTCCATGCTCGTGTTTCCTTAGGTCCGCAGGTGAAGTAAGTAATGAGATCAAGTAAATGATAACCAGCGCGAATAAGGCGATTTAAACTTGGTTCAAAGAGCCCTAGAGCATCGAGATATTCTGATGCTTCAGCATCACTCAATTGTGTGATTTCCGCTTCAATAGAAGCAGAAATGATAATGCTTTGTGCATTTTGTTCCGTTGCCATTTTTTCAACTGCTTGGGTAAAGTTATTTCCATGAGCGGCATCATTTTCGCTTACGTTGCAAACATAAAGTACAGGCTTGGAAGTGAGAAGATTTAAGCTCTTTAGAATATGGTGTTCATCTAAAGCGATATCTTTGAGTAATAACCGGACAGGATTTCCCTGTTGCAGAATATTTAATGCTTTTTCCATAACGGGGAGAATTGTAAGAGCTTCTTTATCTTTTCCAATTGCTCGTTTACGGATTTGTACGATTCGTCTCTCCAGACTTTCGAGATCCGCCAGCATGAGTTCAGTTTCAACGGTTGTCGCATCAGAAATAGGATCAATACGTCCTTCTACGTGAGTGATATCTTCATTTTGAAAACAGCGTAAAACATGGATAATGGCATCGACTTCGCGAATATTGGCTAAAAATTTGTTCCCTAAACCTTCGCCTTTTGAAGCGCCTCGTACAAGCCCCGCAATATCAACGAAATTAATGCGTGTAGGAATAATTTCTTTTGAACCAGCGATTGATGCAATTTTTTCCATTCGTAAATCAGGAACAGCAACTTCACCGGTATTGGGTTCAATGGTACAAAAAGGATAATTGGCAGCCTGTGCAGTGGCTGTTTTTGTTAATGCATTAAAAAGAGTTGATTTACCAACATTAGGTAATCCAACAATACCGCATTTAAATCCCATGAGAATCTTTCTTTTCTGTTGATTTTATGCTCAAGATAAAATTTGTATAGCATATTTTCAGAAGAGTTATAGTCTTTGTATTGTGATAAGTGAGAAAAAAGTTTACAGTAATAAATAATCTGCTTTTTTACCTTCTAAAGTTCTTAATTTAAGAAAACTTCCAGTTAATGTTAATAGTGTGCTAAGTTTTTCATGGTACGCAAATCTGCATAAATAGTTTAATCGGAGAAAATAGAAGAGTGTTATCTCGTTGTGCCTTTTTAATTGCAGCACTTTTAGCTTTGGCTGGATGTGCTACAACACGTCAATCAGATATGTCATCAGCTTCTTTTCAACAAGCTCGATACATTCCACCAGAAATACAGGCTTTGTACGGTCCTGTAACGAATGAAACTTATCCGTTACCTGCTGTTGATCTTGCAAAAATTGATCCAAAGTTTTGGCGACAAGAAGTGATTTATTATACATCTTATCCACCTGGAACGTTGGTTATCGATACGCAAGAATGTTTTCTTTACCTTATTGGTGAAAATGGGAAAGCTTTACGCTATGGAATTGGGGTCGGTAAGGAAGGCCTAGCATTTGAAGGTGAGGGGGTTGTGCAGCGCAAGCGTCGCTGGCCAAATTGGGCACCTACTGCAGCAATGATGGCTCGAGAACCAGAACGTTATGGTCATTTGGGGAAAGGAATGCCACCAGGGCCCGATAATCCATTGGGCGCACGAGCACTTTATCTTTTCAAAAATGGGAAAGATACACTTTTCCGTATTCATGGCTCACATGAATCTTGGTCGATTGGGCGTGCGATTTCAAGTGGGTGTATCCGTTTGCTTAATCAAGATATTATTGATCTTTATGATCGTGTTCCCGTTGGTTCACGTGTCGTGGTGTTACAAAACAATAGGAGTGTGCCTACAGTTTACAGTCAACAATCAAATGGCTACGATCCGCTAGAGTCAACCATTCAGGCAAATGATTTTTAATTTGAGGGAGAAGATTGGAGAGAGCCATTTGAGTATTTTGGTTTTCTATTCAATCTTCTCTTTTTCAAAAGGTCTGTACAAATATCATAATTTCCTTTGTTAGCTTTTCATGTTTCACCAACAGGCTTTACCTTTGATAAGACTTATAAGAGGCATTCTCCTTCTTTTTTCAAGAGATTTTATCCGTATACATCTCGAATTTGTGAGGTGTACGCCAATGGTTTTGATTGCTTTCATTATCAATAGATTTGAAATGAATCTTAGGATATTTGACGCTTTTATTCAGCTTACAAAAAATTAATTTTATAAATCAATGTATTATATAAAATTTCTATAGAGAAGTGTTGATTTTTTGCCAATAAGAGAAATAAGCGATTAGGATAAGTTTTTGTTTTTTATCGTTTGTGAAACTTCATTCATAAAGAGAGATTTGTCACCTTTTATGAGGAGAGTAATATTTTTTGCAAGGGTATTTAAGAGAGGGAGCAACCATTCTTGATCAGATTTGGTAAAATTTCCTAGAACATGTTGATGAACAAGTTCTTTGCTTCCAGGATGACCAATTCCTATACGCAGACGACAATAGTCAGTACCACAATGGGCATCAATAGACTTAATACCATTATGTCCATTATTTCCTCCCCCAATTTTTATACGAACTTTCCCCGGTGATAGGTCTAACTCATCACAAATGATGATCAAATTCTTTAAATCTAATTTGTAAAATCGCAAAGCTTCGCCAATAGCTTGTCCCGAGAGATTCATGAAAGTTTGCGGTTTTATAAGAAAAATTTTCTCATTATTTATGAAACCATTGGAGATTTCTGCTTGAAACTTCTTCGACCATGGAGAAAAAGAAAAGGACTGATAAATAGCATCGACAGCCATAAAACCAATATTATGGCGGTTATTTTGATATTGGGAACCAGGATTGCCAAGACCAGCAATAAGCCACATATGTACCTTCAGTCAAAGTGTGAGGGGAGTATACGTTTCATAAATGAAGGCGGGAAAGATTCCCGCCTGTTGCGTTTTATGAAGTTGGCGCTTCATCTTCATCCTTTTCTTGTTCGGAAGTTTCATCAGTGATATCTAGGCTAGCGGGAGCTGCAATGGTTGCAATGGTAAAGTCCCGATCTTGGATGATGGGTGTCACATCTTTTGGCAGTTGAACGGCTGAAATGTGAATAGAATCACCAATAGAGTAGCTGGAGAGGTCAATTTCGATAGCTTCAGGAATAGCATTCGCTGGAGCTGTACATTCAATTTCGTGACGAACAATATTGAGGACACCACCCTTTTTAATTCCAGGTGCGGTATCTTCATTGAGGAAGTGGACAGGAATATTCACTTCTACAACGGATTTTGCTGAAATGCGTAAGAAATCGACATGGAGTGGAAAGTCACGCACAGGATCCAATTGGTAATCTTTTGGCAAGACCATAATTTTTTGCTTGTCAAGAACAATTGTTGCAATGGTGGTCCGAAAGCCACCGGCGTGGATTTTGTAGAAAATTTCCTTATAGGGAACTGTTATTGCCAAAGGAGGTTGTTTTTCACCATAAATGACAGCAGGGATAAGACCGTTGCGACGAAGTTCACGGGAGGACCCCTTACCAACCCGCTCGCGTTTTTCGGCCTTAAGAGTGTAGCTTTTACTCATAATTTAAGTCCTTTTTACATGATTGGAGATCCTTCAAAAACAATAATAGTTTTTGCATGGATATGAAGATATGCGCTAGAAAACAGCGATTGCTCCATTCTACGTTGCCTCCAAGGGTGTCTACGTAGAAGTTTGTTCTATAATTCAAACTCTTCATAGATGCAAGAGTTGTGGGAAAAATCGATGATTTCTACCGTAAAAAAGGAGGAAATGTTACAAACTTCCGTGTGGATGGAGAATCAACCAATAGGCGCTGATATGTTTAAAATCAAACACTGGAGATGTTATGAAGGTTGAGATTGCCTTGGGTGAGATGTCAGAAAGTCGTGCTTTGCATAAATCGATGCCAGCACTTCTTGATTTGGAAGAATTATTGGCGACACGTCTTCTTGTACAAGGGAATTCCGGTTCAGGAAAATCACATCTTTTACGCCGTCTTTTAGAACAAAGTGCTAAGTGGGTACAACACTGTGTGATTGACCCAGAGGGCGATTTTATAACTTTGGCCGATAAATTTGGGCATGTTATTGTAGAGGCTCAACGAAGTGAATTAGAGTTGACGCGTATTGCCCATCGCATTCGGCAACATCGGGTTTCGGTAGTTTTTAATCTTGAAGGGTTGGATACCGAACAACAGATGCGTGCTGTGGGGGCTTTCCTTGGAGCATTGTTTGATGTGGAGCGTGATTATTGGTATCCAATGCTTATCGTTGTCGATGAAGCACAATTGTTTGCGCCGACTGCGGCAGGAGAAGTTTCCGATGAAGCGCGTAAAATTTCTCTAAGCGCTATGACCAATCTTATGTGTCGAGGACGTAAACGTGGTCTTGCTGGTGTTATTGCAACACAACGTTTAGCTAAGCTTGCCAAAAATGTTGCTGCTGAAGCTTCAAATTTTTTAATAGGGCGGACTTTTTTAGATATTGATATGATGCGTGCAGCTGATCTTTTGGGGATGGAGCGCCGTCAAGCGGAAATGTTTAGAGATCTTGAGCGGGGACATTTTATCGCTTTAGGTCCAGCTTTATCACGACGTCCCTTACCGATTATCATTGGTTCGGTTGAAACTTTAGCACGCTCTTCTAGCCCTAAATTAATGCCACTTCCAACAGAGAACATAGATGCAAAAGAACTCGTTTTTACGGCTTCACCAGAGGAAATTTTAACGCCATTTAAACAAATACGAGAGCCTATGAGAGAAAAATCAATGCATGAGATGTTAGAGGAGGTGGTGCATAAAAAACAAGAGGACTTAGAAGACCCCCCGAGTTTATTTCCTGAACTTTCTGATGTTGAGCGAGAGAGTCAAGCAGAACAAGTTATTCGGGAAATTCTTGAGGATCCTGAGGCTTTTTATCGTTCAACAGCGGTGCTTTATCAAGATTTTTCGGTTCGTTGCCGTATCCATGGTATGTCTAAGGTTCCTTTTAATCTTTCACAATTTCGGCGTAAATTGGCGATTGCGCAAGCTTTTGTCGATGAACAAACAGCTGTCAGTGAACATTGGAAATATATTTTGCAGATATCAGAAAGTTTGGAAGATGATGTCCAAGGAGTCTTCTTGAATGTGGCACAGGCTGCATTGGGGGGAAAGCCATGCCCATCTGATGCATTTTTAGCCCGTCTTTATGGGACACACTCTCTAAGTCGTGCACGTCGGCTTTTAACCTACTTTGAAGAACGCGGCCTTATTGTTATTCATACGCATTTTAGTGGTCAACGCATCGTTGCATTTCCTGATCTTGGTGTAGAGACAGCACCAGGGGATCCAAAAGAACCGCTTTAACCAAATAAGCTGGAAACGGATTGCTCTGCTGCTGTTCTGGCAATTGCTTCTCCAATGAGGTCGGCAATGGGCAAAACGCGAATATTATGAGCTTTCTCAATGGCTCCTGTTGGCATAATTGAATCTGTAATAACCAATTCTTTCATTTCTGAATGGGTAATGCGCTCAATAGCACTCCCAGAAAGAACACCATGCGTGATATAAGCCGTGACACTATTGGCACCGTGTTGAAGCAGAGCACTTGCTGCATTGCATAAAGTTCCACCTGAATCAACAATATCATCCAGCAGAAGACAATCTTTCCCCGATACATCTCCAATAATATTCATAACTTCTGATTCACCAGGACGTTCACGACGTTTATCGACAATAGCAAGCAAACTGTTCAAGCGTTTAGCGAGTGAGCGAGCGCGCACTACACCACCCACATCAGGTGAAACAACAATAACATTTTCAAGAGAATAATGCATTTTGACATCGCGAGCAATGACAGGAACAGCATAGAGATTATCCGTAGGGATATCAAAAAAACCTTGAATTTGTCCCGCATGAAGATCCAATGTTAAAACGCGATGGGCGCCGGCTTCAGTAATCAGGTTGGCAACAAGTTTTGCAGAAATAGGAGTCCGTGGTCCAGGCTTTCTATCTTGGCGGGCGTAGCCAAAATAGGGTATCACCGCTGTAATACGACGCGCAGAAGAACGACGAAGGGCATCAATCATGATGAGCAATTCCATTAAATGATCATTTGCAGGATAAGATGTAGATTGCAAAACAAACACATCTTGGCCTCGTACATTTTCATGCAATTCTACGAAAATTTCTTGATCAGCAAAGCGCTTTACAGTTGCTTTACCTAAGGGGATGTTCAAATAATTTGTAACATCTTCAGCGAGACGTGGATTAGAATTTCCGCAGAAAAGTTTCATAATAGAACCTCTGAATAATCATGGTAGGAATGCAACAGGTTTTTTAGTTTCTTTTTATTAAATTGCAAGAAAACAATTACAAAAGCCTTACAATTTTATTGATTATTGTTAAAGAGCTATGCGGTACGTTTTCTCTTTTTCCCAAATTTTTGTTCCCTGTAGAGTTGATTCTTGGAATTGCTAAGAAAAAACAAAGGCTGCCGTTTATTTGTATGGGAGGATCTACGATAGAAAAAAATTTTTATCTCTATAAGATTTATATATTACTTGATTTAAAAAATAGCTTCAATGGTATTTTATGTTTAAATAATGACGTATTAAAGGTCATTATAATCGAACATTGAAAAGAAGAGTTCGTTTTATTTCTCATCGCGACAGTTTTCGTGTTTATGACGCCAATAAGGATTTTTATGAAAAAAGCACTTTAGAAAAAAGCGTACTTATTTTACCGAAATTATTTTGTTTGCGGTTTTGAGTTTTTTGTGAGAAAAGAATTTATTTCAACATAATAGCAGAAATTTGCCGCCCATCATCAGGTTCATTGCGGTGTCTTGCACGTCGATAAGAAAAAAAATGCTGTTCATCTTGATAGGTACAAAGCTCTACACAAGAAGCATTAACGCCTGCTTCTTTGAGTTGATTGATAATAAATGCCCATAGATTAAAATGAAAGTGATTGACTTTTTCTGTTTTTAAAAAATATTTTTGAAATTTACTGTGACACTCAATAAATTGGTTACAAAATTCACTTGTTACTTCGTAGTGGTGTGGACCAATACAAGGTCCAAGAGCTGCTGTTATTGATTGTCTTTGGGCTCCCTGTTTTTCCATAACAGCAATTGTTTTCTCAATAATTCCATTTAAGCTTCCGCGCCAGCCAGCATGCGTTGCGGCAATAACCCCAGCTTTTGGATCAGCAAACAGTATTGGGCCACAATCTGCTGTAAGAACTCCAATAACGAGACCTGATGTAGTCGTGACAAGAGCATCAGCTTTAGGAGGTTGTTCACCGATAATTGCTTGATGAGCGACGATGACATCAGAAGAATGTATTTGATTAACCGTGACTAAACTTTGCGATTCAACGCCAAAATAATCAGCAATAAAAAGACGACTTTGTACAATATGTTCAGGTTGGTCGTTTGGTCTTTTTCCTACATTAAAGCTATGAAAGTTTTTTGAAACACCAGCTTGACGTGTAAAAAATCCATGTTTTATCCCATGGGAGTATAAAGTAGAGAGATTTTTTGCAAGGATGGGATGAGGGATAGGCTTCATAAAAGTTCCTTATGGGGTTATTTGAATGGTGGGGTGATGTTCCTATTTGTCGACGAACATTTCAGAGAATGATGTTCTTATTGATAAAATTGCCGATCATTAAAATTGGGGAGGTATAGATATATTTTTATCACTGAAATATAAAACTTTAAATAGTTTGCCCATTTGATCTGGACCAGCGAGCCGTTCGATATCTTGGCAGATTTTATCTTGCAAGGAAGCGCTTTTGCCCACTCCAAGTTGTTTTGCACGCTCCATGAGCCCCATTTTAAAAAGAAATTCTCCTTGCTCGAAGATTTCAGCAAAACAGCCCTGTTCAAGAGCTATATTTTTTAAAAAAGAAAAATTAACATGGGATGTTAAGTCATGTTCACCAGGGGCATCAAAAACATCCCGAAATTTATGTTTTGAGAGTGCTTGCAAGGTATCGCCAAAGGCAAGATCACACGCACCATAGTCGATAAGCAAAGCAGAACCTGTGACTTGTACTAAATGGTGACTAATTTGTTGCATGAATTGATGGCGTAAGGGAGCATGTTCAAAAATTGTCCCGTCAGGGACTTCAGAACAATAGGTTTGTAGACAAGAAGAAGGAAGTTTATGTGGGGCAGCAATAAAGATGAAATCTCCATTTTGATTGACGGTAATACAGCGTTCTTTCCATTCTCCATTGACTTTAATATATTGGTTGATGGGGAGTGTATCGAGGAATTCATTGCCAATGAGGAAGAGAGGTTTTAAAGGAACTAGATTAAAATTTTCAATGCTATGAATTTGTTTTTGATAAGAGGAAAGGCGCTTTTTTTGTTCTTTTGCAAGCTTTTTACTTATTTCGATCAGAAAAATTTCAGCAGCATTAAATGCTTTTGTCGAAAGTCTTTGGATGGTTCGCAAAATGTCATCCATCAAAGTTCCACGTCCTGGACCTATCTCGGCAAGAATAAAAGGCTGAGGACATCCTTGAGCTTTCCAGCTTGCAAGAATCCAAATGCCAATCATCTCTCCAAATAATTGGCTTACCTCGGGTGCAGTTATGAAATCACCAGTGCGTCCAAAAGGTGTTTGTGTTTGATAATAACCAAATTGAGGATCTGTGAGCGCCAATGTCATATATTCACTGACAGTAATGGGCCCATGAGATGCGATGATTTCTTTAATTTTTTCTTTGAGGGGTGCCATTTTCTGTGGATTTGTCTTTAAATGCTTGAAGGAGGAGATAAAATCCTAAAAGAAGCATGGGAAGAGATAAAGCCATGCCATAGGTAAAGCCTGTAGAATGGAAAAGGGTCGAGAACCATTCTGGATCTTCTTGAGGAGCACGGTAAACTTCTGAGATACTGCGTGCTATTGCATAGCCTATAATAAATATTCCTGACACAGTTCCACGGCGTTTGAATGCTTTGAAGGCAAAAATAACAATGAAGAGAAGAATGAAGAGAAGAAATCCTTCCATAAAAGCTTCGTAAAGTTGGCTTGGATGGCGCGGTAAATAGTAAGGATCTAGGGGAAAACAAACTGCCCAAGGTTGCGTGGTAACGTTACCCCATAATTCTTGATTGATGAAATTGCAGATTCGTACAATGCCAATACCGATAGGGGCACCGGCAGCAATGATATCAAACATCGCTCGTATATTGATGTTATTTTTACGGGCGAATAAAATCATTGCAATGATAATGCCAATAAGACCACCGTGAAAAGACATTCCCCCATCCCATACAGCAATGATAGCACTTGGATGGCTAAAGTAATAAAGAGGATCCCATACAAGGACTTGTCCTAAACGCCCTCCAACAACAACACTTATGGCAGACCAGACAACAAAATCTCCAATCTTTTCTTTATCCATAGGAGGGTGGTTTTTACGCCATAGAGATGGTTTTTTTAATAATTTTTGCGCATACCACCAAGCGAAAAGAATACCCACGACGTAACCAAGCCCATACCAATGAAGTGTTATGGGGCCTAGCTGGATAATGACAGGATCAAGAAAAGATGGAAAAGCAATGGCTGGACAGACAAGATTGTTCATGAATTAAGCACTTTACATTATATAAGATGGATATGAAGTGACTCTGATGGCAAGGAATGACAGATGAATGTACAATGGTCAAGTCAAGAAGATGATAAGCTTAGAAGCGCAATAAATTTCCACTTGTTTATTATGGTAAAAAATTACGGCGATAAAAAGGAATATAAAAATTTTTAAACAAAATCATCATGAAAAATATGCATAGTAGAGTAAAAATAGAGTAAAAGGAACAAATTACAGTATCTAAATGTTATGAGGATACGCTATAATGCGTGCGTCGATTAAAATTTAAGGAAAAATGTTATGCGTAATGGATCAAACCGTATTCTTGATGAATTAGCAAAATTAGCAACAGATGCTGCTGATGTTGCACAAGGTATACGACGTGAAGCTGGAACAGCTTTTCGTGTGCAAGCTGAAAAGATAGCCAATAAACTTGATCTTGTTTCACGTGAAGAATTTGAGACCTTTAAGGAGATGGTGCTGAAAGTCCATGCTGATAATGCTGATTTGAAAAAGCGTCTTGATGATTTAGAAAAAAAGCAGACACGAAAAAAATAAAATAGTTTCTCTAAAAAAAGAATCTTCAAAAAAATATCCCCAATTTTTCAATATGATGCGTGGAACTAAAAAATGCTTAATCTTGAGTCTGTTAGAGCGGCATGTTTGTTTGTTTTTAATTTTTTTGGGGGTAAAATACGTTTTTTTGAATCAGGGGGGCTGGCGCTATGAAATTGTATCAATACACTGAAAAGACTTGATGATTCGTTTTATGATTATCAGGTTTCCCTAAAGAGCGCGATTGTGTTCTGGGGGGCGGGTAGTGTGGGTGTTTTTAATGTGTATTTGTTAGGTGTAACGGTTCTGATTGTAACAAAATATTGTTACAATTTAAGCGGTTTATATTCTGTTGACAATGTTTTAAGATGATTGAGGATTGTGATGAGGCTTGCATTTTGCGCCACAGAAAGAAAAGAGCATCCTGTTGACTTTATCGAACAGATTGCCTGTGAATATGATTGGTCATTTGAGCGGGATGCCCAAGATGAAATTAGCGTTTGTGTGGAAGGGAAACGGGCAAATTATCGTCTTGCTTTTTCATGGATCGAAGAGCAGGAAGCTCTGCATTTGGCCTGTTCATTTGATCTTTCTATTGATAATACTCGAACAGCGGAAATACAACGCTTATTACTCGCGATTAATGAAAAATTGTTATTGGGGCATTTTGATTACTGGCAAAGGAATAATTCGGTTATTTATCGGCAAGGTCTTCTTTTGGCTGGTGGAGTGCATCCATCCTATATACAGGTTGAAACATTGTTGATACACGCACTTAAAGCCTGTGAAAGCCATTATGTTGCCTTTCAGATGGTGGCGTTATCGGGAGAAAGCGCTTACAAGGCACTACAGTACACTTTGTTTGAAACTGTAGGGAATGCCTAAAATATAAAGTCTGTTATTATTTACAAACGGTTTGCTGAAAGATTGCTCATAGGGGGATATCAAGAATAGCGCGTAATCCCCCAAGTGGGCTCTCATCCAATTGTATATTGCCACCATGGCTGCGTGCTATATCTTGAGCAATAGAAAGGCCAAGTCCTGTTCCACTTGCATCTTGATTTCGTGCTTTATCAATTCTGAAGAATGGCTTAAAAACTTCTGTACGCATATCTTTATGAATTCCAGGCCCATCATCGTCGATGATCAATATAAAAGATTCTTGTTGAGAGTTGGCTGTTAGTTTAATGGTTGTACTGTGAGAAAATGCATTTGAGACAAGATTGCTGACCAAGCGTGTGAAAGCACGGGGACGTACGTGTATCTGTGTAGGACCTTTAATAGTATAAGAAAATTGACGTTTGTGAAGATGTGCATCGGCGGAGAATTTTTGCATAAGAGCATTGAGGTCAAAAGTCTTGACACTTTCACTTCCTTCGCCACGGGCAAAAGCAAGATAATCTTCTAACATATTTTGCATATCACTGACATCTTGCTCAAGCGGCTTAATATCAAAATCAGTATTGGCTAATGCTAACTGAAGTTTAAAGCGTGTAAGAATGGTTCTTAAATCATGGCTCACACCTGAAAGCATCATAGTGCGTTGTTCTATTTGCCGCTCAATACGTTCGCGCATTCGTAAAAAAGCAATGCCAGCACGACGAACTTCATCGGCTCCTTGTGGTTGAAATCCTTTTGGTAAAGGACGACCACGTCCAAAACTTTCAGCTGCTTCAGCGAGTTGTTGAATGGGTTTAATTTGGTTGCGCAAGAAATAAATTGCTATCAGTAATAAAACAAGGGCTGTTCCTACCATCCAGCTTAAAAAAATAGCAGTATTGGAAGCATAAGCTTGGCTGCGTGGCGCAAAGACGCGCAAGATGTTGTGACCAAGATGGATACGGATTTCAACAAGGTCAGAATCCCCTACGGTATCAATCCAGAAGGGACGATTGATTTGGCGGGTGATTTCTTCACTGAGAAAATAATCAAGAATTGCAAAAAATGGCTTAGGTCCTGGAGGGGGTAAGGGGCTAGGAGAGAGAATAGAAATGTTTAATCCCATACGTTGTTGTGCAATACGTTTGATTTCTTCATAGTTATCTTGTTGCGGATATGTTTCAATAATATCAATAATGGCTGAAATATCATGCACAACAGCCATTGAAAGACGCTCCGTTACCATTTGCCAATGCCGTTCCATAAAGACGTAAGCAATGACCGTTTGCAGAAGCACCATGGGAGCGATAATAATGATCAAAGAGCGAGCATAAAGCCGTTTAGGCATCTTTTTCGTTAACCATCGAAAAAAAAATCTTAAAGGTTTGATCATTCTTAAGCCTATTCAATTGAGAGCTTATACCCTATTCCTCGCACGGTTTGAAGCCATATAGGCAGTGCTGGATTTCTTTCGATCTTACGACGAAGGCGGTTGATTTGTACATCAATAGCACGTTCACCAATAGTTTTGTCATTCATTGCAAATTGATGGCGCGGAATAATGCTCCCTGCATTTTCGGCGAAAATGACCATCATTTTTTGTTCTTTATCGGTTAATTTAATAATTTCTCCTCCCCTTTTGAGTTCGCGTCGTGAAATTGAAAAAATATAAGGCCCAAAAACGATTTGCTCAATTTTGGGTTGGCTAAGGGAAAAACCGCGTCGTAAAATGGCGTTGATGCGAAGAAGAAGTTCACGAGGATCAAATGGCTTAGCCAGATAATCATCTGCACCTGCTTCTAATCCATGGATACGATTATCTATTTCTGATAAAGCTGTGAGCATGAGGATAGGAACATCTTTTGTTTGGCGCAGTGAGTGGGTAAGACTAATACCGTTTTCGCCAGGCATCATGACATCAACGATAAGAAGATCAAAATCTAAACTTGCCAATAATCGCCTTGCTTGATGAGCATTGCCTGAAACTGAAACACGAAATCCATTTTTAATAAGAAACTGAAATAAAAGATTGCGAATACGTGTATCGTCATCAATCACAAGAAGGTGAGGGGCATCGTCACACAAAACTTGAATGTGATTGGTCATTCTTCAAAACCTTTAAACTATTTTTTCAAAAGATTTAATTTTACATAAGTTGCATAAAGCTGTCGAGCAGGCTATCCTATAGAAGGAAGGGAATATTCCTTATAAGCTTGAAAAGGGTTTCATGAGTCATTTTAGTACACATATTATTCCGGTTACGCCTTTTCAGCAGAATTGTACTCTGCTTTTTGATAAGGAAAAAAAAGTGGGAGTTTTAGTGGATCCTGGTGGAGAGTGGCTTCGAATTCAAGAAGTCATTAAAAGAATGAATATTACCGTTGAAGCGATTTGGATAACGCATGGTCATTTTGATCATGTGGGTGCGGCAATGCAAGCAAAAGAAGCACTTGGCGTTAAAATTGTCGGTTCACATTGCGATGATAAGCCTGTGATGGATTCTGTGGTTGAGAGTGCAAGAAGCTATGGTATAATGGATGCCTCTGTGTGTCTTCCTGATCAATGGTTAGAAGATAACGATAGTGTCCATTTTGCTGGACATGTATTTAGGGTTTTTCATACACCAGGGCATTCTCCTGGTCATGTTATTTATTTTAATGAAAAAGAACGTTTTGCTTTACTGGGGGATGTTCTCTTTCGAGGTTCTATTGGGCGTACAGATTTTCCTTTTTGTTCTCATGAAAAATTGATGAAATCACTTCGAGAAAAAGTTTTACCTTTAGGGGATGATGTTCGTTTTATCTGTGGGCATGGTCCTGGAAGCTATATAGGTTATGAACGTCAGTGGAATCCTTTTCTTCAAGATCTAAGAACATAACCCCCAAACGCTTTAAAGCGTTTGGGGTTACTTAAAATCTTCTTAGCAAAGCAGAGATGTTAGTTCAATGGAGCATAACAAAAATGGTTTTGTCCATCATAGCCTCGAAAAGTACCTGTTTGGGGATTGAATGAACGGTACTTTTTCTTGCAATATTGAAGCCATCCACGAGTCCATGGTTGCTGGAGTGGTTGGTATGTGGCTGTTGATTGAGATTCATAAATGATTTGGGTCTCAGGAACTTTTTGATACACCACTTGCGGAACCTCTTGATACACGACCTGTCTTTGTGGAACGGGTTGATAGATAATTTGTGGCTGTTCTGGTTTTTTCAAAACATTGCCAAGAATTGCTCCGGCTGCAAGACCAAGAATACCTGCTGCTAAAGCATCTCCTGAGTTATCGCGTGTTACATAATGCTCATGGATATGACGATGTGTTGTCTTTTTGCGTTCAACATAACGATATGTTTTGCGTTCGACATGATGACGATTATGTTCTCGTCTTTTATGGTCAACATGATGGTGGGGATGCGTATGAGAAGAAGGAAAATAGGAATGCATTCCTTTCCTCATATCTTCCATTTGCTTATCCATATTTCTTCTCATATCATTTATTTGTTGATCAATATGACTTTCACTATGCATCCATTTCATATCTGCAAGCGCTGTGCTTAAAGGGACAAAAACGGTTGCCATCGATACAACTGATAATACCGCTAATTTACTCGATTTTTTCATAGCGACACTCCTTAACTTCAATACATATTTTTTACATCATACACGTGATAAACTGAATATAACCTGAATGACTTTTGACTTTATTTTGACAAAACGAATAAAAGGCTATTTGGTTGAAAAAAAATGATAAAGTAAACAGAGAATAAAGATCGCTTTTCATAAAAAATACTCTATTAATGTCGATTTACAAAAATTATTTTATAAAATTTCATTTTTTACAGGAGGAACAAAATTTTTTATTCAGTAGATAATTTCTGCATCAACTAATTCCATATAACCTAAAAAAATAAAAATATGAATCAAAAATATCATCAATTTTATCATAAACTTATACCTTTATAACGAAGAGATATGTTATATTTTTGAATTCATAGATAATTGTTCATTTTTTGATAGGTTCAATCTTTTATATTAATGCGCATTTTTTTATCAGGTGTAAGTCGGATGTTTTTTGTTTTATCATAAACAGGTTTGAAATGAGAAAATTTTACGGCGCTTTTGGTTCTTATGCACTATAAAAAACGATAAATTACATTTATAAATAAATCTTCTGGATTATAAAAAATATTCTCTTTAATTTATTATTATTGATTGAGAGTTTAGATTTTTTTTAATCTTATAACTTTTGAGCATAACATATTTAAATTAAAAAACTTTTTCTAAAAATCCTCATATTTAAAGTTTTTTAAGGGATCCTTATTTTCTTTATATGAGACAATTTCTATTGAAGTATACAGTATGTTTTGTTTGTGAGTATTTCGCGTGGGCTTTAAGAAATTCAAGTTTTATTTGAAAGTCTTTGAGATTTTTAGATTATTTGTTGAGGAGAGTTTTTTGTTTTTTTTTGCCATTTTATGAAAAGTATTTTGTGAGATTTTTTAGTTTTCAAAGCGTTGGTATCTATGAGTGAATTTTCGTGATCAAGATTTATGTCACTTAAGAGTTAAGGGGAACATGGGAAAGGTGTTCGCGATACTATTTTAAGGGATCATCCGCGATTGCGAGTTCTATTTTCTGGAGTTTTTTTATTTCATCACGAAGGCGTGCTGCTTCTTCAAAATTAAGATCGGCTGCTGCTTTACGCATTGATTTTTCAAGAGATTGAATATGGCTGGCTAAATTGTTGTGATCCATATTACTTTGCGTGATAAAATCAGGAATATTTGTAGGAGTTTGATAGTTTTCACTGGCCACATTGAGTATATCATCAATATTTTTTTTGATACTGGTTGGTGTGATATGGTGCTCTTTATTATAGGCTATTTGTTTTTTTCGACGTCTTTGTGTTTCTTGTAAAGCACGTTCTATAGAGCCCGTCATTGTATCTGCATAAAGAATAACGCGACCATCTACGTTTCGTGCGGCGCGTCCTATGGTTTGGATGAGCGAGGTTTCTGAGCGCAAAAAACCCTCTTTATCGGCATCTAGTATAGCAACAAAACCACATTCTGGAATATCCAAACCTTCTCGAAGGAGGTTGATCCCAATGAGGACATCAAAGGTGCCAAGTCGCAGATCACGAAGAATTTCAATGCGCTCTAACGTATCAATATCGGAATGCATATAGCGTACGCGAATACCCTGTTCGTGGAGATATTCCGTTAAATCTTCGGCCATACGCTTGGTTAGGACCGTGACCAATGTACGGTAGCCTTTTTGAACTGTTTTACGAATTTCATTGACAACATCATCGACTTGAGTACATGCTGGACGAACTTCTGTTTCTGGATCAACAAGCCCAGTTGGGCGGATAATTTGTTCAGCAAAAACACCATGGGATTGTTCCATTTCCCAGCGTCCAGGCGTTGCAGAGACAGCAATTGTTTGTGGGCGCATAGCGTCCCATTCTTCAAAGCGCAAAGGACGGTTGTCCATACAGGAAGGGAGGCGAAAACCATATTCTGCTAGAGTGGCTTTTCTGCGAAAGTCACCGCGATACATGCCGCCAATTTGGGGAATCGTGACATGGCTTTCATCGATAAAAACAAGAGCATTGAGTGGAATATATTCGAATAAGGTTGGTGGTGGTTCACCAGGATTTCGTCCTGTTAAATAACGTGAATAATTTTCAATTCCCAGACATGAACCCGTTGTTTCTAACATTTCTAAATCAAAAATTGTACGCTGTTCTAAGCGTTGTGCTTCTAAAAGACGACCGGCGTCATTCAATTCATCAAGGCGTTGAACGAGTTCTCGTTTGATCAATTTCATTGCTTGATTTAAGGTTGGACGTGGTATTACATAGTGTGAATTGGCATAAATTTTAATAGATTGGAGGTCATCTGTTTTTTGTCCCGTTAGAGGATCAAACTCAGTAATTTTTTCTACTTCATCACCAAAAAGCGAGATACGCCAAGCACGATCTTCAAGGTGAGCAGGAAAAATTTCAATGGTATCACCTCGCACACGAAAGGAACCACGAGTGAAATTAATGTCTTGTCGATAATACTGTTGAGAAACTAAATCAGCTAGGAATTTTCGTTGATTGAGTTTGTCCCCTTTTTCTATTTGGGAGGTCATGGCCGTATAGGTTTCTACGGAACCAATTCCGTAGATACAGGAGACAGATGCGACGATAATAACGTCATCACGCTCTAAGAGGGCGCGTGTTGCAGCATGGCGCATCCGGTCGATTTGTTCATTAATAGAGGACTCTTTTTCAATATAAGTGTCAGAGCGTGCAACATAGGCTTCGGGTTGATAATAGTCATAATAAGAAACAAAATATTCAACAGCATTGTGAGGAAAAAAGTTTTTAAATTCTCCGTAAAGTTGTGCGGCAAGCGTTTTATTGGGGGCTAAGATGAGAGCTGGACGTTGTGTTTTTTCAATGACTTTCGCCATCGTATAGGTCTTTCCCGAGCCAGTAACCCCCAAAAGCACTTGTGTATGTTCATTTTTTTCAATTCCCTCAACCAGAGTTTTAATAGCTTGAGGCTGATCTCCCGCCGGTTTAAAGGATGTTTTGAGTTGAAATGGAATACCGCCTTCAGATTTTTCAGGACGAATAGGGCGATGAGGGGTCCATAATGCACCATTTTTAAAAAGAGGATTACCTGAAGCAATGAGAGCAGAAAGAGCTTCTACGGTTGCAGTAACACCATTTTTCATTGTTGTATCCTTTGAGAGAAAACTTCTGGTGATTTTAAAGAAAATACTAATTTTTACAATTTTATTACAAGAACAGCAAAACATTATTGAATGATTTGTTTTGGTTTATTGGCGCTTTCATGAGTATATTGATCAAGTTTTTTCTATGAGAGGAGTTCTTCGAAATGTTTCTTTAGTAGAGGCATATTTGTAGCCGCTCGTAGGATATTATTGCATTCTTGCCATGCTGATCTTCAAGAGGGGGTATGAGTTATTATGGTTGTTATGAAGAATAATCCTATGGGGTCTGTTTTGGAACTAAAGACATTGTGTATGTGTGATAAAGGTCATTGCCATCTTTAAATGATAGATAACGCGATGATACCCAACCTATTTGAGCGTTATGTCGAATATGGCACCAATTTCCTTCACAGTTTTTAACAAAAACCAATTCTCCAGCAGAAATTAAGCCACAAACTGCATACTGAGTGCTCGGTCCTGTTCTAAAATTAAGATTTGTTGTCACAAAAGCATCTGCTGCTTTAGATATTGTTGTGGCTAAAAAGAAAGAGCCAAACATAAAAAAAATGACGAATTTTTTCATTTTTCTACAAAGAACTTCTTTAGAAATTATCCCTCTCTCTTTATATACCGTATGATTTCTTTTGCTAGACTATGATAAAACAAAAAAAATTACAATTTTTTCTTCTTTATAAGACTTTAAAGAGGAGAATGAAGTTTAACGTTTTAAACACCAAAATGAGATGTTTTAAACACTATTAGTGCATGTTTTGTTCCCTTTATTTATTTTTATATGGAAAACAGGGATACTGTGCTATATAATGAGGAAGATCGTAGTTTTCGGATTCCAAAAGTAATTTTGGAAGCCGTTTTTTGTGTTTTTATTAAACCTTCCGTGTAATAGAAAGGGACGGATTATGGAAAAAGTTCCGATGACTACAGCTGGTTTTGAAAGTCTTAAAGAAGAGTTGCGTTGGCGTCAACAACAGGAACGTCCACGAATTATTGAAGCAATTTCTGAGGCGCGTGCCCATGGTGATTTATCAGAAAACGCCGAGTATCACGCTGCTAAAGAAGCTCAAAGTCATAATGAGGGGCGTATCAATGAGCTTGAAGATTATATCGCAAGAGCAGAAGTTATAGATGTCTCTCGTCTTTCAGGCGACAAAATCAAATTTGGAGCGACTATTAAACTCTTAGATGAGGATACTGAAGAAAAAAAGGTGTATCAGATTGTAGGGGATCAAGAAGCTGATGTAAAGATTGGTAAAATCTCTATTTCTTCGCCGATTGCACGTGCACTCATTGGCAAGCAAGAGGGTGATGTGATTGAAGTGAATGCCCCTGGTGGTGCGCATAATTACGAAATCATTAAGGTTCAGTACATTTGAATATCTAAATAGTTATGCGTGTGTCGTTGGAAGAAACTGAGATTATTGTGCCTCACTTTAAAAGGCGTTTATCCGGAGTGACATCTACGATTATTCAGCTTGTTCCACTGCAGCGCGAACAGGGTACACGTATAGCCACTCTGGGGTTTGGATTACCAAAAAAATTGCCGGCTCTTGCCTTTCGGGACCTTTTCGGACTTTGGAAAAGTCCGAAAGGGAAGTCGTTTCGTATTTGGCATGCAAGGCGCAATATTGAGATGCTTTTTGGGATCTTGTTGCGTGATGTCTTGCGTATGAAGCTGAAACTTATCTTTACATCGGCTTCACAGCGTCATCATAAGCCTTTTACCAAATGGTTAATTCGCCGTATGGATAGAGTTATTGCTACCAGTACACATACGGGCGCTTATCTAGAAGTATCTCATAAGGTTATTATGCATGGGGTGGATGTGAAGCGTTTTACGCCACCACAAACTCTTGATGATTACTTTTCTTCAACAGGATTTCCAGGAAAATATGCGGTAGGATGTTTTGGGCGTTTGCGCAGCTCAAAGGGAACAGATTTATTTGTTGATGCTATGATAGCATTATTGCCACGCTACCCAGACTGGACAGCACTTATCGCTGGTCGTACAACAGAGCAACATTATCGTTTTGAAAAAGAATTACGCCAAAAAGTTGCTAGGGCTGGTCTTAATGATCGCATTATTTTCCTTGGTGAGATTCTGGAAATTCCTTTGTGGTATCGTCGTTTATCGCTTTATGTTGCACCTTCTCGTACAGAAGGTTTCGGTTTAACACCATTAGAGGCAATGGCATCACAGGTTGCAGTTGTAACGAGTGATGCAGGAGCTTATAAAGAATTGGTTGTAGAAGGAACAGGAACGGTTGTAAAAGCAGGAGATGGTTTGGCTTTAACGGCAGCCATTGAACCTTATTTTGCTGATGTAGAAAAAACATTGGCAGCTGGAAAAAAAGCTTTAACCCATGTATGTGCTCGCTTTCCTTTGGAAAAAGAGGCAAGCGAGATTGAAAGTGTTTACAAAGAACTGTTTGCGGAAAAAACAGTTTAACATTATATCAAAATTTCGGATAAAAGATTAAAATATATTACATTTGAGAGCGAGATGTGGCTTATTATAAAGCAATACGAGGAGAGAGGAAAGTTATTTTTATTCTAGAGATACGTTGGAATAAGAAAACGATGCTTTAGCTCAAATCTATAGATTTATGGACTATCTTAACAGGTTTGTCCTGATATTCTTCGTTCTTTAAGACTTAAATAGAGTACAAAAAAAAGTTTTTTGATCTTAAAAAAGAGAGTGATGGTATTTCCATGGATAAAAGAGTTATATAGGTATTTCAATACATTCATAATAAGATAAATCTAAGATCAATATATTGTTTTATATAGATAAATTACCTTTTCAATTTTAATAAGAGCTTTAAGTATCGTAAAATTTTCTCCTGTCAAATCTGTTAAGCTTAAATCAATGAGCGCTATTCTTTTATACATCACAATTGGAAGATGGCATGGGGTGGATAAAAACTATTGAAGACAAGCTGTAAAGAGATTTTTTATAAATTGTCTGAAATACAGATTATTACAACATTAACAAAAAGAAAATAATATGGTGGTGCTGTTTTATATCTTATTTTGTGGTACCAACTTGTACCTTATTATTTAAGTAAAAGTAAGAATGCCCATTTTATACTTTTCATGAGGGTTGTTGTGAAGGTGGGGTGAGATATTTTTTAATAAGCTTGTGAGTTTGTAATAAATGGTACTTTGTTTTTTATAAGGCCATCACTTATCAGGAAAAAAAATGCTTTTATCAGCCAATATTCATGTTTTTTGCATGGAGATTATTCGTAAAAAATGATTGTTTTCTGTATTCATTTTATTTGATAGAGAAGCTCAAGAATGTCATGTAAAGCGTTATATGTTACGATGTTGAAACTGTTAACGCTTTAATTTTTTTCCGAAATATTTTTACGTCAATCATTTATACGATATTTGAAATTCTAGGAAATCTTCAGATGATTGATTGAAGATTAAATATTATTCCGAATATTGTTCATGCCCTTTTTATCATGGTAGAATAAAATGCTCTATGCATTAGAATTGTTCACGCCAGAAAGCGGGAATAAAAAGGACGAATATTGTTATGATTTCAAGGCGTCCTGCTAACATTAGAAAACTTAAAATCCATAAAGCATTATCGTTGATTGTAGAAAAATTTCCAACGGGGCCAATAATATCTCCAAAGCCTGGGCCAACATTTGAAAGTGCTGTTAAGACACCCGTAAAGGCAGAGGTAAAGTCAAGACCGGTTGTAAGCAAAAGTGCAGTGCCGATAACAAGACAGAACATATAAAGACAGACAAAAAATAAAACAGCTTGAGCAACATCGTTTGATATATTTGAGTGATCGTAACGCGCTTTTACAACGACATTAGGAGAAAGAAGTTTTTCTATATTTGTTTGTGTAATACGCCAAAGAATAATGAGGCGATTGATTTTCATACCACCAGAAGTAGAACCAGCACACCCGCCTGTAAAAGAAACAATGAAGAAGATTCCAAGTGCAAAAGGCCCCCAAAGTTGATAATCTTCAGCACTATAACCTGTGGTGCTAATAATGGATGAAAGGTGAAAAATGACATCAAGGAAAATCAAGTGGAAAGCGCGATGATCATGAAACCGTAGCCATGCTGCTAAAGCAAAGCTGAAAAGGAGAACGATATGGAGAAAAACAATCACTTGTGGGTCAAGGAAGCGTTTGGACTGTCCAGGAAGGACTAATTTAACATAAAGTACGAAGGGCAAAGCAGAAAGCAACATGAAGACTGTTGCAATAATTAAGATGGCTGGTGTATCAGAAAAATAGCCAAAAGAAGCATCATGCGTTGAAAAACCAGCAGTTGCGACCGTACTCATTGCATGGTTAATGGCATCAAATAAATTCATACCTGCAGCAAAATAAGAAAGCATACAAGCCAATGTGAGCCCAACATAAGCGATAATAATTCCGTTCGCAATTTGGTTGATGCGGGGTAGTATTTTTTCAGATTTATCAGATGATTCCATATGAAAAAGCCGTACGCCCCCTACACGCAGTGAAGGCAAAAGCAAGAGGGCTAAACCGATAAAACCAATGCCCCCAATCCAGCATATAATAGAACGCCATAACAAAATACTTCGCGATAAATGATCAAGACCAGAAAGGACTGTGGAGCCTGTTGTTGTAATTCCTGAGACAGATTCAAAAATGGCTCCTGCGAGAGAAATAGGAAGAGGAGAAAGATAAAGAGGCAAAGCACCTACAATGCTCCCTGTAAGCCAAAGGCAAACAGTGAGCATAAATCCGAGTCGTGCTGAAAAACGACAAGTAGCTCCCTTCGTTGCTAAAAGAATCAGCGTTGCTAACATGGTGGTTATGGCACAAGAATAGAGAAAGGTTATCCCATTATGGTTTTTGTCATGCAAATCAACCAAAACTGGCAAAAGCATTGCTCCTCCCATGATCAACGCAAAACGTGCACAGACATTGATAATAAACTGAAAAATGACCGTTCCCTATCTTTGTATCTCTTTTTATTATGGTTTTGTACTCATAAGAATTTACGTTTTTCTCTTTATAGGATAAAGATTAATTCTTAACATTGGCATGCCTTGATGAATTGATCATCAGATCTTTTCATAAAACTTTAAAGGAAATATATATAACATAATTGAGCCTATTGAAAAATATTTTTTTAAAAGACTGCATTCCATTATAATTTATAGAATTATTAAGTTGTAAAACAATTAAGTTTAAAAAAATGAAGGGGATTTAATGCTACAATCGCATATTCGTCTACTGATTATTGGCTCCGGTCCGGCTGGTTATACAGCGGCTGTTTATGCGGCAAGAGCAATGCTCCAGCCGGTTTTAGTGACAGGTTTGCAGCAGGGTGGACAATTGACAATTACGACGGATGTGGAAAATTATCCAGGTTTTGCTGACCCCATTCAAGGACCATGGTTGATGGAACAAATGGCAAAACAAGCTGAGAATATGGGAACAAAAATTGTCTATGATACGATTACAAAGGCAGATTTATTGACGTATCCTTTTGTTTTATATGGGGATTTGGGAACACAATATTCTTGTGATGCACTGATTATTGCAACAGGAGCCCAAGCGCGCTGGCTTGGTTTAGAAAGCGAACAGACTTTTATGGGCGGTGGTGTTTCTGCTTGCGCTACGTGTGATGGTTTTTTTTATCGGGGTAAGGATGTTATTGTTGTAGGGGGAGGAAATACGGCCGTTGAAGAAGCTCTTTATTTATCGCATATAGCAAAAAGTGTAAGCGTGGTTCATCGGCGAGAAGAGTTTCGGGCAGAGAAAATTTTGCAAGATAGGTTATTTGCTTGTAATAATGTACGTGTTCTTTGGGATCATGTGGTTGAAGAAATTGTAGGACTGCCAGCTCAGGGAGCAAAGGGAGCTGTTGTAACAGGAGCACGTTTGAAGAACGTTAAAACAGGTCATGAGATGAAAGTGGAAGCAGAGGGAATATTTATTGCCATTGGGCATGATCCTGCTGTTTCTCTGTTTGAAGGGCAACTGAAACAAAAAAGGGGCGGCTATTTATGGACAGCACCGGATTCAACAGCAACAAGTATTGCTGGTGTTTTTGCTGCAGGGGATGTAACAGATGAAACATTCCGCCAAGCTGTAACAGCTGCGGGGAGGGGATGTATGGCAGCGTTAGAAGCAGAGCGGTTTTTGGATATATCTAAGCGTTAATAATTTATTAAAAATATAGAGATCTAGAGGTAGGATTAATTGTGGCGCCACCGTTGGATTGGGATAAGTTAAGGGTATTTCATGCAGCAGCAGAAGCGGGATCTTTTACGCATGCTGCTCAAAAGCTTCATTTATCTCAATCAGCAGTTTCACGACAGGTATCGGCGTTAGAACAAGAGGTTGGGGTATCTTTATTCCTGCGTCATGCGCGTGGTTTGATTCTTACAGAACAGGGAGAAACTCTTTATCGTACAGCTCATGATGTTTTGATGAAGCTTGAAAGTGTCCGTTTACAATTAAGTGAAAGCTATGCAAAACCAACGGGGCATTTACGTGTGACCTCGACCTTCGGAATGGGGGCAGGGTGGATTGCAGAGCGTATGCCAGAATTTCTTAGTCTTTATCCTGATATGCAAGTTCAGCTTTTGCTTTCTGATGAAGAGCTTGATTTGACGATGTGTCATGCAGATTGTGCCGTTCGCCTCCATCAACCCCAACAACCTGATCTTATACAAAGAAAATTATTTACAATTCATATGCATGTTTATGCTTCGGAAAAGTATATTGCAAATTATGGAAAACCAGAAAAATTGTCTGACCTCGATGAACATCGTATTATTTCTTTCGGTGAACCTGTTCCTCCTTATTTATCTGGTTTAAATTGGTTGGAAAAAGCCGGTAGAAATGATGGATCATTGCGCATTTCAATTCTACAAATCAATAATATCATTTCAATAAAAAATGCGCTTATGCGTGATCTTGGGATTGCTGTACTGCCTGATTATATTGTCAATAATGATGAGCGCTTGGTGCGTCTTTTTCCTGATATGGTTGATATTCCTTCTTTTGATACTTTTTTTTGTTATCCTTATAATTTAAAGAATTTAGCAAGGTTGAATGCTTTTCGAGATTATATTTTTTTAAAAGCGCGTCAGTGGTCTTTTTAATATTCATGCCTTATTTATAAGGAACAATTAATTGTTTTTTACCGTAAGACTCTCATAATATTCTTTCGTTTCAAAGTTTCCCACATTGAATCAATACAATCATTGATTGCGTGATGTTTTAAGTGTACAACTTATCAATTTATCATGATAATAAAAATTTATTCATATTGAATTATAAGCTTGAGTACATTAAGCTTTTCTCATCCCAAATCTGTTTATATCGAATCAATCAACTCACTTGCTTGCACATTACAAGCGGGTGGGACATATAGATAAAATTTTATGCGAAAGGCATATCTCTTTTGAACCATCTCAAGTGCAAGGGCTGTCAAAACATGGGGGCTGGTAAAATGTGTGATAGTACAAGTTTTCTCCTTCACAAGTATAAAGATGGAGGATTTCAATGGCTTTTATCCTTATAACATCCACACAGCGCTATCGCGAGTTGGGGGGGAAGGGCTTGAGACAGATCTCTTTAAATTTAAAACAAGCGTGCTTATTGTCTCATAATGATTTTTTCTGTTGAGATTGAGGTTACTTTGATGAGAGCTGTATATCAAAGGATATGAGAAAAATAAACTTGGAGCTTGTTTGCATAGGTTTTACTTTAGTCTACGCGATTGATTCGCCGAAACAACCGAAGCCTTTTATGAGGTCTCTAAAACTATTTTAGGTCATACGGTGGAAGGACATTTGTGTGAATAAATACTCTTGCAGAAAGGGATAAAATATCCCTTATGAGTTCTCTCAAATGTGAAGGCTATTATTATAATATTGAAAATTGGACAATCGTATGAGGATGGTCTCTTTCTATTTAATGAAAGAGATACAAGATTGAGAAAAAATTAGAGCTATGTGTTTATTGCATAGCAGATACGCTTAAGTCTTTATTGTGCTTCTGCTTATAAAATGACATAGAATGCTATCTCTTGATTATGTTGCCTCCCATTGCATTTTCTTGAGTGTTCCCTTACGAAGATCTGTCAGATTGATTTTATCTCTGAGGATTTTCCAAATTTGCCGGACATGTGTCCGGCTTTTTTTTTATTCCTAAAAGAGTGCTTAGAAATTGCAATGCATAGGAAGATTGATAAGAAAAAATTTCAAAAATTATGAATATCAAAAAAATTTGTTAGGTAGACTAAAAAGTTCAATGAGAAATTTGAGAGAGTTTTATTCTGTTTTACCATAAAACTCTTTTAAAACTTTATATATGGAGTGTTTTTTATGAGAGTATGAGGATGAATATTAAGGGCGCTTGTTCATAACACCTATAAAGTTAATTAAGTGGTTAATAGCGAAAACTTAAGAAAATTTAAACTATTTACATAACGGAGAGGGACGACTCTTCTTCATTTTCTGGCAAAAAGAAAGCCAAGTAATAGAAAAGGTTTCATTATAAGGGCGGTTATGTTGAAAAGTACGAAATTTCTTAGTGTTATAAATTGGATAGAGAAAGCTAAACAGTTTTTTTTATCTCTCATGACAATAGACTGACTCAATTATTTGATCACTAGATTTTTTGTGATTTTGATCTGCAGCTTCTATTTTTTGTTATATTTATTCGTGAATATTTTTTCTGAATCGATAGGTCCTGTCCTTAATATAGCTTTCGATAGTGTGTTGGATAGAGTGACATTCGGCAAAAAGCGCTCACAAGAGATGATGTTTAAAATTTTAAATTAAACTGTTACAAAAGCGCTGGATACGTGTGCAAGCTTCTTCAAGTAATTTTTCTGATGTTGCATAAGAAATACGAAAAGCTGATCCAAGTCCAAAAGCAGACCCTTGGACGACAGCAACAGCTTCTGTTTCTAGAAGTGCTATGGCAAAGTCTTCATCATTCTGAATACATTGGCCGTTTGGCGTTTTCTTGCCAATAAGTTCTGCGCAAGAAGGATAAACATAAAAAGCACCTTCAGGTGTTGGACAATGAATACCAGGAGTTTGGTTTAGCATGGAAACAACGAGATCACGGCGTGCTTGAAAAATACTTTTATTTTTAGCGATAAAGTCTTGAGGTCCATTGAGTGCTTCAACAGCAGCCCATTGTGAAATCACACTCGTGCCAGATGTTTGCTGACCTTGAATGATATCCATCGCTTTAATGAGTTCTTGTGGTCCCCCTGCATAACCGATTCTCCAACCCGTCATCGCATAGGCTTTGGAAACGCCATTCATTGTGAGTGTACGCTCATAAAGCGCTGGTTCTACTTGAGCGGGAGTCACAAAGGTAAAACCTTCATACGTGAGATGTTCATAGATATCATCGGAAAGGATAGAGACATGAGGATATTTTACTAAAACATCTGTGAGTTTTTTCAATTCATAATATGTATAAGCGGCCCCTGATGGATTTGAAGGAGAGTTAAAAATGAACCATTTTGTTTGGGGGGTAATGGCCGCTTCGAGCTCTTGTGGTTGGAGTTTATAAGAAAATTCGGCTTTTGTTTCTAAAAAGACAGGCGTACCATCGTTAAGTGCGACCATTTCTGGATAACTCACCCAATAAGGGGATGGAATGATGACTTCATCTCCTTTATTCAAAGTTGCCATCAATGCATTAAAGAGGATTTGTTTTCCACCGGTTCCAACAATAATTTGTTCTGGTTGGTAAAGAAGGTTATTTTCTCTTTTAAATTTTGCAGAAATTGCTTGGCGCAATTCTGAAATTCCAGATATAGGAGGGTATTTTGTTTCTCCCCTTCGAATAGCTTCAATGGCCGCGTTTTTGATGTTGTCTGGGGTATCAAAGTCTGGTTCTCCAGCACTTAAAGCAATAACATCGCGTCCTAATGTTTTTAAGTGACGGGCTTTCTGGGAAGCAGCAATTGTTGCAGAAGGTTTGATACGAGATAGCTTGTCGGCAATAAAAGCCATAATTTAAAATCCTTATATCAATAAATGATTATTGCTTTAAGGATATTCTATAAGAGATTATATTGTATGCAATAAAAAACTTCTAAAATACTCTGATATAGTTTTTATAGTGTTGTTTTTTGAGAACTTTAACAAGGAATTCTTCTCTTAAGGACTATAAAAGTATTAGAGGAAGGGTAGGAATATCTTGATAAATTGCGCAAAATAGATAAGCAGTCTTTTCATTTATCAAGATCAATTTTGCTTTATACAAAGTAAAAAAATCTTCGTCGTTATAGACGAAGATTTTTAAACGAGATATTGCAGAATTTAAACTTTAAAGAGCTGCAAGATTGCCAGCGGCAAATTTTCCTGAACGACGGTCTTGAAGAACATCATAAGAAATTTTTTGCCCTTCATTAAGATTGGTTAGACCAGAACGCTCAACGGCGGAAATGTGTACAAATACATCTGCACTGCCATCACTAGGCTGAATGAATCCGAAACCTTTTGTTGTATTGAACCACTTAACTGTTCCTGTAGACATAGGAAACTCCTTAGATATATAATTATATTGTGTACTGAAGCTATAATTCTTCAATACGGCTGTAGATCGAAATTAGGTGGGAGAGGTTTCGTCAAAAGTGCAGAACGCACAGGAAAGAAAGTCACGTAACCGAAAATTCGATAGAGCTCATATAAAAGCCTTTAGCATAAAAAGCAAGCTTTAATTGCTATTTTTTATACAAAGAAAAAATCAAGAAAGAGTATCAAAAAGCGTATGTTTCTTCACAGAGCAAGAAATTCAATTGAAATAACTTTGCAGGGAACGTACTTCAAGGCGCTTTTTTTTGAGTGCTTTGATCGCTTCTACGACAGCTTCGGCTCCCGCTATTGTTGTATAATAGGGAACATTTTGCATGAGTGCTGCATAGCGTAATGATTTGGAATCTGAGATGGCACTGGCCGTACTGGTTGTATTAAAAATCAATTGAATTTGGCGATTACGAATAGCATCTTCAATATGCGGGTGTCCTTCTAGAACTTTGTTGATTTTTTGTGCTTCAACATGATGTTCGGCGAGAAATTTTTGTGTTCCACTTGTGGCAAAAACAGAAAAGCCAAGTTCTGTTAAACGTTTTACAGGATTTAAGATACGTTTTTTGTCTTCATCTCTTACAGAAACGAATAAAGTTCCCTCCTTAGGGAGCTTTACACCCGCTCCAAGTTGCGCTTTAGCAAAAGCAAGCGCAAACTCATAGTCAAGTCCCATAACTTCACCGGTTGAGCGCATTTCTGGACCAAGTAGCGTATCAACACCTGAAAAACGGGCAAAAGGAAACACGGCTTCCTTGACGGCAATATGTTGTTTTTTCTGCGAAGAAGGTAATCCACCATAAGCTTGGAGAGCATTGTGCAGCGTTTCTCCTGCCATAATGCGCGCAGCCATTTTAGCAATAGGGCGACCAATTGTTTTTGCAACAAATGGAACTGTCCGTGAAGCGCGGGGATTAACTTCTAAGACATAAATAGTGTCATCTTTAATGGCATATTGTACATTCATTAAACCACGAACATGAAGTGCTTGTGCTAATGCTTTTGTTTGGCGCTCTAATTCAGCGACGATGTTCTGTGAGAGCGTATGAACTGGTAAAGAACACGCTGAATCACCGGAGTGGATCCCAGCTTCTTCAATATGTTCCATAATCCCCACAATCAGTGTTTCTTTACCATCACACAGACAATCAACATCTACTTCAATGGCTTCTGTTAGATAGGTGTCAAAGAGAAGCGGATTTTTACCAAGCAATATATTAATTTGTCCTGTTTTATCGTTGGGATAACGAGCTTTGATATCTTCTGGAATTAATTCAGGCACACTTTCAAGTAAATAATTTTGCAAGCTTCGCTCATCACGGATAATTTGCATAGCACGTCCTCCTAAAACATAAGAAGGACGCACAACCAATGGAAATCCTAGTTCATGGGCAATGAGGCGTGCTTGTTCGATAGAGTGGGCAATTCCATTTTTAGGTTGTGTTAAGTTAAGTTTAAATAATAGTTTTTGAAAGCGATCTCTATCTTCTGCTAAATCGATAGCATCAGGTGAAGTCCCTAAGATGGGAATGTTGTGTTTTTCCAGAGCGCTTGCTAATTTTAAGGGTGTTTGCCCGCCAAATTGGACGATGACTCCAACGAGTTCGCCTTTTTGCTGTTCTGCTTCTAAAATAGCGATAACATCTTCTGTTGTTAAAGATTCAAAGTAAAGACGATCAGAGGTATCATAGTCAGTTGAAACGGTTTCAGGATTGCAGTTAATCATAATTGCTTCAAAGCCTGCATCACGTAGGGCAAAAGCCGCGTGACAGCAACAGTAATCAAATTCAATTCCTTGTCCAATGCGGTTTGGACCACCACCTAAAATCGCAATTTTCTTGCGTTCAGAAATCTGTGCCTCTGAGCGCTCTATACCAGCAAAGGGAACTTCGTATGTTGAATACATATAGGCTGTAGGAGAAGAAAATTCAGCAGCACAAGTATCAATCCGTTTGAAGACTTGTTTAACATTCAGTGACTTGCGCAAAGCCGCAATATCATCGGCTTCTTGTCCGGTAAGGGTAGCTAATCGCGCATCTGAAAAGCCCATAGCTTTTAACATACGTAAGTTATCTTGATCTTGAGGTAACCCATGGATGCGGATACGCTGCTCCATTTCAACGATGGAGGCTATTTGTTCTAAAAACCACGGGTCAATTTTGCTGATTTGGTGGATTTCATTTAAGGGTAAGCCCGCACGCATAGCTTCGGCAATATAGCGTAGACGGTCAGGACTTGGTATGGCAATGGCTGAGCGTATAGAACTTTTTTCATCACCTTCAGCATGTTCTGGGATGATAATTTCATCAAAACCAGTAAGTCCTGTTTCAAGCCCACGGAGTGCTTTTTGTAATGATTCTTGAAAAGTACGTCCAATGGCCATGACCTCTCCTACAGATTTCATCGCAGTCGTAAGGACAGGTGACGACCCAGGAAATTTTTCGAAAGCAAAACGAGGAATTTTTGTCACGATATAGTCAATAGAAGGCTCAAATGATGCTGGTATCGCACCACCTGTGATATCATTTTTCAATTCATCAAGTGTATAGCCAACGGCGAGTTTTGCAGCTATCTTTGCAATGGGAAAACCCGTTGCTTTTGAAGCAAGTGCTGAAGAGCGCGAAACGCGCGGATTCATTTCAATAACAATGAGACGCCCATTTTCAGGATTAACAGCAAACTGTACATTGGACCCTCCCGTTTCAACACCAATTTCACGCAAGACCGCAATCGAAGCATTGCGCATATATTGATATTCCTTATCGGTTAAGGTGAGAGCAGGAGCTACAGTGATCGAATCACCGGTATGAATCCCCATTGGATCAATATTTTCAATAGAACAAACAATGATACAGTTGTCGTTCTTATCACGAACAACTTCCATTTCATATTCTTTCCACCCTAGAACACTTTCTTCAATTAAAACCTCTGTTGTAGGAGAAGCTTCAAGCCCCCGTTCAATAATTTCATAAAATTCAGAGCGATTATACGCGATTCCACCCCCAGTTCCACCAAGGGTAAATGAAGGACGAATAATAGCTGGAAGCCCAACAACATCAAGCGCTTGAACTGCTTTTGCTGTTGCATGGGCGATATAATGTTGTTTGCGATCAGCTTCGGTATGTCGCCAGTTGCGCTCAAGTTCTTCGAGGGCTTTGTCAAGAGCTGCACCAGAAAGTTTTTCTTTAAGTTCAGCACGCGTTTTTGCATGTTTCTGGCGATTTTCTTCTTTCAGTTCTGTGGCATTGGCTAACATAGACCGTGGTGTTTCCAAACCGATTTTTGCCATCGCTTGGCGGAATAAAGCACGATCCTCCGCTTTATCAATCGCTTCGGCATTGGCCCCTATCATTTCAACATGATAGCGGTCTAAAATCCCCATACGCTTTAATGATAAAGCAGTATTGAGAGCCGTTTGTCCTCCCATGGTGGGCAAAAGGGCATCGGGACGCTCACGAGCAATAATTTTAGCAACAATCTCAGGTGTAATGGGCTCTATATAAGTTGCATCAGCGAGATCTGGATCTGTCATAATCGTGGCGGGATTAGAATTGACCAAAATAATTCGGTAGCCTTCTTCTTTTAATGCTTTACAGGCTTGTGTGCCTGAATAGTCAAATTCACATGCCTGACCAATAATAATAGGTCCTGCTCCGATGATAAGAATAGATTTTATATCTGTGCGTTTGGGCATGGTTTTTTCCTATGACAAATATCCGTACACGATTGTGGCAAGAAAAATATTTAAGTTTTGAGGCTACAGTCATTTTATAAGTTAAGTGACAAAGAAAGTAAGCACTAAAATGCCTTTTCCATGCTTTTTTTCATAAAATTGAAAATAAATTCCTTTTTTTTCGTTGAATTACCTGATCAGTATATCAAAAGGATAAACTTTAATAAGACAATAAGAGTGCTCCGAAAAATGAAAATATTCAAGCATTCGTGGGGAATAAAACATAAACCATTATGTCTTGATGAAGTTTCGTAAAATGAAAGGGGAAGTTTATCTTTTTGTTTTGTAAAATACTGCTGTTTAGAGGATGATATAGGGCATGAAAATGATACGTGAGGTGTTTTTTTGTTAGAGTGTGTAGCAAAATTCAATCTAGGATTTAAGGAGAATTTATGAAGTTAACTATATTGAAGTGGTTATTAGGGGGGAACTGTAAGAAAAAAAGCTAGATTTTGGCTCTGGTTGCAGTCTTGGTTTTTTAGGGGAAGAAGAAAGACAATCTCTGTCTGTTTTCAGACCATAAAATAGTGAGGATGTATTTTAATACCATAGCGAAAAAGATAATTTCAGGATAATCATGTTTGGTTTTAAAAGATGTGAATATTCTCTCTTTATTGTAGGTTATGTTCAAAGTTTTTTAAATGGAGAGAAAGTTAAAATGCTGAATATTTCCCAAAAGAAAATATTCTGTCTGGAAGATGTATCCATAGGAAAACTTTTGGTGGCTAAATCTCAAAAGGGGATTTGTTATACTGCATTAGGAGATACTACAGAGCAATTATTACAGGAGTTTACGGTACGCTTTGGTGATGCACAACAAGTTGTGGGTGACAATGCATTTAAGAGAGAGGTTGCACATATTATAGCCATGATAGAAACGCCTAAGTTGGTAAAAAAATATAATTTCTCCTTAGATATAAGTGGTACCGTTTTTCAACGGAAAGTATGGGCACGATTATGCGATATACCGTGTGGTAAAACAATTTCATATGAGGAATTAGCATGTCGTTTGGGGATGCCAAAAGCTTTTCGTGCCGTTGCTAATGCATGTGCGCGTAATGAATTGGCTATCATTATTCCTTGTCATCGTGTTGTCCGTAAAAATGGTTTTATTTCAGGATATCGTTGGGGTGTTAAACGGAAACAGATTTTGTTACAACGGGAACAAACAGAGGAGATTAAAAACAAATTTAATCTTGTGTGATGGGCATGATAATCGTTACCGTTGTTCCTTTCATTTCTTTTGAAGTAATTTCAAGTTTCCCTTTGTGTAGCTCTAATAACGAGCGTGAAATGGCTAATCCAAGACCTGAGCCCGTATGAGATTTAGTCAGCTGATTTTCAACTTGTTCAAAAGGTTGCCCAAGTTTTTTGATGGCTGATTGTGGAATACCAACACCTGTATCGGTAATTTTAAAAATAAGATTATCTTTTTTCTTGAAAGCGCAGACATCAATATTTCCACCAGAAGGCGTAAATTTAACCGCATTAGAGATGAGATTAAGGAAAATCTGTTTCATTGCACGCCCATCAACTTCAGCATGAAGTTCTGGTGTAATGTTTGTTGTAACAGCAATATTTTTTTCTTGAGCCTGTGGTGTAAGCGTTCGTACTGCTTCACTAATGATGGGCTCAAGATCAGTATTTTTACAATCAAGCGTGAATCTTCCAGCTTCGATTTTTGACATATCAAGGATATCATTGATAAGAGTTAGAAGATGGGTTCCTGAATTGTAAATATCATGCATATATTCCTTATAGCGCTGTGAACCAAGGGGGCCAAAAGTCGATTGTAACATGATATCTGAAAAGCCCAGAATAGCATTTAGAGGTGTACGCAATTCATGAGACATATTGGCTAAAAATTCTGATTTAGCCTTATTCGCACTTTCTGCGCGCTCTTTTTCTGCTTTCAGACTTTTATTCAGTTTTTCCACTTCTGTTGCACGTTGTTGAGCACTCCCTCTAGTGCGTTTGAGTTCTTGAATAAAAGAAAAAAGACGCCTTTCACTGTCTTCAAATTTTTCCTGTTGTTGTTTAAGCTCAGAAATATCCGTACCAATACAAACCAATCCTCCGTCTTGGGTTCGCCGTTCATTAATTTTAAGCCAATAACCATCTGCTGTTTGGCGAATACTGGTTAAGTTACCGTGACCATCATCTTTGAGGGGATATTCACTGAGTGCAGGGCGAGCCATGGCTTCGACGGTTGCACGTTGGATCCCTGATTGTAGAATTTGTTGAGGAATAGCGGCATATTCGCAAAATTTGCTGTTGGACATGACTAAACGTCCTTCAGCATCCCACAAGACAAAAGATTCTGAAATGTTTTCAATCGCATCACGGATACGAAGGTCAGCTTGTGCTGTTTGTTCAGCCAATTGTTGCTGTTCACTAATGTCGAAGGAAATACCAACCAAATGAGGTTCTTCTTCTTCAGTAACTTCGGCGCGAAGTCGCATCCATACATAATGACCATCAGCATGACGCATGGGAACATTGATATCGATATGTTTTTTTTTGCCTCCCATTAATTCTTGAGCAAGGTCAAAAAAATTGGCATCATTAGGGTTGATAATGGCGCTAATTTGGGAAATGGAGAGCAATGCATCTTGAGGGACATAGCCAAGCATTTCATACATTGCTCGTGACCAATAGACACGTCCACTTGCCATATTCCAATCCCATAACCCACAACGCCCACGCATCATTGCCATATCAATACGGTTTTGATTTTTTTCTGAAACAAGATCTGTCTTACGTGCTCGTAAAAGCTGATTATAATAAGCAAACAGAAGAACAAGAATAATACCGCTTGTTCCAATGAAGAGGGTTATATTAAGCGAAAAAAATCTGCGCCATTCCATAGTGCTATCTTGCATCTTTTCGCTAATGAATACGCCATATTGCCCGTTTTTTGTTTGATGAAATGAAGCAAGAGCAGGAGTATCCTTGCCTATTGTAATTTTCATAATTCCAGCGTGTTGTCCAAGCGATTGTAAAGCAATGCTGTCAGAGATAAAATCTTGTAAAGGTTTTCCTAAGATGATCTCTGAACTGGATGAAGCCAAGACATTACCTTTTTGATCAACAATGGCGATGAGAGTGCTAGGATTAATAAGCTCTTGATTGCGAAAAATGGTGAGGATATTTTGCAAATGATCATGAGAAAGGGCAGAGACTTTTCCTTTCTGGGAAACAACCAATAAGTCATGATCAATAGTATTGGTAATATGAGAAGCTAAGAGAGCGATAGTAGAACGCGTGCTTTTATCAATTGTATTGCGCCAATCATAGATTGATACAAAACGAATGACTGCAAGAACAATAAGAAATGCGACAATGACAAATGGAAGTGAGCGTCGTAACCAAGGTTCAATAAAGAGAAGCTTTTGATAAGTAGAGCCAGAAAGCAGATGAATAGGCTCTGTCTGCGCTTTATGATTTTGAGCGCTCGATTTTGAATCAGCATATATTTCCGTTGGCGCATTATATGCGTCCAATTTAGTCATCTCTTGTTCCTTTAATTGCGGAATAATGTGATTTAAAAACTGCTTCGATCTTCATGAGTAACCCCATCAAAGCGCAGTGAATCAAAACAGGAGTCTTCTGTCCAGTCTTTTTTTTAAAAAAAAGTATTTTACTTTTATGAATGTGGAATATGAAAAGGAAAAGGTATTTGAAACATAACCGATAAATAGGTTTGGATTGCCTATTTATCGGTTTAATAATGATCGAGGTGTTTTTAGAATTTATTTAAAAATACTCATATCATATTGATTTAAAATATTTTTTTGTTTTAAGTAAGCAGACGGTTGATGATATCAGCGACATCACTTGATAATTTTGGCGCAGCAGCGATTGTTTTTAATTCAGTTTCAAGTTTTTGTTGCCGAATGGGTTCTAATTGCCGCCAAGAACGCATCATTGTTAATAATCGTGAAGCGAGCTGTGGATTTTTTTTGTCAATTTCTAAAATGATTTGGCAAAGAAAATGATAAGATGCTCCATCCACTCTGTTGAAGCCTGTGGGGTTATGAGAGGCAAAGACACCAATCAAGGACCGTACACGATTAGGATTATCTTGTGAGAACAGCGGATGTTGCATGAGCTTTTGAACATTCTCGAGTGTTGATGCGCCAGCAACCATTGCTTGAATAGAAAACCATTTATCCATGACCAAAGGGTCATGCCGATAGCGGTTTTCAAAATCATTTAAAGCATTTTGTGACTGCTCACTTTCATTAAAACGCTTCACGAGAACAGCGATACTTGCCATACGATCAGTCATATTATCAGCTGTTGCATATTGTAGAGCAGCGCGATTTGGATTGGCTTCGGCGATGGAAAGATAATCCAGTATGATATTCTTGAATGCTCGCTTTCCAGCTTGTGCAGCGTTTGGTGAATAGGGCTCTTGGATTTGCATTTTCTCATAGAATTTTGTTAAGAGCTCTTGGTGGGTTTGTGCGAGTGAAGCTAAAAACTGATTGCGGACATAATGAATACGATCTGGGTCAATATTTTTACCGATTATATGAGCAAGCTCAACTTCACTAGGTAAATTTAAACAGAAGGCACGAAATTCAGGCTCTAAGTTTTCATCTGTTATGATCGTTTCAATCAGCTTTAGCAAAGCAGAGGGGAGTGTTGCTTTTGTCTGTGTTTTATCTTGAATGCTTTGAATCAAAGCTTGCATCATTAATTGATTAAGAGACTGCCAGCGATTAATGTGGTTGTCATCATGTTGTGCAAGAAAAATAAGTTCGCTTTCATTAAATGGGGTGTGTAGAATGATTGGCGCAGAAAAATCGCGCAGCAGTGATAAAACAGGTTTTTCGCGGAGCCCCTTTAATGTAAAGGTTTGGCTTTCCTTGGACAACAGCATAACGTCTGATTGAATATCTGCTTCCGCTTCATAAGCAAGGCGTTCTCCATTAGAGCCTAATAAGCCAAATGCAATAGGAAGAAGCATGGGCTTTTTTGTGTTTTGTTGTGGGGTTGCAGGAATATGTTGCTTTGCATGAATTGTTAAAACACCATCACGGTAATGGCTATCAATTTCTACGTTGGGGGTTCCAGCTTGTTCATACCAAAGCATGAATTGGGAGAAATCTCGGCCAGACACTTCAGCAAAACAGGTGATAAAATCTTCAATTGTACAAGCTTGTCCATCATGTCGTTGAAAATAAAGATCAGTGCCTTTACGAAACAGAGAGGGACCTAAAATCGTTCGTATCATGCGGACAACTTCAGCACCTTTTTCGTAAACCGTTGTGGTATAAAAATTATTAATTTGGCTATATTGACGAGGACGGACAGGATGAGCAAGAGGTCCTGAATCTTCGACAAATTGCGTAGCTTTTAATGCTTTTACATCTTCAATTCGTTGCAGGCTGCGTACATTTTGATCTGATGAAAATTCCTGATCACGATAAACAGTGAAGCCTTCTTTTAAACAGAGTTGAAACCAATCGCGACAGGTAACACGATTACCGCTCCAATTATGGAAATATTCATGAGCAATGACGCGTTCAACATTTCTATAATCCTGATCGGTTGCTGTTTCAGGATCGACGAGAACATATTTATCATTAAAAATGTTAAGACCTTTGTTTTCCATTGCTCCCATGTTAAAATCTGAAACAGCAACAATATTGAAAACATCAAGATCATATTCGCGTCCGAAACACTTTTCATCCCAACGCATGGAACGTTTGAGCGCATCCATAGCATAAGCAGCGCGTTTGGTTTTTCCTTTTTCTACATAAATACCAAGTTCGACACGTCGTCCAGATGCAGTTGTAAAATGGTCCTCTAACTTATCAAGATCGCCACCTACCAAAGCAAAGAGATAAGATGGTTTAGGATAAGGATCTTCCCAAACGGCAAAATGGCGATTATTCTCTAAAGTTCCTGTTTCCACCAGATTGCCATTTGAAAGCAAGATGGGGATTGTTTGGGAATCGGCTTCAATTTTCACTCTATAGGTAGAAAGAACATCTGGACGGTCGTAAAAATAAGTCATACGACGAAAACCTTCCGATTCGCATTGTGTGCAATAAACACCATTTGAAAGATAAAGCCCCATAAGTTGGCGGTTGCTTTCAGGATTTAGTTCTGTAACCAATTCCAATGTAAAGGGAGCGGCTGGTGGCGTGGTAATTTCTAAACGTGAAGGCGTAACTTTATAAGTGTTTGGGGCTAATATTTTACCATTAATCGCAACAGAAATTAAAGTAAGATCATCGCCTGAAAGTACAAGAGGTGTTAATTCTTTTGTATCATGGCGGGGTTCAATAGACAATATGGCTGTAACAGAGGTTTTTGTTGGTGCCAATTGGAAAAAAAGTTGTGTTTTAGGGATAGCGTAAGGGGTTGGCTGATAGTCTTCCAAACGATAAAGAGCTGTTGTTGGCTGTTCCATAGTTTTTCCCATTCGTGTTTTAAGAGTTAAAGAAGGTTTTTAATTTTAGTGTCAAAGAAGATTAAAGAATTACAAAAGGCTATCGAGACGATTTTTTACTTCTAAAAAGTCTATCCATGTAAGCTTCTTTTGACTAGGGGTTCTAAGAAGGTAAGCAGGGTGAAAAGTTGGCATAACAGGTATCTTTATATTATCCTCACTTTCATAAACATGCCATTTCCCACGTGTTCGGATGATCCCATTTTGAGATCCGGTAAGGAATTGTGCCGCAACGCCTCCTAGTGCTATGAGCACACGAGGACGTGCTAAATAAATGTGTCGTTCAATAAAAGGGCGGCACAAGGCAATTTCTCTTGGTGTTGGTGTACGATTTCCTGGAGGACGCCAAGGAATAGTATTAGCAATGTACACATTATTTCTTGTTAAGCCAATTGATGCGAGGATTTTATTCAGTAACATTCCTGCTTTTCCCACAAAAGGAATGCCTTGTAGATCCTCATCTCGTCCTGGGGCTTCACCTATAAGCATCAGGGGGCTTCCTGCTGTTCCATCTGAAAAACAGGTGTTTTTTGCTGTCAATTTTAATGAACAGCCATTAAATGCAAGAAGAGCAGATTTTAATTCATCAAGTGTCGTTGCATTCTTGGCACTCTCTACAGCAGAAGGTTCGTTTTGTATAGACCTCGAGTTATGGAGCGGATGATGATCTAATTTTACAGTTGGAGATGTTTTGGGGGATGTTTGTTGATTATGAGAAATGTTTACAACAGGTGTTAATTTTTTCTCTGAACAAGCAGACTGCTTAAAACGATCAATCGGTAAATCTGTCAAAACAGCATCCACACCACTTTCTTTATAAAAGTTCAAAAGTTCTTCATAGGAAATTGAGTACGGCGTTTGATTTAACATTTCGTTTTTTCTAATGATCTAGCAATTATAGATCAAACAAAATTATCCTTCAAGTTTTATAAATGTGTTTGTTCGTACCTAAAAACGCTGACAGCATTTTCTCTTTTCATAAAAAAGGCACATCATAAAATGCGGAAGTTTGCAATTATATACATCGTTAAATGTACAATTTGCTTAGATACACTATAGCTTTTTAAACAAACTAATTTTCTCACGGTAAAAGAATTTTCATTTTTATGCAAGTGATTAAATAATAAAATATTTATCATTATGTTTTATATTTAATAATTAATGAAAATTACATTTTATAGTAAATTTAAGTATAAAATATTATTTATATAAATAATATACATAAATATTACTTTTATATAAGCTTATATTATTTAAAAAATGTTTTTACAATGAGTTAAAAGCACTGTGTGGGTATATGCTTTTGCTTTTTTTATGGCTGAAATGAGAGGTTCATTGAGCGCTAAATGGGCTGCAATAGCACTTGAGAGAATGCACCCTGTTCCACGCATTGTTCCTTTTAAACGTGGAGCAGAAATATTGATAACTTCCATTTTGTCAATGAAGCTATCGATTGCAAGAGGTCCCTCTGCATGCCCTCCTTTTACTAAAATAGAACGAGCGCCCAATGATAAAAGTTTTTTTGCTTGTTGTATTGTCTCTTCATGATGAGATGCCAGTGGGGTTTGGCTAAGAAGAGCAAGCTCATCTCTATTTGGTGTTAAAAGAGTAACATATGGGAGAAGCTGATTGATCATAATTTCTGTGATTTTTTCCGTTGTTAGTTTTCCCCCCGATGAGGCAATCAGAACAGGATCAAGAATAACGGGAATATGGGGATAATCTTCGAGTACATGACAAATTGCCGCGATAATGGCTTGATTTCCTGTCATACCAATCTTTATTGCGCTGATTGAATGAGCCTCTAGGGCACTGCGCATTTGCGCAGCAACAAGTTTTTCATTCATGGGCACAATTTCAGCAACGTGATGATCATCTTGTACATTGACACAAGTGATGGCTAAATTAGCTTTGATATGAAAATATGCAGCTGTTTCTATATCACGAACAATACCAGCACCTCCTGTTGGATCAGTGCCTGCAACAATGAGAACAGAAGGTGTTAACGCCATGGCTGGGTTACCTTGAACCATTGTTCTACCCGCTCTTCAGGTTTTTTATTGAGGATAATGTCTGTGACAACAGCAGCACTATTGGCTCCTGCTTTCAAAACATCTATTGCGCGTTCTGGGTTTAAACCACCAATGCCAACGAAAGGTAAAGCACCAATCCGTTTTCTCCATTGTTTAATTTTTTCTAATCCTTGAGGTTGCCATTTCATTTTTTTTAAGATTGTCGGATAAATAGGACCAAGAGCAATATAGTCAGGATGAACAGAGAGGGCGATATCCAATTCATGTTCATCATGGGTGCTAAGACCAAATCTTATACCATTTTTGCGAATTGCAGGAAGATCAGCATTGCTTAGATCTTCTTGCCCAAGATGAATAAAATTGCATTTTTCATCAATGGCAATGCGCCAATGATCATTAATTATGAGTTGTGCTCCCCATTTATCACAGATATTTTTTGCGCGTTTGATATGTTGACGGATTATTTGAAGATCTTCGTCTTTCATACGTAGTTGTATGAGTTTGACACCAAGAGGAACCAAGCGTTCAATCCAATCAGCATTATCAACGATGAGATAAAATGGATCCAATTTCATGAAAACACTGCTTTTCCAATAACGGGTGTTGAAGGAACGGCGACATTGCGTGCTTCAAGAATGCCTGCTTGATATCCCATACGTCCTGCTTGGATAGCTTTAGAAAATGCTTCAGCCATCAAGACAGGATCACCTGCTTTAGCAACTGCGGTATTAAGAAGGACCGCATCATAACCCATTTCCATAGCAACAGCAGCATGAGATGGACGCCCAATGCCAGCATCAATCACAAGAGTAACATCAGGAAGATAAGCACGAATAGAGCGCAGTCCATCGGTATGATGAGGACCTTTGGCAGAGCCAATAGGCGCGCACCAAGGCATAATAACTTGGCAACCAACATCTAAGAGTCTTTCAGCAACAATGAGATCATCGGTTGTATAGGCAAAAACGTGAAAACCTTCACTATTTAAAATTTGCGCTGCTTCGATGAGAGCAAAAACATTTGGCTGTAAGGTATCAGCATTCCCGATAATTTCGAGTTTAATCCAAGAGGTTTTAAAGAGATCTCGTGCTAAATGGGCTGTCGTTACAGCTTCTTTAACAGTATAACAACCTGCGGTATTGGGAAGTATTGTTATATCAAGCTCTTCAAGGAATTGCCAAAATTGTCCCCCTTGTTTGCCACCAGCGCTTTCGCGGCGTAATGAAACGGTTACAATTTCTGTATTCGATTTATGAATAGCATCACGAAGAACAGCAGGTGAGGGATATTGCGCTGTACCTAACATAAGACGAGATGAGAATTCACGCCCATAAAGATTCAACATAAATATTAACCTCCTTGCATTGGGCTTAAAATTTCTACTTTATCTCCTTCATGTAAAATAAATTGGTTGCGTGCCTCTACAGGAACAACTTCAGCATTGACAGCAATAGCGAGCCAATTTCCCTCATACCCCAATTCTTCAAGCAAGAGATTGAGAAAAGTGTTTTCTGTTTGAACTTTTTCACCATTAACAAAGATTTGCATGTTTTATTCCAATGCCAATTTTACCGCGCGTTTTGCCATTTCTGGAGATAAAAGAAAACCATGTCTATAAAATCCATTTATAGAAATGTGATTACCATATTTGCATACAGAAGGGAAGTTATCAGGATAAGCAGGGCGGACTCCAACGCCAGATTCAACAATTTCTGCTTCAGCAAAAGCAGGATGCAAGGTATAGGCTGCGTTGAGCAATTCCATCATTGATCTCACAGAGATGGCACCGTCAAAGTCACTTTCAATCATCGTTGCGCCAATCATAAAAATATTATCTTGTCGCGGAACAATGTAAAGTGGGATGCGTGGATGAAGAAGACGAATGGGGCGGGAAAGTTTAATATCCCTACAGCGTACGAGCAGCATTTCACCACGCACCCCCCGTATATTTTTATCTTTTCCTAAACGTGCTATTCCTGTTGCATCAATGATCATATCAAAATTTATTTCAGATGTTTTGACACCAACAAAACATGCACCGTTTTTTATCAAGATTTCTTTTAAAGCAATGAGCGCTTTACGAGGATCAAGATGGGCTTCATTTTCATAAAAAAGCGCATGGTTAAAACGTTCTGCAAGATCAGGTTCAAGACGCGCTATTTCTTCACCGTTTATAATTCTATGATGATGTGTCCGCTCTGAAAATCGTTCAAGTTCTACCTTATCTCGTGCTGGTGCGACAACTAAAGTTCCTTTTCGTATAACAAGATCTGGAAATGCTTTACGCCACCATTGTATGGCTTGTACACCAAGATCTTCAACGATCTGTTTAGTATTTTCTCTTTCACAGTAAGGCGCAAGCATTCCTCCTGCATACCAACTTGCTGTTCCTATAGGAGAAAGAGGAGGGGCAGATACAGTAACATGAGCGCCTTTTTGTTGTAACATAAAAGCAACGGTTAAACCACCGACCCCCGCACCTTTGATCAGAATATTCTTCAACTGTTGACTCTCTTTTTTTGAGGGGCTTTGACATACAGGTCACCACTTTCTTGATATTTTTCAGCCATAGCGACCATACCTTCACCTTTTGCCATTTTGAGTGATGCAGCATCACGAATATCATGAGAAATACGCATAGAACAGAATTTTGGTCCACACATAGAACAAAAATGCACCAATTTATGCGCATCTTTAGGCATTGTTTCATCATGAAAGGCACAAGCCGTTTCTGGATCAAGAGAAAGGTTGAATTGATCATGCCATCTAAAGTCAAAGCGTGCACGCGAAAGAGCATTATCGCGTAATTGTGCGCTGGGCAAACCTTTTGCAAGATCAGCAGCATGAGCGGCAATTTTATAAGTGATGACTCCCGTTTTGACATCATTTTTATCGGGAAGTCCTAAATGTTCTTTAGGCGTTACATAGCACAACATAGCGGTTCCAAACCATCCAATCATAGCTGCACCAATGGCGGATGTAATATGGTCATAACCAGGAGCGATATCAGTTGTAAGAGGCCCCAAAGTATAAAAAGGGGCTTCATGACAAAGATCGAGTTGCTGTTCCATATTTTCTTTAATTTTATGCATTGGGACATGTCCTGGTCCTTCAATCATAACCTGTACATTTTTTTCCCAAGCAACTTTTGTCAATTCTCCTAAAGTCTTAAGTTCAGCAAATTGGGCTTCATCATTAGCATCAGCAATAGAGCCAGGGCGTAATCCATCTCCCAACGAAAGAGAGATATCATAGCTGCTTGCAATATCACAAATTTCATCAAAATGTTCATAGAGAAAGCTTTCTTTATGATGATGAAGACACCATTTTGCCATAATAGAACCACCCCGAGATACAATCCCTGTTACACGATCAATGGTCATTGGAATAAATGGTAATCTTAAGCCAGCATGAATAGTAAAATAATCAACCCCTTGTTCTGCTTGTTCTATAAGAGTATCGCGAAAAATGTCCCATGTTAAATTTTCAGCAATACCTTGTACTTTTTCAAGCGCTTGATAAAGAGGAACAGTCCCGATGGGTACAGGAGAATTTCGAATAATCCACTCACGGATATTGTGAATATTTCGCCCCGTCGAGAGATCCATCACGGTATCTGCACCCCAACGAATAGCCCAAACCATTTTATCAACTTCTTCTGCCATTGAAGATGTTACGGCTGAATTGCCAATATTGGCATTAATTTTAACACGAAAATTGCGCCCAATAATCATTGGTTCGCATTCTGGATGATTGATATTTTGAGGAATAATAGCACGCCCACAGGCAATTTCATTCCGAACGAATTCCGCAGTGTAAATTTCTGGTATTCCTCCACCCAATGGATTGGGCTGCACTTGTTGTTGATCTTTTATTGAGAGCCCTTCATTTTCTCGTATAGCGACATATTCCATTTCTTCTGTAATAATACCTGCACGAGCATATGCCATTTGTGTAATTTCTTTACCATTTTTTGCGCGCAAAATAGACCGTTTTTTTTCAAAGGCGGGTATAGGAGAGCGCGTTAATCCATTATCTTCAGGTTTAATGGGACGTTCAGGATAAGGTTCAGTATCATCACGCCTAGAGAGCCAAGATGAGCCTATTGCGGGTAACCCTTTTGTAAGATCAATGATTACATCTTTGTCGGTATAGGGACCAGAAGTATCGTAAACATTTAAAGGTTTTTCACCACTCCCATTGGTTAATGAAATTTCACGCAAAGGGACACGCACATCAGAAAAAAAAGGACTCTGTTGATAAATTTTGCGTGAGGCGGGAAAGGGGCTGCAGCTGATTGATGGAATATTTTTGGGCACAAATTTTTTCCTTCTAAACACAGAGTTCAAAAACTAAGGTGGTATGGGGATATATTCAAATGATCAATTACGTACTCTTGAATGAAGAAATGCTTCTAACATTTTATAGTAAGTGATCTTCAATAAAGCTTAAGAAAATTTATTTTGAAAAGATTAATGCAATATCTAAATAATATCTGCACTCCCCCATATAAACACTTTTGTTAGCACCGATATGATTGGCTTAAATACGGACATTGTCAATCACAAAGATGTATTTTAAACGATTTTGGTGTATTTTTAAGAATAAAAAGAGGCATTATGAAGTGATAAACTTATATATTAAGAAATTATCTTTGATAACTGAGGGGGAAGGGTAGAAAATGTCAATCAATCGGGCATTTTTTGTTTGGATTGATGAGGCAGATGAGTTAGCAAAATAGTTTACGAGAGTGCTTACTTTGATATCGTAATCAATTAAGGAGAACATCAATAATTGCGAGATCATGTTCAAAAGGATTTATTGTTCTTGCAAAAAAAATATACCTATAATAAAATATATACATAGAGGGGGCCAGTTTAAGTGAGAGCGGGTTTGGTTATAGAGCGTTGATTTAAAAAGACGTGGGATTTGTTCGTAAAGGCTTAAGGGGTTGGGTGTTTTCTTAGCATTTGAGTCGGATGCGACCTTCAGATTCAGGGAGATTCTGTAATTTCTCCTTAGTATTCCAGTTTACTGAAGAGAAGAAATTATCATATCGAATATATTCTCTATAATGCATTGAGGTTGAACAGATTTCTGTTCAAAAAACATTGGTATTGATCTCGCAATACAAATTCAGAAATAAATTGAATGAAATAGAATAAAGCACCCTCATGTCAATAAAAACATAATGAGATATGCAGAGAATTTGAAGCTAACTTTTAATTTTTTTCAATACAAATCATAACCAAAAGAGAGATTGAACAAATAAAATGTTTTATTAAAAATTTAAATCAGCGACTTTCTATGCAAATGACAAGTTATTGCATTTAATGATGGTTATATGAAATCCATAGTAAGAAAAAGTTTGAACGGTATTTGTAAAACTTTGCAAAAAGATACAAGATTTAAAAATGAAACTGTATAACGATAGCAAAGCAACAAAACAAGATACCAAATAACATCAGATAAGGTGCCTACATTACACATGAGAAGTGGAAGCATTAAGACTGATGTTATGAAAAAAGTCTGATGAAATCAGCTTATTAAATTGAAAGGAGTAAAGAGAGAAAGAATGCGTAAAATACGGATGGTTCTGTGGTTATGATATCCCAGTGTGGCGGGCAAATTTTAGAGTACAGAACGAGAAGTTGTTAGAAAAACGATGAAAAATAATGGGGGATTTATAATGTCGAATATTTACGATTGGTCGCTAAAGGCTGATGAAAATGCTCATTCAGATAATATTATTAATTGGTCAGAAGGTCAGCCGCCTAGTTCTGTCAACGATAGTGCAAGAGCGATGATGCAACGCGTGCGTGAATATCTTGCAGATAATGGTGGATCTATTGACGCAGGCTTTATGATCAATGCGGAAGATAAAACAACATTAATTACCTTAAAGACAGTTTCGCCGATAAAGAAATACAACAATGATATCATCATACGTTTTAAGGCCCATGGCGTGAATGTTGGCAAGACGACAATAAAAGTTAATAGCATGGGAGAAAAGCCTATTTATAAGGCGACGCATACAGGTGTTATATCGTTAGAAGGGGGAGAGCTACAAACAGATGGTATTTATGAAATGGTATATAATGGCAATATTTCAACGGAAGGTCGAGATGGCTGGTATTTATTAAATCCTACATCTCCAAAGGTGGAAAGTTTTCCTACAGGATTTATTGCGACATTTGCTATGCAAGAAATACCAACCGGTTGGCTTTTATGTGATGGTAAGGCCTATAAGCGTAAAGATTATCCGCAGTTATTCAAGGCAATAGGGGATAAATGGGGAAAAGACAGTGATACAACTTTTAAAGTTCCTGATTTTAGAGGCATGTTTTTACGGGGTTTTGATGATGGTCGGGGTTTAGATGATAATAGAAAATTTGCAGATGAACAACAAGATAGCATAAAATCGCATACGCATATTGGTAACATTGAAGAATCAGGTGAGCATACACACAATTTTCAGTATAAAGGCGTTGGATGGCCAACGGGTAATATTGGGAGATTACCGAATTATTATACCTATAATGCTACCTTGCAAGGAACAACAGATTCTGCTGGTGCACATACACACAAGGTAACTCTTTCCCATACGGGTGAGACTGAAACGCGCCCTGTTAATACAACAGTCGTCTATGCTATAAAATCATGAGTATGATTGGAAAATACAGAATCTATATACATTTGATAATTTTGTTAACGCGGAGTAATTCCGCGTTATTTTTTATATATTTAAAGAGGAAACCTCTATACGGTTTATATGATACTTGAGAGAGTCAAAAAAACAATTTTAAAAATAGAGGAAGAAAAGTGAAAAATATGATCATATTTGATCTTCTTATTGACTATAGAGGAAGGTAAATGATCATTATAAATCAGTATTTATCTATTGATAAAAACAGCTAAAACACATGCGTTATGAAAAAAATAATGCCACTAAAACCACAAATAAATCTTCTATGGATTTAGAGAAAAGAGTTCATTTAAAAATAAAACAGACTCTTGGATCTTTTCGTATTTTATTTTTTGCATGGATTTTAATTTTTAGATTGAAGCCGATATCTTTGAGATCTAGCTTCACAGGAGGATGCTGTTTGAGGGAGTATAAATGGGATATCTTCTTTAGGTAATTCAGAAACGTTTAAGGAACAATGATAAACGTTGCGGAGATTTTGTGTTGTCAAAACGGCAGAGGCATTTCCTTCGCAATAAATCTCACCCTCCTTGAGCAAGATCATGTTATCTGCATAATGTGCTGCGAGATTGAGATCGTGAAGAACAGCAAGAACGCCACCACCAGAATGGGCAAATTGTTTTGCAATGTCCATAACGATAATTTGATGTTGAATATCGAGGCTAGCAATAGGTTCATCTAATATCATCCAACGAGGAACTCCATTATAAATGGGTTTCCAGATTTGGCAAAGAACACGCGCAAGTTGTACACGTGCTTGTTCTCCACCTGATAATTGGTGATAATACAGGTTACCGTAATCAGAAAGATCAACGCGTTCTAAAGCTTCCTGGATAAGATTGTGTAATTCGGCTTTGGTAATGGTAATTTGGTTTACAGAAAGGCCAAGCCCTACAACTTCATGGACTAAGAATGGAAAAACGAGCGTTGTTGATTGTGGTAAAACAGCTCGCATTTTTGCCATTTCATAAGTCTTTGTTTGACGTACATCATAACCATTTAAGGTTATTTTCCCACTGTAAGGAATTTCTCCACTTAATGCTTTGACAAAAGTACTTTTCCCTGATCCGTTGGGACCGATAATGATGGTAAAAGCGCCACTTTTAGCTTGAAGATTAACGTGGTTAAGAATCTGTTTCTTTCCGCGCTGAACGCAAATGTTTGTCGCCTCAATCATGAAAAGTCTGTTCCTCGTTTGCATATAAGGATCCACAGGAAGAAGGGAGCACCGAAAAGTGCTGTTACGATTCCAATTGGCAATTCTGCAGGAGCAACAATTAAGCGTGCAAACGTATCAGCAAAAATAAGTAATGCTGCTCCTAAGAGAGCAGAGTAAGGAATGAGATAGCGGTGATCAGGACCAATAAGCTGACGTAAAATATGAGGAACAATAATCCCAATAAAACCAATACCACCACTGACAGCAACAGCACTTCCACACATAAGAGCAACAAGGGGAATGGCAATATTTTTAACGCGTTGAACTGGAAAGCCAATATGACCAGCAACGGCTTCTCCAAGCGCAAGAGCATTCAGGGCTCGTGATAAAAAGGGGGAGAAAAGAAGACCAACAAAGATAAAAGGGAGAACAAGCCATACTTTGAGCCATGTTGCACCCGCAAGAGAGCCAAGACTCCAAAAAGTAATATCGCGTAATTGCTGGTCATTTGCGATAAAAATCAATGTTCCAACAACTGCACTGCTTAAGGCTCCAAGGGCAATACCGGCAAGCAACATGGTTGCAATAGAGGTAAAGCTATGATGCGTTGCTATTATGTAGAGAACAATCGTTGATAAAAGCCCACCCAAAAAAGCGCCTATGATAACCTTGTACGGCTCTAGAAAAGGTGCAAATGAAACAGGAAAGGCAAAACCTACAACAATGGCTAAAACAGCGCCAAGACCGGCTCCTGCCGATACACCTACAATTCCAGGATCTGCAAGAGGATTACGGAAAAGTCCTTGCATCAAAACACCAGAGACAGCCAAAGCTGCTCCGATCAATAGCCCTAAGATAACACGAGGAAGCCTTATATCAATAAATATGAGATAATCGCGTGTTTTACGACTGACAGAAAATTCTTGCGTAAACAGGCTATAAAGGAAATCAAAGAGTGAAGTATTTGAAGCGCCATTTAAAAGTCCGCTTAAAATGCTAAAGATAAGGAATATTATGAGAGCGAATAAGAGTATTTTTCTTAAATCTTCACGCTTTATTCTTTTATGTTTTTCTGTTTCAGGTGCATAAACCATGGACAGCGTCTCTACCAATTTTATCTGTTTTTATCGTTTTGGTTTGCACCATAAAGCATATGAATAAGTTCTCTTGATGCATTTGCAGTGCGTGGACCAAATCCTAAAAGGTACATAGCATCCATTTGTTTAATAGCGTGATTTTTGGCAGCAGTTGTTGCCTGAATTGCTGGTATAGCTAAAAGCTTTTCAAGATTAATAGATTTTCCACTATGCGTTATAAGCAAAATAGCATCAGGATCCGCTTTTAGTAACGCTTCGTTATTGAGAAGTTTATACCCTTTATAATCGGTAATGGCATTGATAGCTCCTGAAAGTTTTATGATACCATCAGCTGCTGTACCTGTTCCAGATGCCATAACGCGTCCATTTTGTACAGATAAAATGAAAAGAACCCGCTTTGGTTTCGTTACTTTTGCCAAAAGAGCATCATTATCTACAAAATCACGGCTTACTTTTTGAATTAATGCAGCAGCTTGTGCTTCACGATGGATGGCTTTTCCAACGAGGCGAATTTTTTCTATGACACTTTCTCGAGAATAGTTTTCTGGTATGATTACGATGGGGATTGATGTTTTTTTGAGAATTTCAATTGCTGAAGGAGGACCACTTCCTTCAACGAGCAAGATACCTTCTGGAGCAAGAGATAGAACACCTTCAGGTGAAAGAGCCCGCATGTAGCCAAGCACAGGAAGTTTTAGGGCTTCTTTAGGATAAACGCTTGTACTATCACGGGCAACAAGTTGATCTTGCGCGCCTAATGCATAAATAATTTCCGTCAGAGAACCGCCAATAGAGACAATTCGCGCATTTTCAGAAAAATGCGTTGTAGGTTCAGCAATGACACGTTGAGAAAAAAAGCTAAGAGAAAGCAATAAAAAAAGAAGAAAAAAACTGAAGTGTCTACGCAAAAGAAGTATAAGCATATTTTATCTTTCTAAGCGACGACTAATTCTTGATAGAGAGGAAGAGACTTCAATAAAGCACGCCAATCCTCACGCTCTTTTTGACCTTCTTTACGCAAGCCAAAAAATTGTACAATCATACCATCATTTTTATCGAAAACTTCAAGTGAACTGACATAACCATCACGAGTAGGTTTGCGAACATGCCATACACTAGCAATCCCAGACGTAAGTAAGTGGAGGTCAAACCCCGGATCAAGAACATTAAGCCAAGGTCCCATTTGCTTAATATTTTTCACAGTTCCACTGAAAATTTGAATACACCCCTTATTCCCAACAAAACACATAATGGGCAGTTCTTGTTTTGCAACTTGGGTAAGCATTATTTCAACAGCATTTACCTGTAGTTCATCGGAAAATTCATTTCCAGCATATTTTACAGCATGATGCCGATTAATTTTAAATTCGGAAATAATCTTATGAAGTTGGTGTACATCTGTCATTTTACGCCAACGATCCCGAAAATTCTCAATATCCAATTCTGTTATGTCACATTGAACTGGAAGAGAAACAGGAAGAATGTCAAGAACAGAGGATTGATCTTCAAGAAGGAGCTTTTCAACAAGCTTGTTCCACTCTTCCATGTTGGTTGTATCTTTAGAATAGACTTTTAAAATAGCAACGCCATGCTCATCAAAGAATTGTAGACTTTTTGCAGGCTTTCCAAGTATAATGACATCATATTCAAAACCGAATTTCCATTGTTTTGCAAAAATACGCAAATCAATTTCACCCAGTGTTATAGGGACATGTTGGTTTTGAACAATTTTTTCAAAACACCCTGTTATTTCATGAACAGCATATTCATTGCGTGTTAAGACCATAACTTTTCCAAGCAGAGGTGCACTTTCCAAGAGAGTAGCAACATCAATTTGTAGTCTTTTTGCTTTTCCAATGGTACAATAAGCCGCAATAAGCTCTGCTTCAGATATACCAATCGAAACCGCAAAATCGCGGTTTCGCATTTCTTTTTTTTCTTCACGTAAACGAAGAATCATTTCAGCTGTCTGTGCCATGGACTTTACCTTTATGTTACTTAACTCAAAAACTAACTTTCAAATTTTACAATTCCAAGGCAATAGATTAAATTCTTTTAAGAGTTCAATCTATCACAAAATAACGCTCTATCGCCAACAGCCGAACAATCAAAAAAAGGTAAAACAGAAAGAATTAAAACTTTTCTACTCAATTCTTGTAATTTTAAAGATGTTGAAAATAGAAACACAATAATTCATCCTTTTATCGATAATTTTATTGACCTAATCGTTAATAAAAGTGACTAAAACTTTTGTACGAACGACACCTTAAAGTTACGACCAGGCTGGCTATAATAATCTTTCGGTGTTGAACTCTTACTTGAAGGAAGTTCTGATACATTCCAATATTTTGTATTGAAAAGATTATAAACACCAGCTCTTAAGATAGGTCCTGTTTCACCGAATGGTTTCCACCACCCTGTCATATCAACGACATGGTATCCTGGAATTTTTTGATAATCAGATTCTTTAGCTACTTTGTCGCGTTTGGCTGCTAAAGTAAGGGTAATATCGCTTCCCCAAACCTCTTTTGCATATCCTAATCCGATAACGGTTTTCAAAGGAGGAATTGAGTTAAGATACTCTTTTTTATCAAGATCTTTTCCTTGTGAATAAGCAAGAGCAACAGAGCCATGAAAACCATTTTTAAGGGCTAAATGTGCTTTTGTTTCAACACCAAAAATTTGCACACGGAAACGATTCATATAATGCCGACGCGCAAATTTAAATTCTTCTGAGGGCCCTCTATCCTCGGTATCTATGAAATTCTTATATTGGTTTATAAAGGCATTGAAGGAACCACCAAAATTTGCATTCTCATACTGTAGACCAACATCATAGCCATTGCTTGTCTCTGGTTTAAGATCAGGATTTCCTTTCACATAATAAGCAGAAGGTTTGATATAAGAGACGTAAAGCTCTGAAATACGGGGTGCACGAAAAGCTTGCGCCCACTGAGCATAGAGTGTCACTTGATCCCGAACATCCCATTCCATACGCAATTTAGGAGAAAAGCGTGAGCCGCTTCTTTCTGGAGGGAATTTATCAGAAATCAGAGCTTTCTCATAAGAAGGTGTTTTTTGAGGAACATATTTGTACCAATCGTACCGGACTCCTGGCGTTACACGAAAACGACCATCAACGAATCCAATTTCATCTTCAAAAGCAAGCCCTAAATTGTAACCATTTGTGTCTGGTGAATCTGACCGATTAGCAGGAACAAAAAGACATCCCCGCGCGTATTCTTTTATATGACAATTATCTTTACCGAACAAATAGTGATGAAATTTAGATGACTCAACATTTGTTGCAAACTTTAACGTATGATTTACAGTGCTAAAATCCATTTTTTTAAGCGCATCAGCACTGAAACCATAATTTATATTACGCAAAAAATTATCTCTCAAATAATCCCCTTTGGGGGCTGAAACACGAACACCAGTCGTAACGTCACGACTTGATTGTCTTTGCCAATAAAGCTTCCCATTAAACGCATCAAGAAGCGCGTCGCCATTACCATTATAATTATAAGAAAGAGAAAAGCGCTCACGAAGTTTATCATCCCGCTCATAAACGGAACCTGGAGCATATCTTTTAGATGAATTTAATGCATGTGAGTTACTATTATGACCAAAACGTTCTGCAGTAAAACCAATCCGATGGTTATCACTCAAATATTGATGAATTTTAAAAAGCAAGTTATTTTTGTCAAAATGAGAAGGGTTTTTACGCGTGCGTTCTTCATATCCTCCCACTGTTCCCATATTTTTGCGCTCATGACCTTCTACATAAGACCCTTGGAAAAGCAAAAATGTTCGGTAATTGCGCACAGCAAAAGCTTGATCGATGCGCCAGCTGTTATCAACAGAGTGATAACCACCTTTTATAAGGCTTCCCCAATTTTTCCCTTCCACGATAAGATCTTCAGGATTAAGAGTACGCAATGCAATCATTCCCCCTAAAGCGCCAGAACCATGGAGACTAGAATCGGATCCTTGAATAGTATCAAACGTAGAAAGAGCATTAAAATCAAAAGTCGTGTTCCCACCTCCATCACGGAATATATCATTAAACCATGGAAGAGAAATACCATCCATTGTCATAAGAACACGGTTTGCATCTAAACCACGAATAACAAAACTATTACTTTTGGGATTGTAGGAGACAGAAGGATTAAGACGACTGACATCATACACATCAGTTATTTGTTTTTCATCAATATTCTTGCTGGTTTGACGATCAGTTAGAACGGTTACTGAACTTGAAGAATCCTCTATTTTTTGTCCTTTAATAAGGATTGGTTTGAGCTCCGTCACAACATTCTTATCGCTGCTTTGTGCAAAAACAAATGAAGGTATACAGACCGACAACGCACCTAAAATCACACAGCTCCTATGGATATTTTCTCGTCTTATTCGCATAACACATTATAACCTTTTTTAAAAACATCCCCTCTCTAAGCTTGAAATTTTACATAAAACGCTTGACTTAACCCTATCAAAAGTTAGCCAACCAAGCAGGAATGATTTAACAATATAAAATCACAGAGAAACCATATTAAACATGATAAAATCAGTCAAGAAAAAAGTTGCAATTTCTAAATAGCTTGTTTTAATGAGATAAAAGACCAATATTGCACTTAGAATAGCGGCGGAAGAAACGATGAACTTTGCAAATATGAGGCAGTTATCAACTCTTTGGATTGGTGCATTTATTGGCGCCCTTTCTTTGCATATTGCATTGGGAGCACAGTTTTATTTTCGAAAGACTGGTGTCAGTAACGGTATGCTCTCGTCGACTATTATGCTAACTCTTGCCCAAGAGAGTGTATATCTGGATGCTGATAGAGATTCGCCGAATCTAGATCATGATCCAGATTTATCAAGTCTGAGCACAAAATCAGAATTATTACAGCCAGATCTTGCTGAGCAAGAGCCAGAGATATTAGAGACGGTGGATGAAATTCAACCAGAAGAGCCACAGCATACTGTAGAAAAAGATAATTTTACAGAAAAATTTTTGGAAGAATCTCTGCCTCACAAAGTAGAAGATAAAATATTTGAAAAAAAAATAAAACAAAAGACAATTGTAAAGCAGTCATCTGTAAAGGCCGTGCGTTCGGTTGCCGCCAGACAGAGCGGCAGTACCGCAGGGCTTGAAAATCTAGTGTTAATGGAGTGGTTAGCAAAGGTACAGTCGCAATTAGAAAAGCAAAAAAATTATGTTGTAGGACAGCGTACCAGTCGAGCAAAAGGAACGGTAAAGTTAGAATTTAGAGTGCATGAGCGGGGAAATATTTTTTCTAGCCGTGTCATCGTTTCTGCTGGTGATCCAGAACTTGATCGATTGGCTATGGCAGCCCTTCAACGGGTTGGTTCTTTTCCTCCCCCTCCACCATCAAAAGTGAATAAAACGATCAGAGTATCCTTAATATTTAGCTGATTTTTATGGGAGGCTCTGTTTAGATAATATATTGATTTGGAATGATTGCTCATCATTTATAATGTGAATGAAATATAGTTCTCTGCAAATCTTTTTGATGTTGAATCAATCAAAATCATTCGCTTAAAGACATTACAAGGGGAGTATGGATATAAAAAATCTAGGCGTGAACATATTTCTTATGATTGCTCTAATATGAAAAGGCTTTTGCAATATTGAGGATTAGGGGAGGATAGGTCTATCGATTCTTATACCATCCGTGAGAGGATTTTCATCAGCACTCTTCAGGTTCACCATTGTGAAATGAACTTAGAAACATTACAAAATGTCTTTTTAAATCAAAAATAGGAATAAGAAACACATACTATTGAGGCTAGATATTCTGTTTTGTGCGAAGGATATGAGCTTATAGATAAAGATGAGAGAAATAAAAGGAAAAGTTTCAGCTTCATTCTTAAAGATATTGATATGTTTGAAAGTTGTAAAGCTGAACGAAAAGAGAAGAGACAGAAGGATATTTTTTATCTTTAAGGTTTTTTCTCAATGAGTCTGTCTTTTATTTTAGAGATGATCCAAACAGATATATGTAATAACGCCCCCTATGGGGTATAGAAATATTGTAAGCAGAAAAAAACATCCTCAAAATATGCTATTGTACAAGATTTTAATGTTGATGAATAAGCAATAGTAAAAGGATGAGCTATTCATTTCACTCTTTTTCCATTGATAATCTCTATGATATGATCGTTTATGTGTTGAGAAAAAATAAACTATTTGCGCAACATGATGATTTATAATGATAATTCATTATTTTGTATTTGGAATGAGAGCTTCAAATAGCATAGGATTTTCCTATTCAACTCTATTGATACTGAATCCATTAAATCACTTAACTTACTTGCACGTTAAGAGTGAGGCTGTATGTGAATACTCTTTAAGAGGGAATAAAGATATCTCTTAAGAACACAATGCTATTAGGGAAGATTAAGGCATATTATTTCCATCGACCAGAAAGCAGGTCGGTTTTTATATCTATTTTCCCTGTGAGTCTTGCTTTGTAGACACCGTAATTTTCCATGACACGCATCACGTAATTCCGTGTTTCTGTATAAGGAATGCGCTCAATCCAATCAATGACGTGATCGAGAGATTGTCCACGAGGGTCGCCATAACGTTTTATCCATTCATTGACTCGGCGGGGCCCCGCATTATAGCCAATAAGCGTTAAGATATAGGATCCATTAAAACGTTCCAATTGTTCATTGAGAAAATAAGCCCCTAATGTTGCATTATAATAAGCATCACTGCCGAATTTTTTAGGAGACCACGCGATTGAATATTTTTTTGCGAGTGCTTTTGCTGTTGTAGGAAGCAATTGGAGGATCCCTTGTGCACCTGCTTTTGATATGGCTGTTGGATTAAATTCGCTTTCTTGGCGTGCAATGGCATAGATAAGCGATTTTTCTTCTACAGAAATATGAGCAGAAGCCGGTATAGCTCCCAGCGGGTGAGAAAGTGCCCCGACATTTTTACCCTGAAAAGCAGCCATTTTTCCGATTTTGAGGCTGGTATAATAGTCACCATTTTTTTCTGCCATAACAGCCAGAAGAGCTAATTCACCTGGGCTTTCTATTTTTTTTCCGAGTTCTCTATAAAAAATTTTAGCAAAATCAGCATAGCCAGCTTCTTCAAGACGTTGAATTGCTTTGATAGCTTTTCGTGCACTAAAATGTTGTCGCTCAGCATTTGTTGGTTTAGGAAAGGAAATGTTAAGCCTTTTTTGATTGAGTCGCGCAGCGGCTAATTGACCATAATAAGTTGCACCAAAATGAGCGGCGCGATGAAAGTAGTGCTGAGCATTTTTATGTTCTCCTAGCGTTTCTGCGGTTCGTCCCATCCAGTAATATCCACGTGATGCAGAAAAAGGTAAAGAAGAAAGTTGAGGAATGCGTGAAAAATGCTGCATGGCTAATTTAGGGTTATGAAGAAATCGTAGTGCGTACCATCCTGCATGAAACTCAGCATCGATGGCTAATGCAGATGTCATGCCAGTATGCATCGCAACGAGTTGATAAGCCATTTTGGGTTTGTTTAAATCGAGCATTTCGCGAGAAAGGGCGCGTTGCTCTTTCCACAAAGAATGAGGGTTCATAAGATGGAATGCATCTTTTGATGTTTTCATCATAAGTGCTGCGGCTGCATCATATTGCTCTGTTCGCCGAAGATGGCGCATTCGAGCAAACTGGAAGAGAGGATCTTTTTTCCATGTTCTCTCGACAGCGCGTAATTTTTGTGTCGCTCTAGGATCATTTTTTTCAACGGCCACAAAAGCATCAAAAAGAGATTGAGCGTGGGCTAATTTTGCAATACGTGATGCTGAATCAAAACGATGTGCATACAACATAAACTGCATGCGTTTTAAATGATCAATAGGTTTTAAGGCCGCACTTGCACTTTTAAGAACGAACACTTCTTCTTTTGCATTAAGCGGTGTTTTATGCCACCACGGTGCAAGAACATGTTGAGCACGAGTGGTTTGTCCCATCGCAATAAGTGCTTTAGCAAAGAGAGCCATTCCTTGTGCTGTAAGAGGGGGATGATGAGAAAATTTTTGGATGATGGCGCGTGTGACATTGGTTTCGTTAAGAAAAGCACGTTCAGCATTGCGTTGCATCGTCTCTATACCGGGCCATCCTTTTAGCATGTTGATGGCATTATATATTTCAGAACTTGGTATATTATCTTGGTTTGATAGCCCCAGCGCCCATGTTAAAATATAACGATCAAGGCTATGTTTTTCCAGTGAATTACGAAGACTTATTGTTTTTGCAATATTGTTGTTTGCAAGGGCATCTAGCCCAGCCTTTAGTTGTCTGAGTGTCGCAGTATTGTGCGATGTCGTGTGTCTTTGTTGAAGAGGTTGAGCTGTTTGTTTGACAGTAAGAGCGGTGGGGCGTGCCGAAGGGATTGGTGCTTTCCCATGTAAAAGAGGTGTTTGTGCATAGGCATTTGAAAATAAAATTCTTATTGCCAGTATAAGTGTAGTAAAGGTTGCTACGAAAAGAGAGGTGGAAAATACACGCATAGAGAAAAGACCTTGAGACCTTGCTTTTTGTAAAAAAAACCTAAGGCTTTATAGAATACAAGCATGAAAAACACGTTAATACAGACGGCTTATTTTAAAGAAATGTTCAAAATCTAAGGAAGAATATGTTGATCTTATGAAGGCTTTTTTTGAAATTCATCTTGCTTCGATGATAGAGCAAGATTATGCTCTATTTAAAATTTATAAAGGCGATTATTAAAAAAATAAAAGCGAACATTATAGGGAGTTGATCATGCTCAAGGGAGCTATAACTGCGCTTATTACACCATTTGATCATAAGGGTGCAATTGATGAGAAAGCGTTTTGTGATTTTGTTGAATGGCAAATCACACAAGGGATTAACGGTGTAAGCCCTGTTGGGACGACAGGTGAATCAGCAACTTTAAGTCATGAAGAACATAAGCGAATTATAGCATTGTGTGTTGAGCAGGTCGCAAAGCGTGTTCCTGTTGTTGCTGGAGCAGGGTCCAATAGTACAAGTGAGGCTATAGAACTCGCACAACACGCGCAAAAAGCTGGTGCAGATGCCGTTTTGGTTGTTACGCCCTATTATAATAGACCCAATCAGTCTGGTTTATATAAGCATTTTTCTTCCATTGCCAAAGCTGTTTCTATCCCGATTATAATTTATAATATTCCGGGTCGTTCTGTTATTGATATGGCTGTGGAAACGATGAGAGACCTTTATCGAGATTTTAACAATATCATTGGTGTTAAGGATGCAACGAGCAGAATTGAGCGCGTGAGTGAACAAGGTGAAAAGTGTGGTAAAGATTTCGTGCAGCTTTCCGGTGATGACTGTACAGCATTAGGTTTTAATGCTCATGGAGGCGTCGGATGTATTTCAGTTTCCTCCAATGTTGCTCCAAAACTTTGTGCAGAACTTCAAGCTGCTTGTTTTCATGGGGATTATAAAACAGCACGGGAATTAAATGATCGTCTCATGCCTCTCAATCGTGCTGTATTTATTGAACCTAGCCCTGCAGGGATTAAATATGCTGCTGCAAAATTAGGATTTTGTGGTGAGACAGTGCGTTCTCCAATTGTTCCATTAACACAGAGCACCAAGAAGATTATTGATGCAGCTCTTAGTCATGCGGGTCTTTTAAAAGCATAAAATGATATTGACAAAGCCATGAATAAAAAAAAGAACGCGTCTGTGCGGAAAATAATTGCTGACAATCGTAAAGCACGTTTTAATTTTGAAATTCTTAATAATCTTGAGGCGGGTCTTGTTCTTCAAGGAGCGGAAGTAAAGTCTTTACGTTCTAATCATGCTAATATTGCTGAAAGCTATGCCAGTTTTGAAAATGGGGAATTATGGTTAGTCAACAGCTATATTCCTGAATATACGCAGGCTAATCGTTTTAATCATGAGCCGAGACGTTTGCGTAAATTATTACTTTCAAAACGTGAGATGGCACGTTTTTTTAATGCAACATCCCGAGAGGGAATGACACTTGTTCCTCTCAAACTTTACTTTAATGAACGTGGGCGCGTTAAGTTAGAGATTGCTCTAGCCCGTGGAAAAAAACTTCATGATAAGCGCGAAACGGAAAAAAAACGTGATTGGGGACGTGAAAAAGCAAGACTTTTAAAAAGATATGGATGATCGGCTTGGATATGCTTTATTGATTTAGCATTGATCTAAGTATGTTTTTGCCTCTTGAAAAATTTGGTGAAACATAGCGTCTGTCAAGCGGCCAGTATTGGTATTATAACGAGAACAGTGATAGCTGGAAAAGATGCGTAATCTACCAATGTTATTGATTGTGCCATGTCCAAAAGGATGCGCTAAAACTTTTGCATTAAGAGCGCGTATGGTTGAATGGTGTGCAATGGTGCCTAAGGTAATAACGGCTTTAAGTTTGGGAAGATTTGTTAAAAGAGGCGAAAAAAAAGAGCGGCACGTGTTAATTTCCGCACCGGTAGGTTTATTTTCTGGTGGAACACAACGAACAGAGTTAACGATTGCAGCATCAATCAGTTCAAGAGTATCATCTGCTCTTTCCTCAAAAGTTCCTTGCGCAAATCCAAATTTTTTTAAAGTGGAATAAAGTAAGTGTCCAGCATAATCACCCGTAAATGGACGTCCAGTTCGATTGGCGCCGCGTAATCCAGGAGCAAGACCAACAATGAGAAGACGCGTTGTATCTGCTCCTTTATAGGGAAAGAAAGGGCGGACCGGTGCGTTATACCAACTTGGTTCTTTCACACGCCAGTCAGCGATAAACTGATGGAGCCTAGGGCATAAATTGCAATTTTTGGGGGGCTCTGGGCAAAGCGATGTTAATGGGCTATTCATGGCGTTAGGCATCAGTTTTTTTATTCTTTTGAGTCTTTCATGGCATATATGACGGGTGATGTTTTTATAAATAATCTAGAATATCAATAAACTATTTTAGAAGAAATTTTAATATGAACTTATGGCTAATGATAATGAAACGAGAGGCAATCTTTCTCTAATTCATTCGATGAATAAGCGTGCAATACATATAATGTTTAAAGAAAAAATTCTGTCTTTCATAAATATAAATACAGTATCATAAAAAGTATGCATAAGATTGTTGTTATTAGAAAGGATTTTTAAGAGCTGTTTTTTCTGTTAAAAGAATAAAGACCTCAAAGAGGTATTTTGTCAAGAAACACCTTCCTTTGCTCAAATCCAATCTATTGGAATTGTTTGAAGCGCAGCTTTGATAACAAGCATGAGCAGGATATACATTTTTATATAAAGTTTCCAAGAGTTTTCTCAAATAAGTCCTTTAAGCAAAAAATATGAAAGCGTGTGTTGTTTTTCTTGTGTTTTATTTTGATTATTGTATATACTCTCCTAATCCACTATTAAATTTTTTTATTTGAGAAAGAGGCATAAATGGCCCGCGTAACGGTAGAAGATTGTATTGATAAAGTTGATAACCGCTTTGAATTGGTACTTTTAGCAGGTCATCGGGCGCGTCAGATTTCACAAGGAGCGCAAATTACAGTCGATCGTGATAATGATAAAAATCCAGTTGTTGCTTTGCGTGAAATAGCAGAAGAAACGTTGTCGCCTGCTGATTTAAAAGAAGATCTTATTCATTCGCTACAAAAGCATGTGGAAGTAGATGAGCCAGAAATGGCAAGTGAATTTATCACCCATTCAAGTGAAGCTGAAAGTGTTTTTAATTCATCATCGCAAGAAGAAGGAGCTTCATTTGATCAGATGTCAGAAGAAGAGCTTTTAGCAGGGATTGAAGGTTTGGTTGTTCCAGAAAAAAGTGACGACTATTAATTACGGCGGTTGGTATTACAGGAGTGAAGAATAGCTTGTCATATAAGGAGCGATTATTTTTCTTGTCCTTTATTGATAAGGTGTGTTCAATAAGGATTAAAGGTGTGAAAAGATAAAGGATATGCTCGTATGATGCGTCAGTGTGAGCTTGTTGAGCGTGTTCAACGTTACAAGTCTGACGTAGATGAGGCTCTTCTAAAAAGAGCCTATGATTATGCAATGAAAAAGCATGCACATCAAAAGCGTGCTTCAGGTGATCTTTATTTTTCTCATCCTTTAGAAGTCGCTGCTATTTTAACAGATATGCGATTGGACGAGGCAACGATTGCTGTTGCTCTTTTGCATGATACAATTGAAGATACAAGTGCTACACGAGCAGAAATTGATCAACTTTTTGGTTCTGAAATTGGGAAGTTGGTTGAAGGGCTTACAAAGCTTAATAAGCTTGATCTTGTATCAAAGAAAGCTGTACAGGCAGAAAATCTTCGTAAACTTCTTATTGCCATTTCTGATGATGTTCGTGTGCTTTTAGTTAAACTTGCAGACCGCCTTCATAATATGCGTACCCTTGGCGTTATGCGTGATGATAAACGTCGACGAATTGCTGAGGAGACAATGGATATTTATGCGCCACTTGCGGGCCGTATGGGGATGCAGGATATGCGCGAAGAATTAGAGGATCTCTCTTTCTTTTATTTAAATCCAGAAGGTCATCGTACGATTACCAATCGACTTTCTGAATTATCAAAGCGCAATCGTGATTTGCTTTCCACAATTGAAAATGAATTGACAAAACTTTTTTTGGAAAATGGCATTAAAGCAGATGTTAAAAGCCGTCAGAAAAAATCTTATTCCGTTTTTCGCAAAATGGAAAGCAAAGCATTATCTTTTGAACAGTTATCGGATATTTTTGGATTTCGTGTGATTGTTGAATCCGTGAATGATTGTTATCGTGCTCTTGGTGTCATTCATACGACTTGGCCGATGGTTCCTGGTCGTTTTAAAGATTATATTTCCATACCAAAGCAAAATGATTATCGTTCTATTCATACAACTATTGTGGGACCTTCGAGACAACGTGTTGAATTGCAAATTAGAACGGCTGCCATGAATGAGGTTGCTGAATATGGAGTTGCTGCCCATTCCATATATAAAGAGCAGGGTTCCAATTATTCGACTTCGAAGTTATCAAGCGAAACGAACGCCTATGCGTGGTTACGTCAAACGATACAATCTTTATCTGATGGAGATAATCCGGAAGAGTTTTTAGAACACACAAAACTTGAGCTTTTTCAAGACCAAGTTTTTTGTTTTACACCAAAAGGTCGATTAATTGCTTTTCCTAAAGGCGCGACACCTATTGATTTTGCTTATGCTGTCCACACAGAGATTGGTGATTCTTGTGTGGGCGTAAAGATCAATGGTCGTATTATGCCTTTAATGACTAAATTAAAAAATGGTGACGAAGTTGATATTATCCGTTCACACGCTCAAATTCCGCCCGCTGCGTGGGAATTTCTTGTTGTCACAGGTAAAGCGCGTTCAGCTATCCGACGCGCAAGCAGAGCAGCGGTGCGTAAGCAATATTCAGGCTTAGGATATCGTATTCTTGAGCGTTCATTTGAATATATGGGAAAACAATTTTCAAAAGATGTTTTGAAGAAAGTTTTACCGCGTTTGGCGCGTAAAGATGTAGAGGATGTCTTGGCTGCTGTTGGACGTGGAGAATTGTTTTCCGCTGATGTGATTAAAGCGGTTTATCCTGATTATCAAGAGCGTGTAGTCCAAAAATCATCTTTTAAGCCAGGGGAAGAAGGGTGGTTCAATATTGAAAATGCTCAAGGGATGATTTTTAAGGTTCCAGAAAATGAAAAGGATGCAATGATAGAGGATCATCAATCTAAAGCCTTACCTATTCGAGGAACCCGTGGAGATATACCTGTCCGTTTTTCACCAGAAGGAGCAGTGCCTGGAGATCGGATTGTTGGTATTATGCAACCAGGTGCTGGGATCGTTATTTATCCAATCCAGTCTTCGGCGTTGATGGCCTATGATGATCAGCCAGAACGATGGATTGATGTCCGCTGGGATATTGATGCTCAAATGAATGAACGTTTTCCTGCGCGAATAAATATTTTGGTTGTCAATAGTCCTGGTTCTTTAGCTGAAATTACGCAAATAATTTCTGCTAACGATGCCAATATCCAAAATTTATCTTTGATCCGAACGGCACCAGATTTTACAGAAATGATGATTGATTTGGAAGTTTGGGATTTAAAACATTTGAATCGTATTTTTTCTCAGTTAAAAAAGGCAAATTCAGTCAGTACAGTACGGCGGGTTCATGGATAACAAGGAAGATTTTGCAATGAATACACAAGATGTCATTGATATTTTTAAACAAGCAGATGCTATTCTAGAAGGGCATTTTATTTTAACATCGGGACGCCATAGTGCAACTTATATGCAAAAGGCAAAAGTGTTTATGCATGCTGACTTGACGGAAAAACTCTGTCGTGGATTGGCTGAAAAAATCAAAGAATCGATCAAGGAACAAATTGATTATGTTGTTGGTCCCGCAATTGGTGGTCTTATTCCTTCCTATGAGACTTCACGTCACCTTGGTGTTCCTTCTCTTTGGGTAGAGCGTGTCAATGGCGTCTTTGAATTACGACGTTTTGAAATCAAGAAGGGTGCGCGGGTTGTTATTGTTGAAGATATTGTGACAACGGGTCTTTCTATTCGTGAGACCGTTGAGGCGTTGGCGGCGGCAGGAGCAGAGGTTTTGGCAAGTGCATGCATCCTTGATCGTTCTGGTGGTAAGGTTGATGTTGGCGTTCCGTTAATTGCGCTAGCTGAATATGAGATTGCTTCTTATGCGAGTGATGAACTTCCTGCAGATCTTTCTGCTCTTCCAGCGATTAAACCAGGCAGTCGAAATATTTAATTGTCTTTCTATTTTTTTTTATGCAAAAACTTAAAAAGATTAATTTGGATGATATAGATTATTTTATCATCAAAAGATGTATATTGAGAGTCATATGCTTTTTCGTCGTCGAAAACCAGTAGATTTTGTAACGCGTATTCGACTTTGGTTGTGGCCACGTCGTTCATTTTCTCGCTCATTTTCTTACATACACAAACGTATTTTGCGTATATCAGCAACACCACACGAAGTTGCGTTAGGGTTTGCTATTGGTATTTTTTTAGCCTGTTCCCCTGTCTTCGGGGTGCATATTATCTTGGCAATATTTTTTTCTTGGATTTTGCGTGCCAACTTTGCGGCTGCAATCATTGGGACGGTTTTTTCTAATCCACTCACATTTTTATTGATTGTCATGGCGGATTATAAAGTAGGGTATTTTTGTTTATCGCTTTTTAGCGATGTCAATGAGATTTCTCTTTCTCAAATTCGTGCTCTGTTTAATGGTTTGACAGTATCAAATCTCTCTCTCCTTTTTAAAGGGGCATGGGATACAATTATGAGTCCTATGATTTTAGGTGGAACTCTTTTAGGTGTTGTTTTTGGTGGTTTATCTTATATAGGTGTTTACAGAGCAACGGTTCGTTTTAAACAAAAGCGATATCAAAAGATTATAAAAAAAAGGCGTTTAAAGAAGCGTTCGTCGTAAGAAAGATTGGGTAATATCTTATGATTGTTGGACTTGGAAATGATTTGGTTGATATACGACGTATTGAGAAAATGTTAGTTCGTTATGGCGAGCGTTTTATTCAACGTATTTTTACAGATATTGAAAGGCATAGATCTGAAAATCTCAAAAAAAAATCTTCTTCTTATGCGAAAAGATTTGCCGCTAAAGAAGCATGTGCTAAAGCCTTAGGGACAGGAATCGCTTGTGGGATCAATTGGAAAGACATGGGGGTGGTTAATTTGTCCTCCGGGAAACCAATCATGCAATTAACAAATCGTGCGCAGGGTCAACTTCAAAAGTTATTACCTCCTCATCATGAGGCGGTTATTCATCTCAGCATAACAGATGATTTTCCTTGGGCGCAGGCATTTGTTATCATTGAAGCACTTCCACGTGGATAGATGGCGTGAGAGATTGTGCTTTTGTTATTTGGATATTATGATGAAAAAAAGTTATATTTGTGATGGGAAGGCAGTTGGTGATGGTCCAAAAAGATAAAGTGCATAAAAAAGAAAAAAAAGGTGGTATTCTTGAATTAATTTCTGTTTTAGTACAGGCTCTGCTTCTAGCAGCGTTTATTCGGACACTTTTTTTTCAGCCTTTTAGTATTCCTTCTGGTTCCATGCGTCCTACTTTATTGGTGGGGGATTATCTCTTTGTTTCTAAGTATGCATATGGGTATTCTCATTTTTCCATTCCTTTTTCTCCTCCTCTTTTTTCTGGACGTATTTGGGCATCCCAACCTCAACGGGGAGATGTGGTCGTTTTTCGTTTACCAAGTAATCCGAAGATCGATTATATAAAACGCGTTATTGGGCTGCCAGGTGATCGTATACAAGTTCGTCAAAGTGTTCTTTATATTAATGATAAGGCTGTTTCTCGTCACTTTATGGGAGAGATTGATAATTCTGATATAACGGAAGTGAACTATCCTGTTGAGGTCTATCGCGAGACATTGCCGAATGGTGTTCGCTACGATACGCTTGATTTAGCTTTCATCCCAAAAGTTGATGATACAAAAGTCTTTGAAGTTCCTGAGGGACATTATTTTATGATGGGGGATAACCGTGACAATTCAGATGATAGTCGTTTGGATGTAGGCTATGTTCCAGAAGAAAATCTTATTGGTCGCGCGAGCGTGATTTTCTTTTCTATCAGTAACGGTTCAAGTGCTTGGCAGATTTGGCGCTGGCCATTTGATGTACGTTGGAAACGTTTGTTTTCTTTCATAAATAAGGTTCATGATTTGCCGCTTATCAAGCAAGGAAACAACGATGAAACGTCTCATGATTGATCAGCTTTTCAAGCTGACGGGGCATCGTTTTAAAGATGAAGAGAAATTAAAAAGAGCATTAACACACGCGAGTGTGCAAGATTCGGAACAAGGGAATTATGAAAGACTAGAGTTTCTAGGAGATCGGGTTCTAGGGCTTTTGATTGCGGAGATGCTGTATCAACTTTTCCCTCAGGCAAGTGAAGGTGAATTATCAGTCCGTTTGAATCATCTGGTCAATGCGCAGACATGTGCTGATATTGCCCGTGAAATGAGGCTGCCTGATATGATCCAAGTCGGTTTTGAGATGAGAAATTTTGAAGGGCGTCGACTCATCAATATGCATGCAGATGTCGTAGAGGCTTTGATTGCTGTTATGTATCTTGATGGAGGATTGGAAAGCGTTCGTCCTTTTATTCAAAAATATTGGCAAAGTCGGGCAAAGAAAATGAATGCAGCTCGACGTGATGCCAAGACAGAATTACAAGAATGGGCGCATATCCAAGGCAATGCACAACCACATTATCAGGTCATCAAACGTTCAGGTCCAGATCACGATCCTGTTTTTATGGTAGAGGTTAGTATTTCAGGTTTTGCATCAGAGATTGGGCAGGGGAGCTCTAAAAGATATGCTGAAAGAATGGCCGCTGAAAAAATTTTGCGACGAGAGGGGGTATGGAAAAACGTGGGAAAAAATGATCATGAGTGACGTTATGAAAACGCGTTCTGGGTTTGTGGTACTTATTGGGATGCCTAATGCTGGTAAATCAACATTGGTTAATCAATTGGTTGGAACAAAGGTTTCAATTGTAACGCATAAGGTACAAACAACACGAACTTTAATCCGCGGTATTGTTATTCATGATGATGTGCAAATTGTTTTGGTTGATACACCGGGTGTTTTTCGTCCCCATAAGCGTTTAGAACGTGCCATGGTCTCTACTGCTTGGGGAGGGGCTAAGAGCGCTGATGTTCTGCTTGTTTTAATTGATGCTCAAAGTGGTCTTTCTGATGAAGTTGAGATGATGTTAGATATTGTAAACACTATGAAACAAGAAAAAGTTCTTGTTCTCAATAAGGTTGATACAGTTGTTAAATCATCTCTTCTAGCATTAACCACTCAAATAAATGAACGTGTAAAGTTTGCGCAAACATTTATGATTTCTGCTCTAAATGGTTCTGGTTGCAAGGATTTACTTCATGCGTTGAGTAACATGATGCAGGAGGGGCCATGGTATTATCCGGAAGATCAAATTTCCGATATGCCTATGCGTCACCTTGCTGCTGAAATTACGCGTGAAAAACTTTTCCTTCGTCTTCATGATGAGCTTCCTTATTCTTCAACGGTTGAAACCGAAAGCTTTGAAGAGCGTTCAGATGGCTCCGTTAAAATTAATCAAGTTATTTACGTAGAGCGTGAGAGTCAGAAGAAGATTGTTTTAGGAGCAAAAGGCGATACAATTAAAAGGATTGGTCAAGCAGCACGCAAGGAGCTTATGGAAATTATGGATCAAAAGGTTCATCTTTTTCTCTTTGTGAAAGTGCGTAATAATTGGGATACCGATCCAGAACGTTATCGCGAAATGGGATTGGATTTTTTAAAATAATGAAAAAATGAAGTGGAAAGAACAAGCTGTTATTCTTGGGGCTCGCCAATATGGTGAAACAAGTGTTATTCTTGAGGTTATGACGCGTGAACGCGGTCGTTATATGGGGGTGGTAAAAGGGGGGCGTTCGCGTCGTATGGCAGCTCTTCTTCAGTCTGGGAATTTTGTGGAGGCTGAATGGAGTGCGCGTTTAGAAGAACATTTGGGACTTTTTCGTCTAGAAGCACTTGATTTACATGCGGCGCGATTAATCTGTCTACCAGAAGCACTTTATGCTTTGCAATTGGTCGCTTTTCATCTGCGGCTTCTTCCTGAGCGTGATCCGCACCCCGCTTTATATGATATTTTACACCTTTTTATGCAGAATTTTGATGAACCATTTGTAAATGCGGAATTGCTGGTACGTTTTGAAATGCGGCTTCTTGAAGAACTTGGTTTTGGTCTTGATTTATCTTGTTGTGCTGCGACAGGTCGTAAGCAAAAACTTTATTACGTATCGCCAAAATCTGGGCGGGCTGTCTGTGAAGAAGCAGGGGAACCTTGGAAAAAAAAGCTTCTCATTCTTCCACAGTTTCTTGTGCAAAGAACGACTCGTCCTACTGATTTTAGGGATATAATAAATGGTTTTAACTTAACGGGTTTTTTTCTTATGCGTCATGTCTGGGAGCCACGAGATATAAAACAGCCGTCGGTGCGAATGAATTTGATACAGTTGTTTGAGCGTCGATTTGGTATGCAAGCATTTGTTTGTTGACCCAATCATAATTGAATAGAATGGAAAAATGGAAATTTTAAAGACAATTGCTGAAGTTCGCCAATATACTTCAGAAGAACGAAGTTTAGGCTTTTCGATTGGTTTAGTCCCAACAATGGGAGCTCTTCATGAGGGGCATCTGGCATTAGTACAGCGTGCAAAAGCAACATGTGATCGCGTATTGGTTTCTATTTTTGTCAATCCAAAGCAATTTGGACCTGATGAAGATTTTGATCAATATCCAAGAGACTTAAGAAGCGATTGTGCTTTATTGGAAAAAGCTGGTGTTGAATGTGTTTTTGCGCCTTCTGTGGAAGAAATGTGGCCCTTGGGAAATGATACAATTGTGCAAGTGGAAAAATTATCACGTATTTTGATGGGAAAATTACGTCCAGGGCACTTTTGTGGTGTAACAAGTGTGGTTGCTAAGCTTTTTAATATTGTTCAGCCTGATAAAGCTTTTTTTGGAGAAAAGGATTTTCAACAAATTTTAATTATTCGGCGTATGGTTGAAGATTTAGCTTTTCCTGTTGAAATTATTGGCGTCCCTATTTTACGAGAAGCAGATGGTGTTGCCCACTCTTCGCGGAATAAACTTTTAACATTAGAAGATCGTAAAGCGGTCAAAATTATTCCTGAAAGTGGAAAAGTGGCTCAAAAACTTTACCATGAAGGTGAGCGGTCGGTTGATAAATTATGCAAAATTGTTCGCAATATTTTACAAAAAGAAACGCGTGCAATCATTGAAGCGATAGATTTACGGGATATGGAAACTTTATGCGAGGTCAAAGGAACATTGAATAAACCAGCGGTTTTACTTCTTACTGTTCGCTTTGGTGAGGTACGGCTTATTGATCAATACATATTGCAAGAGAAGGGTGGAAAATGAGTATCCATAAAACTATAAAGCGTATAACATCTTCTCAAATACGCGAAAGAAAGGGACAACAGCCAATTGTTTCTTTAACAGCTTATCAAGCTTATACTGCGCGGATTGCTGACCCCTATTGCGATATCCTTTTGGTTGGTGATAGCGTTGGTATGGTTGTATATGGGTTTGAGACAACGCTTCCTGTTACTTTAGATATGATGATTTTACACGGGCAGGCTGTGGTGCGTGGATCTCAAAAAGCTCTTGTCGTTATTGATATGCCTTTTGGCTCTTATGAAGAAAGTAAAGAGAAGGCTTTTTTAAATGCATCGCGTATTCTTGCACAAACGGGGTGTGGAGCTGTAAAGCTTGAAGGTGGAGTTTATATAGCGGAAACAATAGATTTTTTATCTAAACGTGGCATACCAGTGATGGGACATATTGGTCTTACTCCCCAAGCGGTCAATCGTTTTGGTGGTTTTAAGACACAAGGACGGAAAGAGAGTGATTGGCAAAAAATTGAAGATGACGGAGCAGCGATTGAAAAGGCTGGTGCTTTTGCTATCGTTTTGGAAGGGATTGTCGAACCTTTAGCCGTAAAATTGACAGAAAAGCTTTCTATTCCAACAATCGGTATTGGCGCATCTAATCAATGTGATGGACAAGTCTTGGTGATGGAAGATATGTTGGGCTATGGTGCTCACGTACCCAAATTTGTACGTCGTTATGGAGACCTTGAACAAGCCATGAAAACCGCAATCAAAAACTATGCAGAGGATGTTACATCCCGTTCTTTTCCAGCGGATAGGGAAGTTTATAAACTGAAATAAATTTTAGTTTAAGTTAAAAAGTTCGACAAGAGAACATTTGTCTATTTTTATAATGAATGTACGTTATTTCATGTATTTTTGTATGCAATTTTAGCTATGATTTTTTTTCATGGTGTTTAATAGGGGCAGTCTTTCCATCCAAAACAGAATGTCATTGGAATGCTAATTTACGTACTTTTTAAAAGAAATATTTAGACACTTCATTCTATTTTGCGACGGTATTCGTGAATGCTATAATGGAAAAGTCCCTAGGGACTGTATAAACTTTATAAAGCACGACCATCTTTACGCTTCATAAAAAACACGTGGGTAGCATCACACACTTTGCCAACTTCCAATATTGTTGATGAACACTTGCCACTTAAGAGGGCTCATAAGCGGTATTTTTAGTCTTTTTTTACAGTTTTTATCCTTAGGGCTTTCTTTGCTTATGACGTGCAAGTAAGTGATTTTGATTGATTTAATATAAACAGATTTGAAATGAGTGAATCTTGCCATATTAGAGGGAACTCATTTAATGTGAAAAACGACAAATTATTATTATAAATCAGTGTGATGAATCTGTAATGAAAAAAAACAACAATGCGAAGAGCCTATAATCTTTGAGCATCTAGATCATTAAAGCGCGTTAAAAAAGCGTTTTCAATTTGTTGAGTAGAGGAGGGATGTAAATTTAGATCATCGGATGAAATATTATTGGGAGAGCCAAAATAGCGAAGGGCTTCTTCTGTATTAAATCCAGCAAATGTGATGGCTTCATGATATGCCGCAATACGATCGGCTTGTTTAATTTTTTTTAAAAGTTTTTGAGAAAGATCAACGGGCAGAGAAAAGCGCATGTGGATTGCATCTTGGATGCGCTTTTCAATGCGTTCATATTGTTTTCCTATGACAGCTTTAAAGGGTGAAATGATATCGCCAATGACATATTCTGGTGCATCATGAAGGAGCGCACAGAGACATTCATGCTTCAGCGACTGTGGAAAAAGTTTTCGAAATATTTGTTCAACCAAAAGTGAATGTTGTGCAACAGAATAGGCATATTCTCCTCGTGTTTGACCATTCCAACGTGCTACACGCGCAAGTCCATGAGCAATATCTTCAATTTCAATATCAAAAGGAGAAGGATTAAGAAGATCAAGTCTGCGTCCAGAGAGCATTCGTTGCCAAGCGCGGGCTTCTCCACTTTTTAATAATTCAGCTTTAGCCATGCGTATTTTCTATCGTACTTTCAGGAAAGGTAAAACTCATATTTTCAGCAATACTTATAGTGACAGGAATGTTTTTTACAGTAAAGGGAATGTTATGGTCCATAGCATCTTTGACGTGGTCAATACGCATCAAAGCGAGAGCTTCATTTGCAACGCATGTTCCCAAGTGGCCAAGCACTTTTGTTCCTGCTTCAATGTTCGATTGAGGGGGGAGATCACGCTGGCCTTTTACAATCAAGATACGGCGACGTGCTGCACGTCGATGGTGCATTCGTGAAACAATTTCTTGTCCAATATAACACCCTTTGTTGAAGGCTAATCCATTGATTTGATCGTAATTAATATCATGAGGAAAAACTTTGCCAACTTCATAGTCTTGATCACTTTCTGCAATTGCATAACGAATTCGCAATTGATTCCATGTGTCATAATTTTCTGAAGCCAAAAAAGGAACTTTGCTATAGATTCGTATTATTTTTTCTTGTTGTGGAAAGCGTTTATCAACAAAATTTGAATCAAAACTTAAAGTATCTGATTCATTTTTCCAAGAAACTACAACAACCCCTTGTAATGGTTGTGTAATTTCTACTTTTTTACGCAGTTTATAGAGCAACAGACGCTTATAGAGTATATCAGCCAAAGACATCACAATATCGATAAAATAACCATTCTCTCTTTTACCGATAAGAAAATCAGCAAGAACCTTTCCTTGTGGGGATAAGAGAGCTCCAGGGAAAATTTCTTGGGGACTTATTTTTTTTACATCTGTTGTGATCAGGGATTGTAAAAAATCTGTTGCTTCTTCGCCTGTAATTTGAATAATCTTGCGGTTTTTTAAGCAAATGGCATTTTGTTTTTCAATCATGGTTCTTGCCTTTCTGCTCAAAGTTACATAATCGATAAGTGAGCAATATGTAAGGAGCATGGCTATGTTTAAAACATTTGATACAATTTTTAAAGGTGCAACACTTGTGAATCATGATGGAAAAAGCAAGCGTGATATTGGTGTTACAAATGGCCGTATTGCTGAAATTGGGGACCTTACATGTGCCTCAGCTGGTGAGGTGATTGATTGTACGGGGCTTCATATTTTGCCGGGAATTATTGATAGTCAAGTGCATTTTCGTGAGCCAGGTAATGAATATAAAGAAGATTTGGAAAGTGGTTCATATTCTGCTGTCTTAGGAGGGGTTACAGCAGTGTTTGAGATGCCTAATACCAATCCATTGACAACGTCAGAAGAAACATTAAGCGATAAAGTTAAGCGCGGATTTCACCGTATGCATTGTGATTTTGCATTTTGGGTTGGAGGAACGCGTGAAAATGCTCATGAACTCTCTGAATTAGAAAGGCTTCCTGGTGCAGCTGGAATTAAAGTCTTTATGGGATCTTCTACTGGTGATCTTTTGGTTGATGATGATGAAAGTGTACGCCTTATTTTGCAAAATACACGCCGTCGAGCAGCTTTTCATTCTGAAGATGAGGAAAGGCTTAAAGAGCGTAAAATACTGCGTCTTGAAGGAGATGCATCTTCACATCCGATTTGGCGTGATGAGGTTGCGGCGTTAAAGTGTACACAGCGTTTAGTAAAAATTGCCCATGAAATGAGGGCACGCATTCATGTGTTACATCTTTCGACAGAAGAAGAAATTGATTTTCTCAAAAAACATAAAGATGTCGCAACAATTGAAGTGACGCACCATCATTTGACTCTCACGGCTGATGATTATAAACGGTTTGGTACATTAATTCAGATGAATCCACCTATTCGTGAATCGCGCCACCGTGAAGCTCTTTGGTACGGTGTTCAACAGGGGATTATTGATGTTTTAGGCTCAGATCATGCGCCTCATACCCTTGAGGACAAGCTTCAATCGTACCCCTCTTCCCCTTCAGGAATGACAGGAGTGCAAACAACGGCAGCCATTATGTTAACACATGTGAATGCGGGAAAAATGTCTCTTGAGCGTTTTGTTGATCTCACGTCACATGGCCCTAGTCGTATTTTTGGTATAAGCTGTAAAGGACGTCTTGCTGTTGGATATGATGCTGATTTGACCATTGTTGATCTTAAGCGAGAAGAAGTCATAACGAATAGCTTAATTGGTTCACGTGCTGGTTGGACACCTTATGATGGTCAAAAGGTTAAAGGTTGGCCTGTCGGAACGGTTATCCGTGGTATGCGCGTTATGTGGGAAGGTGAAATTGTTACACCTTCACAAGGAGAGCCTGTTAAATTTATAGAAACTTTAGTGTAAACAGCATCAGTTTTATTGTGTTATGCCAAAAACATCATCTTTTAGAGCGGTGATGTGATATAAGGCATATCAATTTCCTTAACACATAAATGTTTTTTAGTGCGTGATGAATGTTCTTAAGCTTTTTTGTAAAGTCTCAAAGTACATCACATAAATGGGAAGCCAAGTGGAACTCAATAGAACTTGGGCTATTTACAAACTAGGTTGGTCAGAATGTTCGTCCTTTGAGGTGTGGAGAGAAGCCAAGAGTGATACGGAAAAGCTGCTCATAAAAATACAAGCACACCGAAGCATTATTTTTCAAAAGTTTCTCTATTTTCGAGAAGACAATTTATTGCTCTATTCATTTGTGAGGAGGGCATCATTGATATCACTTAAATTGAAGAAGATGCTTTTTATACAGGTTAGTTATTATACTGCATGAGAAGATTTTCGGATAAAACTCTTCCTTCTTGAATATATTTTTGATTAGCTTCAATGGCTGCTTGTGTACAATGATGATAATTTTCTGAGAAAGCACGATACGCTTCATTAAATGCTTCATAAAAGTAAGCACGTCTTTGTGGAATGGGGTGTTCTGCTTCAATGAGTGCGTTCATATAGTCATACCATTGGTTTGTTGGCCATTGGTTTGTTGGAGGCTCACAAAGATTTTGGAGAAAATGCAGTGATCCTAAAATTTCTGCGAGGCGAAGTAATTTTTTCTCATAAGGTGGAGATTGTTGTGCAAAGGTTGGCATTGAAATGACAAGAAATATTAAAAGAGTGATTTTTCTCAATTTATGACGCATTATTTTGATTTCTTTCTTTGAATAAAACTCTGTACAGATAAAATAATTGTGTCATGAGAACGCTGTTAAAAAAGAGGGTTAATTGGTGACATTATTCTCAATGATTGATTATGAAATATAGGGCGTAAGAGAGAATAAGGAACCCATTGTAGAATATTGAAAATACTGATGAAGCTTTATGGGGTTAAAGTTTTAAGATTTGTTTCCTGTAATCTATTTTTCATATAAATATTCTATTGCCTATGGAATTTTTTCTAAACTTTTTTCCTTCAAGAAGGGAAAAGCTCTCTAAATCTATAGAAGGCTTTTGTCCAATGAAATAAAAGAGATTGTTTTTAGGATAAATGATAAAGACAGCCGTAAATACTATAGGGGAAGAAGAAGTGATGGTAAGGTGAAATTTTAGTCTAAACCGCATAATGTGATCATTTGAGAGAAGAGGCATTCAAAAGAACGGTGCGTAATATCGTTTACGGAGTATAATGATGAAAGAGTTGCGATTTTATAATACGCTGACACGTAAAAAAGAAAATTTTACACCAATAGATCCGACAAAAGTACGTCTTTATGTTTGTGGTCCAACAGTTTATGATTACGCGCATATAGGAAATGCACGCCCTGTCATTGTTTTTGATATTTTATTTCGCTTATTGCGTCATGTTTATGGCAATGATCATGTTCTCTATGCGCGTAATATTACTGATGTCGATGATAAAATTAATGCACGAGCCGCCCACGAATATCCAAACGTTTCACTAAATGATGCTATTCGTCAATTAACAGAACGCACATATTCTCAGTTTCAACAAGATACAATAGCACTTGGTTGTCTATTGCCAACCAGCCAGCCGCGCGCGACCGAGCATTTAGAGGAGATGCGCGCTCTCATCGAAAGATTGCTTGAAAAGGGACATGCTTATAAAGCGGAAAATCATATATTGTTTTCTATAAAGAGCATCAAAAATCCTCCCCATTATGGGGCATTTTCAAATCGTTCTTTAGATGAAATGAGGGCGGGGGCGCGTATTGATGTTGCTGCTTATAAGCGGGAAGAGATGGATTTTGTTTTATGGAAGCCTTCTGTGGAAGGAGAGCCAGGTTGGGAATCGCCAGGCGGAATTCCTGTTTTAGGTCGTCCAGGTTGGCATATTGAGTGTTCTGCCATGTCAATGGCAAAGTTATTAGCGCCCTACGGTGGTGGTTTAACTTGTGCTGATCCAAATGCGAATATTTTTGATATCCATGGTGGTGGTCTTGATTTAATTTTTCCTCACCATGAAAATGAGATTGCACAAAGTTGTTCAGCTTTTGGGACAGAGCGAATGGCTAATTTTTGGATGCATAACGGCTTTTTACAAGTTGAAGGCAAAAAGATGTCAAAAAGCTTTGGCAATTTCATAACTATTCGTTCTGTTTTAGAGAATAATTTTTTGGAGTTTAATGGTGTGTTGGCCGATGAAATGAAGGAAAATTGGGCGGGTTTGTCGGCACGTTTTTCGATGCTCCAAACGCATTATCGTGAACCATTAAATTGGACAGCGCAGCGTTTAATGCAATCGAGCAGTGAACTATATCGTTGGTATGAATTGCTTCGCAGTAAAAAGAGTATGATGGAAAACAATGAAGCGATTGATGATACTTTGATAGATGCTCTTAGTGATGATCTTAATACGCCAAAAGCATTCACTCTTTTGCGAAAATTTTATAAAGCAGGGGATGCTTGGGCTCTTGCCAATGGGATGAATTTGTTAGGATTATTACGACAAGAATGGATTAAAGAAATAGATTGCCCATTATTTATGAAAAAAACATCTCTTGATTCAAAATTTATTGATCAACGCATTGCCGAAAGATTGTGGCTTATCCATAATAAAGAGTGGGAAGCTGCGGATACAATTCGTGATGAGCTTGCAGCCGAGGGGGTTCTCTTAAAAGATAGTAAGGATCCGCAGAGTGGTGAGCGCATAACCGTGTGGGAAATAAAACGATTCTAATTTCTCTATTCCAGCAGTTCTCATAAATTAAAAGGAGAATATGATGGAATTTTTATATCACTATGGATATATCGCGCTTAAGTTGGCTGTAGGTCTTGTTGCTTTTCTATTTATTCTAAGAACGACGGGTCGTGGAAGCCTTAGTCAGATGACACCCGTTGATCTGGTCAGCAATTTTGTGATGGGAAGTATCATTGGAGGCGTTATTTATAATCAGAATATTAGCTGCATTCAATTATTGCTTGTTCTACTGATTTGGCAAGCCTTGGTTGCCTCTTTTAATTTTTTTTCACGCTATTCAGTTTTTTTTCGTCGTCTCATTGCAGGGCGAAATGTTACATTGGTTTTAGATGGGGTCTTTCAAATGGATAAGATTAAGAGCTTAGGGATCAATGTTAATGATCTCATTACCATGTTACGTCTTAAAGGGTGTCACTTACATGAAGCTGCTTTTGTTCGTTTGGAAACTAATGGTGATTGCACTGTTATTAAGAAGGAAGAGGGGAAGAAATCGACGATTGTCGTAGAAAATGGTGAAATTATTGATGATGGTCTTAAAGAGATTGGTAAGACAAAAAAGTGGCTTCAGGCGGAATTGAAAAAAAAGCATGTAAAAGTTGAAAATTTATTTGCAGCAGAGTGGTATGAGAATACAGATCAAAATAATAAGCTGTATAATGGATTATTTCTTGTTCCTTTTTCAAAAACAGTCTAACTTCAAACAACGAGTAGGTATAGCTTATTGAAAAGCGTAAGAAACTTATAAACAACCACAGGGGGATGCTTTGTCTTGTTCGTGTGGATGATAGAGAAGTAAGGGCTTTATGAAACGCAATGAAATGACAAAAACTGTATCATCCGATACAGGGACAACTCTACACACACTTTACAATTTATGGCCTTATATGTGGCCGGTAAGTCGGCGTGATCTAAAAATACGTGTACTGTGGGCAATATTTTATCTTGTTTTGTCCAAGCTCATTCTCATATCTGTGCCGTATTTCTTTAAATATTCTACGAATGTGCTTGATACAAGCTTTCAGCTCCCTGAATGGTTTCCATCCAGTTTGATTATCCCCATCATACTCGTTTTGGCGTACAATGTCGCGCGGATTATGCAGGCTGGATTAAATCAATTACGCGACTCCCTTTTTGCCACTGTTGGTCAATATGCTGTTCGTCAACTCGCTTATAAAACCTTTGTCCATATTCATGAGTTATCTTTACGATTTCATTTAGAACGCCGAACTGGTGGGCTTTCTCGTGTGATTGAGCGTGGGACGAAAGGAATTGAAGCGATCGTAAGATTTTCAATTCTCAATACCATACCGACAGTTTTAGAATTTATATTAACGGCTCTTGTATTTTATATCAACTACGGATGGCATTATCTTCTCATTGTTGTTATAACGGTTTTACTATATACTTTTTTTACCATTAAGGCGAGTGATTGGCGTATTCGCATTCGTCAACAAATGAATACAGCAGATACTGAGGCAAATACGCGCGCTGTTGATTCTCTTTTAAATTTTGAAACGGTCAAATATTTTGGCAATGAAACTCTAGAAGCCGATCGTTTTGATAGTTCTATGGAAGGTTATGAAAAAGCCGCAACAAAGATTTGGACATCATTAAGCTGGCTTAATTTTGGTCAGGCTCTTATCTTTGGTATTGGAATGACGATCATGATGCTGATGTCGGCTTATGAAGTTTTTTATAAGACACAAACTTTAGGAGATTTTGTTTTTATTAATGCCCTTTTAATGCAACTTTCCATTCCACTGAATTTTATTGGTTCAATTTATCGTGATGTTCGACAAGGTTTAACGGATATTGAAGCGATGTTCGATCTTTTAGATGTTCAGCAAGAAATCATTGATAAATCGGATGCTAAACCGTTAGAGATAAGCGATGGGACCATTCGTTTTCATCAGGTAAAATTTTCTTATGATTCGACACGTCAGATTCTCAGAGATATTAATTTTGAAGTTCCTGGAGGAAAAACAGTCGCCATTGTCGGTCCATCGGGTGCAGGAAAATCAACTATTTCTCGATTACTTTTTCGGTTTTATGATGTTGATGCAGGTTCTATCACAATTGACGGGCAGGATATTCGTGACATAACACAAAAAAGTTTGCGTGAAGCGATCGGCATGGTCCCACAAGATACAGTGTTATTTAATGATACAATTGCCTATAATATTCGCTATGGACGCCCAAGTGCGACAGATGAAGAGGTGTACAAAGCTGCTGAAATGGCACAAATATCAAAATTTATTGAGATATTACCGGAAGGTTTTCAATCTATGGTAGGAGAGCGTGGTCTCAAATTATCAGGGGGTGAAAAACAACGTGTGGCTATTGCACGGACACTCTTAAAAGCCCCCCCACTTCTTATTCTAGATGAAGCAACAGCAGCTCTTGATACGGCAACGGAACAGGAAATTCAACAAGCATTGGATATTGTAAGCCGTGGACGGACAACATTGATTATTGCACATCGTCTTTCTACGGTTATCAATGCTGATGAAATTTTGGTTCTTAAAAGCGGTCGTATTATTGAAAATGGGACGCATACAGAGCTCTTACGAAAGAAAGGTTTATATGCTTCAATGTGGAATAAGCAGCTTGAAGCATCGCAAGCTGAAGAAAAATTACGTAAAATGCGTGAAGAAGATGAAACGGGTATTGTTAATCGTAAAAAATAAGGTGGGCAAAATGTAATCTCTATCTTTATATGGAGTGATTGATAAAATACATAAAAGCAAGAGGAACAAAAAGATTTATTGCTTGTTTAAGTTTACGATGAATAGGAAATGATATGAGTATTCTACAATCTGTCCATAATAGCTTTGTCCCGATTCATAAAGAAGGCTATCCTTTTATTGTAGCATTTTTTGTTATTTCGCTCATTCTTGGTTGGATATGGAGTCCGTTGTTTTGGTGTGGTCTTGTTCTCACGGTGTGGTGTATATACTTTTTTCGTGATCCAGATCGTGTAATCCCTTTGAATCCAAATTGGGTTATGTCGCCTGCAGATGGGCGTATTTCATTTGTAGAATCATGTGTTCCACCTGAAGAATTAGGCTTAGGGAAAGATGAAATGGTTCGTATTTCCATTTTTATGGACGTCTTTTCATGCCATATCAACCGTATTCCTATCAGTGGTACAGTAGAGTCTATTGTTTATCATCCAGGTAGGTTTACCAATGCGGAGTTTGATAAGGCTAGTCAGTTTAATGAGCGGAATGGGGTGGTCATTGAGAGCAAGCATGGTAAAATTGCTATCGTACAAATAGCAGGGATGTTTGCTCGTAGGATTGTTTGTTGGTCAAAAGAAAATGATGCTGTTATCACGGGAGAGCGATTTGGGTTGATTCGTTTTGGTTCTCGCCTTGATATTTATATACCAACTGAAATGAAATTGCGTGTTGCCGTTGGACAGACAGCCATTGCTGGAGAGACAGTTTTAGGGTCTTTTGATGATAAGAATGCTACAACGGATTTCAGATACGATTAGGGCCACCCAATGAAAAATTTTTCGCCATTTTCTTCGTTCAATCCTGAGGGGCAGCATGATGATATTGCAAGTCGGCGACGTTCATCGACATCAATGCGCTATGTTATTCCCAATATCATTACTATTTTGGCAATTTGCGCAGGGATGAGCAGCATTCGTTTGGCTTTTGAGAATCGCTATGAGGCTGCTATTTTAATGGTGCTTTTGGCTGCAGTTCTAGATGGTGCTGATGGTCGCATTGCACGTTTAATAGATGGGAGTTCATCTTTCGGGGCACAGATGGACTCTCTTGCTGATATTGTCAATTTTGGTGTTACCCCTGCGCTTATTGTTTATTCTTTTATTTTGAATCAAGCACACCACATTGGTTGGGTTGCAGCTCTCGTTTATTGTGTTGCTTGTTGTTTGCGATTAGCGCGTTTTAATGTGATGTTGGATAATGCTGATATCCCACAATGGCAGAAAAGTTATTTTGTTGGTGTTCCTGCACCTGCAGGAGCGTTACTCCTTTTATTACCTACCTATTTAGGTGCTCTTGGTTTGGTCCCCAATTGGGGGTGGGCATTGTTTTTTAGTCTTTATACAGTCATTATCGCTTTTCTTTTGATTAGTCGCTTACCAGTGTGGAATGCAAAGACAATTGATCAAAACTTGAGGCGTGATATCGTTATACCCTGCATGTTGGTCATTGTTATTTATGTCGGTTTTCTTGCGACTTACACATGGAAAACTTTATTGATTACAGCTGTTAGCTATATGATTTTTCTCCCCTGTAGTTTCGTTGCTTATAATAAACGGGCCGTTTTAGAAGAGAAAAAGGCTGATGCTAAAAAAGCTATTCAAGAATCATAAACTGCTTCATTCTTCTGTTAAGAAGTGCAGGAAAGAGAGAGATTGGTCTATTTACATTTCAGATGATATCAATGAGGGGCATAATAATCCACAAACCGATTTTCACGGACATTAAAGAGTTTTCCAGTTTCCTTTAAATCAGGTGAGAGCAAATGGACTATTTTTTTTGCAACCTCTTGTGGTGAGGGGAGCGTTTCTGGATCTTCACCCGGCATAGCTTCAGCGCGCATCGCTGTACGTGTGGCTCCAGGGTTGACACAATTGATCTTAATAGGAGTTTGTTTGAGTTCTTCTGCCCAACAACGAGCAATCATTTCTAAAGCCGCTTTAGAGGCTGCATAAGCCCCCCAGAAAGGGCGTGCAACATGAGCAACGCTTGAGGATAACAAGATGGCTCGTCCAGCGTCAGATTCACGTAATAAAGGCTCAACGGCTTTTATTAAGCGCCATTGGCTGAAAAGATTTATTTGAAAGACATCTTCAAAGACCGTATTTTCTATATGTGCTATTGGTGAAAGTATTCCAAGGATTCCTGCATTTGCAACGATAATATCGAGTTTTTTCCAGCGATTGGCAATTGAGAGTGCAAGAGCATCGATATTTTCCATATGATGTAAATCGAGCGGAACGAGGGTAGCAAGAGCCCCTTTTTTTCGGATTTGATTGTCCAATTCAGTCAGTCCGCTAACTGTTCGTGCAAGAGCAATAATATGAGCACCGCGTGCAGCAAGCTCAAGTGCCAAATAATAGCCAATACCTCTTGATGCACCAGTAACAAGTGCAACGCGCCCATGGAGACTAAAGTCACGTTTTGTCATCATTAATCTCTTGTTTTAAGAACAGATGATTGATGAATTTTGGAGAGGTTTTCTTGATCAACCAGATGCGTAGGATAATATCCAGTAAAATAATGGTCAGTAAATTGTGGATCGGCGTTATTTCGTTTTTCCCCTGCTACAGCAAGATATAATCCGTCCGTTGAAAGAAATTCTAAAGAGTCTGCTCCAATAAAATTGCACATAGATTTTAAATCTGGATATTGATTTGCTAAAAGGCTTTCGGCTTTAGGTGTATCAATGCCATAAAAATCAGGATAGAAAATCATAGGGCTAGAGACGCGCATATGAACTTCCTTTGCTCCTGCATCGCGAAGCATTCGTACAATTTTAAGGGAAGTTGTTCCCCGTACAATAGAGTCATCAACCAGAATAACCCGTTTTCCCTCAATCACAGGACGGTTTGCCGAATGTTTTAACTTGACGCCAAAAGCACGAATTTGCTGTGTTGGTTCGATAAAAGTGCGACCAACGTAGTGATTACGAATAATACCAAGCTCGAAGGGGATTCCAATTTCTTGTGCATAGCCAATCGCTGCAGGTGTTCCACCATCTGGAACAGGAACCACAACATCCCCCTCACAAGGAGCTTCCTGTGCTAAACGGATTCCCATATTTTTGCGTGTTGTATAAACACTACGCCCACCAACGATTGAGTCCGGACGGGCAAAATAAACATATTCAAATAAGCAAAGTTTTTCTGGTTTTGCATTTTCTGGTTTTATAATTTTTTTCGTAATTTCTCCATTTTTTTGTATTTCACATATGATAATTTCTCCATTTTTAACATCACGAACATATTTTGCTCCAATAATATCAAGGGCACAAGTTTCAGAACAAAAGATAGGCTTTCCATCAAGTTCTCCCATCACGAGAGGTCTAATTCCGGTTGGATCGCGTGCCGCAATAAGCTTTGTACGTGTGAGCGCTAACATAGCATACCCACCTTCTACTTGCCGAATCGCATCAACAAAACGATCAGAGGACGATTCATAACGTGAGCGGGCAATCAGATGGAGAAAAACCTCTGAATCTGAAGTTGATTGACAGATAGCACCAGAAGCGATGAGTTCACGGCGCAATGTAAGACCATTGGTAAGATTACCATTATGCGCAATAGCAATACCTCCAACTTTCAATTCAGCAAAAAGAGGTTGAACATTGCGTAATGCCACTTCTCCAGTTGTTGAATAACGGGTATGTCCAATAGCGCGATTCCCTGGTAAGCGTGCAAGTGTTGCGGGGTTTGTATAGTGATCACCAACGAGACCTAAATGCTTTTCTTGATGAAATATTTTATTATGATAAGAAACAATACCAGCTGCTTCTTGCCCACGATGCTGGAGTGCGTGAAGTCCAAGAGCGGTTAATGTTGCAGCATCTTCATGCCCAAGAATGCCAAAAACCCCGCATTCTTCGTGAAGGGTATCATCATCTAATGAAAATTCTTGACAGGAAATATCGCTTTTTATCATCATATTCTTTCAGTTGTGATAGAGAGGAATCATTAATATCACATTTTACATCATTTAGTTCTTTTTCCTCATGAAAAGCTATTCTCCATTTTTAAGAAGCGTTTTTTCATGAGGTTGTTTCTTATTCGTATATTTATCACTGTCTTTAAACAAATTTTCTGCCTTTTCGAGAACAGATCCAAGATCTTTTGGGAGTATTTCCCAAACTTTTTGTCCCAGTGAATCTAAGATAGGCCTTGTTCTGGCATTTTTTAACCAGTCTGCTTGGTGCTCGGGTTTAATCAGTGCATTAATCAGCAACATACCGATGACCATAATCAGTAAACCGCGAAGTGCTCCAAAAATAAAACCAATAGTACGGTCAAGGATACCAATTCGACTATCAATAATAAAATCGGAGATCTTCATTGCAATAATCGAAGTAATAATAAGAACAATAATAAAAATTGTGACCAATGTTGTGATCAATGCAATCATTTTATTAGAGAAATATTGTTCAAAGAAAGGTAAGACAGGCTTGAATAAAAACAGTGTCGTAACAGCTGCGATTGCCCAAGAAATCAACGATAGCACTTCACGTGAAAATCCTCGAAGCATAGCAAGAAAAGCGGACAACAGGATGATGACTACGACAATTCCATCAAGGATTGTTATGATCATTTGTTTGTTCCTTATACATAAAGTTGTGTTCTTTAAATCTGTGTGCAAATATATTTTTGTTAGGTCATTTTTTCTTCTTATAGCAAGGATATTTTGTATTTTATAGCGTTTTTTCTATATTATTCTGCCTGTGGTGTAGACCATTTTTTACTTGCGGTAAGAGTAGCAACAAGTTCGGGAAGGTCGGAGAAAGTTTTTTGTTGAAAATGGAGCGACTTTATCATTTCCGTTGTTGTCGTGGGATGAAATGCCCCCTGAAAGCCGAGTTTTTTTGCCTCATTGATGCGTTGTGCTGAATGTGCAACAGCACGAGTAGCTCCTGAAAGACTGACTTCACCAAAATATACATAATCCGTTGGCAAAGGGATATTGGCAAGAGAAGAGACCAAAGCAGCAGCTACAGCTAAATCCGCAGCAGGTTCTGATATACGATATCCACCTGCCACGTTCAGATAGACATCATGCTGTCCAAAACGAATGCCACAATGGGCTTCTAAAACGGCGAGAATCATAGAAAGACGATTTCCATCCCATCCGACAACTGCACGTCTTGGTGTTCCAAGAGAAGAAGGAGCAACAAGAGCTTGAATTTCTACCAATATCGGACGTGTTCCCTCCATACCTGCAAAAACAGCTGCACCTGGTGCTTTTTCATTACGTTCTCCTAAAAACAATTCGGATGGATTTATCACTTCGCGTAAACCTTTATCAGACATTTCAAAAACACCAATTTCATCTGTTGGTCCGAAGCGATTTTTTACAGTTCTAAGAATGCGGTAATGATGTCCTCCTTCACCTTCAAAATAGAGAACACCATCAACCATGTGTTCAACAACCCGAGGACCAGCAATTTGCCCATCTTTTGTCACATGCCCCACAAGAACAACAGCGGCTCCTGTTTTTTTGGCAAAGCGAATCATTGCCTGAGCACCAATACGGACTTGTGTGACAGTGCCGGGAGCTGAATCTGCTGTATCTGACCATAGGGTTTGAATTGAATCGATAATCACCATGTCAAGGTTTTTATGTTCGCTTAAGGTTGCAAGAATATCTTCAACATTGGTTTCAGCAGCAAGTTTCACCTCTGTATTATGAGCGCCAAGCCTTTGCGCGCGTAGACAAATTTGTGCAATAGCCTCTTCACCTGAGACATAGATAACATTATGCCCTTTGCGGGATAAAGCAGCAGCTGTTTGTGTAAGCAATGTTGATTTTCCAATACCTGGATCTCCACCAACAAGGAGTGCTGATCCACGGACAAATCCCCCCCCGGTAACACGATCAAGTTCAGCAATACCAGAGTGAATACGTGGAGCATCTTGGATATCTCCAGAAAGAGATGTAAGGGCGACGATGCGTCCTTTACGAGCATTCTGCTTAGGACCACTTCCTATGCCGCCATTTACATTTTCTTCAATAAGGGAATTCCATTCTCCACAGGCGCTACATTTCCCTGCCCAACGGGAATGGACGGTTCCACAGTTTTGACAGACAAATTGAATACGGTTGCGCACCATGGTGATTTAACCGATTTGTTCTGGAAGATAATTGCTATCTGCCAGATCACTAAAGCGTGTAAAGTCAGATTGAAAGGCAAGAGATACGATTCCTGTGGGGCCATGACGCTGTTTTGCCACAATAACATCAGCTTTCCCCATAATTTTATCCATTTCATCTTGCCATTTTGTATGTTCAAGAGTACCCAATTTAGGTTCTTCATTTTTGAAATAATATTCTTCACGATAAACAAATAGAACGATGTCGGCATCTTGCTCGATAGAACCAGATTCACGTAAATCGGAGAGTTGTGGACGTTTATCTGTTCTGTTTTCGACTTGGCGCGAAAGTTGTGACAGAGCAATAATAGGAACATTCAATTCTTTCGCTAATGCTTTTAATCCTGTGGTAATTTCTGTGATTTCTTGAACACGATTTTCTGATGAACGTTTTGAATTGCTTGTCATGAGTTGGATATAATCAATAAACAAGACATCTAAGCCATGTTGTCGCTTGAGACGCCGAGCACGAGCAGCCAGTTGCGTAATTGATATTCCCCCAGTTTGATCAATATAAAGGGGGGCCTTTTGGAGTTGGTTTACCGCACGAATGATTTTTGAAAATTGTTCATCTGAAATGTTCCCCCGTCGAATATCAGAAGAAGAGACTTCTGTTTGTTCAGAAATAATACGAGTTGCAAGCTGTTCTGAGGACATTTCCAGAGAGAAGAACCCTACAATACCGCCTTCATTTTCTTGCCTATTACCATTATGATTATAAGCATTGGCAATATTAAAGGCAATGTTGGTTGCTAGTGAGGTTTTCCCCATACCGGGGCGTCCCGCAAGGATAATTAAGTCAGATGCTTGTAACCCTCCCATTTTTTCATCAAGTGTTTTAATATGGGTAGCTATCCCTGATAATTGCGAAGAACGCTGCTTCGCAGCACTTGCCATATCGAGTGCTTTTTTGACAGCCACATTAAAATTCTCAAATCCGCCTCCATATTTTCCTTTTTCTGCGAGCTCAAATAACTGATTTTCAACAGTTTCAATTTGTTGGGTAGGAGTAAGCTCTACAGGAGCATCAAAGGCTGTATTGACGACTTGAGTTCCAAGATTAATCAAAGAACGACGGATAAAAAGGTCATAAATAACGCGTCCATAATCTTCAGCGTTAATAATGGTGACTGCCTCTTTGGCTAAGCGAACAACATACTGGTATACAGTAAGATCTCCAATTTTCTCTTCCATTTGGATATGAGGTTTGATCGTAACCGGATCTACATGTTTGCCTGTTTTAATAAGCTGAGATAAAATAGCATAAATCTTTTGATGCAACGGATCAAAAAAATGTTCTGGTTTTAGAAAATCCGAAACGCGGTCGAGAGAATCATTATTGATAAAGATGGCACCAAGTAATGCTTGTTCAGCTTCAATATTATGTGGAAGTTGCCGAAAAGAAGGAGAATCTTCTTTTTTCGAAGAGCTGATATTAACAACGCTAGTTTCTTCCATAAACTTTTCCCACTAAAATTCCAAGTCTAGCGACTTTAGGCGATAAATTGAAAATCGTACATTAAAAGAATACAGCTACAAAGCTTCATTTTAAGTTAAAATCTATAATTTTTAAAAAGTCTCTTCTAAAGGCTCATTTATCATTCATGTATTATTAATATAGCATCTATTTCGTGTATTTTATTTTTATAATATGTGATTTTAAGTGGAAGTTTTGGTACTCTAAATTGAAGTATTTTGAAGTTATGTGATCTTAAAATTCTAATACCGGTGTAAGTGGAATGGCTTCTTTATAATTCACATCAGATCACGCGACGATATCATTAACTTAACGCTCATGCAAAATTCACTCTTAAGGGTAGCTTTAAATTATTTTTTATGCTGGAGAAGCAAAAGCATTTCTCCTTATTGCTGTTATTATTTTTGGTATGGGATGTTCTTATATGCCATATCTACAATTTTTCATAAAAATTAGTTCTTTACATATAAAAACCATAAAATACTCAGCTTTAAGGCATGAGTATTTTATGACCAATATTTTAAATAGAATCAAAGAAATAAAACAGAAAGCACAAAGAGCAGTTAAGCTTCTTGATGAGGACTGTTTATATCGTTGTCATTAATTTTTTCTGCCAACAATTCTTCCTGATTTTCTTCTAATATTTCTTCTTGAATATCATATATTTCTTCAGAAGAAGTAAGCGTTTCACCTTCTGCTTGGCGTTGTGCTTCACTGGTAGAGCGTGCAACGTTAATAACCACAGAAATTTGAACTTCAGGATGGAGGCTAAGAGTAATCGTATGAAGACCGATCATTTTTATTGGATGATTAAGTTCAATTTGATTTCGCCCAATAGAGAATCCTTCACTTGTTATGATTTCAGCAATATCACGCGTTGACACAGATCCATAAAGTTGTCCTGTTTCACCAGCAGAACGAACAGCAATAAATGATTGCCCATCAAGTTTTTCAGCAATTTTTTGTGCTTCACTTTTGCGTTCAAGATTACGTGCTTCAAGTTGTGCGCGTTGGATCTCAAAATGTTTTTTATTTGCTTCATTTGCGCGTAAAGCTTTACCTTGAGGCAAGAGAAAATTACGTGCATAACCATCTTTCACTGAGACAATATCACCCATCTGACCAAGACGAGGAATGCGCTCAAGTAGAATAATATCCATAGTTTTTCCTTTCGAACAAATAAATTTAGGGAAGTTTTTTGTGTGATTGAAAGTTGTATTGAATAGCAGCCCAAATGCCCATCAAAAGCATCATGCAAGAAACAGGTAGGAAAAAAACGACAGTTAAAATAGCAATATAAACAAAGGAAAGTATAATAACCCGACCGCTAACCCCTTTTGTAATATTATGAAGATAGGCTAAACCACTAATTGATATGATGACAGTATAGGCAGAGCTAAAGACAAATGTACCTAAATGAAGAGAATCGTTCAATTCAGCCATTGAGGCGATGGAAACAAGGATGAAAATAATAATTCCAGAAATTGGAAGGCGAAGAGTTTTACTCCAGTCATCTCGAGGTCTTTTCAGCCACTTCATATATTGGGCTGTTATCATTGAAAAATAAAGATTACCAATGAGAAAAATCAAACTATAAAATACCAAAGCGATAGCTGCTAAAGTTGCAGCATGTGCCATTAAAAATTCACTAAAATTAAGCATATTAGCTTCTTGTAATGATGGCAATTGTTTTAAAGTTTGTGCGATGTTTTCAATGATTTTTTTTGCAATGAGAGGGGTATTTGGACTGGCTTTCACATAGAGTCCAATGAAGGTGACTATAAGAGCAATAAAGTTAGTTAAATGAAAAATAACGGATGATAATGGGTACCATATTAATGTATTTTCTTGTTGCGCTGGTCTTGCCAATCCAAGAAGCCAAGAGGCATAAACAGCAGGAAGAAAAAATAACAGCATAAGCCCAAGAGCAATATAGACATCCGTGGCAATGAAAAGAACAACAGTCGCACTTATTAAGGCAACGAAGCTAGCAAATGTTCCTTGACCGAACGCAACAATAAAGATTGGCAATGAAAAAAAACAGCCAAGAAAAAAAGAAAAAAAGGGAGCGATATTGGCAACACTAATAATTGCCATTCCTATCACAACAGAAAACAATCCCGCCAAAACACCAGTTAATATCTCATCAGTACGATTTTTTGTCATTTATTGCTGTCCTGCTTTTTGCAGTTAGAGGCATGTTGACACCTCAACTTTTACATTTAATAGCTTAACATAGAACACAATAAGCTATTTTTCTAAATCCTATAAGAAAAGCAACTGGAGAATTTCTCCAGTTGCAAAGTATCTTGATCGTTTACTTTATAACGTATGGAAGTAAGCCTAAAAAGCGAGCGCGTTTGATAGCATTAGCTAATTCACGCTGTTTTTTTTGACTAACAGCCGTAATTCGTGAAGGAACAATTTTTCCACGTTCAGAAATATAACGTTGTAATAATTTTATATCTTTATAATCAATTTTAGGTGCATTAGCCCCTGAAAAAGGACATGTTTTACGACGACGATGAAAAGGGCGACGTGCAGAGTTTTGATTCGTATCAGTCATCATTCTACCTCTTCCATAGCATTTTCACGTTGACGACGCGGGGAGCGAGAGCGCTCTTCATCCTGACTAGCGTGCGCATTGCGATCAAGGTGCGAAAGCATCGCAGATTTTTCTTTTTCGTGTTTTTCTACACGAATGGTCATATAGCGCAAAATATCTTCATTGATTCGCATCTGACGCTCCATTTCAGCAATTGCTGCAGCTGGTGCATCAATATTGACCAAGACATAATAAGCTTTACGGTTTTTACGAATACGATAAGCAAGAGGACGAAGTCCCCAATTTTCTACACGCCCAACTTTTCCACCGTGCGTTTCAATGACGCCTTTGTAAAGGCTCAAAAGTTCATCGACTTGCTGCGGTGCAATATCTTGTCGGGCAAGGAACATATGTTCATAAAGAGCCATTGTTTTGCCTTTCTTCAATTAAATTTTACCGGTTTTAGCGCAAAGCCTCTGCGACTTGCCTTTTGGGGAAATCCAAAGAAGAAAGGACGCATTTATAATTTGAGACATCTCAGAGCGGAGACACGGGAGGCCGGAAACATTGTATTTCCTACTGATATTTTACAGCCCTCCGTTCAACCTCCAGCTAAATGCCGGCAAAGAACATTTCATATTTACAGGTTATCTTTTAAAATAGCAAGTTTATACACATAAAAAAATAGATTTATTAAATCTTGATATATTTCCCTCTTCTATAAAGAGGTAATACTGTAACATACAGGTAAAGGAGAAAAAAATGGACTTTTTAAACCAGATTGATGTTACGCTCTTTAAGATATTTGTCGGCAATCATCAGTCTTGGTCAATTTTAGTTTTGTTTGGTATTTTTTGCGCAAAGTTTTTAATTTACATGATTCCTCTTCACCTTTGTATATTGTGGTTTTGTGGTGGGGAAAGGGAACGATGTATCGTGTTAAGCATTTGCATGAGCATTAGCATAGCCCTTTTGATAGGTTATCTTATTTCTCTCATTTATTTTCATCCACGCCCATTCGTTGTAGGATTGACGACACCGCTGATTAAACATCGAGCAACAGCTTCTTTCCCTAGTAATCATGCCTTGACCATTGCAGCTTATACAGCAAGCTTTTATTTTTACCGATATAAAGGTACTTTTAAATTTGCTATGGTGTTTTTATGCTTGATCTGTTGGGCACGCATCTTTGTGGGGGTACATTATCCCTTTGATATTTTAGCAGGTACCATTTTAGGAAGTCTCATAAGTCTGGGAATTATTCAGTTTATAGCTCCATATTTTCCTAAGTTTTTATATCAAGTTCCACCCTTAAGATATAATTTGAAGAGAGGTATTCGTTCTAAATAAAGCACTTTATCTTGACTTTTTGCGGATGAATAAGGTCAAAAGAAAATAAGTTAATGGCACAATATTAGGAGTCGATGAATGGGTGCAGCTTTTATTTTTCCAGGGCAAGGGAGTCAACTCGTTGGGATGGGGAAGGCGCTTGCAGAGCAATTTTGTGCGGCGCGAATGGTTTTTGAGGAAGTTGATGATGCTTTGGGTGAGAAATTATCAGAGATCATTTTTGAAGGACCAGCAGATGTCTTAACGTTAACAGCCAATGCACAACCAGCATTAATGGCTGTATCCATGGCTGTCATTCGTGTGATGGAACAATTAGGGATTCGTATAGAAGAAAAGGTAAAGTTTGTTGCCGGTCATTCTTTGGGCGAATATTCAGCTCTTTGTGCTGCTGGTACATTCAGTCTTACAGATACGGCAAGGCTTTTGCGTATTCGTGGCAATGCCATGCAGGCTGCTGTTCCAGTTGGTGAAGGCGCTATGGCAGCACTTATCGGTTTGGAAGAGCACGTGGTAGAAGAAATTTGCAAAACTGTTTCTGGAGAAGGATTATGTCAGATTGCCAATGATAATGGTGGTGGGCAAATTGTTATTTCAGGTGAAGCAAAAGCCGTTGAGACAGCGGTAGAGATTGCATCAACAAAAGGTGCAAAACGTGCGCTTCTTCTTCCGGTTTCTGCACCTTTTCATTCGTCTTTAATGCAGCCTGCTGCGAATGCCATGAAGAAAGCACTTTTGACTGTTAACAAAGCGGCCCCTATTATTCCTTTGATTGCTAATGTTTCTGTTGCACCAGAAAGTGATCCTGAGCGTATTGCTACTCTTCTTGTTCAACAAGTAACAGGCAGGGTACGGTGGCGTGAAACAATAGAATGGATGGGTTCTCATGGGGTTGATACGCTTTTTGAAGTTGGTTCTGGAAAAGTATTAACAGGTTTAACGCGTCGTATTAACAAGGATATAAAGGGGGTAACAATTGGAACAGTTGATGAAATAGAATCAGCGCTAGGAATGCTTGGCCTTTAATCTATGAAGGAGTTTAAAAACATGTTTAAATTAACAGGACGCAAAGCTCTTGTAACGGGGGCATCAGGAGGAATTGGTGAGGCAATAGCACGTTGTTTCCATGCAAGGGGAGCCATTGTTGGACTTCATGGAACACGTGAAGACAAGCTTAAAGAATTGGCAGCAGAATTAGGACAGAATGTTTTAGTGTTTCCCGCTAATCTTTCTGAACGTCAATCGATTAAACAATTGGCTGAAGTTGCAGAAAAAGAAATGGATGGCGTTGATATTTTGGTTAACAATGCGGGAATCACTCGGGATGGTCTTTTTGTGCGTATGCAAGATAAAGACTGGGATGATGTCTTAGAAGTTAACCTAACAGCTGCTTCTCTTTTGACGCGTGAATTAGTGCATTTTATGATGCGCCGTCGTTATGGAAGGGTTATTAATATTACATCTGTTGTTGGTGTTGTGGGCAATCCTGGACAAACGAATTATTGTGCTGCAAAAGCAGGTTTGATAGGTTTTTCTAAAGCATTGGCACAAGAAATTGCTTCACGAAACATTACCGTCAATTGTATTGCTCCAGGATTTATTAAATCTGCCATGACAGATAAGCTTAATGAAAAGCAAAAAGAAGCCATTATGGCTGCGATTCCAATGAAGCGTATGGGGAGCGGGCAAGAAATAGCCACAGCTGCTGTTTATTTAGCGAGCGATGAAGCAGCCTATATGACAGGTCAAACACTGCATATTAATGGTGGAATGGCAATGATTTAAGTATTTTCTTGTATTCCACATTGATTTATAAGCTGTATTATTTTAGATAGTAACGATTGAAATGGAAAGATGCGCTATTTCTTTAACATGGTCGTTGATCAATTGATGTCGGAATGTCAGATTGGTTCATTTTGTAGGGGATATCCACAGGATGTTTTAAATCATTGCTAAAATCTTTTAAAGGAATGCATCTATTGCTTGATTAGATGGGCCGATATAGTTAACCAAATTATAGGAAAATATAAATTCGAGGATTTCAACATGAGTGATACAGTAGAGCGCGTTAAGAAAATTATTGTGGAACATCTTGGGGTTAATGCTGATAAAGTCGTGGAAAATGCGAGTTTTATCGATGATCTAGGGGCTGATAGCCTTGATACGGTTGAGCTCGTTATGGCTTTTGAAGAAGAATTTGGTGTAGAAATTCCAGATGAAGCTGCTGAAACGATTTTCACAGTTGGTGATGCCGTCAAATTCATTGATAAAGCTTCTGCATGATGATTAAAGGGCAAAGGCATTTATTGCTTTTGCCTGTGTTCTTCGGGGCTCTTTTGAAAAGAGAGCTTTGAGAGCTAAAGTTTAGTTCAAGGTTAGAGGTTATGAGACGTGTTGTTGTTACTGGTTTAGGATTGGTATCTCCGTTGGCTGGTAATATTGAATATAGTTGGAAACGGCTTCTTGAAGGGAGAAGTGGTGTTCGACGTATTACTGAATTTGATGTTTCTGATTTGCCATGCCAGATTGCAGCGCGTATCCCCTTAGGTGATGGAACAGAGGGGACTTATAATGCTGATTTATATATGGAACCTAAAGAGCAACGGAAGGTTGATGCATTTATTGTTTATGCAATGGCTGCTGCTAACCAAGCACTTACAGATGCTGAATGGTTTCCTAAGAGTGATGAAGATCAGATTTGTACAGGGGTATTAATTGGTTCAGGGATTGGAGGGATTGAGGGCATTGTTGAAGCTGGTTATACGCTTCGTGATAAAGGTCCGCGCCGTGTTTCTCCTTTTTTTATTCCAGGTCGTTTGATTAATCTTGCTTCTGGTTATGTGTCTATTCAATATGGTTTACGAGGACCTAATCATTCGGTTGTGACAGCTTGTTCGACAGGAGCTCATGCGATCGGTGATGCGGCACGTTTGATTATGTTCGGTGATGCAGATGTCATGGTGGCAGGGGGGACTGAATCTCCGATAAACCGGATATCTCTTGCGGGCTTTTCTGCTTGTAGAGCTCTTTCTACTTGTCGCAATAATGATCCTGAGCGGGCCTCGCGTCCTTATGATGCTGATCGTGATGGTTTTGTGATGGGGGAGGGAGCGGCGGTTGTTGTTTTAGAAGAGCTAGAACATGCCAAAAGGCGAGGAGCGCGTATTTATGCTGAGATTATCGGCTATGGTTTATCGGGGGATGCTTACCACATTACAGCGCCTTCAGAAAGTGGTGAAGGGGCTCAGCGAAGCATGATGGCCGCTCTTAAGCGAGCGCAAGTGGATGTGAGTGAACTTGATTATATTAACGCTCATGGTACATCAACGATGGCTGATTCGATAGAGCTAGCGGCTGTTGAACGAGTTTTAGGGCATTATGCACCACAAGTTTCTATGTCATCAACGAAGTCATCTATCGGGCATTTGCTTGGTGCAGCCGGTGCTGCTGAGGCTATTTTTTGTGTTTTAGCTATACGAGATAATATCGCGCCAGCGACACTTAATCTTGACAATCCATCAATTGAAACAAAAATTGATCTTGTCCCGCACAAACCACGTGAACGAAAGATTGATACGATTCTTTCCAATTCTTTTGGATTTGGTGGGACAAATGCATCATTGGTGATGCGACGTTTTAGGGGATAATAAGTATTTTTATTTAATTTCTGCTTTTTAATTTTCACCTTTATTATAAGGTGAATGAGAAGTTGCAATATTGTCCTTAATCGCTATTGAGGGGTTATGTCCGGTGTAAAAAATGGAACGCCATTAAAGGACGTGAACGATTCCTCTTCGAATCATTGAGCAGATAGTTGTGGCATGTTAACACATAAAAAACAAAAGAAGTCGTCTACCGTTCGTAATCCTTTGGTTATCCTTGGTCATTTTTTTCTCATGCTGATTGTGCTTATTCTTTTCGGCATCAGTATTCCTCTTTATATTGGAAAAAGTATTTTTGAAGAAAAGGGAAAAATTGAGGAAGAACAAGTTCTTCTTATCCATCCGGGAACAGGAATTCGTGAAATTGCTTCATTGCTAGAAAAACGTGGTTTCATTCGATCATCAGATATTTTTGTTTATGGGGTTGGTTATCACAAAAATACAAGCCACCTAAAGGCTGGTGAATATTTAATTCCAGCTCATGCTTCAATGCACGATATTATGGATATTCTTGTGAAAGGAAAATCCATTGAGTATACATTTACAGTACCAGAAGGTTTAACGGTCCAGCAAGTTTTTGATCGATTAGCGGCAAATGAAATTTTGATTGGAGACCTTCCAAAAGTTTTGCCTCCAGAGGGTTATTTGATGACGGATACTGTTCGCTTTATTCGGGGAACAACGCGTCAAGAAATTATAAACAGATTGCGCGAAGGACAGAAAAAATTAATTCATGCGATATGGGCTACGCGTTCTCCTGATTTACCTATTAAATCAATTGATGAATTTGTCATATTGGCTTCAATTGTTGAGAAAGAAACCGGAGTTGCAGCAGAAAGACCAATGGTTGCTGCGGTATTTTATAACCGTCTTGCAAAACATATGCGTCTTCAATCGGATCCAACGGTCATTTATGGTCTCTTTGGAGGAAAAGGAAAGCCATCAGGGCGTGCAATTTACCGTTCAGATCTTGAGAAGGAAACACCCTATAATACTTATAAAATTAATGGGTTGCCTCCAACCGCTATTGCAAATCCAGGTCGCGATTCATTGAAGGCGGTGGCACATCCACCAAGCAGTGATGCGCTTTATTTTGTTGCTGATGGTTCAGGAGGACATGTTTTCTCTCGAACCTTAGAGGAACATAATATGAATGTTCGCAAGTGGCGAGAATTGAAGGCAAAACATTGATTTATAATGATATAACATCTTTTTGTTTCGTAAATGTAAACTCCACATAAAGTAAGACTTTTCATCTTAAACTTTTGCTGAGAATAATAAAAAATCATTTTCTTATATGTTACAAGTGAGATGAACGTATAGATACAAAATATTTAAGAAAGAAAGTAATATATTTTATGATAAATTCTCTCAATGCAAGTGCAGTGTGGTATTGAGAACTGCTAAAAAACAATTGATGAGAAAAAAGGTTGAGATAATGTACCGTTCAAATTTTGAAGAAAATTTATAAACAAAGTAGAGTGATATAATGACAGTCATTGAAAGTGTATTGAATACGATAAAAACAAATCAACGTCGCGGTTTTTTATTTATTCTCTCTTCACCTTCAGGGGCTGGTAAGTCAACAATTTCTGGGTTACTTCTCAAAGATCAACAATTAGAGCTTTCTGTCAGTGTGACCACAAGGAAAAAGCGTCCCAGTGAAGTAGATGGACTCCACTATCACTTTATTTCAAAGGAAGAATTTGAATATAAACGTGATAGAGATGAATTTATTGAATGGGCAGAAGTACATGGGAATTATTACGGCACGTTACGTGAAACTGTTGAAAATGCATTGAGTACTGGTCGTGATATGTTATTTGATATTGATTATCAAGGCACCAAGCAGATGCAAAAAAAGATGCCAAGAGATACAGTATCTGTTTTTATTCTTCCACCATCCATGAAAGAGCTTGTTTCACGTTTACATCGTCGAGCAGAAGATAGTCAAGATATCATCAATTTACGATTGGAAAATGCACGAACGGAGCTAACACATTGGTGTTCTTACGATTATGTGGTTATTAATGAAGACTTAGATCAGTCTTTATCACTTATTAAATCGATTTATTTAGCTGAAACAGTGAAACGCGAGAGATGTGCTTTTCTTAGCTCTTTTGTTGATAGACTTATTGCTGAGAAGATTGATTAATATTTTTATTGTTTTGAAAAAGTTATACTTTTTAGGTTATCAAATTCGCTAAAGTTACAAATTCGGAAATAGAGAGCATTTCAGCACGGCGAGTTCCATCAATTCCAGCTTTTTTTAAAAGGATTTCACCTCCAAGTGTTTTGAAATTTTGACGAAGCATTTTTCGTCTTTGTCCAAAAGCGGTTTTTGTAACAAAGCTTAGTTTTTCTGCAGAGCAGACAAGAGGTTGAGTTCGTGGAATGATATGAACAACAGAAGACGTTACTTTAGGCGCTGGTATGAAGGCTTGAGGAGGCACATCAAAAGCAATTTTAGCTGTAGTCCGCCAGCCAGCTAAGACACTCAGGCGTCCATAGTAAGTAGATTGAGGTTTAGCCGTAATCCTTTGAGCGACTTCACGTTGAAACATCAATGTCATGGATTCATAAAAAGGAGGCCATGGTTCAACCAAAAGCCAATTTAAAAAAAGTTGCGTTCCAATATTATAAGGAAGATTGGCAATAATGCGTGGTTTTTCTGGGATTGTTTCAAAGAGTTTTGAGAAATCTTGTTTCAGTGCATCATTACAAATAACTTTTAATTTGTTCGGATAGTATTTTTCTATTTCTAAGAGCGCTGGTATACAGCGCTCATCGCGTTCTATTGCTGTTACAATGGCACCTTTTGCCAGCAAGGCGCGTGTGAGTCCTCCAGGACCAGGACCAATTTCAAGAACAGGTTTTCCTTCTATATTGCCTGCTTGACGAGCAATTTTAGAAGTTAAATTAAGGTCAAAAAGGAAATTTTGTCCCAAAGATTTATGCGCTTGCAATCCATATATATCGATGACCTCACGCAGAGGAGGAAGATTATCTATTGGCATGGTATCGAATTATTTTTTGCAAGTTGATGAGCAAGTTTGAGAGCAGCAATAAAGCTTTCAGGAGAGGCTATGCCTTTATCAGCAATGTCAAAAGCAGTTCCATGATCTGGAGACGTACGAATGAAAGGGAGACCTAAAGTGACATTAACGGTGGTATCAAAATCTAATGTTTTAACAGGGATAAGAGCTTGATCATGATACATGCAAAGGGCAACATCATATGTTTTTCTTGCGCATTTGTGGAACATTGTATCGGCAGGAAGTGGACCTATAATATTGAGTCCTTTCTTTTTAAGATATTTAAGAGCAGGCGTGATTACTTCAAACTCTTCTTTTCCCATTGCGCCTTCTTCTCCAGCGTGAGGATTAAGACCAGCGACAGCGAGCCGAGGTGACGTTATTTTAAATCGTGTTTTTAAGTCATATTCAGTAATGAAAGCCGTTTGAATGATTAAATGACGAGTCAGCTGTGAAGGAACATCTTTGAATGGAATATGAACAGTTATTGGGACTGTTTTTAATTGAGGCCCAGCTAACATCATAACCGGATGATAAGATTTATGAAAAGCTTTATGAGCCAAATCGGCTAAAAATTCTGTATGACCTGGAAATTCAAATCCGGCATCATAAAGATTCTTTTTGGCAATAGGACAAGTAACCAATGCAGAAGCATGTCCATTTTGAATCAATTGAACACTGCGTTCAATAGCTTCAATGATTCCGGCAGCATTGTTTGGAGAAGGAAAAGCTAATTGGTCACTTTGTTTGTTTTTTAAGGGTATAATAGGGAGAGCGTTTTGAAAATTTTTGACAGGGTTGGTGATTAAAACAGATTCCACCTCAACATCCATCTGTAAAAAACGAGCGCGTGAACGAATAACATCTGGATCAGCGATAAGCACAAAAGCCGGAACTTGACGGTTAACACGCAAATTCCATGCTTTTAGAGCTATTTCAGGACCAATTCCGGCAGGATCACCACCACTAACAACAAGAGCTGTCATTATTGAATACGTGCTATGCGTCGCAGTTCTTCTAAATATTTTTCGCTTAATTCTTCAAGTTTTTTCGGACTTCTGTTTTTATTATCTTGAAGAGAAAATATCAGCCGAGCGACATAATCATCAGAAACCCTTTTTATTTTGCAAACAGCAATTGCTTCGATCCCATCAGATGTTTCTTGTAATTTTGTCATTTTTCCAGCAGGCGTTGCAAGAATAGCTTGCTCCCATGCACTGGGAAGTTGAGGTTCCAGAAACTTTCCTAAATGGCGGATTGTAACGTCTAAAATACCCCTTGCTTGATTGTGGGCATTTGCACATCCACGGAAATGTGCACGAAAATTGCTTGCTTCTCTTTGACGTCTTTCAAAGATTTCTGAACGACGATGTGCAGGAATAACAAAAACAATGCGCTGTAATGTATATTCATTGGTTGAAGGTTTCACACCACCATTTTTTAATATTCTGCGCACAGCCTCTTGTTCACTAACCATACCTATTTGAGCTTGATAGCGTGCGCTAACAAGACGCCCCCATCCTATTTGTCCACGGATATAATTTTTGAAATGTTGCACAGTAATATCATTTTGGATCAGAATCTGATTGAGCTGATCAATGGTCATATTATTTTGCGTTGCAAAGTTCTCAAAAGCTCTATCAACCTCATCATTGCTGACCTCAATATTCCGACGTTTTATTTCAATATTTTTTAGTTCTTCGTCGATCAGCTCTTTTTTAGCTTGTGCCACTAAATTGCCTTGCTTTTGTTGCAATCTGAGAAATGCAACGCGCCTTTGTATATCATAATTTGTGATAGGATTGCCATTAACTGTAACAACAATCGCTGTCTGCGCAAAGGCTGACGGAATCAAAAATTGATTTATGAGCAGGCTGCTTACACTCAAAGATGTAATATAAAATAAAGCAAGAACACGCGTTTTCAATTTATTCATGTAAATAAGCTTTCGCATTGTTTATTAATTCTCATCAATAACTTAAACTATACGCTTTCTTTCATAAAAACAATAATAAGTTAAATCACTTATACATTCTCTTTATAAATTTGAATCTATTTTTTTCCGATATCTGCGATTGTACGCAATGAAAGAGAGAAATTAAAGTTCTGCAAAGGAGTTTTTCTTCCCGGATTCATTACCTGTTGATAACCGAATGTTATCCCGAAACATTCATCAGTATAATTCAAGCTAATTCCTCGTTTTATAAATGTGTGAGATACGAGATCATAACCGGCGTTACTATTAATGGACCAATAGTCTGCCAGTTTTAAGCCTGTTTGAAAAGAAATTTCTTGGCGCTCTTGTGGATATTCGTAATTCGGTTGGCTTGTGATATAAGCATATTGTACAGAGGCCCAAAAATTTTTCCACATTTGTGATACTTCAATTTCACTACGGCGGATTTTTCCTGTTTTTTTGTCAAAGCGTCCACGCGTTTCTAAGGAAAAACCATTTTTATGGATCGCACCAAACATTGCAACATAGTCTGAACGTTTTGCTTCTAAGCTAGAATGAATACCGGCGTTAACAAAATCCTTTTCTGCAAAAGAATTCTTTCCTGCCAGATGAAAGGATTGTCCAATAAGACCATAAAGAGACCAATTGTCATTAAAGTTTCCAGAATATCTTAGACCTATATTGGCTCTTGTCCCACCTTCTACACGATCATAACCAGAAAATTTATTTCGTTGAAAAAGAGTCGTTGCATCAAAGACAAAGCTTTGTGCATCTTCATTTGGAAGTTGTCCGATATATTGTTCATTATTGCGTATAAAAATTTGTGCGGTTGGTTCTATAATATGTGTAGAATGAGCAGCTGTAATAAGGAAGGGATAACGTGCTTCCAATCCTGCTGTTGCCATGCCACGAATTTTTGAGCCGCGAATTGTAGATAAGGTATTGTTTTCTCCAGAAGCTGCATGATTTTCTTGTCCATTGATTGTAAGGATGTCAGCCCGTAGAGAGAGAAGGGGGGTTAATATGAGGCCATTGTGCGTGTTAAAGCGCTTTTTCCATTCAAGCTCATTTGTTAAACGCAAACTATTTCCAGCCATACCAGAAAGTCGTACAGTATTGAGAGGATTTTTGTTCCAGTTGGGTGAAGTGAAGTCGGCATGACGCCGGTAAATTGATTGTATATTGCTGTGGAAAGTAAGCTCTCCATTATAAATGGGCCCATCTGGTGTAAAAGAATAATCGATACGTGGTAGAACCCATGCTTGTTGAGAGTGACGTTCATAATGAGGATCGTTCAATATCGAGTCTTGAATTTTAAAATGATAAAAACGCATATCAAAATAGTTTTTTCCTGCAAGGCCATTCAGATAGATCTGAGAAAGTTGTGTAGGATCGCTATAGTTTTCAAGCTTGTAGGCACGACTAAAATGCCGATCGGATTGTGCCAGAATATCCCATCCATAAGTCCAGTATGAATTAATACGAAAGTCCCCTTTTGTTGCCAACATATAACGGTTTTTATGCTGTGCATCAATCGTATCATTGTCAAATCTATGCGGTTTCATTTGATAGATATAAGCAAAGCGAATGTTATAACGGCCCATTTTTAAACGTTGACGCCATTCCCCTTCGGTTAAAAGCCCTTGTTGAGTATAAACCGTAGAAGAAAGCGTAAAATCATAATGGGGAGCGAGATTCCAGAAATAAGAATTCTTTATCCCCATACCAAGATAATCAGTATAGAAAAAATGAGGTGTAAGCAGACCACTAGCACGCCTGACAGTTGGATCATAGAGCTCAAAATTTGGAAATTTTATAATTGGTACACCAAAAACTTCAAAACTGCTATTTTCAAACCGAATTTTTTTAACGCTATTATTCCATATAATCTTTCTGGCTTTAATTTTCCACAGGACCTTTCTATCTGGTTTATAGGAGCAAGGTTCACAGGCTGTATAGGTTGCATTTTCAAAGATTGTTACTTGATTGTTTTGGCGTGTAGCATTTTGAGCGGAAAAGTGCACATTGTTGGCTGTATCAATACGCAAAGCATTTACAAACCCCTCGCCAAGATCTTTGGTCATATCAATTTGATTAGAATAAATTTTATTCCCATCTTTTTGAGTAATTTCAACGTTTCCTTGTGCGATAAGCCGTCCTGTTTTTTGGTTGTAAATGATTTTTTGAGCGACAACTTTATTGCCATCATATTCAACTTGGACATTTCCTTGTGCAGAAACAGTGTTTTCATCACGATTATAGATGAGTTCATCTGCAGAGAGCAAAAGAGGACGCTCCGAGTTTTGAATGCGACTTTGAGCAGGAGACATAAGGCTTTGAGCGTGTGCACAATAAGGCAACGCCCCCCCTAAAATAACCGCCATAACACTTCTAAAAGCGAGAGCATTTAATTTTGTTAAAATGATTTTCTTACGTGTTAATGCTTTCACTTAGCCATCCTCTTTATGAAGTAAAAAAGAGATTCCCAAGAATAATGCAATAACAACAGGTGTCCAAGCGGCAATAATTGGTGGAATATATCCAGCATTACCAAAAGCCTGAACAAGTACGGAAATAACATAAAGCATAAACCCAGCGATTACGCCACCAAGAATCAACGTTCTAGATTGTCCAAAACGTGTAAAATTTAAAGATACAGTTGCTGCAATGAGAGTCATTGCCACAAGCAATGCCGGTAAGGCAATCAAAGATTGTAAATACATATCAAAATTATGAGCAGAATAGCCAAATGAACGTGCGATCATGATCTTTTTGGGCAATTGGTAAAATGGAATAGTTGCGGGATTCACTAAACGTTCCGTTAAAAATTCAGGTTTTAGATTGGTTTTTATTTTCAACACGGTAAATTTTTCAGGAGGATGTCCTATTTTATAGATTGTTCCATTTGTTAAGAACCAAGCGCCATGGGTCAAGGTTGCTTTTGGGGTGTTAATCCAATTTTTGACGGTTGCGTCGTCTTTGTATTGTACAAAGGTTGCATCGAGAAGAGAAAGTCCTTGATCAGTGATAAATTTAGCACCAATGGTTGTTCTGCCTAAATCTGTACGCTGTGTTAACCAGTGGATACGCGTATTATGAAGAGATGTTAGCACATTATTATTGCGCCATTCAGTCATCATTTTTTCTGCTTGAGAAAATCCCCATGCAGCGAGTGGATTGATAAGAAGAATTGAAAATAATCCCAAAAGAAAAGCGCCCAAACAAGCTGGCATAAGAAATTGCCATGCAGAAACACCGATGGAGCGAGTCACAACAAGTTCAAGTTTTTTGTTAAGCGAGATAAGCGTTGCCATGGCAGAAAAGAGTGCAATAAAAGGGATAAGTTGTTGCATAATAAAAGGGATGCGTAAAACAGAGAGGAGAAATGCATCTTTTGCGGTATAATGCGGAAGGGAAGGAAGCCTTCCAGAGTTTTCTGTAAAATCGATTAAAAGAGCAAGAACAAAAATCCCTCCCCAAAAATAACACGTTATCTTAAAGTAACGTATAAAAAAATAGCGTCCAAGTGTCCACCCAATCATGATATTTTATCCAGAGAATCTTGAGATTTTCGATGTTCAAATTTGTTCACTATTTTTTGAAAAATGGTTTGCAGTATCTCATAAAATTTTGCGGGGAGTCCAATTTTATGATTCGTTAAAAGCATAAAAAAGATAAATAGACTTGTCCCTATGGGTGTAAGATAAAGGAGAGGAACATATGCAAGGTCGTTCTTTGCTTTTTCGGCGAAAAAATAACCTATCCAATAGATCAGAAAAGAAAGGGCAATCGCCGAAAAATTTGCGCAGTAGCGTGTTTGTCGATGGGAGCCTACATTTCCCGCCGCTGCTAATGCAATAAGTGAAAAAACGATTGGATAGAGCCATTGGGTTAGTCGGCGGTGAAACTCAGCTTTATATTGGAGTGGTTTTCGTTGATAGTAGGGATCTTTTGGGTCAGGGTTTTGTAAATAAGAAAGAGACCGATCTTTTGGATAAAGAGTAGGTGTTTTATCGCTGGGAATAAATTCCCCTAGGCTAAAGGTGTATGCGCTAAATTGAACGATTGAAACGCTATTATTTTCATGATTGACTCTTTCTATTTCACCGTTATTGAGGATTAAAAAACGACCATTTTTATTGCTTACAATGGAGGCTTTTGTGGCATAATAAAAAAGATCAGTTTTAGGATCACGCTGATCGGCAATGAAAAGACGCTCAAGTGTTCCATTTGGATTTCGTTCGCCAATTTCTATGTAAAGATTATTGGCAAGTTTTTGAAAGCTTCCTTCACTAATGAACAGATTAATAAGATCAAAATGGGCACTTGCTAACATTTGTCGCATATGAAGACGCGCTTGAGGAACAACAAAATTAGCAATAGAAAAGGAGATACATGATGCAATAATAGCAAGAAGGAGAATAGGTTTCCAAACAGTACTTTTAGGAAAACCAGAGGCATTGATGACAGCAAGTTCTGAGTCTTGATTCATTGCTGAAAGGATAGTTGTAACTGCGATCACTAATGCAAATGGAATGACAAGAAAAATAACAGAAGGAACCAATGAAAGTGAAAATTGCAAGACTGTAAGGAGTGTTTGTTTACTTGTTGTGAGAAAGTTTATTCGCGCAAGAATTTGCACTGTCCAACTCACGCCTACTGCTGCAATCATGACAGAACTAAACAAAACAAAGACACGTTTCAGGATGTAGAACTCAATAATACACATAAATTGGGAAACACCCTCAGTCTTCAATTTGATAGCAAATACTTTTACCGCTTTCGGTTAAAATGTAATGAAATTAAAAAAACATCCTTTCAGAGATTGGACATTTTCAGAAAAAAAATAATATTAAATTGCTCGTTAAATTCCCTTTAATTTTTCCACACATTATATTTTATTTTCAATGATAGTCTATAAAAAATCTAGGAAATAACTTAATTTTTTTTATTAACGTTGAAAATAAAAAAGTTTCATCTTTTAAAGTCATAAGCAAAAGGATAATGCACCTCAATCGAAAAAGAGGTTTATATCTTGAACCATTTCCTTTTATATAAGGGATATAGAAGTTTCTCTAAAAAGATGTTTGCTTTATTTATAAAGAGTGATGAGGATTTGAGAGGTTGGATATTTTATTCTATCATTTGATGCAGTCAACGCTAAAAGATATTTTGCCAACGCTGGTGGAGCGGGCGTTGGCTCGTTTTAGTAAGGTAGCCATCCAATGTGTGAGTAAAGAACAATGCGATTCTATAGATATGCATTTATGGGTTTATGCTGATGAATCATTTATTGGACATGGAACAGAGCGTGATCAATATTCAAAACTTCAGCCTGTATTTCTAACGACAGGACAAGACAATCCCAATGATTCAAAGATTCGTTTTCTTATAGAGGGGGCGGTTTGTTCGGATATTGATGCCTATCAACGTCTTGTTGTGTTATTTGATGGCAGAAATGATGCGCAGTTGAATCTTGCTCGAGCACAGTGGAAAAAATATAAAATGGAAAATCATAATTTAACGTATTGGCAACAGACTGAAGATCTTCGTTGGGAAAAACAGGTCTAATGCGTCTCGTATCTTTTATTCTGGTTTTTATAGGATTGGTAGGAATCGTAAATCCAGCACTTTTTATTGTGGAAGGATCAGGGGGAGGGCGTTGGGTCTTTGTTGTGATTTTTCTTTTAGGTATGCTAAAAATATGGTCTATAATTAAAAAGATGAAACGGCATGATGATGATTATTGATCGAATTTTGCTTGTTTTATGGGCTGTGATGTTGGCTTTTTTTTGCGTTTCGTGGTTAGGGACAACGCATATCCTATCAGGAATGTTCGCTGTTTCTGATACCAGCAATATTGCGGATTTTTTATTTTTCTTTTTGAGTGCATTTTTTGCGGGAATATTGTGGTGGCGTATACCACAACCCATGTCTTTAAAAATGAGACTGGCAGCATTTTTTCTGCCAGTCCTGATTTTATTCTTCGTTATTATATTTTAGTTGGATATTTCATCATCTGTAAATCCGACAAAACAAATCAGTGAAACAAAAGAAGCAAAAAGCAAATAATAGCCGATATAAGATGTATCAAAATGTTGTACCAAATATTCCGCAATATAAGGTGCAAGAGAGGCTCCTACGATACCAGATAAGTTAAAAGTAATAGAAGAGCCTGTGTACCGAATGGCTGTTGGGTATGGTGAAGCCAAAACAGCACCAAGAGGACTGTATATCATTCCCATGATAGACAGACCAATGACAGACATTGCAAGAACCCCTATAACTCCAGAATTTAAAAAATAAGGAATTGCGAAAGAATAGATACCGGTGATGATTGTAATCCAAATCATCAAAGTTCTCCGTCTAATACGATCAGCAAGTCTTCCAGTAATGATCGTAAAAATTCCACAGAAAATAGCACCGACAATTTCAACTTGAAGAGCTTGATAATATGACAACTGCAAATGATTTGTTGAATAGCTTAACAAATATGCAGTAACCAAGTAAAACAAAACAAATGTTCCCATACCAGAAAATATTCCAAGAAATAAGATTCGTGGACATTTTAAAAAGACATCGATGATAGGAACTTTGACACGTTCTTTACTTTCAAGATTTTTTTTGAATTGAACAGTTTCATTGATTGAAAGACGAACCCATAATCCTATAATCATGAAAATAATTGAAGCAATGAAAGGGATGCGCCATCCCCAAGCGACAAGTGCATCATGATCAAGGAAGTATAACAGGCCTAAATAAACAGCAATGGATAAAAACAAACCGATAGGAACGCCCAATTGGGGAAACATTGCATACCAGCCTCGCTTTTCTGGAGGGGCATTTTCTGTTGCGAGCAAAACAGCACCCCCCCATTCTCCTCCTAATCCCATTCCTTGTCCAATACGGCACAAGGTTAAGAGGAAAGGGGCAAGCCACCCAGCGGTTTCATATGTGGGAAGAAAACCAATAATGACTGTTGAAAGCCCCATTGTGAGAAGAGAGGCGATAAGGGTTGCTTTTCTTCCAATTTTATCTCCAAAATGTCCAAAAACAATCGATCCAAAGGGCCGAGAAAAAAAGGCTGCTCCAAAGATCAGGAAAGATTGTAAAATGGCAATCTGATCATTTTGTGTTGGAAAAAACACATGAGGAAATATGAGCGCTGCGGCAGTGGCAAAGACATAGAAATCAAAGAATTCAATTGTTGGGCCAATAAGGCTTGCAAACAAAATGCGACGAGGGGAATTTCTGTTGCTTGTATCTTGCATTTCTAAGTTTATAGACATGAATAGAATGTCCCTTTCAGTATATGACAAATCAAATATGAATTAACCAACTATAATTATAAAAATTTCAAATCAGTGTCGAGTCGATATTATGATGTTTCTTAATATATTCGAACAATGATGATGGACTGATGAACATCAATAAGTGTTTTTCATATTATTAAAATTGAAGTGAGTAAAGAAACTATTTTAAACGCTGTAGAAATGAAAATATGGAGCCATAAAAATCCTCCTCATGCATAGTGCTATTTCCTTTAAAATTTAACTATTTTTATTTATTGAGGATCAATCTGCTTCGTAGATTAATGTTTTAGAAATATTAAAAAATTTTTTTATGAATATAATTATAACACTTTTTAAGTGTATGTAATAAAAATAAACCTTTTAGTTGTGCATACATTTAAAAACACATGGTGTATATTTGATCTGTCAAAGCTTAATCATCAAATGCTTTGTTATCTTAAAAAATATGCGGTTGCGCCATTACAGAATGTTGTTTTGGTCTATGCACTTTTTTCTAAATGAGGGATTTAAATTTAGAATGATGGAGTGTGAATAATGCAACGCAAATTGAAATTAAGTTTTTGGATGCTAATGGCCAGTAGTTTTTTTGTGAAGGTTGCGAGTGCAGATGGAGTATCCACACTAAAAGAAAAGCGATTAACACCTGTAGGGATCAGTGAACAGCTAGAAGAGACAAGAAAATTATTATCAAAAGTGAGGGGCTTAAAAGAAAAAACGGGGGGGGCAAAAATGATAATGTATGAAAAGACAATAGAAGAAAGAAAGCTTCCAGAAGAGGAAAGGAAGGGGGCAGACAACCTGTTCTTTAAAGTTCTTACAAATTCAATAATAAGCGATGGTGCTGCTATCTATATTACTAACCGTGATTCTGAAGGTTCTGGTGAAACAGTAAATAGCTTTAGCTATGAGGATGCAGGCTATTCCATCAATAATACGGTTCGAGAGGGGGGAAAACTCTACATTGATGCAGCAAGTGTTAGTCGGGATACGACAATTGAGCATGGTGGGGTTGAGTTGGTCCAAAATCTCAGTACTTCAGAATATGCCACGGTTAAAAAAGGGGGGCAACAAATTGTTGAAAGTGGTTCAAATGCTGAAGGAGCTCAAATTCTTGGTGGTGAGCAGATTATTTTTGGTAAGGGAATTCTTGGAGATGGTTTGGGTCTTGAAGATAAGGCAAGTAGTGCTTATGGCACTGAAATTCAGGCTGCAGGTGGAATGCCAGGAATACAAAGTGTCTATAGTGGGGGGATGGCTGTTGACACAAAGGTTAGGAAAGGAGGTGTTCAGAATGTTGATGGTCAAGAGAATTTTAATAACAGCTTTTCAGAAGATGCTGATACAGCCGATATAGAAGATGAGGATTTTACAATCAATGAGGGGGCTTTTGCACTGAGTACTGAACTTTTTAAAAATGGGATGCAGAATATTTTTGCGGGAGGAAATGCGAGTGAAGTTACTTTATACGATAGAGCGACTCAGAAGATATATGATTCTGGATATGCGGATACTTTAACAATTAATCATCAAGCAACATCTTGGTTACTTGCTGGTGCGATATTAGATAAGGAGACAAATATTTATGATTTTGGCAGCCTCTATCTTTATGCAGGGAATGGTAAAGCTATTACGGAAGTAGAAAATCTTAATTTAAATGGAGAAGATACCAAGCTATACATTATTGCTTCTGAAGATATTTCTTCTGAAAATAACGGCAAAAAACCTCAGGTTAATATCCAGAATTTAAAAGGAAATGGGAGAGTTATTTTTACCTCTTCAGGGGCTCATAAGCATTACTCTCAGCTTAATATTGAGGATCTTTCAGGTTCTTTCCATTTCGATTTTAATGCCAACTTTGCCAAGCACCTTAGTGATTATCTTGTCATTAAAGAAAGGAGCTCTGGTTCCCACACAATAAGCGTTATCGATTCTGGGCGTGAAATTACAAATTCTTCTCACAAAAAGCTTAAATTAATTTCTGATCACAGTGGAGATGCGCGTTTTACTCTGACAAACACTTTTGGTGAAAAAATCGAAACGATTGATGCTGGAACCTATCGGTATCGTTTGAAACATAGAAGTGATAAAGGCACCGGTAAAATTTGGTATCTAGATGCGAATTATGCTCTTGATGAGACAAATGCTTTATTTTCTGATTTTAGCTTGCAGTCATCTACTTCTTCATTACCGGATGAACTTACAGAATTGACTATTGAAAAGGGAATGACTGTCACGATTGCTGATCCTAGCTTTGACACGAGCAGCACAAAAGTTAAGAGTAATGGAGAAACTTCAATTAGTAATATCGTTAAAGATGGTGGAACGCTCTCCGTTTATAGCGGTGGTTTTAGCTTGTATACGACAATTCAAAGAGGCGGGATTGAGCTTATTAAAACACAAGGTATTTCACAAGATAGTATAGTCAAGAGAGGTGGACAACAAAGGATTGAAGAAGGGGGAAAGGCTGAAGGGGCTAAAATTTCCGGTGGTGAGCAGTTTATTTCAGGAAAATCTAATATCCAAGGGGAGATGGTAAGAAGTAGTGCCTATGACACCGTCATTTCTGGTGAAAATAGGGGGCGAGGATATCAGAATGTGTATGATGATGGAGAGGTTTTTCGTACAAAGATTATGGAAGGAGGGGTACAAAATCTTTATGTAGAAGGGGATCTCGACGATTATAGCAGTTTTGCATCTAATACAGAGGTTTTTTCTGGTGGAGAGCAACACGTTTTAGCGGGGGGAATAGCCGTTGGCGTTACTTTACAAGGGAGTGCTTTTCAGAAAATAGATTTAGGGGGCTATGTAAAAGATTTAATCATTAAGGATCAAGCACAATCATGGCTACATCCTGGTGCAACATTAGAGGGAAGCACCATGATTCATGATTCTGGGCGAATTTATCTTTATGCTGGCCCTGAGCGATCTCGTACTGAAGTAGAAAAAATTGTTTTAAATGGCGAAGATACAAAATTGTACGCTATTGCGTCTGATATGGACAATGAAAGTTCTTTAATTGAGAACTTAAGTGGTAATGGTCGTGTTATTTTTACTTCTACGGTATTTAATCCACATTACTCTAAACTTGAAGTCGGTAATCTTTCTGGGAGTTTACATTTTAGGTTTTATACCAATTTTGAGGAGCAGCGTGGTGATTATCTCCTTATCAGAAAGGGGGAAGGAGATCACACCATAAGCGTGATTGATTCTGGTATTGAAATTGCCAATTCTTCTCTACAAAACCAGAACTTAGTTTTAGAGCTTGATTTAATTCATGACCAAAGCGGCAATGCAAAATTTACTCTGATAGATTTTTCTGGTGAGGAGGTAGCTACTGTTGACAATGGAGTATACATGTATGCTCTAAAGACGAAAGATCATAACGGTGGAAAGACTTGGTCTTTATCGACATTATCGACAGCGGAAGAAATTTCTACTCCTATCGTTCCTCCATCTCATACCGAGTTGCCTATAGATAAGCTTCCTGAAAAAGAAGAAAATATGACGTCGTCGCAAGATGTTAATATTAATTTTGATCCATATTCTAATGTCATTAATTTCAGTATTCGTGAGGGAGGAGGAATTCTACAAAACTTTTTGCTCGATGGTGATCGCACAGTTCATATCTCTGATGATGGAGAGCAAGGTGCTTCTAAGCAATCCATTAACGTTACAGTTGAGGGATCTGGAAGACTTTATGTTGAGTCTGGTGGTTTTGTTAAGAATACAACAATTGCAAATGGTGGTTCTGAGATTGTGGGGGAACAGGGAATCTCGGAGTCTACGATTATTTACCAAGGCGGGCAACAAAAGGTAGAAGGAGGAGGAACAGCATTGCAGACCACAATTTACGGTGGTGATCAACTGATTTGGGGAGATAGTTACGTGAACGGTGGGATTGTTGGAAGCAGTGCTTATGATACGATAATTTATGGTCAAGGGGATATGCTAGGACAGCAGAATGTATATGATGATGGAATGGCAGTGGGAACAAAAGTAATGAGTGGTGGAATACAAACTCTTGCTAAATGGTTCCCTGATGATGATAACTTTGCAGAAAAAACCGGTGGCTTAGCGGTGAATACTGAGGTTTTTGCGGATGGTGTACAGAGGGTATTAGCAGGGGGTGAAGCAAATACAGTAATTTTACGCACTGATGGTGCTCAAGAAGTTCACGCTGGGGGCATTGTAAAAAATCTAACAATTGAAGAGGGAGCCAATTCATGGGTCTTTGCTGGTGCGATGTTAGAAGGAAAAATAGCGGTTCAGGATTTGGGACAACTCCACCTTTATGCTGGAAATGATCATCAACAAACTAAAGCAGAAAATATCAATCTAAATGGAGAAAAGGCTCAATTATACTTCATTGCTCATGAATTTGACGACAAAAGTACACATGTTCAGCAGTTAAGCGGTGTAGGAAAAGTTGTTTTTACCTCTTCTGAAGATGATTTGTATTACTCTAAGCTTTCTGTTGATGATCTTTCGGGGAGTCTCCATTTCGATTTTAATGTCAGTCTTGCAGAAGGAAAAGGTGATTACCTTTTTATTGAGAATGGGAGTGGTTTTCACACAATAAGTGTGGTTGATTCTGGTATTGAAATTGTTGATCCTTCTTCAACAGAACTTGATTTAATTTTGGATCAAAGTGGAGGCGCTTCTTTTACTCTACAAAGTTTTTCTGGTGCAAAAATTGGAATTGTTGATGGTGGAACTTATACCTATGGCTTAAAACACAAAAATATTGAGAATGAAGAGGGAAAAGTTTGGTATTTATCTGCAGTTTACATGGATAGTGCGTCAAGAGGACCACGGAGGATAAGCAGATCTGCGCGGCATTTAAGTCAAAATCAACCAGTTTCTTCTCTTTCAAGGCTTACAAATACACAAGAGCATGCGATTAAATTACCTCGTCAAAGAAAAAACCGCCACAACGTGAGTCAAAAAACTCCAGCTTCTGTTTCTTCAATTGTTTCAAATCAGGGAAGTCAAATGATTAAAGGAGCACCTCCACTTCTTCTTTCTGGTGACAAACAACAGATGGCAGTTTCAGCCTCTTCTCGAGTTTTAGCGGATCAGATGACTTTGCGTCCAAGCAATCAGAAGCAACCTTCTCCACAATTGAGTGAGATGCTTTCAGGTTCTCAGTTTTTAACCACACCTTCTACAGATGCGGTATTGTCCATGTCTGTCGCTCCAGCGATGGTGTTTCACAATGAAATGCAAAGCGTGCGTTCGGGAAGAGGAATTCTAGATCACAGTAAAAAGAATACGGCTTTATGGAGCTATGCGATTAAAGCAAAAGAGAGCATTGCAACAGGGCATATAGATTTTAAGCTTGATCAGACAGGGATTGTTTTAGGGATCAATGGCTTAAGCGAGTGGGAGAATGGGGAGTTTTATATAGGGGGATTTGGCAGTTATGACCATGCTCGTATTGCACATGCACGGGGGGGCACCAGCGGTATCAATAGTTATGGCATTGGGGCTTATGTCACTTATTTAGATCACAGTGGATGGTATCTGGATGCTCTTTTAAAATATAATCATTATCAAAATACGCTGAAGGCGATTTCCACGAATGGTTTAGGGATTGAAGGCAGTTATAAGCAATGGGCGGTTGGAACCTCTTTTGAAGCAGGTTATCGCCTTCAGACGTCTAAGAGCAGTTGGTTGCAGCCTTATGGACAATTTACTTGGTTGCAAGTTGAGGGAAAAGAAATCAAGTTATC
>NZ_JADB01000002.1:0-266570 GCF_000518165.1 Bartonella elizabethae F9251 = ATCC 49927
TTAGCACCAAAGCTCAAACAACCCAATGATAGGAACCGTGTGCCTATTAATAAAACAATCCCTGCCGAAATTAAGCGAGGAGACAGATGAAAACAAAACAAGCAAAACCAGTGAAAGCCGAACAACTTAGCAGTTATTACGAAGAAAGCCGTGGCCTAGAACGAGATCTCATAAACGAATTTATAAGGTCACGCAGAACGGCGTGGCGTGTAGCGAGTGCTGTTGGTCTTTTTGGCTTATTCGGTATGATATGTGGCGTTATTGGATTTTCCCAACCAGCCCCTACACCTTTAGTGTTACGTGTTGATAACACAACGGGTTCTGTTGATGTTATCTCAATTATGCGTGAGCACGAAGAAAGCTATGGTGAAGTTGTAGACAGATATTGGCTCAACCAATATGTACTTAACCGTGAAACTTATGACTACGATACCATTCAACTGAACTATGACACAACAGCTCTTTTAAGTGCAGCTTCTGTTCAGCAAGAATATTATCAAATCTATGATGGAGAAAATGCACGGGATAAAGTGCTTTCCAACAAAGCACGTATCACAGTTAAAGTGCGATCAATCCAACCCAATGGACTCGGTCAAGCAACTGTACGTTTTACGACTCAACAGCTTGATAGCAGCGGCGCTGCTAATGGACCAAAACAACACCGGATTGCAACAATTGGTTACACCTATGTCGGTGCCCCCATGAAATCATCTGATCGATTGCTTAACCCTCTTGGTTTTCAAGTAACAAGTTACCGTTCTGACCCGGAAATACTGTTGAATGATTAAGGAATTGATTGTTATGAAAAAACTCGCATTTGTTGTTCTATTGTCTTCGTTTTCTTCTCTTTATATAGGACCTGTTCAGGCACTCAAAAGTCCATCAAATTCACAATATGATCACCGCATTCGCTATATAACATATAACGAAGCTGATGTGGTTCAAATTGAAACAGTTCTGGGAGTAGCAACACATATTATTCTTGAAGAAGGTGAACAGTATATCACTCATGCCTTTGGCGATTCAGAAGCCTATGCCTTCGCGCATAAAGGGCGGCATATTTTTATTAAACCAAAAGCGGAACTTGCCAATACCAATCTCATCGTCGTAACGGACAAACGGAGTTACAAATTCCGACTGCAATTTCGAAATGACCGTGCAGGATCAACCTATGAATTAGCTTTCCATTATCCCGATTCAACCGATGAAAAATCAGAAGAAAACAACCGACGCCTTGCCATTGAACGTGGTTTTCACCAAAGCGTGAAGGGTTATAATCTCAGTTACACCATGAGCGGTCATCAAGATATTGCTCCTATCAATGCTTGGGACAATGGACGTATTACTTACTTCAAGTTTCCCGCTAACATGGATATGCCATCAATTTATGTCGTAGATGCTGAAGGGAATGAAAGCTTAATACCACGCACCATTATCGGCAGTTCTAATGATATTATCGCCGTTCATAAAGTAAATCCTAAATGGCTCATACGACTTGGTAAACGCGCGCTCGCTGTTTTTAATGAAGCCTATGACCCACATGGTATACCAAACACAACTGGAACAGTATCTTCGGTGGTTTATCGTATCAATAAAGGAGGAAAATAATGTTTGACAATAAGGAAGGAGATGAAAAAGGTAGAAAACTGGACAATATAGAGCAAAAACATATTGAAGATGCTTATGGGAGCTCCGAACTAGGTTCAGATCATCGTCCGACAATTCCAGGGACCCGTGCATTGTTAATTGTAGGACTTATTGTCATAGTAGCGGTACCAATTGCTCTAACTTGGAAGGCTTTAAAAATGGGTAGTACCGTGGAAGTGGAGGAAGAAAAACCACAACAAACGGTACAGCAAATTATACCGAGCTATATCCCTCGGGTTATAGAAGAGCCAAAACCTGTAGAAGAAGAAAAACCAACACAACCTGAAGATTCAAGCTTAGATATTTCACCAGCCTTAGCTAAACTTCTTCAAACAACCGTTCCCCCACATATGCTCCAAGATTCTGAAGAATTAGCGCGTAAACGTATGCTTAGTTCTAGTCTTAACAATGGTGGGAGTGAAGGATCTACGGATACAAATAATAAAACATCGAATGATGACAGTGGTGCATTAAATCTCCAACCTGTACGTTTAGGTCAATCACATGCAGCGCAACTTCGTAACCGTGATCTTTTGATTACACAAGGAACGCAAATAGACTGTACATTGGAAACAAAAATCATCACGTCACAACCAGGAATGACGACATGTCATTTAACACGGGATATTTATTCTACAAGTGGTCGTGTTGTTTTGCTTGACCGTGGTTCTAAAGTCGTTGGTTTTTACCAAAGTGGCTTACAGCAAGGACAAACACGTGTGTTTGTGCAATGGTTACGCATTGAAACGCCTTCTGGAGTTATTGTCAATCTTGACTCACCTGGTACAGGTCCTCTTGGTGAAGCAGGTATGGGTGGCTGGGTTGATAGACACTTTTGGGAGCGATTTGGTGGCGCAATTATGGTGAGTATTATTGGAGATTTAGGAGAATGGGTGAGAGGTAAAATTAATAAAAGTAGAAAAGAGGATAAAGAAAAAACACAGCCACAAGGAGCTCATAATGCTGAATCAATCGTAACCGATGTTCTTCAGAATTCGATCAATATTACACCAACTCTTTACAAACACCAAGGCGAACGAGTGAATATTTTTGTTGCTCGTGATTTGGATTTCAGCGATGTCTACAGTCTCGTCACACGTTAACCCGATACAAAAAGATCAAGCAGTTTCTCAGCTTTTGCAACCGCTTGATCGTTTCTTAGAAGATCCGAAGATCACTGAATTATCGATCTGCCGCCCCTGTGAATTATGGACAAAAAGCTTCAACGGGTGGCAGGTCCATAGCGTACCTGAGTTAACAACAGCTTTTTTGCAAACGCTTATTACAGCGATTATCGTTTATAACGGAATGGCTCCCAGAAGTATTAATTACGTGCTCTTGCCTGGTGGACAACGTGGTACAATTATCCAAGCGCCAGCTGTGGTTGATGGTGCTCTTTCCTTTGTGATTCGTAAACATTCCCTTATCGTTAAGACGTTACAAGAACTTAAAGAAGAAGGGACATTTGATGATTTTTCCGATGTAAGTTTTAATAAGCCTTCAGCAAAAGAAGCCAATAACTTGTTATCGAAGCAGGACTTCACACGGTTAGAACCATTTGAAGTTCAGCTTTTACAACATAAACGTGAAGGAAAAATTCTTGAATTTTTAGAAGAATGTGTCCTCCACAAACGCAACATTATCATTGCCGGTAAGACAGGATCGGGTAAAACGACATTTGCCCGCTCGCTCATTGAAAAAGTCCCTGTAGAAGAGCGTATTATCACGATTGAAGATGTTCATGAGCTTTTTCTACCCAATCATCCTAATCACGTAAATATGATTTATGGTAACAATGTAGGTCGTGTTTCAGCTGAAGAATGCTTAGACGCCTGTATGCGTCAATCGCCTGACAGAATTTTTCTTGCTGAATTACGAGGCAATGAAGCATGGGAATATCTCAATTCACTCAACACAGGTCATCCTGGATCGATTACAACGACACATGCAAACAGTGCTTTGCAGACATTTGAGCGCTGTGCCACTTTGATTAAAAGATCAGAAGTTGGTCGCCAACTCGAGATAGAAATGATCAAGCTCGTTCTTTACACAACAGTTGATGTCGTGTTGTTCTTTAAAGATAGAAAACTTTCTGAAGTTTTTTACGACCCGATTTTTGCTAAATCAAAAATCACTTAAAAGAGCCTTGCGCTTTCGATAAGAGTACACAAATAAAAAAAGCCGTAACCAATTGTTACGGCTTTTTATTGAATATCGCTCTTCTCTTTGCTTCTCCAATGTATTTTCTACACTCTTCATGAACAGAAAAAACAAGTGAATAGAAAACAAAATCGCATATAAAGTTTTATTCTTTTATCTTTGATCATTCTCTCTATTTATCCTTTGAAAAGGTATATTTGATGCAAAAGAAAAAAATAAACTTTGATTCGCCTATCAATAAGAACTTCATGAAACAGATACTGATAATCATCAATAATTATCATGATCAAGACAAAAGCTTATTTTAAGCGATCAATAAATACGTTTTTTAATCCAACAATCTCCAGATACAGAGAATCCAATATAAGTTATAGTCTCATTCTGATTGAGCATCTATAAATCACATGTCATTCGGGAATAAAAAGTATAGTGACATATCGATCCTGCTTGGAAGAAGAAAGTTTCTTATCCTATACCAGCTTGTAAACAATCAAATTTCTCTAAAGAAAGCTTTGCTAACCATATCACGTGGGACTCATATCCCCAGCCCAAAGGATTAAACTTCTCAACCCAAACTGATCTTTAACTCTCTGTCTCTTTGCCTAGCAAGGTGAACTTTTAACCACTTTAAGCACCACATCGCAAATGACGGTATTTTACAGCACAACCAAATAAATACACAAAGAATAACGAATCATATCATTAATAATTGTAGAGCTCTCTTTTATATTAAGAAATGTATTTTATACTGAAAAATAAGGATTAAACTTATATAAATTTGATATTTCCTCAAAAGTCTTTTGGGCTCTCTAATAAATTCAAATCGTTTGACGTTATAACAGTTTTAAACAACTCCCTCTTAATTATATCATCTATCAGAATAATAGAGAGTGATTTTATGCTCTATTGATATAAGGTAGTCTTCTTTTATAAAAAATGATCAATCAAATCATGCATTAAAATGAGAATTTTGATACGAATTTAATAAAAACAAAAACACAATTTCCCTTGTTCCACTTTACTGTTTATGAATCGGTCCATTTGCACAGAGAGAACTCCACTATGAGCTTTTTTAAGCCCATACAGTTAGCAAGGATTGCTTTTACAGAAAAAACTTCATTGTTAAAGATTACTTTGCTTTTAGAACAACATAGTTACGATCGCCTCATAAGAGGTTCATGCGCTCTTAGAGATCAAATTCTAAGGGTACACACTATTTCTAACCTTAACCTTTGCTTTCATGAAGGCGTTATTTTTTAAAGGCGACGTTCAACCATGAGTTTTTTAATTTCAGCAATCGCTTTTGCTGGATTTAATCCCTTTGGACAAGTTTGTGCACAATTCATAATCGTATGACAGCGATAAAGGCGGAAAGGATCTTCTAAATTATCCAGCCGTTCACCACACATCTCATCACGTGAATCGGCAATCCAACGATAAGCTTGGAGCAAAACAGCGGGCCCCAAATAACGATCACCATTCCACCAATAACTTGGGCATGATGTTTGGCAACAGGCGCACAAAATACATTCATAAAGACCATCAATTTTTTGGCGATCGGAGTGACTTTGTAACCACTCTTTTGCAGGTTCAGGCGAAACAGTTTGCAACCAAGGTTCAATGACTCTGTGTTGAGCATAAAAGCGCTTTAAATCAGGAACCAAATCTTTCACGACTGGCATGGAAGGCAAAGGATAGACCTTAATGGGGTGCTTTACATCATCCATACCTTTGGTACAAGCCAATGTATTGGTTCCATCAATATTCATCGCACAGGAACCACAGATTCCTTCACGGCAAGATCGACGCAGTGTCAAAGTCGGGTCAATATGGTTTTTAATGAACAAAAGCCCATCAAGAATCATAGGACCACAAGCAGAACGATCCACATAATAGGTATCCAGATGGGGATTTTCCTCATCATCAGGCGACCAACGATAGACGTGAAATTCTGTCAGTTTTGTCGCACCTTCAGGTTTAGGCCAAACCTTTCCTGGTTTTACTTGAGAATTTTTGGGAAGCTTAATTTGTACCATATTTCATTCTCCCCTTAATAGACCCGTTTTTTAGGTGCAATGCGCTTTAAATCGATTCCACCATCAGCTTCAGATGTTAATGGGTCCACATGGACAGGTCGATATGATAACGTCACCTTACCTTCTTTTGACAAATGTGACAGCGTATGTTTTCGCCAATTTTTATCATCACGCTCTGGATAATCTTCACGGGCGTGAGCGCCACGGCTTTCTAAACGTGCTGCCGCAGAATGAACAGTCATGATAGCATTTGCCATGAGATTTTGAAGCTCTAATGTTTCAACCAAATCAGAATTCCATATCATGGAACGATCTGTAACTTTAAGGTCAGACAATTCCTCCCAGATTTTATTCATCCGTTGGCATCCCTGTTGCAAAGAATCTTCTGTACGGAAGACTGCAGCATCTTCTTGCATGGTGCGTTGCATTTTTTCACGCAAAAGAGCTGTTGGTATCGCTCCTTGTGCAAAGCGTAAACGATCAAAACGTGCCATAATTTCGTCAACAGCTTCTTCATTCAAAGGCGGAATTTCTGCATTCCGATCAATAACTTCCCCCGCACGAATGGCAGCAGCACGCCCAAACACCACAAGATCAATCAATGAATTTGATCCCAAGCGGTTAGCACCATGAACAGAAGCACATCCCGCTTCACCCACTGCCATCAGTCCTGGCTGAATACGATCAGGCGAATCAGCTGTTGGATTGAGAACTTCGCCGTAGTAGTTGGTAGGAATACCGCCCATATTATAATGAACCGTTGGCAAGATGGGGATCGGTTCTTTTGTGACATCCACCCCTGCAAAGATTCGAGCGGATTCAGAAATCCCTGGTAAACGCTCGTGTAAAATTGCAGGATCAATATGATTGAGAACCAAATGAATATGATCCTTCTTAGGTCCAACGCCACGCCCTTCACGAATTTCCAGCGTGATACAACGTGAAACCAAATCGCGTGAAGCCAAATCCTTAAAAGAAGGGGCATAGCGCTCCATAAAGCGTTCACCTTCAGAATTGATTAAATAGCCCCCTTCCCCACGAGCACCCTCTGTAATGAGACAGCCAGAACCATAAATTCCTGTAGGATGGAATTGCACAAATTCCATATCCTGAAGGGGTAATCCAGCCCGTGTGATCATTCCACCCCCATCACCCGTACAGGTATGCGCCGATGTTGCAGAAAAGTAAGCACGTCCATAACCACCAGTTGCAAGAACAACCATCTTAGCAGAAAAACGGTGTATTGTACCATCATCGAGATTCCACGCCACAACCCCGGTACAAACCCCATCGGTCATGATAAGATCGAGTGCAAAATATTCAATAAAAAATTGCGCATTATGCTTTAAGCTTTGTCCATAAAGCGTATGCAAAATGGCATGGCCTGTACGATCTGCTGCAGCACAAGTCCGTTGAACAGGTGGACCTTCACCAAATTGTGTCGTATGTCCACCAAAGGGACGTTGATAAATTTTGCCTTCTTGCGTTCGGGAAAAAGGAACGCCATAATGTTCTAATTCATATACAGCAGCAGGGGCATTACGCACCAAATATTCCATTGCATCGGTATCACCCAACCAATCAGAACCTTTCACGGTATCATATAAATGCCACTGCCAATTGTCAGGTCCCATATTTGAAAGCGATGCGGCAATTCCCCCTTGTGCTGCAACCGTGTGTGAGCGAGTTGGAAAAACCTTCGTGATACAAGCTGTCTTTAATCCTTGTTCTGCCATACCCAGTGTTGCACGTAATCCTGCACCACCTGCCCCAACAACAACAACATCAAATTTATGATCTACAGTGTGATAAGGGGCGTTACCTGCTTTAGCGCCCAAAGATGATCTTGTACCCGCCATATTTGTTTAACCCCCTAATGCAATTTTTAAAAGAGAAAAAATAATGACACCGCCCATGAAAAAACAAAATAAAATATTTAATGTTAAAAAGAATAACCGGAAACCTTCGCGTGGAATATAATCTTCAATCACCACCTGCATAGTAAGTTTCATGTGATAAAGAACTGAAAGAGTCATCAATCCCATCAAGATAGCCACAATAGGATGTGCAAGCCTTGCACGCACAATACTATAGTCCTTGCCCACAAGCGAAAGAATAAGAACAATCAAAAAGATTAAAAGCGGTAGATTGATAAACCCTGTCAAACGTTCTCGCCAAAAATGCTCTGTTCCTGCATGCGCACTCCCCCGCCCCCGTACTTTTCCAAGTTCCGTTCGAAAATCTTTTTTCATGTCTCTTTTCACCCCCAGCTACACAACGGTATATCCAATAATCCAAATTGCAAAAGTAACAATAAGAGAAATAAACACTGTTGCCCAAGCAGTAACTGTTGCCTTTTCTTTTGCTAAAAGGCAAGGCTTCAGATCCCACACAATGTGGCGAAGTCCCCCAACCATGTGATGAACCCCTGCCAAAGTATAAAGAAACAAAATACACAATCCAAACCAAGAACTATAAATTTCGTGAACTGTTCTAAATGCCTCCTCGCCACAGGCAATAGCAATTAACCAAACAGCAAAAAAAACCGTTCCAACATAAAGAGCCATACCCGTAATACGGTGTGCAATAGACATGGCCATAGTAATTGTCCAACGATAAATACTGATATGAGGGGAACGAGGGCGCTCTTTTATCCTAGTTGTCTCTGTCATAAAATATCCTGACCTGGTTTTTGCAACCGCAATGAACGAGAAGGTTCACACAAAATGACCAAATATACTCTCTCGTTTTTACTTGTTTGGCATCTCAAGATACCGATTACAGGTCGGTTGTCTCAAATAACGGATTAAAGGTCACGCATAAAAAGAACCGATTACTCCACGGATATGATCCGCAAAACTTGCCTTAATCTAATACACTTTTATCTTAACGTCAAAGGTCTAACATCTTTTATCAAATATAAACAGATATTTTTTCAACTATACTTATTCCGTTTGAGTATCCACGACATGTGCAATGATACCCTGCACTTCACCCATTTATGTAAGAATAAAAAAGAGACAAAATTTGGATAGGTTAAACATTTTTGTGTCCCCGCTCAGCCTTTTACAAGTCTTTTAAATGACAAAACGAATCACTAAAAACACAAAGAAGCGGCATAAAAGCCGCTTTTGCATAAAGTTTAACCGATATAATTTTTACTCAGCAACGTGCGTTTCAATATCTGCGCTTATAGGGGCTGTTTCTACTTTCTCAACTCCCTTTTCACCCTTTTTTCGATAATCTCTCTTTTCAGCAATACGGGCGGCTTTACCTCTCAGACCACGAAGATAATAGAGCTTTGCCCGGCGCACTTTACCACGACGCACCAGCTCAACAGCTTCAATCAAAGGAGAATAAACAGGAAAGACACGTTCGACCCCTTCACCATAAGAAATCTTGCGGACTGTAAAGGTCTCATTCAACCCACCGCCTGAACGCGCAATACACACGCCTTCATAAGCCTGAACACGCGTCCGCGTACCTTCGCTCACACGCACCATAACACGGACTGTATCTCCTGGTTTAAAGGCTGGAAATTGGCGTTTTTCTTCAATTTTTGCACATTGTTCAGCTTCAAGCTGTGCGATAATATTCATTTTTTTATCCTTCATGTTCTTTATCGAACAGTCAGAGCGCTCAACTCTTACCCAAAAAGCCTTGTACTATGAAAAGTTGCTCTTTAGGCTATGCCTTATTACAGGAGCGAATACACCATTCCTTCATTTTACTTTTGGAACTATAGAAAACCTTTTATTCAAAATTCTCTTAAAAAGAGAGCCATGCAATACACCACCTTATCCTATGAATCAAGTTTTCTGACGATTTTTATCATACTGCACATAAAGATCAGGACGACGTTGACGTGTTAACAATTCGGCTTGGCTTTGACGCCAATCTGCAATCGCTTTGTGATGCCCTGAGGTTAACACAGGCGGAATCTCTCGTCCTTCGAAAAGAGAAGGGCGCGTGTATTGGGGATGTTCCAGCAAACCATTTTCAAAACTTTCACACTTTGCAGAAGCTTTATTTCCCATCACGCCAGGGAGAAGACGGATAATAGCATCTAAGATAACCAGTGCGGCAGTTTCACCGCCTGAAAGAATATAATCACCAATAGAAACTTCTTCTAATTCCCGTGCTTCTATAACTCGCTCATCAACGCCTTCAAACCGTCCACAAACCAATGTTACGCCCGAATCACCAGCCAAACGACGTGCATAAGCTTGATCAAAAGGCCGCCCACGGGGACTCATCAATAACCTTGGCGAATCCTGTGGACAATGATCAATCGCAGCTGCCAAGACATCTGCCCGCATCACCATACCAGCCCCCCCACCAGCAGGTGTATCATCAACGCTATGGTGTTTATCCAAAGCAAAATCTCTAATCTGCACTGTCTCCAGTGACCAAACTCCCCGCTCTAAAGCTTGCCCTGCTAAAGAATACCCTAAAAAACCAGGAAACATTTCAGGATAAAGAGTTAAAACACGCGCCTGAAACTTCATTTTTGTTTTTTCATCCTCATTTTATTCAACAAATTCTTTTAAAGTCAAAATTACACAAACCAATTCCATATAACGCTATAGCGTTAATTAGAATCTTCTTAACCTGCGACCTATTCAATAGGGTCCTTTCCATACTTAAACTTTCAAAAAAGACTCTAAAAATTCAGCAATATCTCAAGATAAAATGCTTACAATATCTGCTCAAAAGTATTCTCTTAATCTTTGCATACTTTTCACTTTTTATTGACAAAATTCGCCAATTATTTTTTACTCTCATCTTTATTTTCTTAGATTCAAGCCATTTCGTTACTGATCATTTTCTCTCCCACTGCTCAGGCCAGCCGCCATGGGATCAACAATAAGAAAACCAGAATCCATACAAATTTCTGGTACCGCCACCTTACTAAAAGGAATAAGTACTCTTTTGCCTGTATTCAAACCTATTTCAAGCAAATCGCCAGCCCCGAAATTATAAAAACCACACACTTCCCCTAAGACTTTTCCCCCACAATCTTGAACATGCAGTCCTATTAAATCAACTTGATAAAACTCATCCTCGCCCAAATCATCACTCAATTGATCACGCATTACATAAAGGTGAATCCCTTTCAAAGACTCGGCATCATTACGATTATCGACCCCTTTAAACCGTACAATCGCGTTATTTTTTTGTGTTCGAAGAGTTACAATTTCATAAGAACGCCCCATATCATCATAAAGAGTCCCGTAAGATTTGAAACGCTGTGGCTCAGCACTTAAAATTTTAACAAAAACATCTCCTTTTATACCATGAGGCATACCAATAATGGCAAGATAGACTTTATTTTTAAGGTTTTCTTTATTATACTTCATACAAAAACATTATCTCTCAAAAGTGAACCCTCAATCTTAATCATTTCTATTCAATCTTGTTGCCATATAAGACAATCTTTCCCAAAGACCTTTCTTGGTAACAAAAACAAATTACAAAGGAGAAAGTCTTATGGCAAATATTATGCTATTTTACAAAGATATCACGCCAATCAACAAAGTTTCCCATAAAAATCTAAAATTTGCGCCACCAAGTGATATGTCTTTTGCCAAAAATACGCACTGGGTTCCTTTAGCAAGTACTGAATATTTTCAAGCAGCCCTAGACTATCCTATTTTGTTTATGTGCGCTGAAGATGAACAAAAAAAACGGCACTATACTTCCGCTGCCCTTGTTGGCCTTTCTAACGATGAAAATGACTATATCGCCTCTGATAAAAGCTGGAGAACCCATACTTATGTTCCTGCTTTTGTTCGTCGCTATCCTTTTGTTTTAGCACAAATTAGCAATGAAAAAGAACTTTCCGTTTGCTTTGATCAACAGTCAGGAATGTTTAATGAAGTCGCAGGAACAGAACTTTTTAATTCTGATGGCTCTATTTCTCCTTTTATGGAAGAACGTATTCGTTTTCTTGAAAGTTTTAAAATCGCGATGGAGAAAACCTCTGAATTCATTGATGCTCTTGTGGAAATGGATCTTCTCAGTCAAAAATCAATCAATGTGAAAAACGATCAAGGTCTTTCAGCGCAATTGGAAAATTTTTGGGTTGTTGATGAAGAAAAATTGAATAAATTATCAGCAAGCCAACTTGCAAAACTTCATAAAAATGGCTTTTTAGGGTTAATCTTTGCACATTTGATGTCAACGCATAATCTTTTAAAAATACTCTCTCTCAAAGGTGAAAAGCAACTGATCAATCATGAAGAAAAACCCGAAAACAAGAATGGTCACATCAACGATGAAAGCTCTACAAAGAAAGAAACCCTTAACTAGATAATGCCTATAAAAAACGACAAGAGAAAAGATGAAAATAGCCCTCTCATTCCAGCCGACCATGCGGTTTTAACTGCAAGGAAAAACTGGTTAGAGCATCTTGTAAAAACCCGTCGCATGTCCGTACAAACAGCACAAGCCTATGAACGTGATACGCGGCAATTTTTGTCTTTTCTCTGTCAACATTTAAGCCAAGCACCAACTTTCACAGATCTTGCTCATTTACGCGTCAGTGATTTGCGTGCTTATCTTGCTTATCGGCGTACAAACAATGTCAGTGCGCGCTCTTTAAGCCGTGGGATAGCAGGCATCCGTTCTTTTTTCAAATACCTATCTCGCGAAGGAATTGTCAATATTCCTGCTGCTCAGCTTATCCGAAGCCCCAAACATCCAAAGTCACTCCCAAAACCTTTAGCAATACAATCAGCTCTCCACGTCGTCCAACAAGAAAATCAGCTAGAAAACGAACCTTGGATTAACGCGCGTAACGCAGCTGTCCTTATGCTTCTCTATGGCTGTGGTATGCGAATATCAGAAGCCTTAAGCCTCACACCAGAACAATTTTCTGATCCTAGGAAAACAAGTTTATACATAACAGGAAAAGGGGGCAAAACACGCCTTGTTCCTCTCATCAAAATTGTTTACGAAGCTGTCCAAAATTATCTCAAATATTGTCCATACCCTTTAAAAGATAACCAACCCATGTTTCGCGGTGCGCGAGGTGGTCCCCTACAGCCGGCTATCATTCAGAAAACTGTACGCAACTTACGTGCAAGTCTTGGTTTACCAGAAACGGCCACTCCCCATACACTACGTCATTCTTTTGCCACCCATCTTTTATCACGGGGGGGAGATTTGCGAACGATTCAAGAACTTCTTGGGCACGCGAGTCTTTCCACCACACAAACCTATACCCATGTTGATACAGACCATTTGTTGGAAATTTATCAAAAGGCCCATCCTCGTTCTTAAAAACGCTCCATCAAACAAATTAAAGTGTTTCAACCTCAAGTGCCAAGGCATGGACACAAGTCGCTAACTCTTCTTGTAAAACTTGATAAATCGCTCGATGGATTTCTACGCGCGTCATCTTAGAAAAAGAAGAAGATAAAATTTTCACGCGAAAATGTGTTTCTCCTTTACCATCAAAAGCATGTTCATTATGAGGATGTCCCTCATGAAGATGGCTCTCATTAATCACTTCAAGTTTCTGCGGATGAAAAGCATCCTGAAGCTTTTTCTTGATGATTGTTTCTATAGACATTTTTCATTCCTTAACAAAATGAAAGTGTAAGAATACACCTTTTTCATAACCAAATAAGTGTGAAAACAAATTTTTTAAAAGTCAATTCTTGTAAAATTAATCAATTTTGCATAAACCAATAATATGGCAATAACATCTAAATTATTCGATTCAATTCGCATAAGCTCAAATAAAAAACAAAAATCTGAGCCAGAAGTGCAACAGTGTCAGTGGGAAGGGTGTGAAAAGACAGGAACCCATAAGGCACCGGCAGGTCGAAATCACGAAGGTCAATATCTACATTTTTGTATTGACCACGTGCGTGCCTATAATAAAAATTTCAATTACTTTTCTGGTCTTAGCAATCAAGATATTGCAAAGTTCCAAAAGGATGCGCTCACAGGACATCGCCCAACATGGCCGACAGATCTTAGCAACGGCACAGCGAAAAAAACTGCGGCCAATTATGCAAAGATTCGCTCTGGAACAGCGGCCTATCAAAATCGTATGCGTGATCCCTTCACGCTTTTTACCGAACGGCGTTCAAGCAATAATTTCTCGCGAAAATTAAAGCCCTTAGAAGCAAAAGCTTTTGATACACTAGGACTACAAGCAAACGCTTCAGCAGAAGATATAAAGATGAAATATAAAGAGTTGGTAAAAAAGCACCATCCTGATTCCAATGGGGGTAATCGCGCTTCTGAAGAACGCTTTCGCGATGTTTTACATGCTTATAATTTACTCAAAAAATCTGGTTTATGCTAAAAAATACGCATTGGTATGAACCCATTTTCATTGAGATCATTACTCTTTGCATAAAAACATTCTTATCTTCACACAATATGATAGAATAGATTGAGAATGATCATCCTTTATCTCATCTTCCTTCATCTCTAAGGCTCTCGTTAGAGCATTGCATAAATGCTCTAACTCTTGTATCGTTTTCTCATGAAATAAATAGCGTTCTTTCCCTGCCAGAAATATCATGACAAATCTTAATCTTGAAAATAAACCCGATATTACCCTTTGTGCTCGTGACTTGTTTCATATTGAAACAGATATGAAAATTCCTGCTTTTAGCACAAAAAGCCCGCATGTTCCTGATATTGATCCCGATTATCTTTTTGATCCGCAAACAACTTTAGCGATTCTTGCAGGTTTTACTTTTAACCGTCGTGTCATGGTTTCCGGCTATCACGGTACAGGCAAATCAACACATATTGAACAAGTTGCTGCCCGTCTCAATTGGCCTTGTCTTCGCATTAATCTCGACAGTCATGTAAGTCGTATCGATCTTGTAGGAAAAGACGCGATTGTTTTAAAAGATGGCTTACAAATCACTGAATTTAAAGAGGGCATTTTGCCATGGGCTTATCAAAATAATATTGCTCTTGTTTTCGACGAATATGATGCAGGGCGTCCTGATGTTATGTTTGTCATCCAACGTGTTCTAGAAACCTCTGGTAAACTCAGCTTACTTGATCAAAGCCGCGTTATCTCTCCTCACCCAGCATTTCGTCTTTTTGCAACAGCCAATACCATTGGCCTTGGCGATACAACAGGGCTCTATCATGGTACCCAACAAATCAATCAAGCCCAAATGGACCGCTGGTCTATCGTAACAATACTTAATTATTTACCCCACGATAAAGAGGTTGATATTGTTTGTTCAAAGGTAAAATCTTTTCAAACAGCTGAGGGAAAAAAGACAATTTCACAAATGGTTCACGTTGCAGATATGGTCCGCCAAGCTTTTATCAATGGGGATCTTTCAACAGTCATGAGCCCACGCACTGTCATTACTTGGGCAGAAAATACCACAATTTTTCAAGATATCGGCTTAGCCTTCCGATTAACCTTTCTCAATAAATGTGATGAACTCGAACGTGCCACTGTCGCAGAGTTTTATCAACGCGCCTTTGGACAAGAGCTTCCCGAATCACTCATGCAGGGTGTCTTGTCTTAAAGGAATATGTCAATTATGGCGCTCGCCCCTGACGACAACAGCAAAAATCAAACAAACAATGCTCCCCTCAATACACTTGATAGTGGAGCATTTAAGAAAGCTCTTTCCACTTGTATGCGTGCCATTGCTGGGACATCCCACCTCGAAGTTTCCTTTAGTCATAATCGACCATCTTTGAGCGAAAATTGTGCACGTTTACCAGAATTACCACAACATGCTACGGATAAAGATATCACCATTACCCGTGGTTTAGGTGATTCCATGGCTCTGCGCAAAGCATGGCATGATAAGCGCATTCACATGCAATTTTCTCCGCTAGAATCAGAAGCGCAGGCTATCTTTGATGCCCTCGAACAAACACGTGTTGAAGCAATCGGTACTTTAGCCATGGAGGGGCTGGCAAAAAACCTTGATGCCATGCTCGCCGATAAATACAAAAGAGCCCATTATGAAAAGATTAGTAACCAAAGTGAAGCCCCTATCCAAGAAGCGTTAGCCCTTTTATTGCGTGAAAAAATAACAAAGCGCGCAGCCCCAAAAGAAGCAGGTCCTGTCTTAGAATTATGGCGCCAAGAACTTGAACAAAAAGCCGCAGCACAACTCAATGAGCTCACGCATCATATTTATAACCAACAGGCTTTTGCACAGATCGTTTGCCAAATGCTTGCTACACTCAAAATGACCGTGCAACAAGATGAAACTTCTGACAGTGAAAACAATAAAAAATTAAAAAACGAATGTGAACCTCAAGATCAAACAGCAGAAAAAAGTAAAAACAAAAAACACGCTCAAAGTGAAGAACAAACCAGCACAGAACAAGAAAGTGATGATCAAGACGAAGGAAAAACACAAGCAACACAAACAAACGATATTGATCAAACGAGTGGTGAGCAAAAAAATGACTCTTGGCAAGAAAAGCCGAGCAAACCCAAACGCCTTTTTTCCGATTCAGAACAAATGGAAAAACTTGGCAATTATAAAATCTTCACCCGTCAATTTGATGAAATTTTGGCAGCAACCGATTTTTGTTCTGAAAACGAGTTAGATAACTTACGCCGTTGTCTTGATAAGCAAATCAATCATCTTCAAAACATTGTTGGACGTTTAGCCAATCGTCTCCAACGCCGCCTTATGGCGCAACAAAATCGCAATTGGAACTTTGACCTTGAAGAAGGATATCTCGATACAGCACGGCTTCCACGTCTAATTATTGATCCCATGCAGCCCCTTTCTTTTAAAATGGAAAGTAACACCCAATTTCGAGATACGGTTGTTTCACTCCTCATTGATAATTCTGGTTCAATGCGCGGACGCCCCATTAGCGTTGCCGCAAGTTGTGCTGATATTTTGGCACAAACGCTTGAGCGTTGTGGTGTCAAAGTTGAAATTTTAGGGTTTACCACCAAAACTTGGAAAGGGGGAAAGTCACGCGAAAAATGGGTTGAGCAACATAAACCTCATCATCCTGGACGCCTGAATGATTTGTGTCATATCATCTATAAAAGCGCAGACACCCCATGGCGTCGCGCACGCCGCAATCTAGGTTTGATGATGCAAGAAGGATTACTCAAAGAAAATATCGACGGGGAAGCTTTAATTTGGGCGCATCAACGCCTTTTATCACGGCGTGAACAACGTCGCATTCTCATGGTTATTTCTGATGGTGCCCCTGTTGACGACTCAACACTATCAGTCAACGCCAGCAATTATCTAGAAAAACATTTACGCGCAGTGATTCAAGAAATTCAAACACATTCTCCCATCGAACTCATTGCCATTGGAATTGGACATGATGTCACCCGTTATTATCAACGTGCTGTAACAATTATGAATGCCGAAGAGCTTGCAGGTGCCATAACAAAACAACTAGAAGCACTTTTTAGTGATAAAACACCACAAAACTTATAATAAATAAACCCGCCTTAAATCAGCCATACAGCAATCTATGGATTTATCATCATGCATCGAGCGTTATTCAACTTAAATAAGAATCCTAAATGCCGTAAAATTCTTTTATTTCAAATCTGTCCCCATTAAATCAAGTAAAATCATTTTCTTGCCCATAACAAGCAATGCTAGAAAGAATAATTCTATTTAAAAAACATTTCACGTTACTTCCAAGTTTATTTCACAAAAGCACCTATGAATGATATTGCAGTACCACCATCTTTACGCTCCATAAAAGAGAAAACCGATACTATCATTATGCGTTCCACCCTTAATATCGCAACAAACCTTGGCATTTAAGATGATTCATGAAGGGCTTTCCCCTGCTTATCATATGCAAGAGAGAAACTTTTGATTGAAACAACATAAGAAGATTTACAATACGTAAAAGTTATATGCGGCTTCTCGTCATGTTGCAAAATGATGATATCCTTATAACTTCAATAAATTAACAACACACAACTGAAGTTTCTTTTACATCAATATAGTCTATAAGAAAGTATTTTTAGCCTCGTTCAAAGAATGGTTATCCATCCATTTTTATGAAAGCCTAAATAAATAATTTTTATTGCTTCCTCACAAAAAGGGGCTTGAAATGCGAGCCTCTCCCTTTAAACCATGAAGCGATAAACCCTCTCAATCAACGATGCTATCGCACGCTTAACATAACAAAAATTTTCTCAAAGTTTAAAGAAAACAAAAAACAAAGGTTATTATTTGTTACAAGCAAAAGAGGAATCCTCCTTTGCATGACTTTGATAAAGAGGGAGTTTCACAATGTTAAGAATTGTTCCATAAGGAATTAACATCAACAAGCTCATAATAATTTTTACGGAGAAATCGCCAAAAGCAAGCGAGAGCCAAACGGGCATACCTATCCCTCCCAAGACAGTACTCTCCACCAGTGAACTATCAGCATACCCTGTTATCTGATCAAGAATGGCAAAAGAGCTCGAAAAAGCAAGAGAAAAAAACAACACGGTATCCAACGCCGAACCAACCAACGCCGCTGCTAAAGGTGCTTTCCACCATGTTTTCCGTCGCAAAGGCGTAAAAACAACGATATCAAGGAGTTGACCAAATAAAAATGCCAAACTAGAAGCAAGAGCAAGCCGCGGTGTTGCCAATATCCAAGAAACAAAAACACCGGCAAAAAAACCAGCATAAACCACACGCCGTGCAGCAGATGGACCATAAAAACGATTGGTCAAATCATTGATGAGAAAAGCAAATGGATAAGTAAAAGCCCCATAAGTCAAAAGCTCATTCAAACCAAACCAATAGACGGGATACTGAACCAAAATATTAGAAGCCGTAACCGCAAGACACATTGCTAAAATAGAAAAAACAACATATCTTCTCTTTTGCTGTTCTAATAAAAGATCGCTTGAAAACATTTTTTTTAACCTGGGCTATGGAACCAATAAAACAATAGAGCGATCAAAGAGAGAAAAGCCAAAAAATGAACTTCTAGAACGAAGATCCGTGATTAGAGCATCAATCCACTAAAGATAATGTGATACGAACAATCACGCTACAAAAATCACGCTGCTTGCTCAGCCTTTTGCTCGCTTTCTTGCTCAGCTTTTTTCTTAATGATTTGGCGTTTTAACAAACGCGCACGTTGCGACAATTCTTTATCATCTGCCTTGACCAAAAAGCCATCAAGACCACCACGATGCTCAACAGAACGCAATGCATTTGCTGAAATACGCAAGCGATAACTTTGCTGCAACACTTCTGAAATCAATGTCACATTGCAAAGATTTGGTAAAAAACGACGCCGAGTCTTATTATTCGCATGGCTAACATTATTACCATACAGAACCGTTTTCCCTGTCAATTCACATGCACGAGACATAAACTTCACCTTTAAACTCTAAGAAACTTTCAAATCCCTATACCCCAAAGACACAATGAATGCAAATCGCGCATAATGCGACCTTGAACGGGCATCATTGGGAAGTTTCTTTCTAATAGGGGCTCGACAACAAAAGGTCAAGTCTTTTATAAAAGCTTTTTCATCTCTTGGCTGACTCATCCTTCATCTTTTTCCAAAATCAAGGCGTGCAAATTCTGCTAAAAAGCGTACAAAATGCTTTTTTTAAAGGCATACCATGTTAGAATAAAAATCTATTGTCCTGAAAGGAAGCATACATCATGAGCAAAAAATCCCCCCCCATGACAAAGCTTCAGGAAAATTCTTGCCGTTTTTCTTCTTTCTTGTTTGGAACTTTATGTATTTGTTTTTTCTTTCTCTTTAGTGCATTAGGCGTATGGCAAATACAACGGTTAAACTGGAAAACAAATCTTATCACCAGCGCCAATCAGCGCGTTCACTTATCCCCCATAAAAGCCCCTAGGAAAGATCAATGGGCTGAGGTTACTTTTGAAAAAGATGAATATCGACCGGTTGTGATCACAGGAATTTTTTTAAAAAATAAAAATATTTTGGTCACGGCTGCGGCTCAAAACACCACGGGTTACTGGGTTTTGACTCCTTTACAAACCGCTGACAACACACTGACCTTTATCAACCGTGGCTTTATCCCTATGGACGAACGTAACAATTTTCAACACTCAGAGCCATCGCATACACATGCCTCATCTCAGCAAGATTCTACCACAAACACAGAACAAACGACAATTATCGGTTTATTACGCATGAGTGAAAAAAATGGATTTTTTCCACGCAAAAATAACCCTGACAAAAATGTATGGTATACGCGTGAGCTTCCTGCTATGGCAGAAAAACTTGGGTTATCCACTGTTGCCCCTTATTTCATTGACGCTAGAAAAACATCTCCACAAGCAAACCTTCCCATCGCTGGTCTTACGATGATCCATTTTCGAAATAATCATCTTGTTTATGCAATCACGTGGTTTATTTTAGCTGCTGGTATGTTAGGCGCTTTTATCTTTCTGCTACGACAAAAAGATTAAAAAACAACCAGTAAAATATCCATCCCCAATATAGTTTTCATTAAACAGTTTGGCCTTTTCATAATAAAGAAGATCTTAATTCTGTCATATTGAGCGTTTAAACTGCACAAAATTTTTAATAAGTAATTATTTGATTTATAACAATAATTCTATCTTTTATAACTTAAAATAAGACCTCAAATATTCGTAAGACTCTCTTTTTCTTCAAATCTTCTGACAAAACCAGCAAAATCATTCTCATGCTCCCTCCACAAGTAAAGAGAACCATACAGATAAAATCATTGAAAATAAGAAGATCAATACTTTCTTCCTCTCAAATGCCAAATATTGTTAAAGCACGTGTTCTTAAAGTATAAAGAGAATGAACGTTCTAACCTCACACCTTTAATTACAGATTATGGATCTAATGGATCTGTTATACTATTCACAAAGTGATTTACACGACATTCTTCACAAAACAACCATAAGTTGATTCATTGAAAAATGCTTACTTTAAAATAAACGCGCGTAAATGCACCCTGTAATAGTATTTTATTTTGCATGAAAAGCGTAATCTCATTAAAAAGGCAATACCCAAAAATGTGGGACAATGTGTCATTTCCACTCTTAAAAAAACGTTCTATTACAAACATTGTAATGCTTTTACAAAAATATAAAAATTAAAAATGGCAGAAAAAATGAGCACGCATTTCTACCATTATCATTTCATATTCTTGCTGATTATTTCCCGTCTCTCAAAGATAACTCAAACGGGTATGTGGATCTCGCCTTCATCGCACATAGAAAAGCAAATACAACAGAAACGTGCAGAAACGTTTTGTATTTCAAGCCTGCTATAAAGGTAAAATTGAGTTAAATGAGACTTTTATCCCTATCAACAACACCTCCAATGATGGCATTTTACAGTATAAGAAAAAAGGAGAATCATCGTCTATTTTAAAAAGACAGTTTATCCTTTCAGTGTATTTTGCTAAAGGCTTGTGCTACAAATGTATAAACTTATTTTGCTAAAATTTTAACTCTTTTTTTAAGGCTTCTGTTATGGGTGTTGTTGCCAAAAATTTTCCCATACCTGATCTTCATCGGGTTCAAAGGGTTCTTCTTTCTGTGTCTGATAAAACGGGGGTGGTCGCCTTTGCAAAAGCCCTTTATGCGACTTACAATGTTGAATTGATTTCAACAGGAGGAACAGCCAAAACTCTCATAGCTGCTGGTTTACCTGTAAAAGATGTTGCTGAAGTTACTGGATTTCCTGAAATAATGGATGGGCGTGTAAAAACACTCCATCCTTTGATTCATGGTGCTTTGTTAGGGGTAAGAGAAGATCCTAGCCATAGGGAAGCTATGGAAAAAAACGGCATTCATGGAATTGATCTCTTGGTGGTAAATCTTTATCCTTTTGAAGAGACCCTCCACTCAGGAGCTGATCCACAAACGATTCTTGAAAATATTGATATCGGTGGACCGGCGATGATTCGCGCTGCAGCAAAAAATTATGCTTATACCGGTGTTGTAACAGCGATAAATGATTATGATTCGATTCTAGGGGAATTAAAACAGCATAACGGATGTTTAAGCTTATCCATGCGCCATCAGTTAGCAATGCGTGCATATACGCACACCGCTGCTTATGACACGGCAATAGCAGCATGGTTTGCACGAGATTTAAAAATTGAAACACCATCATGGCAAAGTTTTTCTGGTCATCTTGAAAGTGTTATGCGCTATGGGGAAAATCCACATCAACAGGCAGCATTTTATCGCAATAATGAAAAACGTTTTGGCGTTGCCACAGCAAAACTTTTACAAGGCAAAGCGCTTTCTTATAACAATCTGAATGATACAGATGCAGCCTTTGAGCTCGTCGCAGAATTTGATCCGCAAAAAACCGCTGCTGTTGCTCTTATTAAACATGCCAATCCTTGTGGTGTGGCGGAAGGGAAAAATTTGAAAGAAGCTTATTTGAAAGCTCTGATGTGTGACAATGTATCAGCATTTGGTGGAATTGTTGCTTTAAATCAAACCCTTGATGAGGAATGTGCAGAAGAAATTGTTAAAATTTTCACAGAAGTGATTATTGCGCCTGATGCAACAATGGCGGCACGTGAAATTATTGCTCGTAAAAAAAATCTTCGTTTGCTCATTACAGGGGGCATTCCTGATCCCCGTTGTGGAGGACTTCTTGCAAAAACACTTGCAGGAGGTATTTTAGTGCAATCACGTGATAATGTAGTGGTTGATGATCTTAAATTGCAAGTGGTGACAAAACGAGCACCAACTCAAGATGAAATGCGTGATCTTCAATTTGCTTTTCGTGTAGCAAAACACGTTAAATCAAATGCTATTGTATACGCGAAAAATAGTGCAACAGTTGGCATTGGCGCTGGACAAATGAGCCGCATCGATTCAGCAAAAATTGCTGCAAATAAAGCCGCAGAAAGTGCAAAGAGAGCAGGCTTAACAGAGACTCTTACAAAAGGATCTGTGGTTGCATCCGATGCATTTTTTCCTTTCGCAGATGGTTTATTAGCAGCAGCTGAAGCAGGGGCAACTGCCGTCATTCAACCAGGAGGTTCCATGCGTGATGAAGAAGTTATCACGGCTGCGAATGAACAGGGTTTAGCCATGGTTTTTACAGGAATACGACATTTCCGTCATTAACAGCACTTTTTCTATAAATATTAGCAACATGAATAGTGTCGGTGATTTTATCTTCTATATAAGACAAACGCTTCAAGGAATTTTTCATAGATCCTCGGTCGATTGATAACCATTGAAATAGGAGGGGTTATTCAATCGAGAGAATCTACCCATGATAAAGAAGTTATTACCACAAAAAATGTACATAATTTAGCCATTGTTTTAGGAATAAGATATTATCGTTATGAGGGGATTTAAATGGTTGCCTTTTTACGTGCGATGCATATTAAAGGGTTTTCTTTTCTGTAGATGCATACCTGTTATGACATTATAGCACAACTATTTTTAGTAATATGCTCTATTCTTAAACTAAAGAGTGTAACAAAGTTTGAGTACAGGATATGAATATTCTACGTTCTTATAATAATTGGCGCCGTTATCGTCGGACCATTAATGCGTTAAGCCGTCTTTCGATATATGAACTCAATGACCTTGGCATTTGTCGAGGTGATATTGATTCAGTTGCGCGGCGCTATTCGCGTAAATCTTTCTAAGAGTCGTTTAGAATATTTGAGAGCGTATTTTGCTATAAAGGAGCGAGCATCTTGAAGCTTGGTTTTATGGCCTCGTTTTTAGTATAATAACACTTTGATAATAACACAAAGCAGAAGGAATTTTTCCCGAGTTCTTTAGTGTAATGTTGTTTCTTGAATTCTCAATGTTTCTATGAGGGGCGGCTTTTGATTTATCAAGAATGTGCATTATTTTGCGTGCTTGATGAAAGACTCTAATGTCCGAGTATCTTATTCTCAATCTATTTATATTAATCAATTATAATCCTGTCTCTTGCACGTTATCAAGCGAGTAGCGCGCGGTGTATGGAATAAAACTGCACAAAAAGAAATTAAAAAGAATCGTCTCAAACGCCAAAGGCTGTCTCGCAACATTAAAAGCAGCTCTAGGTGTGTGATGATGCCAGCGTATTACTCTATAAGCAACCATAATGTGAACAAAACCAAGAATATTGATCACGACAACCCCCTCCAGAACTTTTTGAAGATAAATAACCGTTTAATTTTCTCTTAACATCTTTAAAGAATGAAGATTCTTAAAATCAGTACCAATCTGTCAAATGGTCTGTTAACACCCCCGTTTCCGCTAAACTGCCCCTCTTAGCACTAGCACATGAGATTCTATAGGCAAATTTTGCCTCAAAATATTCATCCCACACACTTACAAAAAATACTTCCGTGTATAAAAATTTACACAGTCCTTCAATAAGGGATATATCCCCCATAAACGATGATATTTTAGGACACGAAAATAAAACACAATAGACGATAAGAACGATGTTCTGATTTTTTATCAAACGGCTTTACGGATAAAACGCCAGCGAACTTTTTCCTGAAATGCAGGGCGAAAATATAAAACGATCTGCTGTGTCCTTTGCGGACCTGTTAATTCCGCAAAATCAATTGAATCTTCAAGACAAATATCCGCATCAGGCGATATAAAATACCATACTTTCTCGTCCTCTACGTGTCCGTCCTTTACCGCTAAACACACACGCTCACCATCATAGTTAACCTCAACTTGTGGATGAAGATGAAACCGAACAGCAACATGATCTTGTTCACTTTGCGCCCTTTTATGTTTTTTCCCCTCTTTATTGGGCATAAAAAAGCGATCAAAGCCTTCGATCATATCCCCACTCGTCGCCAAAATAAGACCACGCTCATGAATAAGATTAAAGGGTCGCACATAACCATTATGGCTCGCAATAAAACCTGTTTTCTCAGAATCCTCTATACGGTGCACTTGAACTTCCCTGGGTCCATCAAACAAAAGAGAAGCGCTATTTTTCTTTTTTTTATAAAAAGTACCCACCGAACAATCATTAAGCGTCGCTGTTGAATGGGCCGCAGTAATACGCCCTAAATGTCGATAGTCCTCCCGCCCATCAGGGTTAACACCGGTATTGATAATAAAACGGTGTCCTTGTGAAGACATTTCAAAAGACAAGCATCCTGAACAAGCTTGCTGTGCTACAAAGCGTGGTGGAAATTTTCCCGTATCGGCAAGAATTGTTGTTTGATTGGCTTTTAAGCGCTGAAATCCTGAATAACGCGCATAACTAAAAGGATGACCTCCTGTTTCATCAAGCTCCAAAAGTGTTGATAACCGTTCCGACGCGAGGGGACCAACCCCATTAAAATGCGCTAATGTTTGATCCTCATGGATAAAGAATCGCAAAGCTGGCAACATGCGCTCAACAGAATCAATCAAAATACGGGGTGCTGTTTCATTGCTCCGCATAAAAAGGTAACGTAAAGATAATAAATCTGATAATAAATTAAGCAAAATGATAGGACTACGGGAAATATGCCCACCATCAACCAAAATCTGAAGCGAAAGCTCTTCTATAAGCGTGGTTTGGACCTTTTTTTTCACGGCTGCAGAAACAGGTAACGCAAGAGAGGCAAACGTCAAAGCCGTTGCTGCTTGTAAACGTTTATCATCATGATCCATACTGCAAATTGTTACGCGCAAATAACGGAATTGCAAACCAAGTGCACGTAAAAAGCGTTTTTCAAACCGCTCGCTTGCCCCTTCTAACAACATTTTTGAGTGACAAATCCACGAAATCAAACGCCGCGCTACAACAGGGCCACTCCAAGCAAGCCCTTTTACCTTTTTGCCAGCATGGTCTAGCCAATCTTCTAAAAGAGAACGTGCATGCGCTGCAGCTAAATCACTTTCTGCTGCTTCCATATGGCGCAACCAATGAAAATCATGCAGAGCCGCTTCCCATTCAGGCGTTGGCGGAACCAATGAAAAGGGTGAAACAGCACCAGAATGAACAATATGACCAGCAAAAGCAAAACGACCGTGATAAAATTCATGTGCCATCATCGGATCAGCCACATGCAAATCAATGGGATGGGCTAAAATTTTATGAGGACGAAACCCTGAAAACCGCCAACGAAACAAGGGCCCAACCCATAAACGCCGCATAACATGCTGTAGCGTATCGATACAGGCTGCTATTTTTACCTGAGGAGCTTTTACCGCAACCGCCAAAATTCCATCTCCATCTATGCTGAATCAAATACAATTTCGACCATTTTTGTAAATGAAGCGTTAATTAAGCAATTTTTCGCAAGCGCGCGGCAAAAAAACCATCCATTCCTAAAAAGGCAGTTTTCTCAGCATCAAAATTTTTATGACAAAAATCCGCCGGAGTCGTGCGCAACATCCCCTCACCAAGCAAATGTGTGAGCTCCCCCATTTCTTCTGGATCAATAGGGTCTAAAACAATATCATCGCGTGTTGATAAAATTTTCTCAATAAGATCTTCACCTTCTTCTCTTGCCAACGAACAATTGGAAAAAACAATCCGCCCTCCCTTTTTGACCAAAGCAATTGCTGTGACAAGCAAATCATATTGCAACGCCGCTAACTTGACAACATCATCTCTCGATTTCGTCCATAAAATATCGGGATGACGACGGATCGTTCCTGTAGAAGAACAAGGAGCATCAAGAAGAACCGCATCAAACAGCTGTGTGGGATGGAAATTTCTCACATCCCCCTGCCAAATGTGAACGGAAAAATGCAGCCGTTCCATATTTTCTTTTAAACGCTTGACGCGGTTAGCAGAAAGCTCAATGGCTGTCACCTCTGCTCCCTGCAAAGCCAATTGTGCTGTTTTTCCCCCAGGACTCGCACAAAGGTCAGCAACATTTTTACCCCGAAGCTCTCCTAATAAACAGGCAGGCAACGCTGCAGCAAAATCTTGAACCCACCACTCCCCCTCACGATAGCCTGGTAAATCAGAAACAGAACACGCCAAACGATTCAATCGAACAGATCCATTGGGCAATACCACACCGCCAAGCCTCTCTGCCCATTCAACATGATCAGACTTTACTGTCAAATCGAGCGGAGGCTCCACACTTTGAATTTCTATAATTTGACGCGCTTTTTTTATTCCATAAGTTGATACTAAAAGCTCTCCAAACCACGCTGGAACACCTTCAATGGTCGGAATTTGTTGGCGTAAAGATGCCGCCTCACGTGCAACATTGCGCAAAAGAGCATTTACCACCCCTGAAAAACGGCGCATACGAGGATCAAGTTTCGCCACACGCACAGCTAAATCAATAGCGGCATGATCAGGAATATCAAGATAAAGAATTTGCGCCACACTGATATGCAAAAGATGCTGAAGTGACAGTGCTTGTGAAGGCAAAGGGCGCGCTAAAAAGCGCGAGAGAGCCGCCGCAATCGACCCTCGATGACGCAATGACGTTGTCAAAATAGCCCGACACAATAAACGATCTCGTTGTGAAAGTTTTAAATATTGTGGGTGTCCGTTTTCATTATCCGTTAAACCAGAAAGAGGCGTATCCTTATCAACGACCGCCCCTAAAAGACGTACACACACCTGCCGAACAGCCAATCCTGGAACATCTTTTTCAGACACATGCCCCGCTTTTTTGTGTTTCAAAATAACACCTTTATATCACTGCTTCCTCAAGAGATCTCCCAGAAATCTCCTCAAAAATTTCATGAACGAGAACTTTTTGAATTTTCATAACGAAGCCAAGAAGGACGTTTTGTGACCCGCTGAAAAGTGTCATCTTCTTTCTCACCTGATGCATGAGCCTGACTGCGAAAATCTTCATAATTTTTCTCGTTGCTTTTCTTATTTATAGCGTCTTCTCTATTCCATCCGCCACTTTCAGCAAGAGACCCTCTCATCTCTTCTGCTTGCCGATAAAGAGCAGCAATACGATTTGCCGTTGCTGGATGTGTTGAAAAAAGACTATCGGCTCCCTCACCGCGCAAAGGATTGATAATAAATAGATGCGCGGTTGCTGGATTATGCTCTGCTTCTTCATTGTAAACCCCATGCCCTCCATCTGCAATTTTACGCAATGCTGAAGCCAACCATAAAGGATTACCACATATTTCAGCGCCTCTCCGATCCGCAGCATATTCACGCGTACGACTAATAGCCATTTGTACGAGCATTGCAGCAAAAGGTGCCACGAGCAATGCAATAAATCCTCCAATTGCCCCCCCACCATGAGAATCTTCCGAAGAGCTACGCTGCCCTCCCATAAAAAAAGCAAAATTACCAAGCATTGAAATTGCCCCTGCAATCGTTGCTGTTAGAGTCATGGTTAAGGTATCACGATGCTCAATATGTGCAAGCTCATGCGCCATAACACCAGCAATTTCTTCTGCACTTAACCGCTCTAACAAGCCGCGGCTTGCAGCCACAGCGGCATTTTGAGGATTACGTCCTGTTGCAAAAGCATTCGGCTGCGCGCTATCAAGCACATAAACCTTTGGTTGAGGAAGAGAAGCTTTTTTAGCTAAATCGCTTACGATTTTATAATAAACGGGTGCGGAATGCTGATCAACCTCACGCGCCCCGTACATACGTAAAACGATTTTATCTGAATTCCAATAAGAAAAAAAGTTTAAACCACTTGCCATTAAAAGAGCAATGACCATGCCACTGCCCCCTCCAACAAGATAACCAACCCCCATAAAGAGGGCCGTTAAAAAAGCCAAAAGCATGGCTGTACGCATTATGTTCATTACTCAAAAAACTCCATGATAAAAGTCTACCAATACTATATGATGGGGTTTTCTTTCTGCTTCTTCAATGGAATAGGTGTAAAATGAATAAAAAAGATGAAAAAACAAGCCCAAAAAATTCAACTATTGTTAAACAGCAATGTCTTCCTCCCGCAGCACAACGCGCCCTTAAAGAAGCTGAAGCAAGGCGAAAAGACGAAGCAAAAAAAGAACACCCGTTGGAAAACGGTGGACGCGGCGGCAAAGACCCTTCCCGCTATGGAGACTGGGAAATTAAGGGCCGCGCCATCGACTTTTAAAGCCATAAATTTTCAAAATTGAACTTTTAAAACAACCAACGCCATTTTAGATAAATATTCTTTTAAAGAAGATCCGTTTTTGATTTACAAAAACGGATAATATTTATTCTCTTAGAATTTTTTTTAAAAGCGTTGATTAAGCAGCCATGCTTCTTATTCTGAAGCAGATTCTGCGTCAGCCGCAGCTGCTGCTTCCTCTGCTGCCTGCTTTGCTGCTGCTATACGTTCTTGTGCTTTTTTACCCGGTTCACCTTTATGTGGGTTATTGCGAGTTGGACGCTTTTTTAAGCCAGCCGCATCTAAAAACCGCAAAACGCGATCTGTTGGTTGAGCCCCTTGCCCAAGCCAATATTGGATACGTTCTTCATTAAGTTTCACCCTCGGTCCATCTTTAGGCAACATTGGATCCCATGCACCAACACGTTCAAGAAATCGCCCATCGCGCGGACTACGAACATCCGCAACAACGATATGATAATAAGGACGTTTCTTTGAACCTCCACGGGACAAACGAATTTTCAATGCCATATTTTTCTCCTATTGTCAGCTCTGGCTTTCGTTTAAATTGACTTTTTTTGTTTTTTGCTCTTCAGCAATAACTTCATGATGACGCACAACTTCTTTAATAATAAACTTTAAAATTCTTTCAGCAAAATCAGGATCAAGATGACTTTCCATAGCCAATTGCCGCAAACGTGCGATCTGATGTTGCTCACGCAGAGGATCTACTTTAGGCAAATCATAACGGGCTTTTAAGTGCCCAACAGCTTTGGTACAACGAAAGCGCTCTGCTAAAATATGAATCAAAGTTGCATCAAAATTATCAATAGATGCTCGTAAATGCGCCAATTCGTTTAATACTGTTTCCTGCATCACATTCCTTTCCCTCTTTGCATCTTATTTTTTCTTAAAATGCTGAGGAAGTTTTCCCCTATCGGCAATGCCATTGGAAAGACCAGGAAATGTAGGATCACGTTTGGGAAGTCCGGGCAAGAGGTTCCCTCCATGACCATTTTCAATCTGTTTTTGAAGCGTTGAAAGTTGCTTCATATCCAATCCCGATAAATCAGGCACAGCTGAAGAATCTGCACCTCCCATCCCTCCAAAACCCATTTTGGAGCCAAGGCCTCCTAACATTTTTCCCATAAAGCCGCTTTTGCCTTTACCACCCATGGCTTTCATCATATCAGCCATTTGGCGATACATCTTCAAAAGTTTATTAATATCAGCCGCCGTTGTCCCAGACCCCTTCGCAATTCGTTGTTTTCGGCTATGTTTTAAAAGCTCTGGATTCGCACGCTCTTGGGGTGTCATGGATGAAATAATAGCCAATTGACGATTAAACAAACGATCATCAAGACCCGCTGCCGCAATCTGCTCTTTCACCTTACCCAATCCTGGCAACATGCCCATAATACCACCCATTCCACCGAGTTTTTTCATTTTCTGCAACTGTTCTGCAAGATCATTCAGATCAAATTTTCCGGCCTGCATTTTTTTTGCAAAAGCAGCAGCTTTCTCATGATCCATTGTTTCCGCAGCTTTTTCAACCAAAGAAACAATATCACCCATTCCGAGAATCCGGTCAGCAATACGACTGGGATGAAACTCTTCCAAAGCCTCTATTTTTTCACCGGTTCCAATGGCTTTAATTGGCTTGCCTGTCACAGCACGCATAGAAAGAGCCGCACCCCCACGCCCATCACTATCCATCCGTGTTAAAATAATCCCTGTAATCCCTACACGCTCATCAAAAGAACGCGCAAGATGGACAGCATCTTGCCCCGTCAAACTATCGGCCACCAACATAATTTCGTGAGGAAGAGAACATGCTTTAATTTCAGCCAATTCAAGCATCAAAGCTTCATCAATATGATTACGTCCTGCAGTATCAAGAAGAAGCACATCATAACCGCCCAATTTAGCAGCTTGCACAGCACGTGATGCAATATCAACAGGCAATTGTCCCGCAATAATGGGCAAACTTGCAAGTTTTGCTTGTTCTCCCAATTGGCGCAATTGCTCCTGCGCAGCGGGACGACGTGTATCTAATGACGCCATAAGAACTTTTTTATTGTGCTTATCAGTGAACCGTTTTGCAAGCTTTGCTGTTGTGGTGGTTTTTCCTGAACCTTGCAAACCAATCATCATGATAACAACGGGCGCTGGTGCATTCAAATCACTCAGAACGCTCTCATTTCCAAGAATACGAACCAATTCGTCATGAACAATTTTAACCACCATTTGGCCTGGTTTAATTGATTTAACAATTTCAGCCCCAACCGCTTTTTCCCGAACCCTATCAGTAAAAGAACGAACAACATCAAGAGCAACATCAGCTTCCAATAAAGCGCGCCGAATTTCACGCAGCGCCTCTGCAACATCCTGATCTGACAAAGCGCCACGCCCCGTCAAATGAGACAGGATAGAACCAAGTCGCTCTTGCAAGGATTCAAACATTATTTACCTCATTGTTTCCGAACAAAGTTGCAGAACAAACAAACCAAAAGAGCACCCGAGAACGCATCGCGCCGTCGAATGTTGACCTCTGAGATCTCTTCATACCCTTGCATTGGGGTCTCAGTCGGTGGCTCCAAGTTAATTTTGTCACTGAAAGCTTGCTCCTTCAAACAATAAAACCCCAGCTTTGTCAAGTTTTATCATAAAATGTCTTTATATGAAGAAATAAAAACAACAAATATTACACTTCAAAACTTTCAACTTCAACACACATAAAACACCCTGTTTCCTGTTCCATATTCCATAATTTTCCGCTAGAGATATCAAACCAAACCCCATGTAATGTTAAAATACCTTGATCTTTTCGAAACTTTATCCACGGAAACGTCTCTAAATTTCTCAACGAATGACGAATAGAAAGCTGCTCTAAAGCTGTTTGTTTTTCCGGCCAAGACAGCGACTTATTATTCAAAACAATTTCTGCGGCTGGCGCTAAAAGACTAATCCATTGGCCAATAAAATCATTTGACGATAAAGATTTACACGTCTCCTTAAGAGCCGTAAGAACGCCTCCACAATGGGCATGACCAAAAACAACAATATGTTTCACCTCAAGCAATTGTACGGCATATTCAAGAGCCGCTGATGTTGCATGATATTGATTATCAGGAGAAAAAGGAGGAACCACATTTGCCACGTTGCGCAGGGTGAAAATTTCCCCTGGTTTAGCATCAAAAATCATTTCTGGTACAGCACGCGAATCACAACAAGCAATAACCAAAACTTCAGGTTTCTGCCCTTCAATTGCCAATTGCTGATAATCTGCTGTTTTATATAAAAAATGATTATTTATAAAGTTTCGGTAACCACTTAAAAGTCTTTCTGGTAAACGGGTCATTCTCTCTTTACTTCTAATTCTCTCTTTACTTTGATTTCGTATATTTAGAAAAAAAAACTATTACCATACAAAAATACTAAAAAGTCCCTTTTGTTGATGCACAATATTTCTTTAAAGTGCAAATTATTACTAAAAAAGAGCAAAAACAAAGTCATTCTTTTCAAATAAAGAGCTATTTTCTTTAAGAAGAAAATGTTACAGTATAAAAAGATATAATGGTCTTCTAATGTGAAGACAAGAAAAGACCTCTAAGAGCAAAAAAGGGAGAGTAAATGTGTTACAACAAAAAACAATAGAAACAAAAAACACACCAGACAAAATAGAAAAAATCCTTTTTGCTCAAACCGATAAAGAAGATATCGCTTATTACGAAAATAAAGAACTTCAAAAAGCTGCAGCCATTGCAGTAAAGGCTTTTAATCTCCATCAGGCAGGAAAAAATACTATCTGCTTTGAACAAAATTTAACCCGCAACAACAGACCTATAACTGTTATTACCCTTGTCAATGATAACAAACCCTTTCTTCTTGATTCTATTTTAAATCTCGTCAATCAACACAAAAACCATATTTATTTGATTGCACACCCTATTCTTGATTGTGCTTCTGGAAAACGCATCAGTCTGATGCAAATTCACATCGAGTCTTTAAACAAACAGCAAATCCAAAAACTTGAACATGAACTCACCTTAGTTCTTGAGCAGGTTAATGCTGCTGTACGAGACTGGAAACCTATGCTTGAAGAAGTTGAAAAGCATATTCATGCCTACCAAACAAGTCTTCCCTCACATTATAAACAAGAAGGCGAAAAGGCTATTGAATTTCTTCACTGGCTCACAGATGATAATTTCATCTTCCTTGGCATGCGCACTTACAACTTTATCAAAGATCAGAAACCTATAAAATCTTTCACAGCGAGTAACGTCGAACTTGGTATACTCGCGGATGCTTCTATTCATATTGTTGACGATGAAAGTATGAAAGAACCACCCCAGGAAGTCTTATCCTTTATGGAAAGTAATAACCTGTTTATTGTGACAAAAGCGAACAGCCGCTCCAAAATTCACCGTTCTGTTTGGCTCGATTATATTGGTCTTAAGATCTTTGATAAAGCAGACCAGCTCTGTGGGGAATTACGCATTGTAGGGCTTTTTACCTCTTCAGCTTATACGCGCTCTATTTTGCAAATTCCTTTCTTAAAAGAAAAAGCTCAAACCATCATTCAACGCCTTGGACATAATCACGCTGATTATTCAGGAAAAGCCCTTATCAGTGTTTTAGAAACCTATCCAAGAGATGAGATGTTTCGCGTTGATGTTGATACACTAACAGAAAATGCTAAACTTATTCTGCAATTAGACGAACGTCCACGTTTGCGCGTGCTTGTCCACACTGATTCTTTTGGACGCTTTGTTTCTATCCTTGTCTATGTACCCCGTGACCATTACAGCAGCAGCCTCCGTGAAAAAGTTGGCGAACATTTTGTTGAACTTTACAAAGGCGACTTTTTTGAATCCTATCCGCTATTTCTGGAAAGCACTCTTATCCGTGTCTATTATATTATCCATCGCAAAGTAAGCGAAACTGTTCCACTTCACGAACGGACCACACTTGAACAACATGTTCGTTCAATCGCACGAAGTTGGGAAGATAGTGTCCAAGCCATCGCTCTTACCCACAAAACAACAGAACCACAAACCCGCCTAGCCAGTGAATTTCCCAACAGTTATCGTGATTTATTCTCAACAGAAGATGCCATTAAAGATGCCGGACATATTCTCAGTCTTCATGATGATAACCCCCTTTTCGTGACCTTTTATCACGCGCAAAACAAAGAAAAACAGAACATTTCTCTTCGTCTCTTTCACCGCCATGAAGCCCTTGCTCTTTCCAAACGTGTTCCATTGCTTGAAAATATGGGATTTCGTGTTATTGCTGAACAAACCCTTGAATTACCAGATGGCAACGGGCAATCTGTATATCTTCATGATATGCAATTAGAGAGTACTTTCCAGCTCAGTCTTGATTTTGAAAAAGACGGTCAAAAACTTGCCGAAACTTTTGAAGCCATTTGGGCACAAAATGCTGATAATGATGCCTTTAATGCCCTCACCCAAACAGCTGAACTTGATTGGCATGAAATTGTTATTCTGCGCCATTACGGGCGCTATCTCCAACAAGCTGGAATTCCTTACTCGCAAGATCGCGTCGCCCAAACTTTAAATGCTTATCCTGACATTACCAAAGAGCTTTATGCTTTATTTCATTTAAAGTTTCATCAAAGCCATACAGAAAAAGAACGAGCAAAAAACCACCAGGTTATTCAAAAGCGCATTGAAGAACAATTGCAGAAAGTCTCTGGTTTAGATGATGATCTTATCTTACGCCGGTATAGTAATCTTATCGATGCGAGTTTACGAACAAATGCCTTTACACCTCTTAGCGATGGCAGTCCACGGCGTATTTTAGCCACCAAATTAAATCCACGCCAAATTGAAGGTTTGCCTGAACCACGTCCTTATCGAGAAATTTTTGTTTATGGACCAGAAGTTGAAGGAGTCCATTTGCGTTTTGGACCTATCGCTCGTGGTGGCATTCGTTGGTCTGATCGCGCACTCGATTATCGCACTGAAGTGCTAAGCTTAGTCAAAGCTCAACAAGTTAAAAATGCGGTTATCGTTCCTGCAGGGGCAAAAGGTGGATTCTATCCCCATCGCCTTCCTCAAACAAGTGATCGTTCTGTCATCATAGAAGCAGCACGACAAGCTTATACGGACTTTATAACAGCTTTACTCTCCATCACAGACAATCTCATTCACGGCAAAATAACTGCGCCCCACAATGTCATCTGTCATGATGACCCTGATCCCTATTTTGTTGTTGCAGCCGACAAAGGAACAGCAACCTTTTCTGATACAGCCAACGCCATCAGCCAAGCAAACCATTTTTGGCTTGATGATGCTTTTGCCTCTGGCGGCTCAGCAGGTTATGATCATAAAGAAATTGGGATTACAGCGAAAGGTGCATGGGAAGCTGTTAAAAGACATTTCCGAGAATCCTTTAATCAGGATATTCAAACAACGCCCTTCACCTGTGTTGGTGTTGGCGACATGTCTGGTGATGTCTTTGGCAATGGAATGCTCCTTTCCAAACAAACAAAATTGATCGCCGCTTTTGATCACCGAGATATCTTTATTGATCCAGATCCAAACATAGAGGAAAGCTATGCAGAGCGTACGCGTCTCTTTAAACTACCTCGCTCAAGCTGGCAAGATTACGACCAAAGCAAATTATCAAAGGGCGGCGGTATTTTCTCACGCAAAGAAAAAACCATTACGCTCTCCCCTGAAGCAGCAGGGGCCATTGGTTTCGAAAAACAAACAGGAACCCCCTTTGAAATTATCTCTGCTCTTCTCAAAGCCCCTGTTGATCTTTTATGGTTTGGTGGCATTGGGACTTACATCCGCGCCACAACAGAAAGTGATGCCCAAGTAGGTGATCGTGCAAATGATGCAATACGCATTACCGGAGAACAAGTGCGTGCAAAAATTATTGGTGAAGGGGCTAATCTTGGTGTTACGCAGCGAGGACGGATTGAATATGTCTCAAATGGTGGTCGCTGCAATACGGATGCCATTGACAATTCAGCCGGTGTGAATTGTTCTGACATTGAAGTCAATCTCAAAATTGTTCTTGCATCAGCACTTCGTGCTAAAAAACTCACCCGCGAAGAACGCAATAAGCTCTTGAAAAAAATGACTCCTCAAGTTGAACAACTCGTCTTACGCAACAATTATCTACAACCCCTTGCTCTTTCTTTAGCAGAAAGCCAAAGCACTGCTGATTTACCCTATCAAATACGCTTTATGCACGATTTGGAACAAAAAAAGCTTTTAGATCGCAGAGTTGAAGTACTCCCTGATGAGCAAGTTTTACGGCAAAGAATAACTCAAGGCAAAGGTCTTATCCGTCCAGAACTCGCCGTTATTTTTGCCTATGCTAAATTAACGCTCAAAGAAGAAATTGCTCATAGCCCCATTGTTGATGATCCCTATTTCAACAGAGCCTTGCTGAATTATTTTCCAACCCAAATTCAAGAAAATTTTGAAAAGGAAGTCATTAACCATCAATTGCGTCGTAATATTATTGCAACGCTGATTGCCAATGATATTGTCAATCGTGGAGGTCCGACTTTTGTTAAGCAACTCCACGATGCAACAGAACAAAAGACTGAAAATATTATTCGTGTTTTCATCGCCATCCGTGATGGTTTTGAAATTCCTCAACTGTCTGATCAAATTGATAAGCTTGATAATAAAGTACCCGGTCTTGTCCAAAACAAACTCTACGCAGCAATGACCCCAATGCTCTTTGAAACAACAAATTGGGGATTACATAACATGGATCTCTCACATCCATTAGAAGAAATTGTAAAAACAATAAAACAAGCCCGTAATGTTATCGAAAAAGAGCTTATGCATTCTCAAGATAACGATATTAAGCAAAAGATTGAAGAAAAAGCACGACACTACAGTGAAGAAGGGGCTCCAAAAGCATTAGCAAAACAACTGGCTCTCTTGGAAGCTGCTCCAACCATTTGTGATATTTCTTTAATTGCAAAACAAAGCAACAGCGATCTTATTAAAACCGCAGAGATCTATTTCTCACTTGCGCAAATCATTCGTATCAACCGAATTAACGAAGCAAGTCGTATTATTCCTGTAGTAGATTATTATGACAGTATGGCTTTAAGCCAAGCCAAAGAAAGTATTTCCGAAAGCCTACGGCAAATCGTCATTAAAATTCTCAAAAATTATGGAAAAAAAGAGGATCCTTTTACCACTTGGAAAAAAACAAACGAAGATCATATTCACAATCTTACAAACCGCATTAGTGCCCTTATTGAAAATGATCTCAATATTTCTCGTTTTACTTTTGCAGCAGGGTTGATTTCTCAACTGCAAAATACTGGCTTTCAAACTTAACATGAATATAAAACGCCCCAGTTAAAAACTCCCGTTCCATCCCACCAGATAAAACCAGCAAAGATGAAGCGGGCGTTTTTGTTTTGAGATGCAGCCCCCAAAATAAAAGCCTCGCTCTTTATCACAACAGAATTACTTATAACAATTTCAAAACGACAACAGGAATGGATTTTAACAATTGATTTCTCAACGTAAAAACATCTAACTTTCAGATTTAAAAGCAGCATGTTTGAGACAAATATTAAGAGGATTCAGTACTTTATGATCTGTCTCAGCTTTTATATACTAAATTGGAGCGGAGAAATTGCGTATCTCAGTTTGTGTAATCTCTAAAACGATAGACAATCTCATTTAGGGAAAACATGGAGTTTTAAAAGTATAAATCTGTTCCCATCCTTACCATCATTTTTTAATTTAGCTTTACGGATTTCAAAAGAATTTAGAGCGATGTCTTTTAAAATAATGGCGATTTTTGATTGCCTCACGCTTTTGTTTATCACGTTCTTTAAGAAAGTTACAACTTTCACATAAAACAAAGCGCCCCAAATAAAATACACTGCGTCGCATATTCATTGGCGTGTTTTAAAGCGACATTTCTCAAAGCACCCAAGTCCATTTTGTGCCAGCGCTCGTGAATGATATAACGGGAAATCCACTGAACACCATCATCTTTTATACTCATGAAAAAGTAAGCCGGCACCATCACATATTTTTCTAACCCCTAATATGCGATACCTTTAAACCATTGAGACGGTTCATAAGAGGCATTTTTAGCCCTTTCTTAAGCAAGTGATCCACATGACTTTGCCATTCACAACATACAAGGAGGAAGGATTTTGTTTGATTCAATATGAACAAGATTGAAATGAGAAAGCCTTAAAATCTTCAAGACTCTCATTCAACATATAAGACAGTGAACACTTTTTATAAAGCAATACCTATCCATACAGACGCTCTTACTCATTTCTTCTCAAATCTAAAGTGGAGCAAGACGACCAAGTTCTAAAAATCCCAGTTTGACCCACCCATGACTAATAGTTAAGGAAAGAATTGGAGAACCATCTGCATTTTTAGGCAGTGTACTCAAAATAAAAAGTAGCGCTTGAAAATTATCCGTTTCTTCAGGAAACAAATGTTGCAAAGCCTCAAGAAACTTCACGTGCTGTATACAAACAATTTCAAATGTTGCTGACAAATATCCTTCATCATCAAAAGAAAAAGGTCCACTAATATGCACCCCACCACCTGTATGAAAAGCCAATTTAGCATGCTTTAAAATGCCATTTTTCCCATACAAATGCTGTTTCCAATTTTTCCCTTCATTTTCAGATAAAAGAGAGATATCATTTAAAATCCATTTCAAATTTCCATCGATTTTTGGAACTTCAACAAAAGAAGATGTAAAAACTGGAGAAACATCAAAACCATCAAAAATGATATTTCCTGAGAAATGCTTCTTTTCATGTTTAAGATCAAGACGCAAAAATTCTGTCGTTATTTTTTGAGAGACATTTTTGGAATCTAATGGCTGGGAAACCCCATCAGGACTATCTTGTGATGATAGCTGATCTTCAACATTTTGTTGTGTTGTTTTTTTGTCTGTCGCTTTTGATCCCAATGCTTCTTGAAGCTTTTGATCCTCAAGAAAAGAGGAAAGAGGAGAAAGTTCAAGCCCTTCAGCGATAACCTTCAATGTCTGACCCGTTTTCCAATAAGGTTCTGTTTCAATCACCAACTTACGCCAATGGGATACGATGGAAGTTTTCCCAGAAAAAACAATTGATGCAGGAGAATCAACATTAAATTCGACCAAATGAGGAGCATAAATTGGTGCACCAGCTGTCAAACGCCCCGTCGATAAAGAAACTCCATATAAAGGCCAAGAAAATTGAAACTTGTCACAAACAACACCAATCCGTAAAGGATAACCATTCTTGCGCACATTCTCACACACGGCCACTCTATTATCGGAAGATGCTTTTGCGGATATATCAGAAACATAGTTTTCTATTTTACGTGAAAAAAAAACCAGAAAGTGCTATAAATGAGGATCAGAGCAAGACAAAACAGCCCACATAATAAATAGCGCAAAGAAAAACTTTTTTGTGATGATGGTATTTGAGAGGACGTAGACAACTTTAAAACTTTCTTTATCTTTTGATTTTCACCCCACCCTAAAAAGGATAAAGTTTCTTAAACATTCACCAATCTATAAACAATCCAGCTTCTTAATCTATTGGATTTTATCTACTGACCACGTTATGGAGGTTATAATCCTCCATCCTAAAGTACAGCACTTCACGCGCTCAAGAAGCAAGAATGTCTTAAGAAAACCCTTTACACCTTCTAACAAAAAATGCCTTATATGTAAAGTTTTACATGCGCTGTCTATCTTCAATCTTAAACGACATTATTTTACAGTCAACAAGAATGACAATGACAAATTGATTTACAGTAGTAACTTACTGTTTTGCATATTGAATCGAGAGTCCCGAATATCGTAAGATTCTCTCATTTCAAACCTGTTCTAGGTTGAATTAATCAAAACCATTTTCTTACACGTCAAAAGCGAAGCTGACGTAGAGGTAAAAACGGTACAAGAAAGGATAAAAATACCTTTTCATGAATCGTCGAGAAATGCCAAGGGATGTCACAATATTGGGGGCGGGACAAAGTTGTGATAGCTACCGACTGCCCCCCTTCACAAACATAAAAATGGCGCTGCTCTATGTATTTTATATTATTCCATGGGAGCTTTATTATCATTATACTATTCACGGTCGGCGCTGTGAAATGTGCTTGAGTGCGCTTTGAGAGATGTCTCTTTAAAACAAGCCTATAATGATGCAACCAAATGACGTTTTATTTTACGTGAAGGTCGTTCCCCCATTAAGAATAAAAGTACAGACTCACATCAGTACGGGCGGTGCACAAAAGATCTGCCGTAATGCACCTTCAAACCATTGGCTTAAAGCTTGATCATAGATTAAACGCCCTTTTAAATGTGCACAAGCAGGTTGAGCACCTTTTTCGGTCAATTTATGGGCTGAACGTACCAACAAACGCCGCATCATAGCGCGTGTAAATTCAGCATGAAATTGCAAGCCCCATGCATTTTTTCCATAACAGAAAGCTTGCGTAGGATATGTATGCCCTGTTGCCAAAAGCTTTGCCTCTTTTGGTAAATCATAAATACCTTCATCATGAAAATGGTAGACCATTTCCGGCCAATTCATCAATTCCTTTCCTTGTGGGGTCACTTCAAGTGGATACCAGCCCACTTCAACAGTCCCATCACTTCTTGTACCAACACGCGCCCCTAAGTTTCGCGCTAACATTTGTGCTCCCAGACAAATACCCAAAAAAGGTTTATTTTCCTTTAGCGATAATGAAATCCAATCAATTTCCTCACCAATATAGGCTTCGCTGTCATTCACACTCATCGGTCCCCCTAAAATAACAACACCGGCATAATGTTCTAATGTATCAGGGAGTTTTTGTCCAAAAATAGGACGATAAACATCAAGAACAAAACCATTTTGTTGTAAAAATTTTCCCAAACGACCAGTATAAGTAGACCGCCGATGAATAACGACAGCAATCCTTGGTTTGCTATTTTTTTGCTTTTTATCAAGACATCTCTGATTTAAAAACATTTTTTAATCAATCACCTCTGCAACCGAGAAAAACTTCATTTTTAAAGCATAAGAGAATAATTTTATTGGACAAGATTGACGATAAATTTTTTTCTTCTACATTCATTGTTTTTTCTGAGAAAACCCTCAAATTACCGTGTTGATGCAATTTAAAATAAACGAAATTTTTTCCTCGATAAAGACGTGTCCTCTTCTTCTGTTTTAACCCCTGGATCATCAACGTTTAAATGAATTTGGCTAAACGTTTTTGCATCTTGTTCTTTTATATCTTGTTTTTCCACCTGCATATTATGCAAAAAAGAATCGTCTATAGGTGTTGATTTCTCAAGCTTCTTATCTTCAACCCCTTCAGTTTTTTCCACAATGTCCTCTCTATCTTGTTTTTTTGGCACAATATTGACCGCCTCTAATGTAAGAGAAGGTACACGGGGAGGCGCTTTCCATTCAAAGCAACCCAACCGTCCACTGATTGGAGAAACAGCTGACCAAGAAGAAAAAATAGACCCCTCACACATCCATACTGGATCACGTTCAGCACGAAGAGCTAAGGAAAGCCATTGCCGCACAGCACCTTGATTGTTTCCCTGTGCTTCTTCAATATCTGCCAATAATAAATAAACACTTTCCCGTGGATGATACTGCAATGCTTTTTGTGCCTGCTCTCTTGCTAATGTTGTTTCACCAGCATCCAAAGCAGCTTTGGCAATAAGAAAAACCGACTCAAATGCATCTTTATTATAAGAAGCAAGTATCTTAGCCCTTTTTAACCGCCCAACAGCTCCTTCTTCTTTTTCAAGATAAAGGGTTCCCAAATCAGGATGAGGTTCTTTCTGCCAAGCGGTTATAATCATTTTATCCGCTTTACGCGTTTCGTTTAATTTATAGAGAATATCAGCAGCTATAATTGTTATTGGAACAAAATCAGGCGCCAATTTATGAGCTTTCAAAATGGCTTCACGTGCTTGTGCTGGATGTGTATCAAACAGATGAAGAGCCTGCCCACTTAACAGTAAAACCTGTATATGCTGTCGCTCTGGAGTCGCGCGCTCAGAACGCGGAAGAGCTTTTTGTGCTCTTTCAAAAACAGTAAGTGCTCGATCCCATTTACCCTCAGCACCCAACCGATCAAGCACCGCCTGATGCGCCCATACAAGTGCTGGCGATAAAGACAGCGCCTCTTCTGCATATTGTTGCGCTGCCTCATAAGCTTTACTCTTCATCGCTTCACGAAACAAACCGTAAAGTCCAACTATTTTTGTTGAATCTTCCTTTCTCATTTCCTCAAAAAGACTGATGGCGCGAACAGAGTTATTTTGTAAAGACAAAGTTTGCGCTTGTAAGAGTTTCACCAATGGCTCTTGTTTTCCCGCAAGATATTTAGCAACCTGTGTTTCCATTCTTTGCGCAACCATACCATCACCAGCAAAAGCTGCGAGAATTCCCTTCGAGAGAGCTTCATAACCGCGCCTTCGATGACGTTTATAAAAATAATTGGAAAGCGCACTCGGTATGGAAAAAAAGAAAGAGAATAACCACCACAAAAGCACCAGTGCTACAAAAAGCAAAGTAAGCACACTTAATACTGTAAGCAATGAAGCAGAAAATCTGAAATTTAAAAATGTGAGGACAAAAACACCATTGTGATTAGCAACCCACCCGAAAGCTAACCCAAGGATACAAACAACAAAAGTATAAATAAAAACACGTATCATCTGGAGCCTATTTTACTTTGTTGCCTTAAAAGACCCTTGTTGCACAGACAACAACAATTGCTGCAGCAATTGTTGAACAGCAATATGTCTTTCAAGCTGCCGAACAAAACCCTTTGAAACATCTTTTGCGTTTTGAGGTAATGTCTGCCATTCGCTCAAAGCCTTTTCATAATCACCCGCTTGAATGGCAACTTCCATGCGTGCTGTAATAGCCCCAAGCGTCATCCCTTCAACATTTCCAATGGGTCGCGAAACAACAAGCCCTTTTATCCACGCTAAAATTCGATCAAAAAAACCAGCATCTGACGTAACAATATTTTCTGTACCAACAATTGCATCAGCAACACGCGCAAAATCAACTGAAAGTTGTGCTGAACTTGGAAGACCTACAGTAGCTGTCTTTTGCAACAGATCAAGTCCATCAATAGAGGGCGATAATTGCTCTAACAGCTTTAATTCATTATTATAAGATCCACCCCGCTCTACAGCATTTTTTAACGAGCTTATTGCTGTAAAAAGTGCTGTATTTATTTCTTTTTTTTCATTATTTTTAACAATAATTTCTTGCTGTAGTGCTTCCAACTGTTTTTTTAAAGAAGCAAGATCATGTGCATTGCTCTGCCCGATAGACAAAGCCATTTCTATCTCTTTTGACTCTCCAACAAAATTTTGTACAGCCTCTTCAAGAGCTTTTACTTTTTCCTCTAAAATCGCAAAAGCTTTTCTTCTTTCTTTTTGCAAGAGTTCATCGTTTTTGATTGTTTGAAACTGTTGTGATGAAAAAGAAGAAAATGCTGTTTTTAACGCATCGATCTCCTGAAGGACCTGCTCCAATTGTTCTCTTGTTTCTTCACTTGTGTCTTTTGCAGCTTCAGCAATCTGCAAAACTTTTTCCCCTCCAACGGAATTTTTCTCAGAAGAAAATGCTGTTTTTAATGCATCGATCTCCTGAAGGACCTGCTCCAATTGTTCTCTTGTTTCTTCACTTGTGTCTTTTGCAGCTTCAGCAATCTGCAAAACTTTTTCCCCTTCAGCAGAATTTTTCACAAAAGGAGAAGAAAACAAACCCACCCATTGAAGCCCCACAAAAATTCCCAAAGCAATGAGTCCCCCTAAAACCCCTGAAAGGAGCAACAAAAGCCAAGTTGTACGAGAAGTACTTTGATCCTGATTTTGCATATTCTGTTTTTCTTGGATATGAGCTTCTACAGAATTTTGTATTTTTTCCTCTGAATCATGGGAAACAGCTTCATGTTCAATGACTGGCTTCTTACGACGCGTACCAGCATAATGTGATTTAACTTTTGGTTTTGAAGAATCGACCATTTTTGTTACTTTTTGTGCACACTTCTTTTAATGATAAAATAATAAGATGAAAAAAGTTTTAAAAATGAAGCTTTTCTCAAATATCCTTGTTTACTTTACACACTTTTCATAAAGAGTAGAGCTTTATAGAAAATTTCTAAAACGCATTTTCCTCAAGAATATTTACAATGATAAACTTTAATAGACAAGTTTTTAAAAACACATCTGCATTTTATACTCAAAAATACAGCTTCATTTTTTGATCAACAATGCCATAAAATTCAAAAAAGTGCCAAACAAACTCATTTTTTCATAGAAAAATCAATTTTTAAGAGAAATACTTTGCATCTTTTTCTGTTCATGATACGCACGTGGAAAAGAAACTTCAAAATAAGGTTTTGTTTAAAATGCGTCTGTTGGGCATAGAAACAAGTTGTGATGAAACGGCAGCGGCTGTCATTGAATACAACAATGAATCAAACAGCCGAATTCTTTCCAATATTGTTTGGAGTCAAATTGATCATCATGCACCTTACGGCGGTGTTGTTCCTGAAATTGCCGCGCGTGCCCATGTTGAAATTCTTGATCATTTAATTCTGCAAGCCCTCACAGAAGCAAACATAAAATTAAAAGATATTGATGGCATTGCAGCTACCAGTGGACCAGGCTTGATAGGGGGGCTATTGGTAGGTGTTATGAGCGCAAAGGCACTCTCTCTTGCTACTGGAAAACCATTTATTGCCGTAAATCACTTAGAGGGACATGCTTTAACAGCTGTATTAACGCACAATGTCAAATTTCCTTATTTATTACTTTTAGTTTCGGGCGGGCATACACAAACAATCCTTGTTCATGGAGTAGGCAACTATCAGCGTTTAGGAACCACCATTGATGATGCATTAGGAGAAGCCTTTGATAAAACAGCAAAACTTTTAGGTCTTCCTTATCCTGGTGGACCAGCACTTGAAAAAGCAGCTTTATTGGGTGATAAAAATCGCATCCCTCTTCCACGACCTTTAAAAGGTGAAAAACGGTTAGATTTTTCTTTTTCAGGCCTCAAAACGGCTGTTCGACAAGCCGCAACAGCCATAGCGCCTCTTACAGAAAATGATGTTGCTGACATTGCAGCAAGTTTTCAAGCCGCTGTGACTGATACGGTGCGTGATCGCGTTCAATTGGCTCTACAACACTTTACCAACCAATACCCTTTTTCTCATAATCAAGAAAAGCATTCCCCTGCTCTAGTTGTTGCAGGCGGGGTTGCCGCAAACCAAGCACTTCGCTTGACATTGCAAGAGCTTGCTCACCAACATGGTTTCGAATTTATCGCACCTCCTCTTTCCTTGTGTACGGATAATGCAGCCATGATTGCTTTTGCCGGTGCACAAAAGCTCGCACGTGGAGAAACAAGCTCGCTTGATATCGCCCCTCGCTCACGCTGGCCCTTAGATGAAAAAGCCTCCCCCTTAATCGGGACGGGACGCCGTGGAACAAAAGCATAAGAAAATGGCTTTCCCTCACCCTTTTAAAGAACAAAGATTTTCACTCAATCCGGTTTGTAATCTAGATAGTTATTGAATCGATTTTCCACCTGCAAACGCTTTCATCTGCTTCTTATTTTACACGATTCACTTAATCCAAAGCTTGATACGCGAACTTAAATATTCATCGCATATTCTAAAAACACTTCATGTTTCAAAGAAACTGTCTTATATCACCACATTTTACATGACAGTATTTTACGGCATCATAAGACACACCTTACCCCCTACCGCAGCATAATATGAAGCCATTCTTGTACCCTCTTCATCTTTGATCACCCATTTGTTTCAAGACCATTGTTGCCACTTTTTAGAACCAATTTTCTTTTGCTAAACTTTTTCCAACGCAATACTTCCACAGTAAGCGCGTTTTAAACCGTAGCCGAAAAACAGAGAATGCTCGTTCTTTACGCCATTTTAAAAATCATCATTGATGATTTTACCAATATGCTTATAAAAATACATAACAGTCTATGAAAAAGGTGAACGCATGGCTTATTGGCTTTTTAAATCTGAACCCCATAAATGGTCATGGGAGATGCAAAAGAAAAAAGGAGCGGATGGCGAACAATGGGATGGTGTCCGCAATTATCAAGCCCGTAATAATATGCGCGCCATGAAATGTGGTGATAAAGGTTTTTTTTATCACTCAAATAAAGGTTTAGAAATTGTAGGCATTGTAGAAATATGTGCTGAAGCACACCCCGATTCTACAACTTCTGATCCACGCTGGGAATGTGTGGATATCCGCGCACTTTATGACATGCCAACACCTGTTTCATTAAAACAAATTAAAGCCAATCCCAAACTAACCAATATGGTGCTGGTCAATGCCAGCCGCTTATCAGTACAACCCGTAACAGAAGATGAATGGAAAGAAGTGTGTTTGATGGGCAACCTTAAGAAGGAAATGCTTTGATCTTAAAATAATAATTTTTTATTCATTAACTCATATGGAAAAGTACTTTATAGCACTGAAGGACAAGTATAACATATCCCTTACGTTTTCTCATGCTAATGTTTCTTGTTATTTTTTATTCTGCGCCCTGTCTCAATACAACTCTCCCCAAATTGCACCAACACCCTCTTTATGATGCATCTTTTCAGAATACTCAACAATTATAGTGGACAACACCACGAGCACTAAACCGCTCCCTCCACATACAAATGTGATGAAAAAACTAAACGTAGATAAAGAACATGTTTCTTATGAAGAATCTCAAACACCAAGGGTAAGCAACATTGGGAGTAAACTCAAATATATGATGACGCCGGCTTTTTTTCTATAAGTATAAAGATGGCGGCTCTCCATGGCAAAAACACAACCCCAAAGTATAAAAAACGCTTCTAGACCATGTATAAATATTCTGCACACGAAAGATGCATCTTCTTTTTAGCACGAAACCATAGAAATCATAAAAGGTTCATTTTTTAGAGACTCTCTTTTTTAACTTTCCTCTTTTAATTTTTCTTGCATGAAAGCTCATTTTTCATGAAACTACTCTTTATCAATCAGTGCCTTAACATGCCTATAAGGAAAAATATGAAGCACCATACTCTTTTAATCATTGAAGATGATGATCTACGTCCCATTTTGGTAGAACAATTGCAAATGCATCAAGAGTTTGAAATTTTCCAAGCAAAAACAGCTGAAGGGGGAATGAAAGTAATCCAAGAAGAAAATATTGATCTTGTTATTTTGGGACTTGAACTTCCTGATCTGGATGGTCGCAAAATGGTTAAACAATTACGCACCCAAGGATTTCGTGCGCCCATTATCATGATAACAAATGATGATACAGACTGCGAGACCATCTTAGATCTTGAAACAGGGGCCAATGATTATGTGACAAAACCCTTTCGCTTTGCGGTGTTATTAGCGCGAATTCGAGCACAGTTGCGCCAATATGAACAAAATGAAGACACAACCATCCATATTGGCCCCTATACTTTTAAACCAAGACAAAAGCTCCTTCTTGATCCATGCAACAATAAAATCTATCTCACAGAAAAAGAAGCTGCGATTCTCAAATTCCTCTATTATGCTAACGATAAAATTGTCAGCCGTGAAACATTGTTAGAACAAGTTTGGGGTTATAATGAAAACGTTATCACCCATACTTTGGAAACCCATATCTATCGTTTACGACAAAAAATCGAAAATGATCCCTCCAATGCACAAATTCTCATGACCGATCAAAATGGGTATCGTTTAAACCTCTAATTTGATATGGATTGTTTCAAAAATAATTTTAGTATCTTCAGTTGCTTCCTTTGCATTAAGACAACAACGAAATGAAAAAATGCTCACATGTAATTTGGGTGGTAGCATATAAAGTTTTCATCTATCAGCAACTTTTATGACAAAATACAAAAAACTATTCTGAAAATATTCCAACATGAGAGCCCGCAACAGAAATACTTTTCAACCTTACGATACACTTGGCAACTTCTGCTTCATATGCTTTTGCTTTCTATAAAAATTTTAATATTTTTTCATAAAAACAATCGTACTCTCTTTTAGCAACATTTTTTATCATAAGCATCTTCTTTAGCATATTGATATTTATAATTATTTTTTGAAGATACTGCTCTCCCTCACTGCTTTACCTTACATTTATGCACCTACATTGAGAGATAATTTTTATATTTTTTTCCATACCCTTACTTATCTCCTCTTAAAAGACAGGATAATTCATTATAAGTAAGCGAACACCATCACACATTTGAGCTTTTTTTAAAATGTTGTGACAGCCCTATAATCCTTGAGACAGTCCATAAAGCTCATAAGAAGCATGTTCTTTCTTATATAATTTTAACCTACATAGCCCACCCGCTTGTGTACAAACAAATAATTCTTTTTTGATTCGATATGCAGAAAATTTGCAATAAGTAAAAGCCTCATATATTTGTGGTTCTTATGCCAATAGCAAAATGATTAATGATCCTTATAAACCAAAATATTTCTTGTCTGTGGGGATAAAGCAGGAATAAAAACACGTCGCGACTGACGAGGTTGTACGAGTAATCCCTGATAGATACGTTTTTGCGCCTGACACATTAGGAGGCCACCAAAATAGGGAAAAAGATGGCGTGCAAAGGGCTCATAAAAAAATGAGAAAAATCGCGAAACATAACCTGTAGAAGGCATATAATGAACAATTTCTTGTATTGCCCCAGAAACAAAATTTGTTTTTTCAAACAAACGCGTAATTTGTTGCCGAGTATAGGGTTCACCGTAACCAAAGGGCGTAGACGTATTGCGCGCCCAAAAGCCAGAACGATTAGGAACAATGACAATTAAATGACCATTGGGGGCTAAAACACGCCATATTTCATTCAACGTCTCAAATGAATTCTCTGTATATTCTAAGGCATGGACCAATAAAATACAATCAACCGATGCATCAGAAAGCGGTAAATCTTCTTCAAAAACAAGCGCTGTAGCAACTTGCTCAACACAAGGCCAAGATGAAGCACCTTGTCTTGCTGGCATAAAAGCAAAACATTGTTGAGTACGTTCACGCAATGCAGAAAGATAAGGAAGGGTATACCCCAAGCCCATAACCCGTTTATCCGCAAGATCGGGCCACCATAAGTTCAATTGGTCACACAGTGTCTTTTGTACACGTAGTCCAAGTGCAGAAGCATAAAAATCTTTCAGTGTAACGATATCCAACTCAACATACCATGTAGAAATAAATTTCAAAATATTACAATTTTTATCTACTCAACCTATATGGACTTCCACGCTTTCTCCGCAATAGCGAACATTTTAATATTTCACATTTTAAACTTAAATGATCCCCAAAAGCCGTACAATAGATGATTATTGCACTATAAGCGCTTTAATCATTTTCTTTTGAGATGAACGCCATAGAGGTTTCTCATACGTTGTTTCTGACATCAATTAAGAAAAAAGCCAACAATTTGTTAATTAAAATGAAGCAACCTTTCAAGATAGTTTTTGTCTGCTTCTGGAATATGTTCCTTGCCCAAACGTTTGCGAATTTCATCTAAAATTTGCCGCGTACGCATTTGATCACTTTCTTGTGGGAGTGCCTCACCTTTTTGTCCTTCGTCTGTTTTTGGAAAAAGTGGGCGTCCTAACGGATCTTTGGAACCAGAATCAGCGTTTTGATCATTTCCCGTTTCTTTGAGGATTTCACGCATTTTTTTCAAAACACTTTGGGCACCTTGTCGCAAAGATTCCAAAGCATCAGACTGATTTTGTATAGATGCCTGATGATTTCCATGATCAAGAGCATCTCCTGCAGAATTCATTTCTTCTTCTGCTTTTTTCAATGCATCACCTGTTTCAAATCCCTGTTCTGATAATTCTTTTTCTAATGTTGATAATTCAGACTGCAATTCAGTCTGACGTTTTTTCAAAGATTTTTTTTGTTTTTCCGGTACATTTTCCCCACGTTTTTGTTTCATCTCTAACTGATGTGTTTCATTGAGAATTTCTTGCTGACGACGCATTAAATCACCAAGTTTGTCCATCTTTTCTTTCATTTGTGCAGATTGATTGTTTTCTCCTTCATTATGATTGCCTTTTTGCACATGCAAGTGGTCAAGCGTCTGTTCAATTTCCGCCAAGAGCTGTTCTGCTGCTAAAGAAGAGCCTGTTTTAGCCATTTCTTCAATGAGATTCAGCTTTTCTTGTAATGTATTTTCAGAAAGATTAGGACTTTTTGAGCTTTTAGAATTTTTAGAAACTTGACCATCTGGTGTTTTTTCAGCCAAAGCTTGAATATACGCATCCATAGCTTGACGTAAATCTGCCATAAGCCGTTCAATTTCTGCCGCTGGAGCACCATATCGCAGTGCATCGCGTAAAGCAGCTTGTGCTTGTTTTAAATTTTTTTGCGCAGATTCAAGCTGATTGCCTTCAAGACCTAAAGCAATCTGCCATAAATAATCCACCACACCGCGCAAATCCTCTTCTGTTTGAGCCAAAGAAAGCCTTGTCCACGCACTTTGTAGAACGAGAAAATGCGTTGCATTTTGAAGCCCCTTTTCTGGACGCACCAGCAAAGCAGAGAGCATATCCAATACATGCTCTCTCGCAGAAGTATCAAGAGCAATTAAACGACGCAATTCACTGACGGCACGCGCAACAGGATTTGAGAAAACACGCTGTGGTAATATCATAACAAAAGTTTTGCTATGCCCTTTTTGCCCTGCACCATCTTCTGCCACCAAAGTAATTTTGACTTGTGAACCCGCCCATGGATGCGCTGAGACATCGTGCACTGTCCGCATTTTACCTTTTCCACTCCGTGGAAGAAGAAGCTTTATTTCTGGTGCATGATAAAGAGAAGAAGCACTTTTATTCTGAAAAAGAGGCTCTATTTTAACAAAAGCCTTTGTCACACCATAATCATCATCCAACACATACCGCAACTCTAACGACCCCGTTAAAATCCGCCCTGGTTTTTCCAGCCAATCAATTGTTGGTTGCTTATCCTTCATCACCTGTAAATGCCACTGCTGTTTTTTACGACGTGATGAGATAAACAAATTCATTGAATGCTCTAAATGGGTTTCAAAATGAACAATTGGTTCATTGAAAGCTGTTTGTTCCGTTTTCTCTGAAAACAAAACTTTCTGCCCATCTTCTACAGTTTTTGCTTTGACTGTAACACCAGCCCCATTAACAACACGCACAACCACATCACTCCCTTCAGGAATTTCCAGTTGTGTCTTTTCATCTTTTGTCAAATAAATCGGTGCCACACCAGTATAGGCAGGTGGTGTTACCCAAGCATCAATCCGTATGAATTTTTCATCAACAACAGGACGAAAATCAAAAGCATCAGCCAAGCGCCCCCCACGTGAACCAAAAGAAAAACTAAAGGCACACACAAAAAGGAGAACACACAAAGCCCTCAAAGCCAAAGGATCATAAGCCGCACTATTAAGAGAGATAAATCCAGTTTTTAAATGGTATAATTGTCCCGCCATTCGGCGTTGATGCTCACGCCAAATAACACCACCAAAATCTTCTTCATTTTCAGAACATACATGATCTGTCTGAATATTCAAAGGCTGGTGTTTAAGATCATTAACCCGTTCAAGACGATGATCCACTTCCCGCATGGTGGGAAACCGAAAACCAATAAGAAAAAATAAACTCGCTCCAGCACAAACAAGCAGCACCCCAAGTAAGAGCCAATGGAACCAATAGCCTAAAACGCCAAAAATCCCCAACCAGCTAAGCGAACAAAAGAGACTAAGAACAAGGAGAAATGGCAACAACCGTATCCATACCCGTTCAAATAAAAGGATCCCCCACATCAAAATGCGTACACACAAAAGCTTTATTGCAAAGCTCTTGATGTTTTTATTTTTCATAAACAAGCATTTTTCCCCTTTTACCGTGATGTATTAAGATCATATAAGACAATTTCCAGAAAATAAATTGTTTCATCAAAGTTTAGTAAAAATAAGACCAGAAACATTTAAGAATGCTCAATCCAATCAGGAATACGATCACATCCCATCAATTGCGCATAATCAAGGCGTGGACGAATAACCGCATAACGCGTATCTTGCACGAGAACTTCAGGGATCAAAAGTCGACTATTATAAGTACTTGCCATCACAGCACCATAAGCCCCAGCCTGCGTAATTGCCACAAGATCACCGGGTGCCAAAATCGGTAAACAGCGATCTAATGCTAAATAATCACCAGTCTCACAAACGGAGCCCACAATATCTGCACGAATAAGAGGAGCACCTTTTGCTGCTTGTTTCACAAGGACGACATTCTGCCAAGCATCATAAAGCGTTGGTCGCATCAGATCATTCATCGCTGCATCCACAATAACAAAATTGCGTCCTTGTCCCTTTTTTAAATAGAGAACAGAGGTTACCAACACACCAGCCTGACCTACAATACTGCGTCCCGGCTCCACCACAATATTAATCCCTAAAGGAGCAATATGCTTCTTTACCAGCTCGGCATAATTAAAAGGAGAGGGTACAGTATGTTGTTCACAACCATAGGCAATACCAAGCCCACCACCAATATCGATATGCGTTATTGCATAACCATCACTCCACAATTGACGCACACAATTTGCAATAAGAAGGAATGCCTCCTCAAATGGCTTTAAATCACAAATCTGACTGCCAATATGCATATCAATACCGCAAATCTGCAATCCAGGTAAAGAGGCAGCTTTTTTGTAAGCTTCTCTTGCCAACACCAATGGAATACCAAACTTATTTTCAGATTTTCCTGTTGTAATTTTCTTATGAGTCTTTGCGTCAACATCTGGATTAATGCGCAATGAAACACGTGCTGTCTTTGACAAAGCAACAGCACGTTGCGACAATTGTTCAAGTTCCGGTTCTGATTCAACATTAAAACAATAAATATTCTGAGAAAGAGCAAAATCTATTTCTCTCACGGTTTTACCAACCCCAGAATAAACAATACGATGTGCCGGAATACCAACAGCAAGGGCGCGCCGTAATTCACCTTCTGAGACCACATCAGCGCCCGCCCCATTTGCCGCTAAAAGCCGTAAAATTGCTTGATTAGAATTGGCTTTAACCGCATAAGCAATCAAACTGGGCATCCCTTGAAATGCCTTTTGATAGTCCTTAAAACGTGTGATCAATGCATTAGCCGAATAACAATAAAAAGGCGTCTCCACCTCTTGGGCAAGAGCAGCAAGCGAACACCCTTCAGCATAAAGCCTACCTTGATGGTAGGGGAAAAAATTCATATTCTCCTCCTACTTTATCAAACGATCAAGAATAAAAGGTTGATCATCTTCACTTTTAGCAGCAGATGGCCCCTTCACAGACTTTTCCACACTGGCAGGAGGCATCTCTAATGACCCTTTACGCCCACACCCAGCGACAACGACACCCAAGCCCCCCAAAAGGACAATCACCAACCCCTTTACTATAATTTTCATCTACCCTCTTTCTTCATCTCGATCTCTTTTTACCTTTAAAGCACAATCATTCAAGTGTTCACAAGACGCTTTTTTCAATAGGCAATTTGCCAAAGAACTTTTGAAGATGCCGCCCCCAAAAGCTTTTACGATTTTCAACAGACTTTTCAATGGTCACAACATCAAAAAGCGTCGCATTGATAATTCATCTAATGATAAATCCTGAAGGCGATACTGTTTTTTTTACCAATGCTAGAACACACTCTCCCATATGATGTGCCTTATGAAAAGGAATCCCTAATTCCCAAACAAGACAATCAGCAAAATCTGTAGTTGTTACATACCCTAAATTCACTGCTTATTTCATGGCTTTCTTATTCACTTCCAAATCAGCGATCATCCCTTTCATCGCTGTCAATGATAAGTCCAAACTCAAAGCCCCATTAAACACATATTCTTTATCTTCTTGCATATCCTTTAAATAAGCAAACGGTAATCCTTTTATCACCGTTAACAATCCCATAAGCGCACCATTCAATCAACCTGTTTTTGCCCTTACCAGCTTTGCTGCAACAAGTTTACTCTTTTTTGGCATCATCGATGAACACGGTGAAAAAATATCTGACAAACGAATAAAACAAAACTGTTCACTTAACCAAAGAATAATTTTTTCTGCTAAACGCGAAAGATGTATTGCACAATGAACACCAGCATTTAAAAGTTTCGATATAAAGCTACGGTCAAAAACACGATCCTGCCAAAACCACAGCCCCCAAAGTCGATTCATTCATTCGTTCAAAAGCATCAGTCATCCACGATAAATCGCAACCAAACATTTCCACATATGCCATCCTCTAATGACCCCGTATTACGAGTTGAACCAATTATAAATACGTAAAGCTTGGCATAAAGGTTTTAACATGTTTTTCTGCAAGAGTGAGCAATTGCTTTATAAATGCCTTTAGGGCTTGTGCTATTTTCTGCACTGCTTCATGCACACACAATCAAAAATCAACAACCATTTGATCATTGCATAAAAGTGCCATATGCAAACGCCCAGCACCACGACCAATCAACACGCTTAATCACGCTTTAATATTCATATGAGATATCTTCAAGTGTTCGTGAAAAAACAAATGTACCTTCTTTAATTTCTTTGAAAATAATTTCTAAACTATAAGAAATTTTTTCACAACCAGACTGTAAAATAATTTTTGTTTGCGCTAATATCGCAGCAAGAGAGAGCGAACCTTTAATATATTGCCGATAGAGTTTTTGATCGATATCAATTAAGGTGTTAATTTCTTCCATAACTACAGCAAGTTTTACGATAAGCCACCACACATACATTTGGTTCTTTACCTTCTCATCGATCATATTAAAAAAACACCCATAAAAAGGATAAAATCATGATTCCTCAAAGTGTTAATAGCCAAAAGAAGAAAAACAAAAAGAAGATAATCTTTATCGCATCTTTTTTTATTATTTTGGTTGGTGTCAGTTTATACGCAATAAAAAATTATCATGACAAGGCGGTCTATTTTTTTGCCAATACTCTTTCAAAAGAAAAGACCGAAAAAAGACAAGACAAAAGAATGATGACAATCCAAAAAGCCGCCACAGGCTTTTTTGCTCACATGCGATTTATGGATACACCCTTAGATATGAATACCTTCTCTTTTAAGGATATTCAAGGAAAAGACCACACATTCGCTGAATTTAACGGAAAACTGTTACTCATCAATCTATGGGCTATCTGGTGCGTACCCTGTCGTACAGAAATGCCGGAACTTGCGCAATTAAAACGCGAATTGGGTGGAGAAAACTTTGATGTCATAGCGATTAATATCGATAAAGCCGCTTCTGTAGAAAAAATTCAGCAATTTTTACAAGATATTCATGCTGATAATTTAGTCTACTATCGCGATGAAACCATGAGTATCTTCAATGACATGAGAAAACAAGGTCTTGCTTTAGGACTGCCCATCACATTTGTCATTGATAAAAAGGGTTATCTCATTGCTTCCTATAATGGGGCAGCGCCATGGGCCAATGATGAAGCCAAAGCACTTATCAAAGCTTTCATAAAAGAAGCACAATAATCTAATAACCGCGTCTTTTTAAACGTTGGATTGTCAAATCCAATGCTGACAAAAAAGCAGAACGATCTTTACCACAAAAAGGACGTGGTCCTCCTGTGATATGCCCCTGCTCTCGTAAATTTTCCATCAAATTGCGCATGACTAAAGCTTGACCGATTGAATTGGCATCAAAAATACGCCCCGTTGGCGAAAGACAAAGCCCCCCAGACCTTACAACCCTTGCAGCTAAAAGGATATCACTGGTAATAACGATACTCGCCTCATGCACATGATCGACAATCCAATCATCAGCCCTATCAAGCCCATCAGAAACAATGATTCTTTCAATGAGTTCTTCTTGGGGAAGAGAAAGAAAACGGTTTGCGACAATAAATGTTTTAAGCTGATAACGATTCATAACACGATAAATTTCAGCTTTTACAGGACAAGCATCCGCATCAACCAATAAAGTAATGGCTGGTCTTATTTCTTTCCCCATCTTTTGGCTTTCATAGGATCTACAATTTTTTCATTCATCGAGGCGATTGCCAATAATTGCGATAAAACATGATTGCAGCGTTTATTTCACCCCCCAAAATAAAAATTGCACTTAATATATAAAGAAAGATAATGGCAACCATAATAGATGCTAACCCCGCATAGGTTGAAATATAATCAAACATCGTTAAATATTGCGCAAAAGCAAGAGAAGCCATAAACCATACAAACATTGTCACCACGATTCCTGGTAAAATATCTATGAATTTCCGCTGCCCTGCTGGAAGCCATTTATGAACAATTAAAAGACTCATAAACAAAATAACGACAGCAATTGTATAACGCCATAAACGAATGATCCCAATATATTCAGTCATAAAAAAAGAATGATTTTGCATAATTTTGATCAACAAAGGCGCTAAAATCAATAAAAAGCTCATCACAACAAGACCAAAAGCGCCAAGAATCACAAAAAACAAACTTTGAAAACGACAAAATAACAAACTCCGTTGATCCGTCACACGGTAAGCTTTATTCAAAGCCGTACGCAAAGCCTCTATTCCATTAGAAGCAAAATAAGCCGCTCCAATAACAGAAAGCGTCAACACACCTCCTTGATGAAGGGTTAAAACATTGACAATTTCCTGAGATAAAGGCTCGGCAATGACATCAGGCAATAACTGTACCAACGCTTTAATTTTTTGCGGTGTATAAGTAAAAGCCCCGAGAAAACGAGCAAAAGATGTTCCAAAAATAAAAAAAGGGAAAAATGCTAAAAGACCCGACAGCGCAACATGGCTTGCAAAAGCACTCCCATTATCACGCCAATAATGACTTATTGCGTCACCAAAAACACGATAGCTATACCAAAAGATATTTCTTAACAAATCTCAATACTTTCTGGTAATATCCTTTTTTCAGTTATCTCATGCTTTATAAAAACCATCAAGACTTTAAAAACAAACATTTTTTAGTATAAAGGGCAATAATCTATGTGGTCAAGCCTCACCCTATCCAAAAACTGAGAAGCCAACAAATTTTACCAATTCAATGTCTTCTGTTTAGGGCGTTTTATTTTACACAAGAGTCACCCTTCATTACAGGCGGATACCCCTCATTGTTGTCCAAAGGACTAAGTACAGCGCTGTATCTTCATTACAACGAACAATTTAAAAGAACAGATAGCCTAAGAAACATGATAAGAATAAGCAAAACAACAGCACAAAATTCAAAAATCGCTTATTTTACACGCCCTCTTTAGAAATATTATGACGTCCAAAATCAGGAGCATCAATTTCCTGTCCTGCCGCAATGATCTTACGGCGCACAGCACGCGTGCGCATAAAAAAATTAAACAGTGTTTCACCATCACCTATACGAATTGCCCGTTCTAAAAAAGAAAGTCCTTCACTAAAACGGCTCAACATTTCTAAAATAGCCTCTTTATTATGCAAACAAATATCCCGCCACATAACGGGATCAGAAGATGCCAAACGCGTAAAATCACGAAAACCAGAAGCAGAATAAGCAATCACTTCTGAATTGGTTACTTTTTCTAGATCACTCGCTGTCCCAACAGTATTATAAGCAATCAAATGCGGCAAATGCGAAACAATCGCTAAAACAAGATCATGATGCTTCGGCTCCATCTTTTCGACACGCGCCCCACACGCTTCCCAAAACGCTGTCAATCGTGCAACAGCCACCGCATCACTATCCGCAAAAGGCGTTAAAATACACCAGCGATTCATAAATAAATCAGCAAAACCAGCATCCGGACCTGAATATTCCGTTCCAGCAATAGGATGTCCCGGAATAAAATGAACCGTTTTTGGCAATAAAGGTGCCATTTCTGTAATAACCAATTCTTTTGTAGAACCAACATCACTCACAATCGCCCCTGACTTTAAATGATTATGAATGTTTTTTGCCACCTCTGCACTCGCTCCAACAGGAACAGAAATAATAACGAGATCAGCACCTTCAACAGCCTTTGCATTATCCGTTGTATAAAAATCTCCAAGTTCCAATTCACGCGCTCTTTCCAGTGTTTCTTGACGACGTGTTGCAATAGAAATCTGAGCTGAAAGATTTTTCTTTTTAATTACTCTTGCTAAAGAAGATCCAATCAGACCAATCCCAATGAGCGCTATTTTTTCAAATTGAATAGGGGGCATCTTTCACCTTTAAAGATTCTTTGCAAACAGCAACAAAGACAGTTGTAAAAACATAATTTTCTGTTTGTTCATCTTAATGAGTTATGCGCAAAATATTAAAAAACTACAACTAGAGAATAAAGAGAATAACGCAGTTTACCCATTATCACCTGCGCAAACTGACAACAGATCATTTGAACCAGAAAATGCAAAACATACGTGACGAAAAATGTAACACCAAACTTAAAATTCTCACTTCATTGCTTACGATCATACAACGCATTGATTCATAAAGATAATGCCATTATTTATTATATTGAAAGAGATCCCTTAAATATCGCAGAATTATTTCATTTTAAGTCTTCTTATGTTGAGTTTAATCAAAATCATGTCTTTTGCACCTTACAATAAGAAATTCTTCTCCATATGCCTTTTTACGACTATCTAAAAAGCAGTCTGAATTTTTTCATTGCGTAAGAAATCTGTTCTAAGTTCCAATATTTTAAAGCTTGTTCAACAATTTTTTTCCATTGAAAAAAATGGGAGGACGCGCTTGAGAAACCACTGTAAAAGGCGATTTTCCCTCAACCTCTATCTGATAAAACAAGAGCTGTAATTGCTGAAAATGCCCTAGTGCTATACTCAAAATAAAAAATTATCATATTTTTAAATATGTTAAGCGGCCATTTGGCGTCGTGCAATAATTGTGAGTCCTAACAAAGCTTGACGAATGATGGCTTCACCCAAAAGCGGATTTTTACGGCTTTCTAAAACAGCCCTCTGAATTTTTTCCATCGCGTAAGAAATTTGTTCTAAATTCCAATATTTTAAAGCTTGTTCAACAATTTTTTTCCGTTGAAAAAAAATAGGAGGACGCGCTTGAGAAACCACTGTAAAAGGCGATTTTCCTTCAACCTCCACCTGATAACGCAAGAGCTGTAATTGCTGAAAATGTCTTTGTGCTGTATTTAAAATAAAAAAAAGTGCCCCCTGCAATGCTGCATGTCGATTAAAATGCGCTTCAAAGCTTGATATATCACCCAATAAAAGAGCATCAATGACTTCATCTTGAGAAAAAGCACTGACATCACTTACAACCGCTTTTACATCTTCAAGAGTAATATGAACATTTGAAGCATAAAGACAAAGCTTTTCTAATTCACCTCGTGATACAAGACGATCAACTCCTAAACTTTCATGCAACCATCTCCGTGCATCCAAAGAAAGGGTCTTCTTAAACTGTCCTAAAACCTCATCAATCAAACCGTCAAGAGAGCGCATATCATCGGCAAAACAGGGCAAAGCCATTGCATTTGCCGCCGTCTCAACAGCATTGCGCAACCCTGTGCCTTTTTTCAAATCCCCTGCCTCAATGAGAATAAAACTTTTCTCTGGTGGTTTCTCAATTAAAAGCTTCAAGGCTGTAAGAAAACCTTTTTGGTTAGCAGCATTAGAGATCCATATTAAACGGTCTCCCCCAAAAAGCGATAAAGTCCGCGCTTCATTTTCCAAACGTGCAGGATCTTTATCAATTTCAGCAGCATCCAAACGAATTGTCGAAAATGGATCTTCTATTGCGACCTTTGTAAGTTTAGCAAAACGTTGGGCACGTTCACAAATAAGACCACGATCTGGACCATAAATGAGAACAATAGGAAAAGCACGTGAGAAACGCGTTAGAAATTGATCAACCTCATGTGCTTTTTTCTGAGCCAACCCATTAATCCATTAATAGTTCATCGTTATCAAGAACTTCCCCGCGAACTTTCTGAAACATGTGAATTAAATCATTAACATTCAAGCCCTTACGCTCTTCATGACAGACATCCAAAATCACTTTTCCACCATGCAACATCAGTGTGCGATCTCCATAATCAAGAGCCTGACGCATAGAATGGGTCACCATAATAGTCGTTAATTTTTTCTCTTCAACGATTTTTTCTGTCAACCGCATCACAAAATCAGCCATCCCAGGATCCAGTGCTGAGGTATGTTCATCCAGTAATAAAACATCTGCATGAGCTAACGTTGCCATCACAAGACAAACGGCTTGGCGTTGTCCACCAGATAAACTGTCCATAGGATTTTGAATATAAGCTTCAAGACCAATTCCTAATTGAGCAATTTTATCTCGAAAAAATTGCCTTTTTTCATGGTTTAAAGCTGAACGCAAACTACGACGATTTCCTCGAAGAGCAGCAAGAGCCAAATTTTCTTCAATTGTTAAAGAACCACAACTTCCCTTTAACGAATCTTGAAAAACACATGCCACCTTTCCAGCACGTTCACTGACTGATTGCCTAGAAACATTTTGTCCATTGATAACCACTTTTCCTGTCGAGGGAAGTGTTTCGCCTGCCAAAACACTGAGCAACGTTGATTTACCCGCACCATTTGAACCGATAACCGTAACAAAGCTACCCTGATCAATTTTGAGGTTAATATCAATTAAAGCCTGTTTTTCCAAAGGCGTTTGCGGTTTAAATGTGACCCCAACATGAAAAAGCTCAATCACGTTTACGCCTCCTCCAATAGCGTGGCACAATAAGAGTTAACACAACCAACAGTGACGTAATCAACTGAAGATCTGTCGAGGTATCAATACCAATTCCATTGGCTTCAAAAGCAAATTGCACCGCCACACGATAAAGCACAGACCCCACAATACAGCTGATTATAATCCAAAAAATATTGCGCGTACGAAAGAGCGTTTCGCCAATAATCACGGCGGCCAACCCAAAAACAATTGTACCAATTCCACCGGTAATATCCGTTGCAATTGCAGTTTGAATATAAAGAGAACCACCAAGTGCAACACAGGCATTGGAAAGCCCCATACCAAAATAAATCAATGCAGATGTATGAACCCCTTGCGCCGTCGCCATGCGTGGATTAGCGCCCATTGCACGCATAGCAAGACCTATTTCACTTTCTAAAAAACGCCAAATCAAAAACGCTACAACAAGCAATACAATCCCAACGAAAAGAGGACGCACAAAGATATCAGACAACCCAAACAAATTATAAAAGGGTGTTAAGGCTGTATCAGCAAGCGCCAAATTAACATTGGACCCTCCCATAATTCCCATAATACGAAGGTTAACCGTATAAAGTGCTGACATTGTTAAAATGGAAGCCAACAGATTCAAAATGCCAAAACGCAAATTCAACAGAGCTGTTACCAAACCTGCTACCATACCCGCACAAAAAGCACATGCCATAGCTGTCCATGCATTAAAACCTAAAAGAATCAAGACGCCACAGACACAGGACCCGAGAAGAAACGAGCCATCAACCGTTAAATCCGGAAAGTCCAAAACGCGAAATGAGAGATAAACCCCTATAGCTACAAACGCATAAATAAGACCTAATTCCACCGCGCCAGAAAAGGCAAATATATTCATGTAAAGAAAATCCCCATGAAAACGTAACGTACTTTATTGTATCAACACTCTCTCAACAAAAGTTATTGAATCACTTTTGTTGCGCGGTCAATAACGGCCTGCGGGATAATAATTCCTGCCTTTTTTGCTGCTTTCAGATCAATTCGAATGTCATTATTAGCGGCCTGCACAACATCAATATCACCAGGCTTTTCACCCTTTAGAATACGCACAACCAACTTCCCAGCATCAACTCCAACATCGTAGAAATTCACACCTTGCGTCATAAAAGGACCACGTCCTATCGTATTCGCATCAACAGTAAACACAGGCATATTGGCTTCTTGCGTGACCTTTATGGCTCCTTCTAAAACAGACAGAATCGTATTATCAGCGGGAATAAAAATAACATCGACCTTCCCGATTAAAGCGCGTGTTGCTGCCTGAACATCAGAAGGTTTTGGTGCCGATGAAGGAATGATTTCAATTCCAGCTTTTTTTGCCACATCCTTTAACGTCTTAAGGGTTGAAACAGAATTTGCTTCAGAGGCATTATAAAGATAACCAATTTTTTTTAAATCTGGTTTTACTTCTTGCAAAAGTTTAACACTTTCAGCAACATCGATACGATCAGAACTCCCCGTCATATTACCACCAGGTTTGGTCAGCGAAGAAACGATTTTAGCTCCAATAGGATCAGAAATCGCTGCAAAAACGATAGGAATTGTTTTTGTTGCTGCAAGCATTGTTTGTGCTGAAGGTGTGGTAATCGCTACAATAACATCGGGTTTATCACCAACAAATTTACGTGCAATTTGCGTTGCTGTTGAAATATTGCCCTGTGCCGATAAAAAAGTCAGTTGAAAATTTTCACCTTGCTTATAGCCATTTTCTGCAAGAACATCTTCCACCCCTTTACGAACAGCATCCGCCGCAGGATGGATCATAATTTGTGTTAAAGCAACTTTAACGTGCTTAACTTGATCATCGGCTTTTGCAACAGTATTCATCATAAAAACAGCTGCGATGACAATCCCTAATATATTTATTCTCTTCAACATTAACATTATACTCCACCCCTCTCCATGCAAAAATTAAAAAAGGAACAATTTATTACTGAAAAATCTTCTAAAATCAATCTTTATTTCATTTTATCGAAACATAGACAAAATAAATCAAACTGAGATGATATTTTTTTGTTGCAATTCATAAAAGGCTACGCCATACAAGCAAAGTATATATCGAATCGGTGAGCGGGTGTAGCTCAGGGGTAGAGCACAACCTTGCCAAGGTTGGGGTCGTGGGTTCGAATCCCATCGCCCGCTCCATTTGAGTTTTGATTATTGGATTTTAATTTATTTATTGTTCCGTAGCGCCATAATCGTAGGTTGCTAGCAGATTTTATTTATATATTTTAACACTCAGATTTTATATCGATTCCTTTTTTCAAATCATTTTTAAAGGCTTCTCTAAAAAAGTTTCATAGATCTTTCGAAGTTTTTTTAAGATTCGTAACTTCTTGTAAAGCATCTATCGGATTTTGCTTCTCGATCATCGAATAATCATTTTTAGCTCAGAAAAAATAGCCATTACTTATATGAAAGTGATTTAAGCAGCATTTCTTTAGGAAATCACTGTAATTTTCTAGGTCCCTCGTGTAAAATAAACTTGAGACAATTTCCATTGGTTTATGACGCTGTTTGGTAACAATACTTTGGCTTTTTCAGAAGTATTTTATCCAAAGGCATTTTTTCTAACAATATTTTTCACTGTCTCTTACCATCTCAAGGGTAATTTTTTTAATATTGGCAGCGGATTTTTTTTTGCAACCGTTTAGATTATAAAAGCTTATGCAAAAGAATTTAAGGTTGCTTTTGAGCTAAGGAATTTTTTACAACCCTCAACATTAAAAGATCAATGAGAAATGGCAAGAAAAACAAATGTTAAACAAAACAAAAATTAACTTATCATTAGAAAATAATTTTTGTTCAAAGGTCTGTTTTTTACCAAAATTATGTCCCCAAATGCAGGTTATTGATTTTTCAAATGGCGTATCTTCTGTTCATTCAACATTTTCTTCAGACACATTCAACATTATCTCTGCTAAAAATTTACAAGAAACGGTACCTGTAAGCCCAGCAAAGTCCATAATCGATTCTTTCAATGCACAGAAACTTCCTTTGGCTTGGTGGGTTGGACCTCATTCATCTCATTACAACGTTGATGAAGTTCTCTTATCTATTGGTTTAAAGCATGTTGAAACAGAGATAGGAATGGTGGCTTTAGCGCAAGATATAGATTCACATATTGCGTCTCAGCCAGATAACTTCAAAACCAAGGAAGTTGAATCACTTCAAGATTTTAGAAATTACGGAAATGTTATGGCATCCGTCTTCGAGCCTTTTGATAAAGAGGCGGTCATATTTTATGAAACGATAGGAGGCTGTTATAAAAAAGATCCTAATGTAGATCTGTTCATTAGTTATATCAATAACAATCCTGTAGCCATATGCTTTTGTATGAAAGCGGATGGCATTGGTGGCGTATATGATATTGTTACCCATCCAGATTTTCAGAAAAAAGGTATTGGGACATTCATGACAAAAATTACCATTCAGCATTTAAAAAGAAAGAATTGTCATGTTATTGGGATGCAAGCATCTCATGAGGGAATGAGCATTTATAAAAAATTGGATTTTATAAACTTTGGTGAATTTAAAGTTTATTCCAATAAACACATGGTTATTTAGCGACGGACTCTTTTTTCTCATCAATGAAGAGTATCTATTATTTTCAGCAGAACTCAAATATAACCCACCAATCAATACAACAGTGAATATGATAGGATCAACGATCTTTAATATCGTCTTGTAAAAAGTCTTTCCCTCTACCTTTTTTGCCATCAACTCTTGAGTTATAGGAGTCTCTCGCTTTCTTTTTTACATTTAAAATTGCTTTTTACAAGGCGATATATTAATCGTAAAAACATATATAAAAGCAACAAATTATAACTTTTTTCTCTCTCATTTTTCTTAAATACAAAACAACTGTTAAGCTATAATGTCTTAACAGTTATCCGTGATCAATCCCAAATGGCATATAATGACGAAACAAATTCATAGAGTGGAGATTTTTCACCTTCAATTGTTGTATCAATTTTTCCACAATGCATAAAAATGGTGAAGTGGACCTCGTCCTTTCCCAACTTGCAAAGCATTTGAGGCAGATAACGCTCCATGTAAATAATCTTTTGCTTGTTTAACAGCACAATCCAAAGGTTGTGTAGGTAATAAAGCTGCGATGGCAGCAGAAATGGTACACCCTGTCCCATGATCATGTGTGGTTGAAAGACGAGAAGCTTCAAGCATAACCAAATTTTCACGATCACAATAAAGATCTGGACTAGAACAATCGTAATTTTCTGTACTATTTTTGGTAAGCGTATTCAAATGTCCGCCTTTTAACAAAACGGCATGACATCCTAGCGCCAAAAGTCGTGGAGCATATTGATACATAGCCTCTAAAGACCATTGTACATCACATCCCAATAACAGTGCAGCTTCAGGCAAATTTGGCGTGATCAAAGTTGACATCGGCACAAGAACATCACGCATAATTTCAATGGCATCAGACTTTAAAAGAACATCACCACTTTTTGCCACCATAACCGGATCAAAAACAATGAAACGCGCTTTATGATAAGCAAGACGTTCTGCAATAGCCTGTGCAATTTGAGCATTTGCAACCATACCAATTTTAACGGCATCAACGTGGATATCCTCAAAAACAGAATCAATTTGATCAGCAACAAAAGAAGCCTCTAATGCCTGAAAAGCACGCACGCCCTGAGTATTTTGTGCAACAACAGCTGTAACCACACTCATACCATAAGTTTTCATAGCTGAAAAAACCTTCAAATCCGCCTGCATTCCAGCACCACCAGAAGGATCTGTTCCCGCAATAGATAAAATCCGTGGAATAAAAAGTTTATCTTTTTGTAATTCCATCAACCTCTTTCCTTCTGTTTTTAAATATCAGAAAATAAATGACCGAAAAAATAGATGCTTGAAAAAACATAAAGAAGATGTTTTCTCATGCGAATTATATTATATACGAAGTCTTCTTATAGATATAAAATGGAAAATATAGTGCTTATCCTTCGTTCTATTCTTTTTACATTCGCTTTTTATACCACAACTTTCATACAAATGATTCTTTACGCTCCCGTTTATTTTCTCATGCCCCGAAAAAAGGCATGGATTGTTCCTAAAACATGGGCGCGCGTTACACTCTTTTTGCAAAAATACATCGCAGGCACACGTTATGAAATTGAAGGATTAGAAAATCTTCCCCAAGGACCCTATATCATTGCTCCAAAGCATCAATCTGCATGGGAAACTTTTAGCCTTGTTCCCTATTTTGATGACCCCACTCTCATTTTAAAACGTGAATTGATGTGGATTCCTTTGTTTGGCTGGTATATGGCGAAAACACAAATTATCCCCATTAACCGCACAACGCCCATCAAAGCCTTAAAAACCGTTATACAAAAAGCAAAAGAGAAAGTAAAACAAGGACGCCAAATCCTCATTTTTCCTGAAGGGACACGCCGACAACCTGGTCAAGAACCAGATTATAAGTCAGGAATTGTCGCACTCTATAATGAATTAGAACTTCAAGTTGTCCCTATTGCGCACAATGCGGGTTTATATTGGCCACGAGGTAATTTCCGCCGCTATCCCGGAACAATTCGTGTTCGTATTCTTCCTCCAATAGAAGCTGGTTTAAGCAAACGTGATTTTCTAAATCAACTGATTCAAAAAACTGAAGAAGCATGTGATGAACTGCTTCTGTTAGCCGCTCAAGATCCTACCCCTCCTCCTATGCCACCATCTGCTGTTCAGAAGCTTCAAAAACTGAAGCATCATGAAACACAATCTTGATTGATAAAAAACATCACTTTGTGTGTTAAATGCAGCATATGAAACAAAAATATAAGGGAGATATTTCAAACTTTCTCACACAAAATTATAAAACACACATCATCAAAAATGATCAATGTATGAATTTTTTGAGAAAGCATTCTTCCTCTCCTTCAAATCGTTTAAATAACACACAGGGTATTGATTTATAAATATAATTTACCCTTATTCAACGTGGAATAGATTTGGAATGAGAAAGTCGTATGATACTCAAAAGCCTCATTCAATATGTAAAACAGTGAATGATCATCACAAATCAATGTTTATATAATAGAATAGCAGGCAAAATGTATGATTATACGAGCTTGTTCCTTCCAAAAAAAAACATCAATCCCCTCAAGAACCTGAAATCTTTTACAATCTTCATTATTTAAAAAGTATTTCTTGAGAGACTTAACTCATCAAATCAAATTTAAGGGGAAAATAAAAATGAATGTTGGTTTTTATCCATGAGACATAACTCAATACAATAATTAACCATCTGTTTTTTCTAATCCTAGACTTAAAAGCTTTGTATGCTACATTAAAACAATTCTAAATAATGAATAAGAAGGAACTGAATTTAAACTCATGCAACGTCTCTTCTATAATTTATTTTTTTCTTTCATTTTGAGTTTGTCGAGCACTTTTGCTTTAGCACAGCCTTTTATTTCTGTTGATGTTACAACGGGACACATCTTAAAACATAATCAAGCTTTTGAGCGTTGGTATCCAGCTTCCTTAACAAAATTAATGACCGCGTATGTTATTTTTCGTGCCATGAGCCGAGGGGAAATTTCACCCAATAAACCTATCACCATCAGCGAATCTGCTGCAAAAGCTCCCGCGTATCGTTCAGGCTATAAAGCTGGTTCTGTTCTCACACTTGATACAGCCTTAAGTATCACCATGGTTAAATCAACCAATGATTTGGCCATTGCCATGAGTGAGGCCGTTGCTGGTTCACAGAAAGCTTTTGTACGCAAAATGAATAGCGAAGCTAAACGTTTAGGCATGTTTGGCACTCATTTTGCAAACGCAAGTGGTTTACCAGATCCTCAAAACTATTCCACCGCACGTGATATTGCTCTTTTAGCTGTCCAAATACGTCGGGAATTTCCACAATATGCTCATTATTTTTCTATTCCAGCCATTGATTTTGGTAATAACCGAAAAATCCAGCATAACTCCAACAACCTCATTGGTCGTTTTTATGGAATAGACGGTATGAAAACAGGCTTTATTTGTGCCTCTGGTTTTAATCTTGTTGCCTCAGCCACCCGCAATAAACGTACAATTATTGCTGTCATTCTAGGGGCAAACAACATAAGTGAAAGGGAAGAAAAAGCGGCACAACTTCTTGAAATAGGTTTTTTGCATCAAGGAGTCCCCCAACTAACACTTACAACATTAAAACCTTATGGGAGCAACATAACGCAAGCCAACAATATGAGCCAACAAACATGCACGCCTGAAGCCATAAAAATGCATGCCAATTCATATGATGAACAAGGAAATATTATTCTCACCTCACCATTTATCACAGCTCCACCTTCTTTTTCTCATCCTTTAGTAGTCCATCTCATTCGTAGTCCACAGACGCCTAAAATAACAGTAAAACCACTAAAAAAACCCCTTAGTCCGTATAAAAGACGCGCAAACTATTCTATAAAAAAGCCGTAAGCTACAATTCATAATTTATGATTAATTATTTTGCCCCGTATGTCAGAACCACAAATACCGTATAACCGCCAATACCGTAAAATTCTCTTATTTCAAATCCATCGCTGTTGAATCAATTAAAATCCCTCTCTTTCACATCACAAAATGGATGAGCATAATAGATAAAATAATCAAAGTAAGGAATTAAAACTCTTCCTATAAGACCTTTCAAATTCCAAAAATTATTATAACACGAGCACTGAAAAAGTGCATGATTGCATCCGCATTTACCTTTATAAACTTAAAAGGAGTGATAAAATGGATTTCGTAGGCAATTATCCATCACATATCCCTCACACCTCATTATGAATGGGGTTGACGTCGCAAGATATGTTTCTTTAAAACAGAACCACGGTTGATGATTAAAATGAAAATGAAGCGCATTCCTCTCACGCTTATCACTGGTTTTTTAGGCTCTGGCAAAACAACTTTGCTCAACCGTATGTTACAAAACTCTCTCTTAACGGAATGTGCTGTTATCATTAATGAATTTGGCGAAATCAGTATTGACCATCTTCTTGTTGAAAAGGCGACAGAAGGAATTATTGAACTTGCCAATGGCTGTTTATGCTGCAATTTACGCAGTGATCTCATTGATACATTAGTGGATTTAATCAATCGCGTCGAGACAGGACAGATCAAACAACTCAATCACATTATTATTGAAACAACAGGGATAGCTGATCCTGCCCCTATTTTACAAGTACTGTTAAGCCACCCACTGTTTATTCAAACACTGTCCATAAATGCTGTTGTTGCAACATTTGATACATTAAGCACACTTTCCATATGCGAGCGCTATCCTGAAATATATAAACAATTAATCCTTGCTGATAAAATTATTCTCACCAAAACAGATCTCACAGCCCCACAATCCCTTTCAAATACGCTCCTTAACACACTCAAAAGAATGAATCCCACAGCACAAATCATTGATGTCCATTCTGAAGATTTCTGTTCAAATCTATTAATAAATCACACATTATGGAATGAAACAGGAGAAAATACACACCTTAAGCAAAATCTTACCACCGCTCCACACGATCATGCTCCCCATAAAACCATTCGTACCTTTTCATTAGATTGTGAAGATCTTGTTGATTATGCCACAATTGAAGCTTTTTTAGATCTCCTACAAGACCATTATGGTACAAAATTACTCCGTATTAAAGCAATAATCGCATTGCGTGATGATCCTTATCGCCCCCTTGTATTACATGGTGTACAAACATTTTTTCATCCCCCCATAAGACTGCCAGCATGGCCAAAAGGAATAAAACAAACACGTTTTGTCATTATTGCCGATGGTGTTGAAAAAGAAGCAATACAAAAACTTCTCAATGCTTTTTTTAATAAACCAGCCATAGATACTGCAGACAAAACAGCTCTCTTGGAAAACCCTCTCATCATTCCAGGAATAAAGTTTTAATTCTCCTTTACAACGTTAAATCCATTGAGCTATAGCCTCTTTGCGCTTTTAAAAACAAAACAGCTCCACCATAGATTTTGCCAGCCCCCAATGTTTTGTAGCTCTCGGCACATGAGACGATTCATGAGAGGCATTTTTATTGTACAATTTTATCCATGCAGCGCTTTGCGCTTGGAATGTGCAAGCGAATAATTTTGATTGATTTATCATAAACAGATTTTTAGATAAAAAATCTCATGATATTCAAGCTCTTATTAAAACAGAAAATTATAAATCAAATTGTTATTGTAAAATTTTTTAATATTTATCAATCTGTAAACAAGTTGTTTTCTCTCGACGTACACTTTATCTGCAAATCACTTCATGTGATTCATTTCAAAAACTCCATTGGATACATTCTTGGTTTTAAATACTCTACTTAACTCTATATTTCCCGAGCTGATTGAAACAAACCCCTCTTAAGTTTAAGCAAAAAAACTAAAATCAACAGAGCTGATAACGTATTTTTAGATGTATCTTATAGACCAGTACGATAAGATAATACTTTACAGGATAAAAGAGAGAAACATTTTATGTTAATTCACTCTCCACGAGAAAATCAAAATTGCCATCCATACTAGTCTGCAAACAACTCAAATTCTCTGGGCAAGTTGCTCTTAGTCCTCCTACTTCGATTTACTAACATAAAACTTTATAAACAAACTCAGCGTTTAAAATAGATAACTCCCTTAAACACCTCATGCATAAAGTTTTGTATGTCCTGTATCGCCATCGTCAGCGATAGTATTTTAAGTATAGCGGAATAAAATAACGCTCACTTCATGAGGGAAACTGAAGTTTTATCAACATCGTGATTAAAAACGTAACGTTTTCCATACACTTCAACGATTGGTGGTTGACGATTTTCTTCAAAAAAATCATAACCTTTCTTAAGCATCACCCAGAATGGATAATGAGGATCATTGCTATGACGTAACATATTATCCTTGGTCATGCGGAAAGGAAAAGCCTGCAACTGAAATGCTCTTTGTCCTCCTTTAAAAGCGTCTCGCGCAAACGCATAAATTTGCGCCATATTCTTATCACTCATAGAATAACAACCGGCAGAAAAGCAAGAACCATGCACCATAAGATTGCTTCCTGTCCGACCATTTTCCTGATCATAAAGGTTAGGAAATCCTATATTAAAAGAAAGATAATATTTTGAATAAGGATTCATTTGGTTTGCAGTAATCGTATAAAAACCTTCCGGTGTCTGAAGATCTCCTTCTTTATATTTAGGTCCAAGCTTACCAGACCATTTGCAAATACCATAACGAGCAACCAAGATAAAAGGACCTGAACGAGATTGCTTCCAAACTTCAGCAAGATTTTCTTCCTTGAAAAAGCGCATTACAATTGGTGCATAAGGATCAATATCGTACAAAGCCATTCTATTCTGGATTTCTTGCGGAAGAGGCTGCTCAACTTTAGCACGAATAGAAGCTGGTAATCTTCCTTCACAGGCCGTCAATATTCCCATTACAAACAACACACACACAGTCAGGAATTTGTTAAACGTCATCGAAAAAACTCCAATCCAACACCCCTCATAAAAACGACTTACGCCAAAGATCGACCAATTTGAAGATATTTTTCCCTTCGCTCTTGTTTAAGAACTTCACCATCTTTTCCAGCCATAGCTTTTAAAGCCTCTGAAATAATCTCACCCGTTGCATCAATAGCAATCTCTTTATCACGATGCGCTCCTCCTACAGGCTCTGAGATAATGCCATCAATAATCTTTAAGCGAAGCAAATCTTGAGCGGTAATACGCATATTCATTGCAGCATCTTTTGCACGCGCTGGATCACGCCATAAAATAGACGCTGCTCCTTCTGGAGAAATAACCGAGTAAATCGCATGTTCCAACATATAAACTTTATTGGCAGCAGCAATGGCTATCGCCCCCCCAGAACCACCTTCTCCAATCACAACGGATACAATAGGAACCTTTAGGCGCAAAGTTGCAGCGGTTGATTGAGCAATTGCTTCAGCTTGCCCACGTTCTTCAGCGCTTACCCCAGGATAAGCACCCGCCGTATCGACAAAAGTAAGAAGTGGTAAACCAAATCGGTCAGCCATTTCCATAATACGGACAGCTTTACGATATCCCTCTGGACGAGCAGAACCAAAATTATAGCGCAAACGTGTTTTTGTATCGTGACCTTTCTCTTGACCGATATAAGCAACGGCTTCTCCCTTAAAGCGTGCAAATCCAGCTTGAATAGCCTCATCTTCAGCAAACTTTCGATCTCCTGCCAAAGGTGTCACATCACTTAATAGGCGCTTAGAATAGTCCATAAAATGCGGACGATCAGGATGACGAGCAACTTGTGTTTTTTGCCACGGCGACAATTTTTTATAAAGATCGCGCAATGCCGTTTTTGAACGTGCTTCAAGACGCGCAATCTCGTCACTCATATCAAGACCGTCTTTTTCTTGAGAAATTTTTTTTAATTCAAGAATTTTCCCATCAAGATCAGCAACTGGTTTTTCAAAATCAAGATAATTATACATTTGTACCAACTCATTCAGTGTCACTTATACACTTATAATTTGCTTTATAAAGTTTTTTTCAAAAACATCAGCTTTTCTTTAACGCGCCTTTTACGCATCGGCAAGTGGATGATGCTCATTAACGAGACGATAAAGTCCCTCTTCCAACACATGGGTATAGATCTGAGTGGTAGAAATATCAGAATGACCTAACAAATGTTGAACGGCACGCAAATCAGCACCATTTTGCAAAAGATGGCTAGCAAAAGCATGGCGCAACACATGGGGAGAAAAGCTTTCACTTTTTATTCCAGCCCTTTTAGCAAGACTTTTCAATTCCCGTGCAACAACTTGGCGCGCAATATAGCCTGTTTCTGAATGGGCCGGAAAAAGATAAAGGCTTTTCGCATCTTCTCCCTGATCACGCAAATCCAACCACTGCAAAAGAATTTGATGGGCTTTTTTCGATAACAGCACCATTCGTTCTTTTTTTCCCTTACCACGAACCAAAATATTGTATTTTTTCCCTCGAACAGCCTGCACAGGTAGACTGACCAACTCACTAATGCGTAAACCTGTCGCATAAAGCATCTCGCTGAGCAGCTGAAGACGCAATGCACGCAGATAATCCTTAGATCCATAGTCTGCTTGATTAACCTCCACCTGCGCCAAATCAAGAAATTTTGTCACCGCATCTTCACTGATAATTTTGGGCAAAGAACGCCCTTGGCGAGGGGCATCAATATCATTGGAAGGATCATCGGCTCTTAATCCTTCTGCATAAAGAAACTGATAGAATTGACGCAATGTTGATAAACGGCGCGCTTGTGAAGTTGCAGCAAAACCAAATGTATGCATGAGCGATAAAAGACCAATGAGATGCTCCTTTTGTGCTGAAAGAAGCGAAACCGAATGCGAAGACAATTCCTCTTGTGCCCACTGTAAATCATGCTGATAAGCGGCAAGAGTATGAGCAGAAGCGCCTCGCTCAGCACTCATCATTTCAAGAAAACGCTCTATCACAATGTTACTTTTCATTGATTCATTCTCAAAGAAAGAGTGAGCGAATCCAAAGGGACATCAACAGATATATCCACAGTTGCAGGTTCAACAAAAACGACAAGAATGATCATTATACTAAAAAGAATAGCAAGCAAAATGAAAAGAATCATCAAAAGTCTGGTTAATGTTGGCATAAAATAATAAACTTTCCAAAATACTCTATCTCTTATTTTATCTTATAAAGATTAACAGGAATTGACTTTAAAGCAGATAAATGCCGAAATAAGCTATGAAAAGTAATCGACCCCAACATCCGCCCCTGTCACAAATAAAAAGACAAATCTTATCATCTCTCGATAATCAAGCTCTTGTGTTTGTTGGTCTTATGGGGGCAGGAAAATCAGTCATCGGAAGACGTGTTGCCACCATACTTGATTTACCCTTTTATGATTCTGATCAAGAAATTGAAAAAGCAGCGCAAATGTCTATCACAGAAATTTTTAAAATCTATGGTGAAGCGGAATTTCGTTCCCTTGAGCAGCGTGTTATTCTCAACCTGATAAAAAAACGTCCCCTTGTCTTAGCAACCGGTGGTGGTGCTTATATCAATCAAGAGATACGAAAAGCTATTCAGCAAAATGGAATATCTCTCTGGCTCAAAGCAGATCTTGATATCCTGATGCAACGTGTTTCAAAGCGTCCAACACGACCACTTCTTCAAACAGAAAATCCTAAAGAAACAATGCAAAAACTCATGGAACAGCGTTATCCTCTCTATGCAAAAGCAAACGTAACAATTAACAGTCATAAAGAAAGCCCCTACGGTGTAGCAAAAAATGTCATACGATCTCTACAGCACTACCTCTATACAAAAAAATAACGATAGAAAGAATAAGCATGCAAGTCAAAACTGTCACCATTAAATTAGACAAGCACTGTTACGATATCATCATTGGTCCAGATCTTATTACGCGAGTTGCTTTACAAATTAAGGATTCACTTCAGAAAAAAATTTTTCATCAAACGCGTTTAGCAATTGTTACAGATACAAATGTTGCACCTCTCCATTTGGATCCATTACAAGCAGAGTTAACAAAAAATAAAATCCATACTGTCCCTATTATTGTAGAAGCAGGAGAACAATCAAAATCATTTTCAACCTTGCAAACTGTCATCGACCAAATTCTTTCCGCACGCTTAGAAAGAGGTGACTGTGTAATTGCTTTTGGTGGCGGTGTCATCGGAGATCTAGCAGGATTTGCAGCAAGTATGATCCGCCGCGGAATGAACTTCATTCAGATGCCCACAACGCTTCTTGCACAAATTGATTCCTCTGTTGGTGGAAAAACAGGCATCAACAGCCGATATGGTAAAAATCTTATTGGTGCTTTTTATCAACCGGAATGCGTTATCGCTGATACATCTGTTCTTGATACGCTCCCACCACGTGAATTTCGCGCAGGTTATGCGGAAATGGTCAAATATGGACTTATTAACCAGCCTGATTTCTTTGAATGGCTTGAAAAAAACGGACAAGAAATTTTTTCTAATGGCGCGATAAGAATAGAAGCCATTGTTCGCTCATGCCAATTTAAAGCTGCCATAGTCGCCCGTGATGAATACGAAGCTGGAGAGCGTGCACTCTTAAATCTTGGTCATACCTTTGGACACATGCTCGAAACAGCAACCGCTTATGATTCCAAGCGTTTAATTCACGGTGAAGCTGTAGCAATTGGAATGATTCTTGCCCATCAATTCTCTACACAACTGAATCTATGTGATCCCACACTCACACATCGTATCGAAACACACCTTAAAGCTGTGGGTTTGCCCACACAGTTAAAGGATATCCCCGGAAGGCTACCAAATGCTGAAACATTAATGACTTTCATTGCTCAAGATAAAAAAGTTTCACAAAATAATTTAACCTTTATTTTGACACGCGGACTTGGCCAATCATTTATTGCAAAAAATGTTCCACCAGATGCAGTTTTATCCTTTTTGGAACAAAAATTATCAGAAATTCGTTAATTGATATTGAATATAATTGATTCGTTTTTATACTTCTATTAAAGGAATAGCTATGATGATGTCTGCGTAGCTCAGTAGGATAGAGCACAGGATTCCTAAAGAAATTGGGCGCTTTTAGGAGAAATCCTTAAAGTGGATCTGCTCAAATTCGGGGAAAGCTTCATGGGCAAAACGATATGCCAATCCCGAGCCAAGCCTCTCTTCACATGAGAGGAAGGTGTAGAGACTGAACGGGCAGCACCTAAAAGGCGGAAGCTTCAAGGTGAAGAGACAGTCCAGACCACAAACAACCAATAAGGTTGGCGGTGAAAACCGAAGTGGTATGAATCCTGGGGTCGCAGGTTCGAATCCTGCCGTAGACACCATCAGATTAAAGACAAATTACTTTTCATATAGGGAAGCATTATGAAAAAAACTCTACAAATTTTAGGATTTTTTTCCTTTTTATTATTTTTCAATGTCACTAATAGCTTAGCTGCTGCTTTAGTCATTGAAGTGTCAGGTAATCCAGAAACACAAACCATAACCTATCAATGTGATATGGGAGAAAATAAAGAACGCGTTAAAGCAACCTATCACAACGCTGACGATATTTCATTGGTTGATTTTAAATGGAAAGACGATCGTATTATCGCTGCGAATGTAATTGCTGCTTCTGGAGCAAAATATGTAGGGGAGCAATATATCTGGTGGGAGAAAAATAAAGAAGTAACACTTTATGATCTTATCCAAGATCCAGAAGAAAAAAAACCCATCCTCTGTAAGGATGAATCACTGTTATTATTTTAAATAACTGAGGAAATATCATGAAAAAAATTGCTTTTATTGTAGGATTTTTTACTGCTTTAAGCCTACCGCTCTTCGGTTCACTTAATGCTTTTGCTGGCTCTTTAGTTATTGAAGTCCCAGATGATCCAGAGCCCACAACAGAAGTTACTACCTATCAATGCGAAACAGGGACAAGTAAAGAGTCTGTTGAAGTAACCTATCTCAATGCTGGGAACATTTCACTTGTTGATTTCAAATGGCAAGGAAAACGCATCATCGCTTCCCGTAGTATCAGTGCTTCTGGAACAAAATATATGGGAGGACCCTATATATGGTGGACAAAAGGGAACGAAGCCATGCTTTCTGATCTCATCAATGACCCAGAAGAAAAAAATCTTATTCACTGTATAGAAGAACAAAAAACAGAATAAAAAAAGCTTATGGTATCTTAAAAATCGCTCTGGCTCGTATCACATGACATTTCTTCGGAAGTAGATGTTTGTTTTTCCATCTGACGTGATAAAAGGGCCAGCGGTTTTTTTAATTTATTTTCTGAATAGTCTCGATAAGCTGCTGCTTGTGATACCAACATAGAAGCGACTGGTATTGTTACAAGTAAAAAAATTACCAACAAAAATTCATGAAAAACAAAATGATGATCGACAAAAATTGAATAAAGAAATGACGCAACAAGAATACTACCCGCGCCCCAACTTGTGCTCAACGAAAGCATATGTAAACGCTTATAAAAAGTGGGAAGACGCACCAATCCTATCGTTCCAATCAGTGTGAGACCAGATCCTAAGATCAAAAAAACAGTGACAGCAATAGCCACAACAAGCGATGCATCATCCTTCATTCAATAATCTCCCCCCGCATGAGAAATTTTGCCAAAGCAATACTTGATATAGGACCCAATAAGCCAACAATGAGAGCTGCCACAAAATAAATGGTTGTTCCTGAACGGATATCAAAGGTCAGAAATAAAAGAATAGTGATTATATAAAGGGCATCCAACCCCACAATCCGATCTTGCGCTCGTGGACCACGAATCAACCGAAATAGCGCGAGAATCATTGCCAAACTTAAAAAAAACTGTGAAAGATAAAGCCCCCAATAAAGGATCAGCATACTCATTAAAAAATCTCCAAAAGTAATTGCTCATAGCGTTTTTTGATCAATTTTTGGTAATCATATCCATTTTCAAAATTTAAGACATGAAGCAAAAGTTCACTATTCTTTCTATTATAGGCAATCCAAACAGTCCCTGGAGTTGCTGAAAGAATACAGGCCAAAACAGCTAAAGCGGTGCGACTTTCAAGCGAAATGGGCACCACAATAAAACCAGACTGCTGTTTCCGAGTTTTTTTGGTTAAAACGAAGCAAGCCACAGCAATATTTGAAATAATAGAATCAACAAACACACGAAAAAACAGCTGAAAGGCGGCACGCCAACTTTTAATCGTTATTTTTTCCGGCTCAAGAAGCCGCATCATCCAGCCCCCAAATAACGCAATGATAATTCCTAAAAGTAGTTGACCAAAACTAAAACCATTTAAAATCAGCCACATAAAAATAATTGCTACGCTAGAAAAAGGGAAAAAATAACAATATTTCACTAATGAATCCCCCTATTTTCAAGAGAAAAATCATCTAAAACGCTACCAATATAATTTTGAGGTTCATACAAAGTTTTAGCTGTTTCAAACATATAACGACTAACAGGACCAGCGACAATTGTAATAAGAAAACACAAAGCAAGCAGAACAGCAATGGGGGCAAATTCAATCACCTGCACCCTTGGAATCCTCCCTTCAAGAGAAATCCAAAAAGTTCGAATGCCCGTTCGTGTCATCGCAATAAAAGCCGCAAAACCAGAGAGAGTGACAAAAATCATAAAAAGCCAATCGTGATAAACAGGGAGAGAGGGAGAAATATTTTCTTTACTATGTTTTAAGAGTGCCACAAACATCATAAATTTAGCAACAAAACCAGAAAAAGGAGGTAGACCAATAATCAAAAGTGCACAAAGACCAAAACAAGCTCCAAGAATTGCCAAAGTTACCGGTAAATAAGTCCCTACCTCATCTTCCTCCTCCTCTTCATCGTCCCCATAGACTTCCATTGTCACCGTCAAAACATTGGCAGCTACATCTTGACAGCGTTCAACCAATTCCACCAAAAGAAAAAAAGCCCCCAGAGCCAAAGTTGAGGAAACAATATAAAAGAGTGCGCCTGCAACCAGAGCTGTATTGCCGATCCCAATTGCTGTTAACAATGTCCCAGAAGAAACCAAAACACTATAAGCAGCCAAACGTACCAAGACTTGACTTGCCAACACCCCAACAAAACCAAAAGCCATAGTTGCAAGCCCACCGTAAAACAAAACCGTTTGACCAAAATGGCTAAAATGTCCACCTTCTGGACCAAACCATAACAATGTTAAACGTAAAATAATATAAATACCGACTTTGCTTAAAAGCGCAAAAGAAGCTCCCACAGGGGCTACAGCTGCACTATAAGTTGGCATCAACCAAAAATTCAATGGCCACACCCCTGCTTTAATTAAGAAAGCAATTCCCAAAAGTGCAGCCCCTATTTCGAATAAAGTCATATCGCTAGAAGCGATATATTGCATTTTTACAGCCAAATCAGCCATATTGAGGGTGCCTACGATTCCGTAAATAAGTGCCGCACCAACGAGAAAAAACAACGAAGCAACCAGATTAATCACGACATAATGCAACCCCGCGCGCACACGTAAAGGACCAGAACCATGCAATGCAAGGCCATAAGAAGCTGTTAACATCACTTCAAAAAATACAAATAAATTAAATAAATCACCGGTTAAAAAAGCGCCGTTTATTCCGACCATGAAAAACTGCATCAATGACTGAAAATGAGGACCCGCTTTATACCAATGTGCTCGAGCAAAAACCAACGTCGCGCTGATCACCAAGCTAGAAAGCAAAAGCATCATAGCACTTAAGCGATCAAGCACCAAAACAATACCAAAAGGAGAAGGCCAATTACCAAGCCGATAAACATCCACAGCTGGTGCAACGTCAAGAGCACGTATCACCAGTAGAACAGCAATGACAATTAACAATGCGGCAGAAAAAATACTTATGAGTGATTTCAATTTTGAACGACGTTCATCATAGAAAAGAAGAAAGGCTCCAGTACTTAACGGCAAAAGAATCGGCAAGATAAGAAGATGATGCACACAAGCTCCCATCACTGTACCTCACGTCCATCAACGTGATCTGAACCTGTTAAACCGCGTGAAACCAACAAAATAACCAAAAATAAAGCTGTCGTTGCAAAACCGATCACAATCGAAGTTAAAACCAACGCCTGTGGAAGAGGATCAACATAATTCGCTGGATTGATAGCCATCGTAGGATCAACGATTGGTGCTGCATTACTGCGTGGCCTACTCATTGCAAATATAAAAAGATTAACGCCATAGGATATCAAAGACAAACCAAGAATGACTTGAAAAGTTCGAGGACGCAAAATGAGCCAAATTCCCGATCCCACAAGAACACCAATAGCCAAAGAAAGAATAATTTCCATTAATTTTCCTTCCCTTTTAAAGCAGGTTTTTTACCGATTCGGTAACTCCGTATTGATTGATGTGCAAGTGCGATTAAAATGAGAATCGTTGCTCCCAACACAAGAGAAAACACACCAAAATCAAACAAAAAAGCAGAAGCTATAGGAACCTTTCCAATCAATGGCACATGAATATATTGAAAAAATGATGTTAAAAAAGGGTACCCAACAAACAAAGCCCCTGCTCCCGTGACAACCGATAGCAATAAGCCAAAGCCCATCCAACGTAAGGGCAAAACTCTTAAATGATTTTCCACCCAACGAATATCCCGGGCAAGATACTGCAAAATGAAGCCTATCGCTAAAGTCACACCACCAACAAATCCACCACCTGGAAGATTATGTCCTCGCACAAATAAATAAAAGGAAAAAGCAATAATAACGGAAAAGAGCCACCCCATAATAACAGAAGGAATAGCGAGATAGTTTAAGACTGTATCCCCCACATTTCGATTTGGTTGTGCCTTATCAAAAGCTTCCTGAACACGTTGTTGAAACGGCGGCTCAATACTTTCAGGAGCAGGGCGAAATCGACGTAACAGAGCAAAGACAGTCAAAGAAACAACCCCCAACACCACAACTTCACCCATTGTATCAAAACCACGGAAATCAACCAACAATACATTCACAACATTGCGACCACCAGCACCAGAATAAGCATTTTTCAGAAAAAAATTAGAAACTGTTGTCCCTTGAGGACGTGTCATCATGGCAAAAGAGAGCCATGCAACACCAACACCTCCGATAATTGCTATAATGAAATCACGAGCACGACGTAAACGTACCCCGAAACGAATAGACTTTGGAGAAGGATTATGCACACGCTTAGGCAACCAACGCAAACCCAGCAATAATAAAACAGCTGTCACCACTTCAACAACCAATTGCGTTATAGCCAAATCGGGCGCAGAAAGCCATAAAAAGGTTGCACACGTCATTAACCCTGCTCCCCCCAACAGCATGAGTGATGCAAGACGATGAAACTTTGCTTGCCAAGCGACTAAAAGCGCGCACAATCCACCGACCAGCCAAAGCGCGAGAAAAGGAATATCAAGTGGAAAAAGCGGCAACCCTCCTAGTGCAATGAAACCATCACGCCAAAGCAAAAGACCAACAAAAACAAAACACACAGCAAAAATCCAATGCAACTGGATTTGCAAACGACGTGTTGACAAAAAAGCTTCCACCGCACGGGCCCATTTCCAAGAAATAATCACAAGAATGCGTTCAAAAATACGCGGTCCTTTCAAATGACGAAAAAAGGGAGCCCCATCATCACAAGATAAAAAATAACGCCGCCCAACAACATAGAGCAAACCACCCCCAAATAAAGCCACCAAGCTCATCATTAATGGCGTATTAACCCCATGCCAAACAGCCAAGCTATAAGAGATCGTCATCGGTCCTAAAACAGAGACAACAGCATTATCTAAAATAGGCCCGATTGTAAAATTAGGAAAAATACCAACGGCCAAACAAATAAACACCAAAAGTTCCATAGGTAAACGCATAAAATGCGGTGGTTCATGGGGAGTTTTGGGTAATTTATGAGGTTTTGGTCCCCAAAAGACACCATGAATAAAACGTACAGAATAGGTCACGCTAAACAAGCTAGCAAGTGTTGCAACATAAGGAGCAATCCAATCAAGCCATGATTCCATATGCGTTTCAACAGCTTCAGCAAAAAACATTTCTTTTGATAAAAAACCATTGAGCAAAGGAACACCAGCCATTGCCGCACTTGCGACCAAAGCAAGAGTTGCTGTAATCGGCATAGAGCGATAAAGACCAGTTAGCTTACGCATATCACGTGTTCCCGTTTCGTGATCAATAATTCCAGCAGCCATAAATAAAGACGCTTTAAAAGTAGCATGATTGGCCATATGAAAAATCGCAGCAACACATGCAAGGGGACTCCCAAGGCTTAAAAGCGTTGTAATCAATCCAAGATGACTAATCGTTGAGTAAGCAAGCAAGCCCTTTAAATCTTGCTGAAACATGGAAAAATAAGCGCCAAGAAGAAGTGTTGAGAGTCCTGAAAATCCAACCATCCAAAACCAAGAGTCTGTCCCAGAGAGCACGGGCCATAAACGAACCAGCAAAAATAACCCAGCTTTTACCATCGTTGCCGAATGCAAATAAGCCGACACAGGTGTTGGCGCTGCCATCGCATTAGGTAACCAAAAATGAAAAGGAAACTGTGCGCTTTTTGTTAATCCACCCAATAAAATACAAATAAGGGCGGGGATATAAAGCGAACTTGATCGGATCACATCTCCAGACTGTAAAATTTTATCCAGATCAAAACTACCAACGATATACCCAATCAATAAAACCCCAATAAAAAGGGCAAAACCACCAAAACCTGTAATCGTTAAAGCCATACGCGCCCCTTCACGCGCACTCGCATTATGATACCAATAACCAATCAACAAAAAAGAAAAAATACTGGTAAGTTCCCAGAAAACAACCAAAAACACGAGATTACCTGATAAAACAATCCCTGTCATTGAGCCCATAAAGGCTAGAAAAAAAGAAAAAAATCGGGGTACAGAATCCGCGGGATCCATATAATAACGGGCATAAACAACGACAAGCAGACCAATTCCTGTAATGAGTAAGCAAAAAAGCCAAGACAGACCATCCATCCGGAGAATCAAATCACCTCCCCATTCTGGGAGCCAAGAAATATTTAAACGGATAATATGATTGCCACGAATTGCCGGATAAAGCATGATTGTAAAAAGAAGACTAAAGAAAGCAATTCCCCCAGCAAACCATGCTTCATTATTTTTTGCTGTCGAACGAAAAAAGCCAATAACAGCACTTCCACAAAAGGGAAGCAAAATGAGCAATATTAGCATTGCTTCCCGTGTTGCCATTCTTTCAGCTCCATCCTGTCCTTAATATTTTGTCATTGACAAAACAAAAATTTATATTCTCACCCCCCATTGCACACTTAATGATAATAAGATTTAATAAAACTTAAAAGCATTTAAATTTTTCAAAAAACAATGCTTGCATAGAAATGCTGCGCACCACACAAGCTCTCTTTTATTGTAAGAACAATAACGCTCACGACAAGAAGCAATTAAAATTTTATTTAATCTTTCTATCCTTTAAAAAAGCGCGATAAACACTGTCTACGAGGCCCATGAAAAGGCTGAAAACTATTATCATTTTGGTTATAGGAGCGATAACGCGCACGACAAGATTCAATATGCTGTTTAAGCATCCATGGCTCTTTTTTTTCTGAACTTTCAGAAGAAGCCGTTAAAAAAACTCTTTTAGCATCTGATACAACTTTTAATGATGCGCCTTTTGTGCTTAAGTGTGGTGATGTAACAAAAGCCGCTTCAGGATACCACCAATTATCTTTATACCTAACATAACCACGCCGATAATGATGATAACCCTTAAAACCATTCAGTTCTCTACGTCCCGTAAAAATCAAAGGCACCGAACTCTCTTGGACAGCGGTTTGAGAGACCAGTTTGGCTTTAGCATTACCTCTATTTTGCCCCAAATGAACAAGAGCAGTTGTTATCATGAAAAGACTGCTCATAAATATAAAAGCTAAAGCATAATATAATTTTTTTTTCATACGCATAACGCAAAACTCAAACTAATAAACAACAGTCGTTACAGAAAGCCTTTCTCTTGCTAGACAGAAACAGATTCTTTTCTTAAGATTCTTTTTTCTTGAGACATTCTGTTACTCTTTGTACTAAACGCTGATCTCAAGAATAAGATCCTTTAAAAAAGAATGAATGAATGATGATAAAAACCCCCTACTACCTTATAGACAAATCGAAACTTATCAAAAATATGCAAACAATTTCTCGTTTACGAGAAATGTCAGGAGCAAAAGTTTTGCTTGCTTTGAAATGTTTTGCCACATGGAGTGTTTTTGATTTAATGTCTGAGTTCATGGATGGAACCACCTCATCATCCCTTTATGAACTGCGCTTAGGAAGAGAAAAATTTGGCAAAGAAACCCATGCCTATTCGGTTGCGTGGGCTGATCACGAAATTGATGAAGCCTGTGGTTATGCAGATAAAATTATCTTTAACTCAATCCAGCAACTTCAACGCTTTTCTGATGCAACCAAAACCATTCAACGAGGTCTAAGATTAAATCCAGGAATAAGTGCATCCCATTTTGATCTTGCCAATCCCTCGCGCCCTTTTAGCCGCTTAGGAGAAACGAACCAAAATGCTATTAAAGAAGTCCTCCCTCTCATCAACGGCTTAATGATCCATAACAATTGCGAAAATGCTGATTTTAATCTTTTTAATCAAATGCTCGGGGTTATGGAAGAAAAGTTTTCAGAACTTTTCTCTGCCGTAGATTGGATAAGCCTTGGTGGTGGAATTCATTTTACAGCTGAAAATTATCCGCTAGAAGCTTTCGCAGAACGGTTAAAAAACTTTTCACAGACCCATGGTGTCACTCTTTTTCTGGAACCAGGAGAAGCTGCTATCACCAAAAGCACTACCTTAGAAGTTAGCGTTCTTGATACATTGTACAACGAAAAGAATCTTGCCATCGTTGATAGCTCAATCGAAGCACATATGCTTGATCTTCTCATTTATCGTGAAAATGCCAAATTAGAACCCAATCAAGGAGAACACGAAATTATGATCTGCGGAAAATCTTGTCTTGCTGGAGACATTTTTGGAACGTTTCAGTTTCAAAAACCTCTTCAAGTAGGGGATAGACTGTCTTTTCAAGATGCAGCAGGTTATACAATGGTCAAGAAAAACTGGTTTAATGGTGTGACAATGCCTGCTATTGTTCTAAAAGAGTGCGATGGTACATTAACGCTGCAACGCCAATTCAGCTACAATGACTATCAGACAAGCCTTTCATAAAGATAACCACAAAAAACGTCATACAACAGTATTAAAAAGGAGATGAACCTACAATGAAAAAAAATGTTCTCATTATTGGTGCTGGAGGTGTTGCACAAGTTGTTGCCCACAAATGTGCTCAAAACAACGATATTCTTGGTGAAATTCATATTGCTTCACGAACACTCAAAAAGTGTGAGGCTATTATTGCTTCTATTAAAGAAAAAAACAGCATGAAAGAACAAGGTGTTCTCAAAAGCCATTCGCTCAATGCCATGAATGTAGAAGAAACTGTAAAGCTCATCCAAAAAACCAAGTGTGAAATTGTCATTAATGTTGGTTCAGCCTTTCTTAATATGTCTGTTCTTTCAGCCTGTATCGAAACCAAATGCGCTTATATCGATACTGCCATTCATGAAGATCCTCTTAAAATTTGTGAAACCCCACCCTGGTACGGCAATTATGAATGGCCACGGCGTCAAGAATGTGAACAAGCTGGTATCACGGCTATTTTAGGTGCGGGCTTTGATCCAGGTGTGGTCAATGCCTATGCAGCACTAGCGCATAAATGTTATTTTGATAAAATCACAGACATCGATATTATTGATATTAATGCTGGAAATCATGGGCGTTGGTTTGCTACAAATTTCGATCCAGAAATTAACTTCCGAGAATTTACAGGACAGGTATGGTCATGGCAAAATAAAAAATGGACTTCTAATAAAATGTTTGAAGTCAGTCATGAATGGGATCTTCCGGTTGTTGGAAAACAAAAAGCCTATATGACAGGACATGATGAAATTCATTCACTTTCCAAAAATCTTGATGTCCAAAATGTTCGCTTCTGGATGGGGTTTAGTGATCGTTATATCACTGTTTTTACCGTTTTGAAAAATCTTGGCCTCTTATCCGAACAGCCCATAAAAACAGCAGAAGGACAAGAAGTCGTTCCTTTAAAAGTTGTCAAAGCTGTCTTACCTGATCCTTCTTCTCTCGCCCCTGAATACACAGGAAAAACCTGTATCGGAGATCTTATCAAAGGCGAAAAAGATGGAAAACCAAAAGAAATTTTTATCTATAACATAGCTGATCACAAACAAGCTTTTCATGAAACCGGTGCACAAGGCATTTCCTATACAGCTGGTGTACCCGCAGCAGCAGCAGCTCTCCTTATTGCCACAGGTGAATGGGATGTAAAAACGATGGTCAACGTAGAAGAATTACCTCCCCGTCCTTTCCTCAAATATCTTGATCATATGGGGCTCCCTACCTTTATAAGAGAACAAGAAGAGGATAAAAAATTACAATTTTAAATTTATCCCTATAGAGTGCATAGGCTTGATTTTTTTAAGTTATCACAAAACTTCCTCCTGAAAAAACTTAATATTCTTATGAAATTATATTTTTTAGCTATGGGTCATGTTTTGGCAATATTAGGATTTCTTAAAAACCTTAAAGAAGATACAGATCATTTTTTTAAGACAGAGCAAGCAACGATTAAAAAGAGCTAAGAGGCAAAAACTAACTTAATCACATCGCATGACCTATTATCGTCATCAAAAAGGGAGTGCTTCAACAAAAGATATAAAAATACCACCTTAAAAGGTGGTATTTTTCAAAATATTTAGCACCCGCTTCATCTTAAAAAAAATTAAAGATCCTTAACCCGCACCAATCATTAAACAATCAGATTTCTTTAAAAAAATTCCACTTTCCTTCATACTTCATCTGTCTCACATCATCTATAACTCATTAATTTATAACAATAAAATATCGTTTCTCTAAAAAACGATCAACAACCTTGTGTCTTATCCAATACTTTCCGCTTGGCTTTCCACTTCATACAGCTCTATAAGAAGACTTTTCTCTGAATATAAATTGTAAGTATAATTTATTGTTGTAGACATTGAATGAGAGCCCCATACTCGTAGGATTTTCTCATGACAAATCTATTTATATTAAATTAATCAAAACCACTTTTTCTACATGTCACAAGCGGAAGAGGTCTGTATGAATAAAGAGTAAAAAAGAAAAAATACCTCTTATAAACGCTCTCAAATAACCGAAAATCAGTATAACATTGAAGGTTCGTAAATATAACTTATGACGCCGACTTATATCTTTTATGAAGCATAAAGATGATGGTGGATAATGGCTTTAAGAATTTCAATTACACCATTCACCAGTTCCATCGCGAAATAGATTTGATAGCTTTGAGAGATGTTTCCTTAAAACACAGCACGTAAATAGGCTGAGAATCCCATCCCGAAATTTATAACAGGATGGAAACACCACATATGTAAAACTTGACATAGACTAAATACCACCGCTTTAAACGCGTGTGCACAACAGGATAATTAATCAAAACAGCACAACAGAGATTTAAAACAACAATTATTGGAAAAGCACACAACAAATTAAGTGGAATACCTCATACGATTTTTTTTATTCTCTCTCAAAATTTGTTGCATGCTTCACAAATATTTACTGTCTCTTTGGCTTTTTAAAATGTCCTTTTTAAAAGCTTTTTAAATATGAAGCGGTTTAGCAAATGTTGCCAAAGCTGCTTCACGAACTGCTTCTGATAAAGTAGGGTGTGCATGACAACAGCGTCCTAGATCCTCTGATGAACCACCAAATTCCATTAGGACTGCAATTTCATGAATCATTTCACCAGCACCAAATCCAAGAATATGCCCGCCCAAAACCCGATCTGTTTTTTTATCAGCAAGAATTTTAACAAATCCATCACTTTTTTGCATCGCGCGTGCACGACCATTAGCCATAAAAGGAAATTTGCCAACATTATATTCAATACCGGCTTCTTTCAGTTCTTCTTCTGTCTTTCCTACACTCGCAATCTCCGGCTGTGTATAAACGACACTAGGAATAACATCAAAGTTAACATGCCCTTTTTGACCTGCCAAAATTTCTGCCACCGCAACGCCTTCTTCCTCTGCTTTATGCGCTAACATTGGTCCTTTTACGACATCACCAATCGCATAAATTCCTGGAACATTCGTCTGCCAATGGGCATCAATGGCAATAAATCCCCGTTCATCTAACTGAACACCAGCCTCACTCAAACCAAGCCCCTCCGTATACGGAGAACGCCCAGTCGCAATAAGCACAACATCAGCCTCTAAGGTTTCAGATTCACCACCTTTAACAGATTCAAAGCTCACCTGAGCCGTTGAGCCAGATTGTGTAATGGCTGTTACCTTTGCACCCACTTTATATTCAATGCCCTGTTTTTCCATTAACTTTTGAAATTGGCGTGAAACTTCACCATCCATTGAGCCCAAAACTTTATTAAGATATTCAATAATAGTCACTTTAGCCCCTAAGCGGCTCCAAACCGACCCAAGTTCCGAACCAATGACACCAGCGCCCACGACAATCATACGAGATGGTACTTTTTCAAGAGAAAGAGCTCCCGTAGAAGAAACAATTATCTTTTCATCAATTTCAACATTCACCCCTGGAATGCTTGAACTCTCTGAGCCCGTAGCAATAATAATATTTTTTGTTTCAATTGTTTGCTTGTTACCATCTCTAGCAACAACTTCCACCTGCCCCGCGTTTACAATTTTGGCTGTTCCAAAAAAAGTATCAACTTTATTTTTTTTCATCAAAAAAGAAACACCGCTTGTATTAGCTGTCACCACGGCTTTCTTATGAACCATCATTTGTTCAAGATTAAGTTTAGATTTGCCAATAGAAATCCCAAGCGTTTCAAAACCATGCTGGGTTTCAGCAAACACTTCTGAAGCATGCAACAACGCTTTAGAAGGTATACAACCAACATTGAGACATGTTCCCCCTAATGTTGTACGCTTTTCAATAATCGCTACTTTAAGCCCCAGTTGTGCGGCCTTTATTGCTGCTACATAACCACCTGGACCCGCTCCGATCACAGCCACATCATAAGACATCCGTTTCTCCTTTCATCCTGAAAACTATATTTTACAAGTCAAGAACAAGGCGTTCCGGATCTTCTAAGCTTTCCTTAACACGCACAAGGAAAGTTACAGCTTCTTGCCCATCCACAATACGGTGATCATAAGAAAGCGCTAAATACATCATGGGGCGGATCACAACTTGGCCCTCAACAACCATTGCACGTTCTTTAATCGCATGCATTCCCAAAATACCAGATTGTGGTGCATTCAAAATCGGTGTTGACATCAACGATCCATACACACCACCATTAGTAATGGTAAAAGTTCCGCCTTGCATATCAGAAACGGCTAATTTCCCATCACGCGCAAGACGTCCCAAACGGCCAATCTCCTTTTCAATTTCTGCTAATGACATTTGATCTGCATCACGCACCACTGGAACGACAAGTCCTTTATCCGTTCCAACAGCAATTCCAACATTGACATAGTTTTTGTAAAGAATATCTGTTCCATCAATTTCAGCATTAACAGCAGGAAGTTCTTTTAATGCATGACAAACAGCTTTGGTAAAAAAGCCCATAAAACCAAGTTTAACACCATGTTTTTTTTCAAAAAGATCTTTATAACGCTTGCGCAAATCCATCACCGCCGACATATCAACCTCATTAAATGTGGTTAACATTGCTGCTACATTTTGCGCATCTTTAAGACGACGAGCAATTGTTTGACGCAATTTCGTCATACGAACCCGCTCTTCACGTGTTTCTGGAACAGACACCACTGAAGAACCTGTTGCAGAAGAAGAAGGTGTGGGGGTTTTTGTTTTTTGTTCTAATCCACCAAGAACATCTTCTTTAAGAATTTGTCCACGTTTTCCAGAACCTGCAATATCACTTTTTGCTATATTATTTTCAGCCATCAATTTTGCTGCTGAAGGTGAAGGTGGCATAGTATTGCTTGAAGCCAGTTTCTCCGATTCAGATGAAGCCACTGGAACAGATGTCGCAGAAGGTGAAAACGATTGGGTAACACCGGCAGCTCCAGCTTCAACTGTCCCTAAGAGCGCATTCACTTCAACTGTATCGCCTTCCTTTGCAATGATTTCAGATAATTTCCCTGCAACAGGAGAAGGAACTTCAACAGTTACCTTATCAGTTTCTAATTCAACCAAAGGCTCATCCATAGCGACAGCTTCGCCAAGTTTTTTAAACCATTTGCCAACCGTTGCTTCGGTAACCGATTCGCCCAAAGTAGGAACACGGATTTCAGTAGTCATAATATTTTTCCATACATCAGAGTAGTAATAAATTAAGAACCTAACGCGTCTTTGAGAAACGCAGCCAGTTGTTCAAGGTGTTTCACCATTAACCCAGAGGCCGGTGACGCACTCGCCGGACGTCCCGCATAACGAGCACGTGAATATTGCGCATTAATATGCGTCAAAACCCATTCCAAATAAGGCTCAATAAATGACCAAGCCCCCATATTTTTTGGCTCTTCTTGGCACCAAAAAACTTCTGCCTGCAAAAAGCGCGATAACACATTCACCAAAACTTTTGCAGGGAAAGGATACAACTGTTCAACACGAAGGAGATAAACATCATCGATACCCTTTTTTTCACGTTCTTCATAAAGGTCGTAATAAACCTTTCCTGTACAAAGAACGACACGGCGAATTTTATTATCTTTCTGCAACTTTATGACAGAATCCTTGAGACATTCTGCATCATCAAGCAATACACGAGAGAAACTCGTTTCTGGTCCCATTTCATTGAGAAGAGAAACAGCCCGCTTATGACGCAAAAGCGATTTAGGTGTCATTAGAATTAATGGCTTACGGAAATCGCGCTTAATTTGTCGACGCAAAATATGAAAATAATTTGCAGGAGTTGTACAATTAGCAACCTGCATATTATCTTCCGCACAAAGCTGAAGAAACCGCTCTAAACGTGCAGAAGAATGCTCCGGTCCTTGTCCTTCAAAACCATGAGGCAATAAGCACACAAGACCAGACATACGAAGCCATTTACGCTCTGCAGATGAAATAAATTGATCAAAAATGACCTGTGCACCATTAGAGAAGTCACCAAATTGTGCTTCCCAAAGTATTAATCCTCGTGGTTCAGCAAGAGAATATCCATATTCAAAACCAAGAACAGCTTCTTCAGAAAGCATAGAATTAACAACTTCATAAAGTGCTTGCCCTTTTTGTAAATGATTCAAAGGAATATAACGCGCTTCATTTTCTTGGTCATAAAGAACTGAATGACGTTGTGAAAAAGTTCCCCGTTCAACATCTTCACCGGAAAGACGTATCGGCGCTCCTTCTAAACAAAGTGAGCCAAAAGCAAGAGCCTCAGCGGTTGCCCAGTCAACGCCCTCACCAGTTTCGAAAATTTTAGCACGATTATTTAAAAAACGCTGTATCGTTTTATGAACATGAAAATTTTCTGGAACTTCGACAAGTTTCTGACCAATTTCCTTTAAGGTCTTTAATTCAACACCCGTTGTTCTAGAATGTTGCTCATCAGCATGACTAAAGGCTTTAAGTCCCGTCCAGCTTCCATCAAGCCAATCAGCCTTATTAGGCTTATAAGAAGCACTTGCTTCAAACTCACCCTCAAGTTTATCACGCCATAATTTTTTTTGTTGCTCAATCTCTTCTAAAGAAACCACTCCTTCTGCGATCAATTGATCACTATAAAGCTGAAGAGTTGTTTTATGATTACGAATTGCTTTATACATAAGTGGCTGCGTAAAGGAAGGTTCATCGCCTTCATTATGTCCATAACGGCGATAACAAAACATATCAATAACTACCGGTTTATGGAAAATTTGACGAAACTCCATTGCTATTTTAGCAACAAAAACAACAGCTTCAGGGTCATCGCCATTCACATGAAAAATGGGAGCATCAATCATTTTTGCAACATCAGATGGATAAGGCGAAGAACGTGAAAAACGTGGTGCCGTTGTAAAACCAATCTGATTATTGATAATCACATGAAGTGAACCTGCAACACGATAACCTTTAAGACCTGAAAGACCGAAAGTTTCTTGGATGACGCCCTGTCCTGCAAAAGCAGCATCACCATGAATAAGCAATGGCAACACTTTTGAGCGCTCACTTAATGGGAGTGAATCAGTGTGTGTGGGTCCGACAAGTTGATCTTGTTTAGCACGTGCTTTTCCCATAACAACTGGATCAACAATCTCAAGGTGGGAAGGATTAGCCACAAGCGATAAATGAACTTTATTTCCATCAAAGTCTAAATCAGCCGTCGTTCCTAAATGATATTTAACATCACCTGATCCCTCTACATCATCTGGCTTATAAGATCCCCCTTTGAATTCATGAAAGATAGCTCTATGCGGTTTAGCCAAAACTTGTGAAAGAACATTTAAACGACCACGATGGGCCATGCCTAAAATAACTTCCTGCACCCCTAAAGCACTACCGCATTTAATAATTTGTTCAAGAGCAGGAATCAGCGCTTCACCACCATCAAGTCCAAAACGTTTTGTTCCTTTATATTTAGTGTCTAAAAACTGTTCGAATCCTTCTGCTTCAATAAGCTTATTCAGGATAGCTTTCTTGTCTTGCTGTGTGAAAGCAATTTTTTTATCTCGCCCTTCAATCCGCTCTTGAAGCCACGCCTTCTGGACCGGATCAGAAACATGCATATATTCCACACCGATTGTTGAACAATAGGTACGATTGAGAATTTCAAGCATTTGCGGAATAGTTGCATATTCCAATCCTAAAACATTATCAATAAAAATGGGACGTTCATAATCAGCAGGAGTAAAACCATAAGCTTCCGGAGAAAGTTCTTTATAATCTTCCAGCTTTTCTGCCAATTGAAGAGGATCAAGCTTTGCCCGAAGATGCCCCCGAGCTCGAAACGAACGAATCATCATAAGCGCATGAACAGAATCACGCGTTGCACGAATAATATCTTGTTCACTGGAAGCTTTTCCCTTTTGAGCAATCCCTGTTGCTGCTTTTTGCTTTAATTTATCACCAAGATATTTTTCAAGAGAAGACCAATCACCATCAAGAGCGGAAACCAACTCACCATCTGGCTTTAATGGCCAATGATCACGCTGCCACGTCGCTCCTTCAGCATTTTTGAGAACATCTTCTTTGTTATCATGAAGGCCTTCAAAAAAAGCACGCCATTGTGAATCAACACTGGTAGGATCTTTTTCATACTGAGCATAAAGTTGATCTATATAATCCGCATTCCCACCATAAAGAAATGACGTCTGTGCAAAAAGACTATTTATCTCGTCCTGCCTTGCCATATACCTCTCCGGAACATCTATTCCGTCTCCTTACATCTCTTTTCAACCCTTAAACGCTCACAAAGCAAATGAGGGAGGGGTCTAATATTCAAAAAAGTTTTACCTTTTTATACTCAAGTTTTTTCACCTGAATTAAGAATATTTTCTTAATTCAGATGAAATTTTCTTTTAGCCTTTCAAAACTGACATCAAAGTCTTACCTATTTGTGATGGCGAAGGAGATACACGAATCCCTGCTGATTCCATTGCCGCAATTTTATCTTCTGCTCCACCTTTACCACCAGAAATAACAGCACCAGCATGCCCCATTGTACGTCCTGGAGGAGCCGTACGACCAGCAATAAAGCCAACAATAGGCTTTTTACGACCTTTTCTTGCTTCATCTTGTAAAAACTGTGCGGCTTCTTCTTCAGCAGATCCCCCAATTTCACCAATCATCACAATAGACTGGGTTTCATCATCCGCTAAAAACATTTCCAACACATCAATAAATTCAGTCCCCTTAACAGGATCGCCCCCAATTCCTATAGCGGTTGTTTGTCCAAGACCTTCCTGACTCGTTTGAAAAACAGCTTCATAAGTTAATGTTCCCGACCGTGAAACAACCCCCACAGAACCTTTTCTAAAAATAGAACCAGGCATAATACCAATTTTACATTCGTTTGGCGTGAGAATACCAGGACAATTAGGACCAATAAGACGAGATTTTGAGTTTTCTAATCGTGCCTTTACCTTGACCATATCCATAACAGGAATACCTTCTGTAATACAGATAATTAAACGAACTTCAGCTTCAATCGCTTCTATAATAGCTGCCGCTGCTCCTGCAGGAGGAACATAAATAACGGAAGCATCCGCGCCTGTCTTTTCTTTTGCTTCTGCAACACTAGCAAAGATAGGAAGAGTCTCACCTTTTGAACCTTCCCATGTTTCTCCACCCTTTTTAGGATTAACACCACCAACCATTTGCGTACCATGATAAGCAAGCGCCTGTTCTGTATGAAATGTTCCCGTTTTTCCTGTAAGCCCTTGAACAAGAACTTTCGTCTCTTTATTCACAAGAATCGACATAACTTAAGCTCCCTTCACGGCTGCAACAATTTTTTGAGCAGCATCATCTAAATCATCAGCGGGAATAACATTCAAACCACTGTCCTTGATAATTGCTTTACCCTGCTCAACATTCGTACCTTCAAGACGAACAACTAAGGGAACCTTTAAACCAACTTCACGCACAGCAGCAACCACACCTTCAGCAATGACATCACAACGCATAATACCACCAAAAATGTTAACTAAAATGCCCTTAACATTTGGATCAGCTGTAATAATCTTAAAAGCAGCAGTCACCTTTTCTTTTGATGCGCCACCTCCCACATCTAAAAAATTTGCCGGTTCAGCGCCATAAAGCTTGATGATATCCATGGTTGCCATAGCAAGACCCGCACCATTGACCATGCAACCAATGGTACCCTCAAGAGCAACATAAGCAAGATCATGCTTTGAAGCTTCGATTTCTTTTGGATCTTCTTCTGAAAGATCACGCAATTCTAAAATATCTGGATGACGAAACAAAGCATTATTATCAAAAGAAACTTTTGCATCCAAAACGCGCAAATGACCATCTTTCATCACAATAAGGGGATTGATTTCTAAAAGGCTCATATCTTTTTCACAAAATGCTTTATAGAGAATTGGAAAAAGCTTTTCACCATCCTCTCGCGCACTATCACGCAATCCCAATGCATCACACAGTCTTGCGCAATCAGCAGAGGTAACACCTTGCGTAGCATCAATGGGCAGAGTGAAGATTTTTTCTGGTGTTTCTTCAGCAACTGTTTCAATATCCATTCCACCTTCTGTTGAAACAACAAAAGCAATCCGACCAACACTCCGATCAACCAAAAGCGAAAGATAAAGCTCGCGTTCAATATCAGCACCATCTTCAATGTAAAGACGATTGACCTGTTTACCTTCTGGACCAGTTTGTTTGGTTACCAAAGTTTTCCCAAGCATTTCTTGAACATTTGCAACAACTTCTTCAACAGAATGTGCAAGCCGAACACCACCCTTTGCATCAGAACCAAGTTCTTTAAACTTACCCTTACCACGACCACCAGCGTGTATCTGACTTTTAACCACATAGAGAGGTCCGGGCAATTTTTTTGCCCATTTTTCAGCTTGCTCTACAGAATAAACAGCAACACCATTTGCAATGGGTGCTCCATATTCATGAAGCAGACGTTTGGCCTGATACTCATGGATATTCATGCATTTGTCCTTTTCTTTTATGAATTATTATTAATCCTAAAGTTCTAATATTCTAAAACACTTTATTTTAATGAACGAAATCTTATTTTATTTACTTGAGACTAGGCACAAGAGCAATACAAGCTTCACAAAGCTTTTTAACCGCATTTACGGAATAATCAAAAGCCTCTCTTTCCTCTTTATCAAGCTCAATTTCAATGACCCTTTCAACACCACCTGCACCAAGTACAACGGGAACACCAACATAGGTATCATTAACCCCATATTCCCCTGAAAGATAGGCTGCAACGGGAACAACACGCTTAGTGTCTTTTAAATAAGCTTCAGCCATGGAAACAGCAGAAGCAGCGGGTGCATAATAAGCAGAACCTGTTTTTAACAAACGAATAACTTCTGCACCACCATCACGGGTCCGTTGAATAATTTGATCAATCCTTTCCTGCGTTGTCCAACCCATTTTAACAAGATCAGGTAAAGAAATACCACCAACTGTTGAATAACGCACCAAAGGCACCATTGAATCACCATGCCCACCTAAAACAAATGCTGTCACATCTTTAACAGAGACTTTAAATTCTTCAGATAAAAAATAACGAAACCGCGCTGAATCCAGAATACCAGCCATACCAACCACTTTATGGACGGGAAGACCTGAAAATTTCTGCAATGCCCATACCATTGCATCAAGGGGATTTGTAATACAAATAACAAAAGCTGAAGGTGCATATCTTTTAATCCCAGCACCGACTTGTTCCATGACTTTCAAATTAATACCCAAAAGGTCGTCACGGCTCATACCAGGTTTGCGTGCAACGCCTGCTGTTACAATAACAACATCAGACCCTTCAATTGCTTCATAAGCATTTGCACCTTTTAAATTAATATCAAAACCGTCAACGGGAGAAGATACAGCAATATCAAGAGCTTTACCCTGAGGCATACCTTCTGCAATATCAAATAAGACAACATCACCAAGCTCTTTTAACCCAATAATATGTGCTAAAGTACCCCCAATCATACCTGAACCAATGAGAGCTATCTTTTTTCGTGCCATTTTATTTTTTCCTAACTTTTAGATCATTCAGCGCACACACATCAGCGCCCATATACTGAAAATTTTTGACTTACACCACATTTAAACAATATCATAAAAAGCAGTAAAGAAATGAAATTTACAAATTTCTCTCCTTACAGAAACAACAACCCTCCGCACAAACAACTATTAGAAAATTATCATGATGTATCGATAAAGTGAATTTTAAAAAAATACAACAGAATTATTACATTTCTTTAATTTCAAAGAGTTATTGTTTTTACAGTTTACGTAAAGGTAAAAGTATAATCAAAGCTTCTTCTTCAAAAGAAAATGTTCTTCCCAAAGCTTCAAATAATCGTAGCTTTGCATTTCAAAAAGACGTGACTGTGTTCTTTGAAATTCAAATGTTTCTGCAGTCTGAGCATGCCCCTTATACAAATCCTCCACTCCTGCTGCTGCCGACATAAATAATCGAATGTGGCGCTCATAAAGAATATCAATAAGCAAAATAAACCGTTTTGTTTCATTGCGACATGTATCATCCATGATCGGTACATTATCGATAAAAATCGTATGATAGCGCTCCCCTAATACCAAATACTCAGCTGCGGCCAAAGGTTTTGCACACAAGTCTCGATAATCAAAGCGCGCACAACCAGCAGCAAAACGTGGAATAGGAATAAGGCGCCCTCTGATAGAAAGCTCATCAGATCTTTCTTTATGTCCTTGCAACACACGTACCCATGCTTGATCCATACATTCATCTGCTTTTTTCCCTAATGGCGTTACATACACAGGCTGTAGATTTGATTTTTCAAGACGATAATCTGTTTTTGCATCAAGATTAACAACACGAACATATGCTTTCAAAACTTCAATAAAAGGCAAAAAGAGTTCACGATTTAAACCGTTATAATAAAGGTTATTCGGCGCCACATTTGAAGTTGCAATAAAGAAAATTCGCTTATCAAACAAAGCAGAAATAAGCCGCCCCAACACCATAGCATCAGCAATATCTGTTACACTAAACTCATCAAAACAAAGTACCTTTGCTTCTCGTGCAAGATCTTCAGCAACAGCTAAAATAGGATTATCTTGTTTAGATTTTGCACGCCCAGATGCTTGACGATAAAAATTAATACGCTCATGCACATCGGCCATAAAATCATTAAAATGAGCGCGTTTTTTATTATTCTTAGGCAAACAAGAAAAGAACAAATCCATCAGCATGGTTTTGCCTCGTCCTACTTCACCATAAATATACAATCCCTGAAAAGAACTATTTTCATCCCTTTGTTTTACAATATGATCAAAATTTTGTCTTTTCCTTTTAAATATTCTTTTTAAAAAAGACCCAAATATCCAAGACCAAGGACGAGAAGCATTTTGTTCCAAAATTTTTTTTAATAAATGATCAAAGTGCTCTGTTACAGCCAACTGAGCTGGATCAAAACGGACTTCCCCTTTAGAGACCAGCTCCTTATAGCGCGTTGAAACGAGAATCATCCAAACAACCTTTTTCCAACCGTTTTCAATGAAAAATACAAATTCTTTTCACGAATCTGCCCCTATAGCTTATTTTTTCATAAACGGTCAAAAATGATTTAACGGCTTAAAACAACGGGATGATCATCAAGTGTACGTCCCTCAAAACGATCAACATTTGAAGAATAAAGAGCAACGATAACACGTCCATAATTATTATAAAAATATAATCTTTTTCCTTTAACAGCCCACGATCTTACTTGGGAAACAATTCCTGGACAGTGTAAAGGACCTGCTCGGTACCCTTGTCCAAACTTTGTTTGTGGCGTTGCAATCCGACAAACTTTACCCCCCATAGAAAGATTCCATACCCCAGCAATACTTGCAGGAAACAAATCAGTGGCATTGCTTGGTAATTCGAGACTCGCCATTCGTCCATCGCTCTGAGAATCTCCTTTCTCATACATCGAAGCGTTTGCAGCTTCAGATACCGACGAAGAAGCAGACGATAGATCAGATACTTCTAGGGTTGTCATTTGTTGAGATGGATAAAAAACTTCTAATGCGTTACTATTATCATTACTGTCAAACCGCGTTATTGAACATCCCCCTAAAAGCATTACAGTTGACATTGCAACGAAAAACGAATTTTTTGAAAACGACATTTCTGTACTCTCTCCCATGACAATAAATAAACTCACAAAAAATTAAGTGAATATTTTTTATAATTACAAAGATAAATTAACAAATTAAAAAAACAGGATTAAAATTCTTTATTTAAAACAAAATAATTTATGTACTTAAGTTTATATTTATTAAACACTAGAAATCTATAAGATTTTTAGTCATATATCCCTTGATAAGTAATCTTTAGAATAGAGAAATTTCATGAAAACGCCATTTAGCAAAATGGATGGTCTTGGAAATCAAATTATTGTTGCTGATATGCGCGAAAGCACAGAGGCTCTTACACCACAAGCAATCCTTGCTTTATCGGCAGATCCTGAAATGCATTTTGATCAAATCATGGCTATCCACACTCCAACTCAGAACGAAGCCGACTTCCGCATCGAAATATGGAATGCTGATGGTTCAAAGGCTAAAGCTTGTGGAAATGGTACCCGCTGTGTCATTGCATGGCTCACAGACCACAATTTTGGTGAAAATTTTCGTTTAGAAACCCCCGCTGGAGTGATCGAAGGAAAATACCAAGCCGACAATCTCATTTCTGTTGACATGGGATGCCCAAATTTCAATGCAAAAGAGATGCCTGTTTCACGTGAAATAGTTGATACCAATCACGTGGAAATTACAGCTGGTCCCCTAAGAGATGCTTGTCTTGTCTCTATTGGCAATCTCCACGCTATCTTTTTTGTTGAAAATGATCTTCAACATATTCCATTAGAAAAATACGGACCAATACTTGAACATGATTCCCTTTTTCCAGAACGGTGTAATATTTCCATTGCTTGCATAACGTCAAAGAAAAGTCTAAATTTACGTACATGGGAGCGAGGAGCAGGATTAACACAAGCATGTGGGAGTGCTGCGTGTGCTAGTGCCGTGGCCGCTTATCGACGTGGTTTGACACAGCGCCATATCGATGTAAATTTACCAGGGGGAACACTTAATATTTTTTACCGAGAAGATAATCACATTATTATGACAGGACCCATAAAATATCAATTTAGTGGTTTTTTAAATCCTTTAACAGGGTGCTATAAAAAGGATCACTCTTGATGGCAGTAGAAATTGTAACTTTCGGTTGTCGACTCAATAGTTACGAATCGGAAATTATTCGCAAAGAAAGCACTGCTTCAGGTTTAGACCAGCTCAAGGATGGTGCTATTATTTTTAATACCTGCGCTGTCACTGCCGAAGCCGTACGACAAGCAAAACAAGCTATCCGCAAAGCGCGACGTGAAAATCCTCATGCACGTATTATTGTAACAGGATGTGCTGCCCAAACAGAAGGACAAAATTTTGCCTCAATGACAGAAGTTGATCTCGTTTTAGGGAACGAAGATAAACTTCACGCCCATTCTTATCGTCAACTTCCTGATTTTGGTATTAATCATTCCGAAAAGGTGCGTATCAATGATATCATGGAAGTGCAAAAAATTGCTCCCCATATGGTCAGTGCAATGCAAGAACGCACCCGCGCTTTTGTACAGGTACAAAATGGATGCGATCATCGCTGTACATTTTGCATTATTCCTTATGGACGTGGACCTTCTCGTTCAGTTCCCATGGGTGCTGTCATAGAGCAAATTAAAAAACTTACAGGCGAGGGGATTCAAGAAGTTGTTCTTACAGGTGTTGACCTTACAAGTTATGGTCACGATCTTCCTGGAAAAGCAAATTTAGGAAAATTAACATCAGCCATTTTACATCATGTCCCCGATTTGGCCCGATTACGCCTCTCTTCTATTGATTCTATTGAAGCAGACGAAGAACTTATAAATCTTTTAGCCTATGAGAAAAGGATCATGCCCCATTTGCATTTATCCTTGCAAGCAGGCGATAATATGATTTTAAAACGGATGAAACGTCGTCATTTGCGTGAACATGCTATTCAATTTTGCCAAGAGTTGCGTTCCAAACGTCCTACAATGGTTTATGGTGCCGACTTAATAGCTGGTTTTCCTACGGAAACAGAAGAGATGTTTCAAAACAGTCTTGCTTTAATCAAAGATTGTAATTTAACCCACCTTCATGTTTTCCCCTTTAGTCCAAGAGAAGGAACACCTGCCGCACGAATGCCACAAGTCAACCGTAAAATAATTAAGATGCGTGCTGAAAGCTTGCGTAAGGCAGGTGAAGAGGCCTACCAACAACATCTTGCTCATTTACAAAACAGCCAACAAAAAATTCTCGTTGAAAAAGATGAAATTGGACGAACAGAAGATTATACTCTTGTACAAATTAAAGGTGCAAAAGCAGGGACAATTGTTCAAGCTCTTATCATTGACCATGATGGCGATAAATTAATTGCTGTCCTTCCAAAATTAAACGCTGCTTGAGCAGGAAAACTCTTATGACGAAATCTTTTATAAAAAAAATATTTTCTTATTCCAAATCCAAAGAGCAGGAAAGTGAACAAATTTCCGCTCCTGATAAAAGCGATATAATAGAAGAAAATGAAGGGATAAAAAACAGCCAAACCTCTATAGAGGTAGAAAAAGAGGAAAAAATAAAAAGTAAAAAATCAATACCTATAAAACACGATGACCTCCCCACATCTTTAGAACTTCATTCTGATAAAGTCCCCCATTCTGGTAAAGTTTCTCCTTATAGCAAAATTATTGTCACAAACACCATTTGTGAAAAAAAGAGTGAAGAAACTTTACCCGAACCCTCTGTTGAACAAAAAAAGACAGCGTGGTTTGGACGCCTTAAAAAAGGTTTAGCCCTTTCTTCACAACGTCTAAGCGGATCAATTAGCGACCTCTTTGTTAAGAGAAAACTTGATGAAGAGACATTGCAAGAGCTCGAAGATATTCTTATTCAAGCTGACCTTGGTGTAGAAACGGCAACACGCATCACAAATACTTTAGCTTCCAGTCGTTATGAAAAAGATCTCTCCCCAGATGATATTCATATGATTGTTGCTGATGAAATCAAAAAAGTTTTGGAGCCTGTAGCAATACCATTAGAGCTTGATCTCAGTCATAAGCCTCATGTTATTTTGTTGGTTGGTGTAAATGGTACTGGAAAAACGACAACTATTGGAAAACTTGCAGCTAAATTAACTGAAGGGGGACTAAAAGTTATGCTTGCTGCAGGTGATACTTTCCGAGCCGCAGCGATTGAACAATTGCATATTTGGGGTAAACGTACCGATTCTCCTGTTATTTCGACTAAATTGGGTGCAGATGCCGCAAGCTTAGCTTTTGATGCTTTCGAGAAGGCAAAAAAAGCAAACAGTGATGTATTAATTATTGATACAGCAGGGCGTTTACAAAATAAATCTGAATTGATGGATGAGTTGGCAAAAATTATTCGTGTTTTAAGAAAACACTCTCCCCAAGCGCCCCATACAATTCTTCAAACACTTGATGCCACCACCGGACAAAATGCACTCAGCCAAGTGGAGATTTTCCGTGATATTGCCGGTGTTAATGGTTTAGTCATGACAAAACTAGATGGGACTGCACGCGGAGGAATTCTTGTCGCGATCGCAGCAAAATATAAATTACCCATTTATTTTATCGGTGTAGGAGAGAATATTGAAGACCTTCAACCCTTTTCTGCCTCTGACTTTGCCGAAACTATCGTAGGAAAACATGTATGAAACAACCTTTAACGAACCCTAATTCACACAATAATTCTGAGAAAAATATGAACAACAATAAAAAAACGCCTCTCTCACCAACATTTAAATTTCTCTTAGAAATGGGACCATTGGTCGCCTTCTTTTTTGCTAATTATAAGGGAGAATGGTTGATAAAAAACATTGAATTTTTTCAAAATTTTAGTAAGCCTATTTTCCCTGCAACAGCTATTTTTATGGTAGCGATTATTATTTCTCTAAGCTTATCGTGGATCCTTGCAAGACAAATTCCTATTATGCCTCTTATTTCGGGAATATTTGTTCTCGTTTTTGGCTTTCTGACGCTCTGGCTTCATAATGAAACTTTCATAAAGATGAAACCAACAATCATTAACAGTTTATTTGCTTGTATACTTTTTGGTGGCATGTTTTTTAAAAAACCACTTTTACGTTATGCTCTTGACTCTACCTTAAAACTTGATGATTTAGGCTGGCAAAAACTCACCTATCGTTGGGCATTTTTTTTCGCTTTTCTTGCCCTTTTGAATGAAATTATTTGGCGCAATTTTAGCGATAATTTTTGGACGAGTTTCAAAGTTTTTGGCGTCATGCCTATAACAATTCTCTTTATGCTTACCCAAATGCCTCTTATACTAAAACACTCACAAGGGCTTTTTACAGAAGAGGATAAATCTAATTCTTAAACAAATTCACGAATACAAATTACTTTATGTATTTATTGACAGATACACTGTTCAGGAGAAAAAGCATGTTGATTGAACAGTTTATCTGTCGGGAGGATAATTTTGGTGTGCTCATTCATGATGAAAAAAGTGGTATGACAGCCGCAATTGATGCTCCTGAAAACAAAGCCATTCACAATGCTTTAAAGCGTCGTAATTGGACACTTCATACTATTTTTGTGACTCACCATCATTATGACCACGTGGAAGCCGTAGCAGAATTAAAACAAGTGTACAACGCTATGGTTATAGGACCAGAAGCAGAAAAAGAAAAAATTAATCATCTTGATCAAACACTTAAACCTGATGAAAAATTTTTCTTTGGCTCTCATACACTTTTAGCTCTCTCAACACCTGGCCATACCTTGGGAGCACTATCCTATTATTTTCCTGAAAAAAAATTACTCTTTGCCGGAGATACACTTTTTTCACTCGGCTGTGGACGCTTATTTGAAGGAACAGCAACGCAAATGCTGAACTCTTTAAAAAAACTTCGTGAGCTTCCTGACGAAACACTTCTCTATTGTGGACATGAGTACACAAAAAATAATGCTCTTTTTGCATTAACACTTGATCCAGATAATCAAGAACTTCAACAAAGAGCAGAAGAGGTTTTTTCATTACGCGCAAAAAATGCCATGACTTTACCAGTTACTTTAGGGCAGGAAAAAACAACAAACCCCTTTCTTCGTTGGGATGATCAAACAATTAGAAAAAATCTTTCAATGAAGAATGCTACAGGTGAAGAAGTTTTTGCCGAAATTCGAAAAAGAAAGGATAATTTTTAGCCACGCTTAAACTTGCACTGTGCTTTTTTTCTTTTGTATCATATGCTCTAGAAAAAAAACACTAATAATTCTTTTTTATATAACTTGCCATCAGCAATTATCCCTTAATAGGAACTTTTCTTTTAAAGCTGGAAAAAACTGAAAAGGAATGTAAGAATTTACTTTCATAAACAAAAAATAAGTCTATCATTTATGACTCCAGTATCCACTCTAGTGTTAAAAATTACACTGCCTATATTTCTAGTAAACCAAAACTCGCGAGTATTTTAAAAGAAAATAATCTCACCCATAGAGATTTTTCTTCTGGAATCTTAACACTTAAAGGGATATGAATGCTTCTTGCATTGGTATCCGAAAAGAAATATTCATCTGAGAAAAATGTTATATTTCTCAATAATTTTAAATTTGTTAAAAAAGGCTTTTACAAAATAACGACTCATTTAGGAAGCTGTGGGGAGTTTATTTTGATAAACTAATAAATTATGAAAATTCGAGAAATATCATTCCATTGCCATAATATATCAAGATATTGGTTTATAATGATAATTCTCTATTTTGCGGGTTGAATAAGGAGCAAGAATATCGCAAGATTCTCTTATTCAAAATCTCTCCCATGTTGAGTCGACCAAAACTATCCGATTGTAATGTACAAAGGGGCGGAGCTGTATTGAGTAAAACTCTACAATAAAAATACCTTTTATGAATCATCTTAAGTACCAGGCACTTTGTCGTCCATTGAAAACTTTTGGGTGTTGGAAAAATATACGTGATGATATGGCTTTCTCCTTTATAAAAGCAAAGATTGGAACCCTATAATTTTATATTATTCACGACGCTTTATCGTTATACCATTTATGAGAACGTCATAAAATGTTCTTGGGAATGTTGAAGAATATCTTTTTTAAAAACAAATATTTAAATTAGCAATCCAGTAGCGTTCTATTCTTCATAAGAGGCATATTTTCACCATTTAAAATAATTACCTTGTGTTCTGGTTATGTTTATAAATGATTTTTCTAAAAATAAAGGTCAATAGATGAAAAAACCTTTATTGAAATTCAAAAAAGAAAGGATCAATTTTAATCATGTTTAAATTTTTATTGTGCTTTCTTTTGCTTTTTCCCTTTATATCATATGCTCAAGAAAAGAAACAAGAAACAGATAATCCTCCTCTTATATCACCTCTTATTGCAAATTATCCCTTAACAGAAGATCTTCTTTTAAAGCTAGAAAAAATTGAAAACGAATGTAAAAATTTACCTCCAGAGCCAGAAACAAAAAATACAAAAAGTGATTTCACCACTGATAATGATCATATTGAAGGATATGTCGCTTATATTTCTAGTAAACGAGAACTCGTAAACATTTTAAGAGAAAATAATTTCACACCAAAAGATTTTGTTGTTGTTCTCCTAGCACTTCAAGCAACATTGAATGTGCTTACCAACGAAGAAAATTCTATTTATAACCCAAAAATTATACCTTCAAGTAATATAGAATTTGCTAAAAAACATATGTACAGAATAATCAAAATTTTAAAAGGGAATTGTTAAAAAATTCTTTTAAAATAATCGATTAACTTTGTAAACGACGACAAATTTCATCTAATTGTTCTAGTGAAGAATAATGTATTTTTAAATCGCCACCTTTTTTACCGTGACGAATCATAACCTTCATTCCAATAACATCGGCAAGTAATTTTTCTAAAGATTTTGTTTCTGCATCCTTCTCCACAGTGGTACGTTTTTTAGTCTTAGGATTAGCTTGCTCATAGGCAAGTATTTCTGTTTGACGTACTGAAAGCCCTTCACGGATAATTTTTTCAGCTAACTCTTGTGGATTATCAACGGTTATAAGACATCGCGCATGTCCCGCAGAAAGTTGTCCATCCGTCAAGAATTGTTGTACTTTTTCTGGAAGTTTTAACAAACGAAGCGTATTAGCAACATGACTACGACTTTTTCCTATAACGTGCGCTAAATCGACTTGTGTATAATCATGTTCATTCAGGAGCATCTCATATCCTTTTGCTTCTTCAATAGGATTAAGATCAGCCCGCTGAACATTTTCAATAATAGCCAATTCCAAAGCAGTTTTATCATCGACATCACGAATGATAACAGGCAATTGACTTAAATTTGCACGTTGTGCAGCACGCCAACGCCGTTCACCCGCGATCAATTCAAACCGATGAGGATGATCTCTTAAAGGTCTTACAATAACAGGCTGAACCACACCATGTTGACGAATTGATTGTGCTAAATTGTCAAGCTCTGTTTCAGTAAAATGCCGCCGCGGATTATGAGGATTACACGAAATAGATTCAAGAGGAACAAATCTTTCGGAAATGCTACTGGATTCGGTTAATTTATCAAAACTTGATGAACGTGCAAGATTGTTGTTTAAATTGATATCACCAATCAATGCTGCTAATCCACGTCCTAGTCTTTTTTTTGAGAGATCATCATTCATAATTTTTCTCTTTGAACTTTTAGATATTTTTTATATTTCTAAGCAGCAGCGCGTGCTTGTTTTTCACGTTGAATCATTTCTGATGCTAGACGCAAATAAGCTTGGCTCCCAGCACATTTGAGATCATAAAGCAATACAGGTTTACCGAAAGAGGGCGCTTCTGATACTCTTACATTTCGTGGAATAACAGTACGATAAACTTTATCTCCCATAAAAGAGCGTACATCTTCAACAACTTGATTTGAAAGATTATTCCGTCCATCATACATGGTGAGAACAATACCTTGGATTTCTAGGGATGGATTAAGAACGGATCGCACTTGTTTTACTGTTTCAAGCAATTGACTTAAACCTTCAAGCGCTAAAAATTCACATTGCATAGGTACCAAAACGGAATCTGCAGCTCCCATAGCATTCAGTGTCAGAAGATTAAGTGATGGTGGACAATCAATTAAAATATAATTGAATTTTTTTTCCATTTCTGGATCATCGTATAGAGCTTTACGCAAGCGTCTTATACGATCTTGTGATGAAGAAATTTCCATTTCCACACCTAAAAGATCAAGAGTAGAAGGAACAATGTAAAGATTGGGTACTGCTGTTTTTAAAGCCGCTTGTGTGATTGAAACTCCTGAAACCAGAACATCATAAGATGACAAAGGACGGCTATTACGATCAATTCCTAAACCTGTACTTGCATTACCTTGTGGATCAACATCCATAATAAGGACATTTTCACCAATAGCTGCTAAAGCTGTCGCAAGATTAATTGCTGTGGTTGTTTTTCCGACTCCACCCTTTTGGTTTGCAATAGCGATAATTCTTGTTTCGCTCATTTTGCTTTACCCTCTAATATGAGAAATTTCTAAAATAACAGAATTTTCATCAACTTTACTTTTATGTTTTAACAGATCAAAGTGCCAATTGGCAGAGGCATTTTTTATTTCTGTAGCGTAATCCCGACCTTTTTGCAAAAGAGCGATCGTTTTTTCTGTTAATAAAGGAAAAATAAGCGGTAAAAGAACATTAAGCGGTGCTAATCCCCGTGCCGTTATAATATCGGATATGGGAATTTTCTGATATACATCTTCAATTCTAGCATGATAAACCGTTGCAGGAAGATTGAGTTGAGCAATAACAGTTCGCAAAAAAGCAACTTTTTTTCCATTACTTTCAATAAGATTAATGTGCCCTGTTCCTTTTTCTTTCAGAAAGATAGCAATAACAATTGCGGGAAAACCTCCTCCTGATCCTAGATCACACCACTGTAAAGAATGAGGATACAAAGGAAAAATTTGTGCTGAATCTAAAATATGCCGTGTCCATAAATCTGGTATTGTTGCAGCAGATATCAAATTAATATGCGCATTCCATTGAAGTATTAAAGACTCAAACTGAATTAAATTTTCCATCGTTTCACGTGAAACAGAAGGAACAATATTTAATAATTGCTGATATTTTTGTTCTGTAGAAAAATCCATTAAGCTGTTTTAGCCTTTTCACGTCGTTGACGTTGAATATATGTAATAATAAGGGATAACGCGGCGGGTGTCATACCATCAATTTTTTGTGCATCAGCAATTGAACGCGGCGACATTTCTTGAATCTTTGATTTAAGCTCATTTGAAAGACCTGAAATTGCCTGAATATCAAGAGATGAAGGAATTTCTAAACGTTCATCTCTCTGAAGAGAGGCAATATCTTGTGCTTGTTTATCTAAATAAACCGCATATTGTGCTTCAATTTCTAAAGATTCTACTGTTTTAGAATCAATTGTTTGTAGTTGTGGCCAAAAATGTGAAAGACGCTCTAAAGTCATATGAGGATAAGCAAGAAAATCATAAGCCGAACGCCGAATTCCATCATGATTCACGTGTAATCCATGAGCGGAAGCTTCATTCGGTGTTAAAAAGAGATTTTGGCATATTGATCGTGCTTGATCAAGCCGTTGTTGCTTTTTCTGATAACAATCCCAACGCTTTTTACTGACAATACCCCATTCTTTTGCCAAGGGTGTCAAACGCGTATCAGCATTATCAGATCGTAAAGATAAACGAAATTCAGCACGTGATGTAAACATTCTATAAGGTTCATAAACACCGCGTGAAACTAAATCATCAACCATAACACCAATATAAGCCGTAGAACGACTTATAAGTATTTCATCTAATTTACCCACTTTACGTGCCGCATTTAATCCAGCCAATAGTCCCTGTGCTGCTGCTTCCTCATATCCTGTTGTCCCATTAATTTGTCCTGCTAAAAACAACCCTGGTAAGGAGCGTAATTCTAAGCTTCTCGTTAATTGTTGTGGATTAACAAAATCATACTCAATAGCGTAACCAGGTTGTAAAACTGTAGCATTTTCCAATCCTTCAATGGTTTTCAATAGGGAAATTTGTACGTCTTCAGGAAGAGAAGTAGAAAGACCATTTGGATAAACTGTATCATCATTTAATCCTTCTGGTTCTAGGAAAATCTGATGTCCATCACGTTCCCCAAATTTAACAATTTTATCTTCAACTGATGGACAATAACGGGGTCCTAATCCTTCAATATTTCCAGAATATAAAGCAGAACGATGAATATTATCACGAATAATTTGATGTGTTTGCGCATTTGTACGTGTTATTGCACATTCAATTTGTGGCTGTTCAATTTTCTCTGTTAAAAGAGAAAAAGGAACAGGATTTTCATCGGCTTGTTGTTTTAGAAGACGATCCCAATCAATTGTTTTTTTACTCAAACGCGCAGGAGTTCCAGTTTTTAATCGCCCAAGCTTTATAGAATAATTTTTCAAACGATCAGCAAGTTGCACACTTGAGGGATCCCCCATACGGCCAGCAGCCCATGTTTTATCACCAATATGAATAAAACCATTTAAAAATGTTCCTGTCGTCAAAACAACAGCACCAGAAAAAATTGTTCCTTGTTTTTTTAAAACAACACCTGATACACAATGATTTTTAAAAACCAAATCAATAACTTCATCTTCAATGAGCGTCAGATTTTCCTGCTCTTTTAAAAGTTTTTGAATGGCTTCTTTATAGAGTTGTCGATCTGCTTGTGTCCGTGGACCTCTTACGGCTGGTCCCTTACGTCTGTTAAGAAGTCTAAACTGAATTCCAGCAGCATCTGCTGCACGTCCCATAAGACCATCTAAAGCATCTATTTCACGAACCAAATGTCCTTTTCCAAGTCCTCCAATAGCAGGATTACAGGACATTGTTCCCAGTGCCGATATTTTATGTGTCACAAGTACTGTATGTGCTCCTACACGGGCTGAAGCTGAAGCTGCTTCACAGCCAGCATGACCACCACCAACAATGACAACATCATATGATTGCATTTAATTCATTCCATAGAGAATAATCTAAGGTTTCACGTGAAACAGAATATAAATTACATAATCTTTTAAATCTGTCTATGAAATAATCAATGTTTCACGTGAATCATTATTTACCAACACAAAACTCTGAAAAAATAATATCAAGCAAATCTTCAACATCAATATCTCCCGTAATTTTTCCAATAAAATCACTTGCACGACGGAGATGTTCTGCACGTAAACTGAGATCAAGAGAATGATAATTGAGAGAATTTTCAATCTCTTTAACAGCTTCCTTTAAAAGTTGAAGTTGTCTTTTACGCGCCGGAACAAGATTCCCAACTTTAGAAGCACGATGATGACAAAATGATTCAAGTTCTTTGATAAAATGATCAAAATTTAACCCTGTTAATGCAGAAAATTGTATAGAATAATCTTGATCATTTTTTTCATAAAGATCAAGCTTATTGCCAACACGCCATATTTCAGCCGATGTTTCTGGTAAATCGACTTGCTCAGGATTTCCTATATCATAAACCAAAATAACCAAATCAGCTTCTCTAACATGCTGTTTAGCAACTTCTATTCCTAATTGTTCTACCTTATTTTCTGTTTTTCTAAAACCAGCAGTATCCGTTAAAAAAATAGGTAAACCAGCAAGAATAAGCCTCATTTCTAAAGCATCACGTGTTGTCCCTGCTTCTTCCGTTACAATAGCAACAGATTTTCCTGCAAGACGATTCATAATGCTTGATTTTCCAGAATTTGGAGCCCCTGCAATAACAATCTTTAATCCATCACGTAAAATACTTGCACGTTCTCCTTCAGCAATATGTTCTCGAAGAGAAATACAAAGATCTTCCACATCTTTCCAAATTTTATCAGATATTGCGTTAGGAATATCTGCTTCATCAGCAAAATCAAGTTCTGCTTCAATAAAAGCACGCGCCTTCATAAGTTTATGGCGCCAATCACGATAAAGTGTCGTTAAATGTCCACTTGTCCCCATCACTGCTAAACGTCGTTGGCTCTCCGTTTCTGCTTCTATTAAATCAGCCAAACCTTCTGCTTGAACAAGATCTAATTTCCCTTCCATAAATGCACGACGTGAAAATTCACCTGCTTCAGCCATACGGCATTCAGAAAATGTCGATAATTCATCAAGAAAACGATTAACAACTGCTTTTCCGCCATGCAAATGGAATTCTGCACAGTCTTCTCCCGTGAAACTATGAGGAGCAGGAAAAAAAACAGTCAAAGCAGAATCTAAAAAACTACCATCACGAGCAGTAAGATTTCCATAATGCATAAAGCGTGCTTTAGGTAAACAACCACAAAGAGTTTCAACTATATGCACAACATGAGGACCAGAAAGCCGAATGACTGCAACCCCTGAAGGTAACAATCCACTCGAAACAGCAAAGATTGTATCCACAGGTTCTATCCTAATAAAAACTTTAATGATTCTATGTATTCATTGAATCAAAAAATTCACTATTATTTTTTGTTTGCTTTAATTTATCAATCAAAAATTCAATTGCATCTGTTACATTCATAGGCGCTAAAATACGACGAAGAACAAAAATTTTGTGTAAATCTTGTCTTGCAACCAAAAGCTCTTCTTTACGCGTTCCTGACTTCAAAATATCCATAGCGGGGAAAATACGCTTATCAGCGACTTTTCGATCAAGAACAATTTCCGAATTACCAGTTCCTTTAAATTCTTCAAAAATAACCTCATCCATACGGCTTCCTGTATCAATCAAAGCCGTTGCAATAATGGTTAAAGATCCACCTTCCTCAATATTACGTGCAGCACCAAAAAAACGTTTTGGACGCTGCAAAGCATTTGCATCCACACCACCTGTCAAAACCTTACCTGAAGAAGGAACAACCGTATTATATGCGCGACCCAAACGTGTAATCGAATCCAGAAGAATAACAACATCACGACCATATTCAACGAGGCGTTTGGCTTTTTCAATGACCATTTCTGCCACTTGTACGTGACGTATTGCAGGTTCATCAAAAGTAGAAGAAACAACCTCTCCTTTTACTGAACGCTGCATATCTGTAACCTCTTCTGGTCGTTCATCAATCAAAAGAACAATAAGATAACATTCAGGATGATTAGTGGTAATAGAATGAGCAATATTCTGAAGGAGAACTGTTTTTCCCGTCCGAGGTGGTGCAACGATTAATCCTCTCTGTCCTTTTCCCAATGGAGATATCAAATCAATCACGCGCGATGACATATCCTTCTCTGTAGGATCTTGTATTTCCATTTGGAAGCGTTCATTTGAATAAAGAGGTGTAAGATTATCAAAGTGAATTTTATAACGAATTTTTTCAGGTTTTTCGAAATTAATTGTATTAATTTTAAGAAGAGCAAAATAACGTTCCCCTTCTTTTGGGCTTCGTATAGGACCTTCAATGGTATCGCCTGTTTTTAGAGAAAATGACTGAATTTGTGAAGGTGAAAGATAGATATCATCAGGTCCAGGAAGATAATTAGCATCAGCAGATCGCAAAAATCCAAATCCATCTTGTAAAACTTCAACAACGCCTTCTCCTATAATTTCTACATCTTGTAGAGCAAGTTTTTTCAAGATCGCAAACATTAATTCTTGTTTGCGCATAAGGGAGGCATTTTCAACTTCTAATGTTTCAGCAAAAGAAACAAGTTCAACGGGATTTTTACTTTTAAGTTCTTGTAGTTTCATTTTTTGCATGAAAGATGCTCTTTTAATTAAGGAGAGAATTACCTTGAACAATTTATGGAGATTTTATAGAACGAAATATCCTCAAGAAGAAAGCATTTTACACTCAATTTTTTCAATCTGCAAGTACCATTTATATGAAATTTATTCGTATAATATTAAGAATATTATATAAAAAATATAAAACACGAATAGTATTTAATTATTTTATAACAAAAATATGAATTTAACCTATAACGTTAATGAAATTCCATTCAAGAGTATTTTTTCCAAAACTTTTTATTAATAAATTTATATTAAAGAGAGGATTCTTCTTATTAAAAACTGTGTTTAGTGTGAATTATTATTTACACTTCATTTATTCTCAATTTTATCCACAAAAGAGAGGATAAAAAAAATAAAATTAACATTATCTTAAAGATATTATCCCCATTTTTTTCTCATAAGCAGTGTTCAATTATCACAAGGGATTTATTTGTGCATAATAATGGAAGATTTTTCCTAAATTTTAGTTTTATAAAAAAGCCTGAAGATATATACACATGTCTTAACAAGGAGTTAAAATTTTTGTGACAAAAGAAAAAAAATCCTTTCATTTACACATGCTTTCTGATGCAACGGGGGAAACTTTAATCTCTGTTGGAAGAGCTGTAGCATCCCAATATACAATGAGTCAGGCAACAGAACATATCTATCCTATGATTCGTAATAAAATACAGTTACAAAAAGCTCTTGATGAAATACAACAAGAGCCAGGTATTGTTCTTTACACAATAATTGATGAAGAACTTAAACTTCTTCTTCAAAAAAGATGCGAAAAAATAAAAGTTCCCTGTATTGATATATTACATCCTGTTTTAAATGCTTTTCAGTCTTATCTTGGAATGCCAACTCATTTACGTGCGAGCGCACAACATGATCTTAATGCTGATTATTTTCGCCGTATTGAGGCATTGGATTTTACGATAGAGCATGATGACGGACAATCTTCCAGTAGTTTATCTGAAGCGGATGTAATTCTTGTAGGAATTTCAAGGACCTCTAAAACGCCAACAAGTATCTATTTAGCAAATCGGGGGATCAAAACGGCCAATGTCCCTCTTATTCCTAATATTGATTTACCAGAATCCCTTTTAGAGGCAAAAAATTCTTTAATTGTTGGTTTAATCGCTTCAGCTGAAAGAATCTCACATATTCGGCAAAATCGTGATTTGGGAGAAGGTCTTGCTCTTGATAGTTATACAAACCGTATTAACATAGCTGAAGAATTAATCTATGCAAAACGCATTTGCGAACGTTTTGGTTGGCCTATTATTGATGTCACAAGGCGCTCTATTGAAGAAACTGCAGCGGCAATATTTGAACTTTTATCACGATTTCGTGAAGGAAAATGAGAGAAAATTCTCATGAATACAGAGACATTAATATTAGCATCTCTTAGTTTTTATCGTGCAAAATTATTAAAAAAAGCAGGTTTAAATTTTTTGATTGAAGGAGCTTCCTTTGATGAAAGAGAAGTAGAAAAAAAAGCAAAAGAAAAAACACCTAAAGAACTCAGCTGTTTTCTTGCGAGTGCAAAAGCAAAAAATGTTTCAGATCGTTTTTCTAATGCTTTTGTTATTGGTTGCGATCAAGTGCTTGATTTAGAAGGTCAAGTTTTTCATAAAGCAACAAATATTAAGGAAGCACACCAACGTTTATGCGAATTATCAGGAAAAACACATTCTCTTCATAGTGCGGTAGCTTTATTTAAAAATGGTCAAAAAATTTGGGTCGAAGCTTTTAGTGCACATATGTCTGTACGTTTACTTTCATCAAAATTTATTGAGCGTTATTTAGCGCGCGTAGGAAAAGATGTTTTAAACAGTGTGGGAGTCTATCAAATTGAAGGGGAAGGGATTCAACTCTTTGAAAAAATTGATGGAGATTTTTTCACTATTGTTGGTTTACCTTTGCTCCCTCTACTCGTAAAATTACGTCATTTAGGGATTATTGATGGTTGACTTAACAATAAAAAAAACAAATTATCCCCGCGCTTTTGTTGTTGGTTCTCCTATTCATCATTCAAAATCGCCAACAATTCATAATTTTTGGCTTAAGCAATATGGTTTACAAGGGGAATATCTTGCACAGGAAGTGACTTCTGAAGAATTCAACCATTTTATTATTTCTATACAAAAAATGGGTTTTTGTGGAGGAAATATTACTTTGCCTCATAAACAGGAAGCCTTTCGTCTAGCAGATTATAAAGATGAAACAGCAACAATAATTGGTGCGGCTAATACACTTTGGTATGAAGGAGATAAACTTTGTGCTACCAATAGTGATGCCTATGGTTTTAGCGCTAATCTTGATGATTTTGCATCTGATTGGGAAGGGGAAACAGCTCTTGTCTTTGGAGCAGGTGGTGCTGCACGCGCTGTCCTCTATGCTTTAAAAGAGCGCAGATTTGAACAGATTTATTTAGTTAACCGTACAAAACAACGCGCTGATAATTTAGCCCAACATTTTGGAAAACCCATTAAAGTCTACGATTGGCATAAGGTCCATGAAATACTTTATCAAGCTGATTTGATTGTTAATACGACATCCATAGGCATAAAAAATCCAGAAGAAAAAAATGATTCTTTTTTTTGTGATTTTCATAAAGCAAAAAAAACAGCATTAGTAACAGATATTGTTTATACACCATTGATAACCCCTTTTTTACAACAGGCTAAAGCTTGCGGTCTAAAGACTGTTGATGGGTTTGGGATGCTTCTCCACCAAGCTGTTATAGGTTTTGAACGGTGGTTTGGAATAAGACCACAGGTAACAAAAGCCTTACGGGCAGCTATTTTAGAGGATATGAGTGAAGAGAGAGAATGAAGATCATAGGATTGACGGGATCAATTGCTATGGGAAAATCAACAGTTGCTGATTTTTTCAAGCAAGCGGGTATTTCTGTTTTTAGTGCTGATGAGGCGGTACAACAGCTTTATAAAAGTGAGCCAGCTGTGTCTCGCATAGAGCGTATTTTTCCTGGTGTTGTTGAAAATGGTGAAGTTAATCGTTTGAAACTTTCTGAAATTTTGATTGATGATAAGGAAAAATTACAAACATTAGAAAAAGTAATTCATCCATTAGTGCAAAAAAAAGAAAAGGAATTTATTGATACAGCGCGTCGCCATGGGGAAAAATTAGTTATTCTTGATATTCCACTTCTGTTTGAAAAAAATGGTGAAAGTCGTGTAGATAGCGTTATTGTTGTTTCTGCTCCACCAGAAATACAAAAAGAGCGTGTGATGATTCGCCAAGGGATGAATGAGAAAAAATTTGCCTTTATCAATGCGAGGCAAATGCCAGATGAAAAAAAACGAGAACGTGCTGATTTTATTATTGATACAGGGAAAGATTTAGAGAATACACGTCAACAGGTTTTTGATGTCATAAAAAAATTGCTAAAGAATTAAAATTATGCGGGAAATTATTTTTGATACAGAAACAACAGGTTTAGATAAAGAGAAAGATCGCATAATCGAAATTGGTTGTGTAGAAATGGTTGATCGTTATCTTACGGGACGCCAGTTTCATGTTTATTTAAATCCGGAAGGCGTTCTTATTCCTGATGAAGTGGTAGCAATTCACGGATTAACCAATGAACGCTTAAAAAACGAGAAAAGTTTTAGTGATATTGTTGATGAATTTTTAGAATTTATCAATGGTGCGACCATGATTGCGCATAATGCGAGTTTTGATATAGGTTTTATTAATGCAGAATTAAAACGTGTCAATAAGCCCCTTATCAGTGTTGATAATATTCTTGATACATTGGCTATGGCACGGCGTAAATTTCCTATGGGTCCTAATTCTCTTGATATTTTATGCAAACGTTTTGGAATTGATAACAGCCATCGTGTTCTTCACGGCGCTTTGCTTGATGCAGAGATTTTGGCTGATGTTTATATTGAACTGATTGGTGGAAAGCAGGGCGTATTGGGTTTTGATAACAGAAGGAATGTTGATGAACATATCCAAAATGATAAAGGCATATCTTATGCAGTTAGATCTCGTCCACAGGCTTTACCTTCAAGATTGACTGCACAGGAAAAAAAGTTGCACGCCGATTTTATCAGAAAAATGGGTGAAAAAGCTCTGTGGAATAACTTCAAAATTCATGAATAACATCCCTTACCTTATCTCTAAAAAAGTTACTTAAGATTAAAAATGAAAAATACGGATGTAAAAAAAATGGTCGTTGTGGGGAGGGGAACACCACAACGACCCTGTCGCTACATCGTACCTCAGCTATCATAGGAGGAGCAAAATGAAAGCTATTAATCCTGTAACAGCAAAGAAAAGCTCTAGGTACGTAATATAAAGTGTAACGACTTCATGTCTTATGAAAAGAAAAAATGGCTTTTTAGAGGCAAAATGGAAAAAATTAAAATAAAAGTGAAAAAAATATATAAGGGGAATGTGTTTTTTAGCTGAAATGGAGAAATAAAATTGTCATGAAAGCAACAGATCATCTTTTGTTGGTTGACGGGTCAGGCTATGTTTTTCGTGCTTACTATGCTTTACCGCCTTTAAAACGTAAAAAGGATGGACTTCCTATAGGAGCCGTAGCTGGTTTTTGTAATATGTTATGGAAATTACTTTGTGATGCTCGTAACACAGCGACAGGTATTGTTCCAACACACATTGCTGTTATTTTTGATTATTCATCTGATACTTTTCGAAAACAAATTTATCCTCAATATAAAGCGAATCGCTCTGAACCTCCCGAAGATTTAATTCCTCAATTTGCGTTAATACGCCAAGCAACTAAAGCTTTTAATTTGCCTTGTATTGAAAAGGAAGGCTTTGAAGCGGATGATTTGATAGCGACCTACGCACAATTGGCAACAAAGGTTGGTGCAAAAACAACCATTATCTCTTCTGATAAGGATCTTATGCAACTCGTCAATAAGCATGTATCCTTGTATGATGGAATGAAAGACAAGCATATAGGTGTCTCAGAAGTTATAGAAAAATGGGGTGTTCATCCTAAAAAGATGATCGATTTACAAGCATTAATTGGAGATTCGACGGATAATGTACCAGGGATTCCAGGCATTGGACCAAAAACTGCCGCTCAGTTGTTAAATCAGTTTGGTTCTCTTGATCTTTTGTTGCAACGTGTGACTGAAATTAAACAAACAAAACGACGTGAAAACATACAAGCTTATAGTGAACAGGTTAAAATTTCTCGTGAACTTGTTAAGCTTAAAACAGATGTTCCTATAGACAGTGATTTAGATGATTTTATTTTGGAGCCACAAGATGGACCACGCTTAATTGCTTTTTTGAAAGCGATGGAATTTTCAACATTAACGCGTCGCGTGGCAGAGGCGACAGCATGCGATGCAGCTGTTATTGATGCACTGGATATAGATGTTGAATGGGAAAAACCTAACGACAAGCATGATTTTAGTACTAAGAACATAGAGCAAAAATCTCGTCATGAGTTTTCCGAAAATTCTCCACAAGCTTTTGCACAAAAACGTAAAGATCAAGCACTGACTCAAAAAATTACAAGAGAGACTTATACAACAATTCTTGATGAGAAAATTTTAAAAGAATGGTTATCACAAGCACAAGAGCAGGGTTTTTTTGCTTTTGATACTGAAACAACTTCTCTTGATCCAATGCAAGCAAAGCTTGTTGGTTTTTCACTCGCATTACAGCCGGGAAAAGCAGCCTATATACCTCTTGAACATTTTGATGAAGGAGAGGAAGACCTTTTGAGGGGTGGACGCATTGCCTCCCAGATTGAGACCCGAAAAGCTTTAGCATTTTTAAAACCGATATTAGAAGATTCTGCAGTATTAAAAATTGGACAGAATATAAAATATGATTGGTTGGTGATGAAGCAATATGACATTGTGATACGTTCTTTTGATGATACCATGCTTTTGTCTTATGCTTTGGATGCTGGAACTTTAACCCATAATATGGATGATTTATCGGAACGTTGGCTTGGACATAAACCAATTGCCTATAAGGATTTAACACATAACGGAAAAAAAATTACTTCTTTTGCACAAGTAGATTTAAGGCAAGCAACCCTTTATGCGGCGGAAGATGCGGATATAACGCTACGTCTTTGGCAAGTTTTGAAACCGCAACTTGTCTCTCGGGGTATGACAAAAATTTATGAACGTCTTGATCGACCTCTTGTAGAAGTTCTTGCAAGAATGGAAGAACGCGGAATTCTTATTGATCGGCAAATTTTATTGCGCCTTTCAGGAGAATTGGCGCAGGCTGCTTTAATTTTAGAAGAAGAAATTTATAAACAAGCGGATGAAAAATTTAATCTTGCTTCGCCAAAGCAATTAGGGGATATTCTTTTTGGCAAAATGGGATTGCCTGGAGGCGCTAAGACAAAGGGTGGCCAATGGTCAACTTCTGCACAAACCTTAGAAGAGTTATCTGCTGAAGGTCATATTTTACCGCGTAAAATTATTGAGTGGCGTCAACTTGCAAAGTTAAAATCGACCTATGCCGATGCTTTACCTTCTTATATTTTACCAAAAACAGGCCGTGTTCATACGAATTATTCTTTGGCAATAACGTCAACAGGGCGGTTATCATCATCAGAACCAAATTTGCAAAATATTCCAGTACGAACTGTTGAAGGACGTAAAATTCGAACAGCTTTTATTGCTTCCAAAGGACATGTTTTGCTTTCTGCTGATTATAGTCAAATTGAATTACGCATTCTCGCACATATTGCGGATATAAAAGCGTTAAAAGAAGCTTTTGCTAAAGGACATGATATTCACGCTATAACGGCGTCAGAAATGTTTGGCGTTGCGATAGAGGGAATGCCTTCAGATACACGACGGCGTGCAAAAGCGATTAATTTTGGTATTATTTATGGTATTTCAGCTTTTGGATTAGCCAATCAATTAGGGATTTCACGCCAAGAAGCAGGGCGGTATATTCAACTTTATTTTGAAAGATTTCCAGGAATTAAGAATTATATGGAAAAGACTAAAAGCTTTGCGCGTGAGAATGGTTATGTAGAAACAATTTTTGGACGTCGCATCCATTATCCAGAAATAAAAGCAGAGAATGTAAAAATTCGTTCTCTTAATGAGAGAGCGGCGATCAATGCTCCCATTCAAGGTTCTGCGGCCGATATTATTCGCCGTGCTATGATACAGATGGAAGATGCTTTAAAAGAAGAAAGTCTATCAGCAAAAATGTTGCTGCAAGTGCATGATGAACTGATTTTTGAAGTACCAGAAGAAGAAAGTAAAAAAACCATAGCTATTGTTAAAAATGTCATGGAAAATGCTACAATGCCGATTTTATCTTTATCTGTACCCCTTGAAGTGAAAGTTATGACGGCTCAAAATTGGGATGAGGCTCATTAACTTTTTTCATTTATTTTTCAGGATGTTTATTGCATGAGCAAGATTAAGATAAGCTTTGATTGGCAAATGATCTGAGGCAATACGCGCAAGTGGTGAATGGTGATTTTCAAGATTTGTTACCAATTGGTGAGGAAAGGCAAAAACGCGATCAAGGGCTAAAAAAGGAAAGCGAGAGGGAAAGCTTGGTACAACTTCAAGTGAGCTATCAAAATAGGGATAAAAATGATTTAAAGATGAGCCTTTTCCCATCCGCCATTCATTAAAATCTCCAATGAGGAGTGTAGGCATGAGGGAGCGTTTTTGCAAAATTGCAAGGAGCATTTTTGTTTGTTGTTTGCGAGAATAACGTAATAAGCCAAAATGAGCCGCAATAATACGAATAGGACCTGCTGCCATTTCCAATTCTACAATGATAGCCCCACGTGGTTCAATACCAGGAAGAGAGACTTGTAAAGTATCACGTACATATCCCTTTCGCAAAAAGAGAGCGTTCCCATGCCAACCGTGACCATGAGGTGACATAGTATTGAGAGGAACAGGAATCAAACCGGTTTCAGCTTTTAACAGTTTAAGATTAATTAAACCAATGCGTTCACCAAAACGTTTATCTGCTTCTTGAAGAGCAAGGATATCAACTTGTAATTCAGTAATAACACGGACAATCCGTGTAGGATCAAAAATTTTATCAATACCTACGCATTTATGTACATTATAGGAAGCAACGGTCAGATCATAATGATTATTTGGGTTGAGAATATTTGATGGAGGATGAGAACGGCTATGGATTGCCTTTAAAAGGGTGTTATGGAGCTTTTGTTGAATAAAACCGCTAAACCAAGGGAGTTTTTGCTTGTAAGGTATTTTTGTCATTTTACGAAAAGAATAACTCCTAAAAGGCAAAAGGTAAAAACTTACACTAAAAACAAAAGAACCTTGTCTCTTTTAGAAACAAGGTTCCTTCATTAAACGCTGTTTTTGCAATCAATCACGGTTTGAGCCGAGAAATTGTAGCAAGAAGACAAACATATTGATGAAATCAAGATAGAGACTCAACGCACCCATAATAACTTTACGACCTCTGGTATCGCCTTGATCTCCTTCATAATACATCAACTTAATGTTTTGAGTATCGTAAGCTGTTAAGCCAGCAAAGATAAAAACACCAATAACGGAGATAGCAAATTGCAAAGCACTTGACCCAAGAAAAATATTCACAATCATAGAAAGAAACAAGCCAATCAATCCGATGAATAAAAATGAACCAATTGCTGTAAGATCACGCTTTGTAGTGTATCCATAAAGTGAAAGAGCTCCAAAAGTTGCAGCGGAAATGACAAAGGTTTGTACAATACTCTCTGTCGTATAACGTAAAACGATTGAAGACAATGAAAGCCCAATTAAAGCAGCATAACCAAAAAAGAGACTACGAGCAGCATTGGTGCTTAATGTATTAATTTTAAAACTGAGAAATAAAACTGCAACGAGGGGTGCAAACATCACAATATAAGAGAATGGCGATGTATAAAATGTTACTCCAAATGATGTTAAATAAACACTGTTACTGATCTGAGCTGCTGCTTGGCTCATATCTGTTGTCGTTGCTAATGATACAATTGCATAGGCAGCAGCAGCTGTAATAAGCAAACCAATGGCCATTGTATTGTAAACACCCAACATATAGTCGCGCAATCCCTGATCAATCGATGCATCAGCATGAGAAGCAGGCGCTGAACGTAAATTTTTAAAATTAGCCATAATATAAAATCCTTTAGCATATGTCCCGTCAGGCATTGGGTTTTTCATTTTCTCTCATTCCAGAGACAAACTTTGTATAAGCCTTAATTTGGCGAATACAAAAACCTTCAGAATCACTGGCGGAATTCCAGCATATCTTCCCCTTTATTATGGAGATTTATTTAAAAATTACAAGAGATTTATCGAAGAAAGGAACCTTACAAATTGGTAAGGAAATAGTTCATTTTCATGAAAAATATTTCCATTTTTTGCCATATTTTTGCAAGATAAAAGGACAATACTAATGTTTTTTTATTATTCACGGGAACCCTATAATTCCCAGTTACAAAATACCCATATTTAAGATGATAAGAGAAGTGTTGCATAGTATCACGCTATTTTTCAACCTTCAAGACTGCGTATGCTCTGCCTTACCATAATTCATAATTGAATTGAGTTTTTATATAACACATTGATATATAAAGATATATTATTTTTTACTCTAAATATCTCTCACAAAAATATCGTAAGATTGTCTGATGACAAATCTGTTTATATTCAATCCATCAAGATCATTTTCTTGCACAACACACGAGCAGGATTGGCGTGCTAATAAAAAGCTGTAAAATATTTTTTCTTAGGGTGTGATAGGGACATATAGATAAAAAGATATTGATTTCTATTTGAAATCAGTTCTTTTGTATTGATGAAGAATGGAAATATAAAGTTGAAGAGAAAATAAAATCTCATAAAAAAATACGTGAAATGATTAGCTGCAAGAATTATCCAAGAGGATTTGTAATCAAGCTTATGGTGTTAAAAAATCTCTGTTTTTAAGGCGATGAGAACATCAATGAGGAGATGTATGGTTTGAATGACCTCTTGCTTTCATCCAAGTACGCAGTTCCTCAATAAGGATGGCAATAACACCCAAAGTGATAAAACTATCTGCAAGATTAAAAATAGCAAAATAAAAAATATCATCAATGTGAAAAAGTATATAATCAGTGACATGATGAAAGCGAATACGATCAATAAGGTTGCCGATTGCTCCCCCAATAATAAGGACAAGACCGAAGCGCATTAAAAATTTGTTGTCTTCAGTATTCTTCCATAACCATAAAAGAAAGATAATCACAATGATCGTGATGGCAATGATTCCCCAGTGAGAAAAGGAAGAAAAAAACGAAAATGCAATACCAGAATTACGCACGTGATAAAGGGAAAGGAAAGGAATAAGGGGGATTTCTGTCCCGAGAGGCATATTGTGCATAATCCAATACTTAACAGCTTGGTCAAGTCCCACTGTAAGGGCCAAACCAAGAAGAAAAAAAGAGAGTGATTTGCGGATCATATTTTTTCCTCGCATGGTTCCAGTGTTAAATAAGGGCGACGGATTTCATAAAGCATAACAGCTGTTGCTACTGCCAGATTAAGCGAGTCAGCGCGTCCACTTTGTGGAATACGTGCAAGTTTATCACACCGACTTGTCAGAATATCTGATAACCCCTGTTTTTCATTTCCCATTAAAAGGATTATCGGACCATTTTTCAAATCAAGTGTGCGATAATCCTGAGATCCTTTGAGATGCGTGCCAACGATTATGCCTTTAAAGTGAGCTAACCAGTTTAAAAAGGCGCTTTCATCAAAACGATAAAGAGGTATAGAGAAAATAGATCCCATGGTTGCACGAACTGCTTCAGGTGAGAAAGGGTCTGTTGTTTCGCCAATTAAAAGAACACCTTTAGCACCTACAGCATCAGCCGTGCGAATAATGGTTCCAAGATTTCCAGGATCACGCACACGATCAAGTGCGATGTAAACATCTTTCGCCTGTCCTTTTATCATTTCAAGGGGTTGCCATTTTTGTCTAAAAATACCAATAACTGTTTGTGGATTATCGCGTCGGGTAAGTGATTCCATAACCTTTTGTGAGGCTTTGATAACAAAACCACCATTGGCTACAGCGCGTGCAGCAGTATTTTCGATAGTGGCATTACCAATTTCGCTTTTAGAAAAAATAAGTGTCTGTATAGTCCAACCGAGATTGAGAGCATCAATGACCAATTTCAATCCCTCTGCCATAAAAAGACCTTCACGATTACGGTTTTTCTTTTGGCTAAGTGCTTTAAGATCTTTTATGATGGGGTTGCTAAGAGAGGTAATTTCTTTCACTCTACCAGTTTTTGGTCCACACATATTCAAGCAATCCAACGGCTAAAAAGAGAAGTAGAAAGGGCGCGCCCTGCAATTTCTTCACGCAAAATGAGCTCTCCTGATTCAACTGTACCCCCAAGATTTACAAATGCATCGCGCATTAAAGCATGAAGTGCAAAGAAGGAAGCACGAATGGAATAAGCTGTAAGGACAACAGAGAGCGGTTTATCAGAGAGAAGTTTACGACAATTTGTGATCATCGCTGGTAAATGATCAAATAGTTGCCAAACTTCACCATGAGGTCCACGTCCATAAGCGGGGGGATCAAGAAGAATCATATCATAGTTTTTTTTGCGACGTAGTTCTCGCTCGACAAATTTTACAGCATCATCGCAAATCCAGCGAATAGAATGATCTGGTAATCCTGCTCTTTCCTGATTAGCTTTTGCCCACGCAATGGCTTTTTTAGAAGCATCAACATGGGTAACATTTGCACCTGCTCGTGCTCCAATCAAAGAGGCAACACCTGTATAGCCAAAAAGATTCAATAGTTTTACAGGACGTGCGGCTTTAACAATTTGTTCTTCCATAGAGCGCCAATGGGCATCTTGTTCAGGAAAAACGCCTACATGACGAAAGGAAGTAAAGCGACCTAGAAAAGACAGTCCATTCCAAGAAAGAGGCCATGTTTCACCAAGTGGCTTTTTAGGAAAATGCCAACGACCAACCCCTTCTTCATCACGGTTTCCTGTGAAAATAGCATCAACATCATCCCATTGTTTTTGTGATAAAGCAGGTTTCCATAGTGCTTGACCCTCTGGTCGAATAATTCGATAGTTTCCATAACGCTCTAATTTTTGTCCATTTCCAGAATCAATGAGAGCATAATTTTCACTCATACCTGTTTCTAAAATAAGAGGCAATTTTTCCTGCGGATATCTATTCTTGTGGGAGGATTGAAAGCATTGTGCAGGCATGTTTTGTATCACGATATATGAAGTATAAAAAATTACATTATAAAGCTCTTAAATGTTTCGTAAAAGTGCAAAAGAACTAAAATCAATTAAAACACATATAGAAACAAATTCTGTATTGAATATAAAATACAAAAGAGAAAAAGACTTCATTAAAAGACCATTACACTAGATTTGTGATAGACGTTTTCAATTTCTCGATCTCTGCTTTACTTTTTTTGAGGGCCTTTTTGCATTTGTGATGGGAAAACCAACGGATCATATTTCCTAATAAAATACCAAAACCAAAGAAAATAAAGAGCCATATAAAGAGGGGAGCATGATAAGTAAAACTTTCAGAATTTGCTCGAAAAGGATCAAGGGTTAACGGAACAACTTGACGATTAGCTACGATAAAAACAATCAAAAACGCTGTGATAATCACACCGATACTTGTTAGAAGAATACGTTTAATGATCATAAGTTTCTCACTGATTAAGACGGTCGCGTAAATCCTTGCCCGTTTTAAAAAAAGGAATCCATTTTTCTTCAACAGCAACGGCTTCTCCAGTTCGTGGGTTACGTCCATTACGGGCTGAACGGCTTTTTACAGAAAAAGCTCCAAATCCACGAAGTTCAACACGATCGCCATTGGCAAGTGCTGTTGAAATTTCTTCAAAAATAGCGTTTACAATATTCTCCACATCCCGTTGAAAAAGATGCGGGTTATGACGAGCAATAATTTGCACAAGCTCTGATTTAACCACAATAGCCTCACTTTCACACAAAAAAACTTTCTTATAATTGTGCATTTCATGCATATTACAACATATAAACGGATAAAAGCAAAATAAAACCAAGAAAAAACAAATTTCAAGAAACAAAATTTGAAAATACCTCTTATAAAGGTTATACAGATTAAAAATGCGGAATATTTATAAGAGATTAGGAGAGTATGTTCGTACACAATCGTAATGAAGTCTTTTCAATGCAATCATCTGTTGGAGATGTTTTTAAAAAAGCATCTCGGCATTCGCGTCGCATTAGCCACTTAAAAATTTTTTTACCCCTCTTAGCACTAGTTTCAGGGGTGGTTTTCTGCTGGTTTACGTTCTTCTTGGTTCCCGTTACGTCTGATCCTATGCCTTTGAATAATGAAGAGAATGGAGTGACGAACTTGACGATGCTCAATCCAAAATTAGAAGGGTATACGCGTGCTCATGAACCTTATTGGCTTAAAGCAGAAAAGGCATTTCAAGATCATACGCGCTCTGGAATAATTGGATTACAAAACATTACAGCGAAAGCATCTATGGGTCAACAAAGACAGGTTTTTCTTTCAGCACAAGGGGGTATTTACGATAATATTCATGGTTTTTTACAGTTGGATAAACCATTCACCATTACAACGAATGATGGAGTGATAGCACAATTTATGTCAGCTAATATTAATTTATCTGAAAGACAGTTAAAAACAAATCAACGTGTTAATATTCAGCGAGCCGGTTTTCATCTTGTCGCCAATGCCTTAAAAATTCGAGAAAAAGGAAAAAACATGTATTTCCATGGTGGTGTACATTTAGTGCTTGAAAAGCAATGACGCAATATCAAGACGAATCTTTAAGGAATATTTAAAAGAGAATTCATGTGTCTATACAAACAGAAGAATTGCAGAAGAATTGGAAGAATGAAATCATACAAAAGATGGATAGGTATGACGTTGGCTTTTAGCATGGGAATGTTAGGAGGAGGAACGGTTTCAGGATATACTGAAGGGACCCATTTGGGAATAAGCCTATCAAATGACAAAGAACCGGTAGAACTTCATGCAGATTCTTTAGAAATACGTGATAAAGAAGGGATAGCCCTTTTTAAGGGTGATGTTTCAGTGGTGCAAGGTGAACGTCTTTTACGGGCGGAAAAATTAATTGTTTATTACGATAAAACTCATAAAGGAGCGGATAGAAACAAGGAAAATGCGACGGTATCGTCTGTTTCTTTGTTTGGTTCGTCGGGTATACAAAAAATGGAAGCCTTAGGAACGGTTTATATAAAAATAGCGACGCAAGTTGCTACGGGAGATAGAGGTGTTTTTGATGGAAAATCAAAAATGATGAGCTTGACAGGGAATCATGTTGTGTTAACAGATGGTGACAATGTAGCAACGGGATGCAAACTAACGGCAAATATGGAAAGCGGAAAAGCTTTTTTAGAGGGTTGTGAGACAACTAAGAAAAAAGGTCGCGTTTCTATTATTTTTAAACAAAATCAACAAAATGGCCATTAAGATTTCATGTTTGGAATCAAAAGAAAAAAACAAACTGATCAGTATGATTTTACAAGTGAAGCTTCAAAAAAGCGCTTAAAAGGAACCTTGATTGCCAGCCATTTGATTAAAGTTTATCGAGGAAGACCAACGGTTAATGGTGTTTCTTTTGGCATTCGTACGGGAGAAGCCGTTGGTATTTTAGGTCCCAATGGGGCAGGTAAAACAACTTGTTTTTATATGGTTACAGGGCTCATAAAATCTGATGGAGGATCCATTAAGATTGATGGATTTGATATCACACATCTTCCGATGTATCGACGGGCGCGTTTAGGTATTGGATATCTTCCCCAAGAAGCTTCTATTTTTCGTGGACTTTCCGTAGAAAATAACATCAAAGCTGTTTTAGAAGTCGTTGAAAAAGATCGCCTTAAACAACGTGAAGAGCTCGATAGTCTTTTACATGAGTTTAAAATTGATCATTTACGTAAAATGCCTGCTCTTTCGTTATCTGGGGGTGAACGTCGACGACTTGAAATTGCGCGCGCTTTAGCTTCTCGACCTCATTTTATGTTACTTGATGAACCATTTGCAGGAATTGATCCTATCGCTATTTTTGATATTCAACAGCTTATTCGTCATTTAACGAAGCGTGGCATTGGTGTTTTAATAACAGATCATAATGTACGCGAAACATTAGGGCTTGTCGACCGCGCTTATATTATTCATACCGGCAAAGTGTTGGTTCACGGTCGTCCTCACGATATTATCAACAATGTTGATGTTCGCAGAATTTATTTGGGCAATCAGTTTTCTCTATGATTTTACAGCTTTCATACGTTTCCATTTAAGTTTAACAAAAAATAACATGGTCGCCACAAACACTATTCTAAGTAATCAAACACATTTCAAAGGAGGTAGATAAGGCTTCACTGTGATTATTAATAAATCATGTCATCGATATATTTCTATTACAGAAACAAAGGCAAATTTTTCTTTATTGTAGAATACGATGATAATGTTATTAAAAGCTGTAAATCAATAAAAGAATGTGACTTTAGGATAAAGTTTTTTAATTGAGCTGTGCAATAAGTTTTTCTCTGATATTATTGAAAATCTCCTTATTTATGCCAAACTTCTTTTATGAGTATAACTTAATAAATTTTCATTGAGTGGTGAAAGAGGCTTCCTCACTTAAGATGAGTTTATTATTTTATTGGTTGAGCTTACTCATGATTGTAGCATAGAAAAGGTGAGAGATATTCATCATACTTTCTCTGTTCCATCAAAGAACATATCGATGATGCTGTTTTGGATATTTTGATTGGAGAATCCATCCGTTATATATTGCGTTTATTTAATAGGATTGTCCTGTTTTACTAGTTTGTATGGCGTATTTAAATAGGAGAAAAGCTTTAGGTTCTTGTTATAAGGCTTTGTTTAAGCTATACAGTGATTTTAAAATTAAAGGTCTATTTTGCTCAATGTGGTTCTCATTCTATTTAAGAGCTCATTTTTAAAGAAAGAAAAAATCTAATGGGGATTATGCGTTAACTCTTGTGACAAGTTTAATAAATTTACGAATAATGTCCTTTTCTAGTGTCTTAAGGAAATTAATTTTATGAACAACTTCATTTCTTTTTTTCTTTTCTCATGCTGTTAATGAGGAGCTAAACACTATTTATTGTTCTGTTAAAAGTGATATGAGACGTATTAAGCCTTCACCTGTTATCAATTAAAAAATAAAAACACATGCGATGTTGCGAAAAGTGAAAGAACTTTAAATATCAATACCGTTTATAGGTTTATTGATGAGCATTTGAGCGTGTAAGAGGAAAATTAAAGGATGAATTTGAGTGAGTTAATAGCACCGGAAGCAATTATTCCGGCTCTTAAGGCGAATTCGAAAAAACAAGTTCTGCAAATTTTAGCCGAAAAAGCGTCTCAGCTGACAGGTCTTAGTGAGCATGTAATTTTTGATATTGTTTTGCAACGTGAGAAACTTGGTTCGACGGGGCTGGGTAGTGGTATTGCGATTCCGCATGGAAAATTACCTGATATTAATCGGATTATTGGTATATTTGCACGTCTTGAAAGTCCTATTGATTTTGAAGCTCTCGATGATGAGCCTATAGACCTTGTTTTTCTTCTTTTGGCACCTGAAAATGCTGGCGCAGATCACTTAAAAGCTTTATCACAGATTGCACGTGTTTTGCGTCATGCTGATGTTGTGCAAAAATTACGCAATACGCATAATGCTAATGCGCTTTATGCTTTATTGATTCAAACTTCAGAATCAAATGCGGCTTAAAAAAGATTATAAGTGTATAAATTGTGATGTATACACCATAGAGTTTTAAAATAATATAATTTGTATCTTAAAGGGCTGATGGTAAAAGATAACGTTATGCGATTCGCCATTGAGACAGAATCTAAGGTTTCTACATTTTATGATTTAATATATTGATAATATTAAGATTATGAAAAGACGATATCAGGACGATATTGAATACGAGGTATGAATACACTATAATAATTGAAAGGTGGAGTATCTTAAAGACATACATATATTGAATGTGTAAAATTGAGAAGTGGTATTCACAAGGTATGAGGTTCTATGAATTTTTTTGGGGAGTGTAGGGTTTATTTTCAGAGTTTTTCAGCAGATTGCCTGTGATATAAAGAGTGTGGTTTATTTCTTAGCAGAGTGGTGGTATATTTTCATCTTGTTTTAAAGTCATATTGCTTAAAGGTACCGTTTTTTCATAAAAAACGAAAAGGGTGGTGTGAAATTAAAAATATTGTTTTTTAATGTGATTATTGAATAAAAAGTTCATATTTTGGTAATGACTAAAAGGTCACAATGGAACGTAAAAATATGTTCTGATTATTGTGGAAATATTTCGCTTATTAAAGGAATTAAGATAATTATACATGAGTGTCGAGGAGTTTTTTTTGAACTTTTCCAATGAAGAGAATCTTGTTAAAGATTAAAGAAGTGAGCTAAATGAAGATGTTTGAAAAGACTGTTATTGCTGCATCTGTAATGGTTCTTATTACAGCTGGGGCAGCATGTGCACAAACGCCAAGCCGTTTAAATCAATTTGAAGCGTGGGGAGTCTATTCTTATAAATCGTCCCAAAATACGATTTGCTATGTATTATCTATTCCTTTAAAGGCTCTTCCAACGACGGTTAATCATGGTGATAATTTTTTCTTAGTTACCAAGCGTTCTCAATCGCCTGTTTCGTTTGAACCGCAGTTTATGGCTGGTTATACGCTTCAAGAAGGGTCGAGAGTGACAGTGACCATTGGAGATAAGGATTTTGATTTCTTCACGAAGGATTCTTCAGCTTGGTTGGCGTCATCAGAGCTAGAAAAGCAGCTTGTTTCTGCTATGCGTGCTGGAAACAATATGACCGTGAAAGCAATATCAAAACGGGGAACGCACACCACCTATACTTATTCCTTAAAAGGGGTCACTGCTGCATTAAATGCGGCTCAAAAGTGCCATTAAGGTTTTGATAACTTCTAAAATAGTAATGTAAATTGGAAAGCAATGGCTGTTTCCTATGATCTTAGACCTGTTGGTTCATGTTTAGCACAAAAAACAGATGATGTGGTGGTACAGGAGAGTTCTAAGCTCTCTTTAATTGGATTATCGCAAGATGAAATAGTGCAAGCTTTAAAGACACTTGGTGTACCAGAGCGTCAAACGCGTATGCGTGCACGTCAACTTTGGCATTGGCTTTATGTCCGTGGCGTTTCAAATTTTGATGAAATGCTGAACATTTCTAAAGCAATGCAGGAAACTTTCAAACGTCATTTTTCCATTGCACGTCCGGAAATTGTTGGAGAACAAATATCAAAGGATGGTACACGTAAATGGCTCTTACGTTTTCCAGCGCGTGGGGCTGGAAGGCCTGTTGAAATTGAAACGGTTTATATCCCTGAAGAAGGACGTGGGACCTTATGTCTTTCATCGCAAGTAGGGTGTACATTAACCTGCTCTTTTTGTCATACGGGAACGCAGATGCTTGTTCGCAATCTGACGGCGGAAGAAATTTTGGCACAATTGTTGGTTGCACGTGATTGTTTGGGGGATTTTCCTGATAAGGATACGCCTGATGGGGCAATTGTTCCTGTTGAAGGGCGCAAAATTACCAATATTGTTATGATGGGAATGGGAGAACCTCTTTATAATTTTGAAGCTGTAAAAAAAGCTTTATTGATTGCTTCTGATGGCGATGGGCTTTCTTTATCAAAACGCCGGATTACGCTTTCAACCAGTGGGGTTATTCCTGGAATTATCCGAACTGGCGAAGAAATTGGTGTGATGTTAGCAATTTCACTCCACGCCGTACACGATACATTAAGGGATATGCTTGTTCCCATCAATAAAAAATATCCGCTTGCTTTGCTTATGGATGCTTGCCGTAATTATCCTGGTCTGTCTAATGCAAAACGAATCACATTTGAATATGTTATGCTGAAAGATATCAATGATAGTTTAGATGATGCTAAGCGATTAATACAGTTGCTAAAAGGTATTCCAGCGAAGATCAATTTAATTCCTTTTAATCCGTGGCCAGGGAGTAATTATCAATGTTCTGATTGGGAGCAAATCGAGCGTTTTGCTGATGTTGTTAATCAAGCAGGCTATGCTTCTCCTATTCGGATACCACGTGGACGCGATATTTTAGCGGCGTGTGGACAGCTTAAATCGGCCTCAGAGCGCTTACGAAAATCTGAACGTTTGAAACTTGAAAGTGCTATTGGTCATTAGTTAACACAATTTTAGTCTATAAAGCCTGTATTTTTTCCGTAAATCGACGCGTATAAACCTCATGGAGTAGTATGTGTAAGACAAGAGATTAAAATGGATCCGTGCGAGACGAAAAGTTCTTACTTTTATAGGTTTAATAAGAGGAAAGAGATTACATAAAGTCTGTTTGTGTAATCTCTAAAATGAGGAGGCAGCCTAATTTAGAGGAAAGTCTCAAGAGTCGTTCATTTCCATCTCACACTCTTTACTCAGGCTCTATGACTTTTAAAAACATCTCTATGATAATAACTTTTAAAGAGTGGAGATATACATTTCTTTATGCTTTTTTTATTGCGTTCTTTAGAAAGATTACGCTTCACACGAAACGGCATGTCTAAAATATAATAAAGACCATTGTTATTATCCATTAACATGTTTAAAGAAAAACATTTCTTAATGCACTTCCCATATCACGACAATGCCTGTGAAAAGCATAACATAAAAGCTTCTATGAAATATATGATACTATTCATACTTTTAGGTTTCAATGTTGTAGAATCTTTCAGAGTTTAAGGTGATTCATAAGAAATATTCTTTTCTGAAGTCGTTATTATTTACACGACAACACTCACTTTTCTTGTGCTGTATAAGGGAGAGCTCTTGTTTAATTGAATATAAACATAACATTTAAAAAGAAAGCGTTTCACAATATCTAGAGTTCCAATTTAAATTAAAAACGATAGATTACACCTTATAAATCAATTTTTTGTAACGATAAGAAGATGGAGAGCAAAGCTAGTAAAGGTCCCTGCAATAAGCCAGTCGAGAAAGCGAATATAAAGAGGGTTTTGTTTAAGAGTTTTGGTCAGTTTATGCGCTGTAAAAACAACAGAAATTGTAATGGGGAAAGAAATAGGAATATAAGAGAGTCCTAAAAAGAGCAGCTTTTGTGTTGCCATAGGATCATTCTCATTGATGAATTGTGGTAAGAATGTTGCATTAAAGAGTATAACTTTAGGATTGAGAAGATTAATTCCAATACCAGCAAGATAGTTACGTTTGGAGCTTTGAGATTTAGAAGATGTTTGTTCAAAAGAAAATGTTGGTTTTCTCCGTAAAGCTTGGAAAGAAAACCATAAAAGATAAAAGGCCCCGACAATTTTCAGAAGAACAAAAGTGTGTGGCGCAGCAAAAATAAGCGCTGATAAGCCAAGAGCTACAGCGGTAACCTGAATAGCAAATCCTGTTGCACTTCCCAAGGCGCACATAATTCCAGCTTTTTTGCTTTGTGTAATTGTTCGCCCTACAGAAAGCATCATATCAGGTCCTGGAATAAGTGCTAAAATCAAAGATGCTAAAGCAAATTGCACAATAATAGACCACTCCGGTAGAAATGACACGAAAATCTCCTCTTATTTTTAAACCGTGTTTACTATTTACAATCCGATTCGCCTTTATTTACGCTTTTTGAGTCTTTTTAATGTTGTTTAAAGAGAATTTATTTTCACATTTCTTGCGCTGTTGTGATTTTTGGGAAAAAAAGAGTAACGCGTATAGAACTTTAGAGTGAAAAAGTAACAAAATATTAGAAATATTGTTTTTGTTTATTCAAGGGAGTGGGTGGATACATCAATTATTCTTAAATAGTTGCAAAGTACGCTAGGCGTTGAAGTTGTAAATTTTACGGCGGATTTGAGGCAGGGGGAAGAGCTAGAACTTTCTTGTTGTAAAGCTGAAATGCTAGGGTATTAAAAAAATCTATAATGAAGATTTGCACGAAGAATTTATGCTTGATTTTGTCTTTCCGATTGTTTCGAGTAAATACCGTTGATGAAGGAATTTATCTTTTAGGGACATTAATCTCACGTCCACTTATTTCAAAACGCCTTATTGAAATTATTAAGGGAAACAGGGGTAGATGAATTGCTCATGGGGAAACAGGTAAAGGCAATGATCAGGTACGCTTTTCACTTATGCTTTTAAGTTCTGATATAAAGGGTATTGCCCCAAGGTGTGATTGGGATTTTAAGAAGTCGAGCAGATCTGTTTGAATTTGTCCGTATACATAAAATACCTATAGAAAAGAATAAGCAAGGCGAAGCACCTTTTTAAGTGGGAAAAATTTATGTCCTTTTTCATCAGGAGGAAAGATTTTAGAAAATCCAGCACTTCTCTTGCTCCTGAAGATGTCCACTTGTGTATTTTTTCGCTGAAAGATGCACACGATCAAGAAACCAGAATCATTCTTGGTTTTAAAAAAGGCAATGCTATTTTAATCAATGGAAAAAATTTATTGCCTGCAACTTGATTTGCAGAATTAATCATTACGAGCACATAATTGCTATTGGTTGGTTAGATTTGGCACATAATTGCTTTGTAGGTATGAAGTCGTGGAGTATTTATGAAACACTAGGGGAGGGGATCATCCTTTTAACGGATCAAAGAGCAATAGAATCTTAACACTAAATTATGGTGCAACGCATTTGAAAGATGAATTGATGCTCCGTTAAGCAGAACTCATTTATTATAGCTTTTAGTTTTCTTCCGAATGCAAGATGTTGCAGGCAGCGATTGATTTATCTCAAGAACATATTGAAGATGAAATTACACTAAAGCTCTATAAAGGAAATGTGATTGTTAAAGGGTGTCAAAATCAAAAATAACTTTATTTTAAGTGCGTTGGTAACTTATCGAGGATAATCAAGGTGCTTATGATCAAAGAGATGCAAACAGGTTTTATTAAATTCAATTTTCTACGTTTGCGTATATTAAGCCGTATGTCATAAAGGGTGTAAAGAAAAGAAATAAAAAATCACTTTGACAAGTCTCATGTTGGGGCATTGTTTTTATATGAAACACATCATTTAAATATTTTTTTATTGGTTTTTAAAGTTTTCTCGTTCACTGTTAGAGGGCTCACTTTTGTGCTGATAAATATGATAAGCAAGCCTCATGATAAGAGCAATGAAAGCTTTGACAATCAAAATGAGGCAGTTTTTCTTTATCATGTTCAATGTTTTTTATTTTTCTCAGAACAAAATATGTTTACAGCGAGGGCGGGTTTTTTATTGTGAGTTAAGAATATCAAGAAATTTACATCTTTTTGCTTGCTATTATTGACGAATAAATTCAAGAACCATACACCCTATTTTGAAAGAGTATAATTTTTAGGATAAATAATGATGCGTAATCAGTGTGATGCCCTTAGCCTTACGTCTGAATTAAAGGATGCGGCTGCTCAATCGAGAACTTGGCCATTTGAAGAAGCACGTAAGATTATCAAACGATACGAAAAGACGGGTTATCCAGACAGTGTAATATTTGAAACAGGTTATGGACCTTCTGGTTTACCGCATATTGGAACTTTTGGTGAAGTGGCACGTACAACTATGGTGCGTCATGCATTTCATATTCTTACGGAGAATAAAGTAAAAACAAAGCTGCTTTGTTTTTCTGATGATATGGATGGTTTGCGCAAGGTCCCTGAGAATGTCCCTGATCGCGAGAAGATGGAACATTATCTTGGTCAACCGTTGAGCCGCGTTCCTGATCCTTTTGGAGATGATTATCCTTCTTTTGGAGCGGCGAATAATGCACGTTTACGGGCTTTTCTTGATCGTTTTGGTTTTGATTATGAATTTGCAAGTGCTACAGATTATTACAGTTCCGGTCGTTTTGATGAAACACTTTTAAAAATTCTCGCCTGTTATGACAAGGTGATGGCAATTATTTTACCAACATTGGGTGAAGAACGCCAGGCGACCTATTCTCTCTTTTTACCGATTTCTCCCTTTTCTGGAAAAGTATTACAAGTACCGATGATTGCGCGTAATGTTGAAAAAGGAACGGTTACTTATATCGAGCCTGAAACAGGAGAAACTATAGAAACGGAGATTACAGGGGGCAAGGTCAAGTGTCAGTGGAAGGTTGATTGGGCGATGCGTTGGACAGCGCTTGGCATTGATTATGAAATGGCAGGAAAAGATCTTATCGATTCCACAAATCTTTCTTCTAAAATTTGTAAAGTCTTGGGTGGAAAACCTCCAGAAGGGTTTAACTATGAGCTCTTTTTGGATGAAAAGGGTCAGAAAATTTCCAAATCCAAGGGAAATGGTTTAACCATTGATGAATGGCTTACTTACGCTCCAACGGAGAGTTTAGGGCTTTATATGTTTTCAAAGCCCAAAACAGCTAAAAGGCTTTATTTTGATGTTATTCCCAAAGTCGTGGATGAATATTATGCACATCTTTCAGCCTATGGTCGTCAAAGTTGGCAAGAACGGCTTAATAATCCAGTATGGCATATCCATAATGGTTGTCCTCCACAGGTTGATTTACCGGTGCCCTTTGCTCTTCTGTTGAATTTGGTAAGTGCTTCAAATGCAGAGAATAAAGAGGTTCTCTGGGGGTTTATTTCTCGCTATGCTCAAGGAGCCAATGCACAAACTTATCCAGAACTTGATCAGTTAGTGCAATTTGCTCTTAAATATTTTGATGTTTTTGTAAAACCTAACAAAAAATTTCGAGCAGCAGATGATAGTGAACGGGCAACATTAACGCAAATTGATGCAAAATTAGCCAGTCTGCCTGAAACTGCTGATAGCAATATGATTCAAAATGCACTTCTTGATGTTGCACGTTTAATAGAACGCTATCAAGATCATAACAAAAAAAGCCCTGAAGGGGGACCGGGTGTTTCAAATGTCTTTTTTCAAATGATCTATGAAGTCCTTTTAGGGCAGGAACGAGGACCACGATTGGGATCATTTATTGCGCTTTATGGGATTAATGAAATGCGTGCACTAATTTCTGAAGCACTTGCGCGATCTGTGGAGGAATAATGGAGAGAAGAGTGCAAGAAGTAAAGCGACGCCGTACATTTGCAATTATTGCTCACCCAGATGCTGGAAAAACGACATTGACAGAAAAGCTTTTATTGTTTGGTGGTGCTATTCAACTTGCAGGAGAAGTAAAAGCTAAAAAGGATCGTATTCAAACCCGTTCTGACTGGATGAATATTGAGCGTGATCGTGGTATTTCCGTTGTGACTTCAGTGATGACGTTTGAATATGAAAATCATATTTTTAATCTCTTAGATACGCCCGGTCATGAAGATTTCGCAGACGATACCTATCGCACGCTGACAGCTGTTGATAGTGCTATCATGGTGCTAGATGGTGCCCGCGGGATTGAGCCTAGAACACTGAAATTATTTGAAGTGTGCCGGATGCGGGATATTCCTATTGTTACTTTTATCAATAAAATGGATCGTGAGGCGCGTGATCCTCTAGAGCTTTTAGATGAAATTGAGGAAAAGCTAGCGCTTGATACCGCGCCCATAACATGGCCCATTGGGACGGGTAAAGATTTTGTTGGGACCTTTGATTTTCATCATAATCGTTTTCGTCAAAAAGACGATGAGATAACACAACAGATAGTTTCTGGCTCCCATGAGGTTGCAAATCTGCTTCCTGAGTATCAACGTTCAACTTTTATTGAAGGGGTGGAACTTGCTCGAAATGCTTGCAAAAATTTTGATCTTCAAGCTTTTCGTGAAGGTCATATGACTCCAGTTTATTTTGGTTCGGCTTTACGCAATTTTGGTGTTCGTGATTTGATCAATGCACTCATTGATTTTGGTCAAAGTCCTCGTGATCAGGACGCAGATCGTCGCAGCATTGTTGCAACGGAATCTAAAATGACAGGGTTTGTTTTTAAAATTCAAGCAAATATGGACCCTAATCACCGTGATCGTATTGCTTTCTTTCGGGTTTGTTCTGGAACACTTGAACGTGGCATGAAAACAAAGTTGGTGCGAACAGGAAAACCGATGACACTTTCGGCTCCACAATTTTTCTTTGCGCGTTCACGCCAAATTGCTGATCAAGCCTATGCTGGTGATATCGTAGGAATCCCTAATCATGGAACGTTACGGATTGGCGATACTTTGACTGAAGGAGAAGATATCCTCTTTAAGGGAGTTCCCAATTTTGCACCAGAAATTTTGCGTCGTGTTTGTTTAGGCGATCCAATGAAAGCAAAAAAGCTTAAAGAAGCTTTGCAACAGATGGCGGAAGAAGGGGTTGTGCAATTATTTATTCCAGATGATGGGTCACCTTCTCTCATTGGTGTTATTGGTGCTTTGCAAATTGATGTTTTAAAAGAGCGATTGAAAATAGAATATTCTTTACCGGTGAATTTTGAGTCTGCGCGTTTTAATTTATGCCGTTGGGTTTCAGCGCAGAGCAAAGATGAGTTGCAAAAGTTCCTCAGCAATCACCGTTCTGCTATTGCGTATGATTTAGAGGGTGATCCAGTATTTTTAGCAGAGAACCATTTTTCATTAAATTATGAGGCAGAAAGAGCTCCTAAAATAAAATTTTCTGCTTTTAAAGATTATCAAGTACGCTCTTAACGTAAAGAAAAATATTTTACACAACAATTAGTATATAATGATTTTTCACGTTGAGTTGGAGTGTTTTTTTCTGAAAACGTAAGGAGTATGTAAAGAACATTTTCAGAGTGCACGATAGAAAAAGAGCTGTGAATTTAACTATTACAATCAATAAGTTACAATATATTTGTACTTTTGGAGCCTTTTAAAAATTTAATATTTGTTTTTAGAGTATTTATGTGAGTTAGAAAACAAGCTATCGCCTATTCTTCGTTGAAACATATCAAAAAATTTTTAATATGTTTTTTCACGATAGCGTAAGACATGGAATGTCTTTCAATCTTTTTAAAATCTAAATTAAGAATCTCCTGTATAAATAGAGCTTTTCATTGTATGAAAATTGTATACAGTCAAAATAATACAAATAATCAATAAGATGGAATTTGTTATTCCAAATACAATATCATATGACTTATAAACCACGTGTCTTTTCTATTTCTTCTGGAACAGCTTTTTTGCCTCACTTTGTTGATGCGCTTCTCTCTGGTGCTCTTATTGATAATTTTGCTCCCAATGGAGATATTCAAACGGCTCTTGCCGATAGCCTTATTTATGTTCCGACACGTCGTGCGGCTCGCGCTTTGCGTTTAGCCTTTGTTGAAAGAAGCGATACACGATCAACCTTCTTGCCAACCATTCGTGCTCTAGGAGATGTCGATGAAGATAGTTTTCTTTTTGTTGAAAATTATATCAGCACTCTCAATCCACCCATTGGCGAAAGCGAACGCTTGCTGCTTTTAGCGCGCCTTATTCGTCCATGGCGTGAAAATTTGCCTGCACATCTGCGTGCCATGTTTGGTACAGAAGATGTGCTTATACCGGCTCATAGTGCCGATGCAATTTGGCTTGCTCAAGATTTAGCACATTTGATGGATGAAATTGAAACAGAAGGAGCAGACTGGTCGAAACTTAAAGATATTGCTCCTGATATGGTTGCTGAATGGTGGCAAATAACGCTCGATTTTTTAACGATTGTGACACAAAATTGGCCACAAATCTTAACAGAAAGGCAACGCAGTAATCCTGCTGAATGGCGTAATCAAGCACTTACAATGCACGCAGAGACTTTACGACGTGCACAATCTGATAAACCTATCATTACGGCTGGTGTATCAGGTTCTATGCCCGCAGTTTCTCATCTTTTAAAGGTTATAGCCTCTCTGCCAAAAGGAGCTGTTGTTCTTGCGGGCCTTGATTTTCATATGGATGAAGAACAATGGAATGCACTTGGCACAAGCAATAAAGAAAAAGAAGCGTGTGCTTCTTTTGATCATGCAGAAAATATTTTTAGCCATCCTCAATATCATTTAAAAAAACTTCTTTCTCTCATGGAGTGTCAACGCAACCATGTTTGTGAAATTGGCCAACAGAGCACAACAAAGAAAAGGCGAATGGCGCTTTTATCAGAAGTATTTCGACCAGCTTCTACAACCGATAAATGGGTACAAATTGTCCGTGATGATTATGAAGAATTTTGTGCAGATTGGTCATTTATTGAAGCTATAAATGAACGTGAGGAAGCTCTGGCGATCGCTGTTGCTTTACGAAGAGCTATTGAAGAACCCCAAAAAACTGCAGCCCTTATTACAAATGACCGTAATTTAGCCCGCCGTGTTGCTGCGGAATTACAGCGGTTTGGTATTGAAGCAAATGATTCAGGAGGAATACCACTTGCCCAAACATTGCCTGTAACGCTTTTGCGACTGATCTTAGAAAATATTTTGCAACCTGATGATCCCATTGCTTTTCTTTCTCTTCTGAAACATCCACTGACAACACTCCATCAAAACCGTCATCGCTTACGCGAACTGGCAGAAAATTTTGAACTTTTTGTACTTCGAGGGAATACAGGGCGCATCAATCTTTTTGAATGTGATCAATTCCTTGAAAAATGGATTGAAACATATTCCCATGATCGTTCTGAAGTGAATGCCCTTGATCAACAGAAGTTTGAAGAAGCACGTTTTCTGTGTCATCTTTTGAAGAAAGCTGTTGAACCTTTAACCTCTCTCATGAAACAAGAGAAAGAATGCACTATCACCGAAGCTGCGATAGCAACTGTTGAAGTTTTTGAGAATTTTGGTCGCGATGATGATAATTCTCTTGCCCATCTTTATCAACACGAAGCAGGACAAGCTCTATCAAATTTTTTGCGTGAATTGGTCAGTGATCAATCAGGATTAACATTTCATCTGAGCGAATGGCCTGCTATGTTTTCTGCATTGATCGCAACACGTTCCGTCACGCCTTCACCTGGAGGACATCCACGTTTATTCATCTGGGGAACTTTGGAATCGCGTTTGCAAACGGTTGATACAGTGGTCATCGGCGGTCTTAATGAAGGTTCATGGCCGATATCAACCCGAAATGATGCTTTTTTATCGCGACCAATGAAAATGATGTTAACTCTGGAACCACCAGAGCAGCGTATAGGTGTTTCTGCGCATGATTTTCAATGGGCTATGGGAATGGATCAAGTGGTGATGAGTCGCGCATTGCGGGTTAATCATACCCCTTCTATTCCTTCACGTTGGCTACAACGTATAGAAACAGTTGTAGGAAAACAGGTTTGGAAACAAATTCGTGCACGCGGTGAAATACTCCTCTATTGGAGCAAGATGCTTGATCATACAAGCGTAAATTCTGAAGTGAAGCGTCCTTGTCCTGTACCACCTCTTGCTATGCGTCCGCGTCATTTTTCAGTCACTGAAATAGAAACATTGCGGTATGATCCTTATGCTATTTATGCCAAAAGAATCTTACGACTCAAACCACTTCAAACACTTATTCATGACCCCAGCACACTTGAGCGCGGAATACTTTATCACGCTATTCTTGCCGCTTTTTGCACACAAATAAAAAATCCAAATGCTGAAAATGCACTCAATGTTCTGCTTGCTATTGGACGTAAAGAGTTTGATAAATTCAATTTTCCACCCGATATTGAAACAGTTTGGTGGAACAGTTTTGAAAATCTTGCTCCACGTCTCATTCAATGGGAACAAAATTTAGGACCGCGAGAGCGATATTCTGAAGTAGTCTCACAAAAAATTCCTATAGGCAAAACAGGAGTAACCCTTTCAGGACGGGCTGATCGCCTTGATGTTTTACCAGACAAAACGGTTGAAATTCTAGATTTCAAAACTGGAACTCCTCCTTCATCAAAACAAGTTCGTGAGTTATTATTTCCACAATTGGCTTTAGAAACAGCTTTGCTGATGGAAGGGGCATTTCCAGATTTTCAAGATCTTACTCCCTCAAATTTGTTTTATGTTCCTCTGAACGGAAAAGGTGAAATTAAATCTCAATCCATTCTTTTAACGGAAAAAGACAAAAAAACTTATCTTAGTGCCGTTAATCTTGGTGAAATCGCATGGAAAAATCTTATTGCCCTTATAACGTATTATCAAAATCCACAACAAGGCTATCTCTCACATGCTGTTCCCTTAGAAAAACGATATGAAGGTGACTACGATCATTTGGCAAGGTTGTGGGAATGGTCAATTGGTTTTCATGAAGAAGAGTAATCATGACGTTTTTTTCTATTCCTGAAGCTGCTCTTGATGCACAAGCAACGGCAACACATCCCCAAAAAAACGTGTGGGTTTCTGCAAATGCTGGATCTGGAAAAACCCACGTTTTAAGTGAACGTGTTATTCGTTTGCTTTTAAACGGTACGCCTCCAGCACGTATTTTATGCCTTACTTATACAAGAGCTGCTGCTGCTGTTATGCAATCACGAATTTTTCGCACGTTATCCAGTTGGAATGAACTTGATGACGCACAGCTGCAAGAAACCTTAACACGCTTTGAAAATAAACCTGTCAATGCGCAAAAATTAACGTATGCACGACAACTCTTCGCGCGTGCTCTTGAAACACCTGGTGGCTTAAAAATTCAAACGATTCATGCTTTTTGTGAATCTCTCTTGCATCAATTTATGTTAGAAGCCAATATCGCAGGACATTTTGAACTCCCCGATGATATCAGTCGTAAAAAATTACGACAAGAATCCCGTTGCCAACTTTTAATACGTCGTGATATACAGCCTGCTTTACAACAGTTACTTCAAGTTATTAGCGAACATACTTTTAACCAATTGCTCTATGAAGCTGTTGAAAAGCAACATAAACTCTCTGATTTTTTCTCTTCTCTTTTATCTGAAAATGGAGAAGAAAAATTGCGCGCGCTTTTTAACTTAGCGCCTGATGAAACAAACCAATCCCTATTAGAACAAATTCAACAAACTGCGCGTCTTCCTCTTTATGCTCTTAAGCATTGTGAAACCAATGGCAGTCAACGTTTGAAAGAGATAGTGGAAAAGTTTTCCCAATTAGAAGAAGCGCGTGATGAGACCAATATTCTCAATATTGTCTCTGATATTTATTTGACTACAGAGGGTAAACCACGTAATTTTCCACATTTATTTCGTAAAAAATCAGATGAAATTTGGCCTTTTATTCAACAAATTCTTGAAGATAAACAAAGCAAAATTTTTGTTCTTTTAGAAAAATATCAATGCGCAAAAGTTGCCACCCTCAATATGGCTGCTTTTCAGCTCTGTGCCATTTATCTCGAAATTTATAACAATCTAAAAAAGGCCAATGGTTTGTTAGATTTTGACGATCTTATTGAGCGCACGCTTCATTTATTACAACGCAAAGGTGCAAGCCAATGGGTGCACTATAAACTTGATCAGGGGCTTGATCATATTCTACTTGATGAAGCACAAGATACCAATCCTGAGCAATGGCAAATTATTCAACTGTTGGCTCAAGAATTTTTCTCAGGGTATAGCCAACGAACGAATATACGGACTCTTTTTGCTGTTGGAGATGAAAAGCAGTCTATTTATTCTTTTCAAGGCGCTGCCCCAGAAAATTTTGCTGCAAATGGACGAATCATTCAAAAAAAAGTGCAGCAAACAAATCAGCAATTTGAGAAAATACAATTGCATTATTCTTTTCGCTCTACAGCAGATATTCTTAAAAGCGTTGATCTTGTTTTTGAAACACCAGAAAACTATAAAGGACTTTCGGCAGAAAATACAAAAACGGTGCATGAAGCTATTCGTGTTCATAGTCTAGGAGAGGTTGTTATATGGGATGCTATTTCTAAAGAAATAAGCGAATTTCCGCATGACTGGCATTTAAGCGTTGATCATTTAGATACCCCTGAAGTGCGTTTAGCAGAAAAAATTGCTGAAACGATTGCTGGCTGGTTACAAAAAGGCGAAATGCTTCCAGCAAAGGGACGCTTAATACGGGCAAGTGATATTATGATCTTGGTCCGTAAACGTGATAAATTTGTCTCAGCGCTTTCTCGGGCTCTTAAACACCGTAATATTCCCGTAGCGGGGGCTGATCGTTTACAACTCACCAAACATATTAGTATCCGTGATTTAATGGCACTTGGGCGTTTTGTTTTGCAGCCACAAGATGATCTTTCTCTTGCTTGCGTATTAAAAAGCCCCCTTTTTGCTTTTTGTGAAGAGGAACTCTATCAGCTTGCCGCACACCGCACCGGCTCTCTTTGGCAAAGCTTATGGACAAACGCATCATTAAAAGCGTCTTTTAAAGATGCTTTTGAAAAATTGAACCATTATCGCGCTTTAGTGGATAAAATACCGGTTTTCGAGTTTTATAGCCATATTTTGAATAATGATAAGGGAAGGCAAAAAATTCTGTCTCGTTTAGGATCTGAAGCCAATGATGTGCTCGATGCTTTTATGGATTATACGCTTAACATTCAAAAAACAGGATTACCAGGATTACAAGCTTTTTTAGAAACATTAAGTGCAAGCGAACCAGAAATTAAGCGTGAATTTGAACAAAACAATGAAGAAATTCGCATCATGACTGTTCATGCCGCAAAAGGACTAGAGGCTGCTGTTGTATTTTTGGTTGATCCTGGTAGTGCGATTTGGCATCCTCAGCATGCGCCTCATTTGCTTAAAGTGTCTTTAGACAGTACACAAGGGAATGGACAACAAGCTTTTATTTGGTGCCCCAATAAAAAGTTTGATACAAAACTTTCTAGACAAGCAATTTCACATTTAAAAGAGCGTGCAGAAGAAGAATATAGGCGCCTTCTTTATGTAGGAATGACACGTGCTGAAGATCGTTTATTTGTTTGTGGATATAAAGGTGAAAAAACGCCCTCTGATACATGGCTACAACTGGTAAAAAAAGCCCTTGAACCCCATGCGGTTGCTATAAAAGGCCCCACAGAAGATATTGCAGCTTGGCGTTATTGCATTACATCTTCTTCTACTGTTCCTATAAACCAAGAAGTCGCTTTCGCTGAGAGTCAAGCCTTACCACCTTTGCCTGCTTTTTTCTCTCATAAAGTACCAACAGAACCAGTGCTTCCAAAACCGTTAAAACCCTCTGTCGCAAGCCTTTCCATTGAAGCTGATACAGAGCTTGCTTCAAGCCCAAAACAACTTTTCACCTCGCCTGTTTTAGGAGAAGTAAACACCAACAGAGCTTTTTCCATTGAATATGGAAATCTCATTCACCGATTATTACAATATCTACCCGACTGCCCCCCACAAAAACGTCAAGATTATGCTCGCAACTATCTCAATATCAAAGCCTCTCATTGGGATGAAAACCAAAGAGAAGAGGCTCTTCGCCATGTTTGGAAAATGTTAGATCACATTTACCTCAAACCTCTTTTTTCTCAGCATTCACGTGCTGAGGTTTCTTTAATGGGTATTGTAAAAATTCGAGGAAAAGAACAAGCAATTTCTGGTCAAATTGATCGTCTCCACATCACGAAAAACAGCATTATCTTCGCTGATTTTAAAACGGGATACCCACCAGAAAATGAAGCCGCTATCCCTCCTCATCATTGGTTGCAAATGGCTCTTTATCGAAAATTGTTACAAGCTATTCATCCCAGTAAAGATGTCCAAGCTCTACTTGTCTACAGTAAAGAAGCCAAAATTTTTAAACTTCTTCCAGAAAAGCTTGAGTCATTTCTTGATGAAATTGCCTTATAAGTTATTTCTTTTCTTCAAAGTATCTTTACGCTTTTTACTTTTATAAAATTGCTCAAATAAACACGCTCCACAATTTTTGGTACAGAAAAGTCCTTTAATAATTTATCTTTGCAATAACTTGATATGAATTGTTATCATACCAATCTATAAAAAGTGAGTAGTATAAAGGATAAATCAATGACGTGTATAAAAGTTGATAAGAACAATTTCGAAAGTGAAGTTTTAACTTCTTCCACCCCTGTTGTGGTTGATTTTTGGGCAGAATGGTGCGGTCCCTGCAAAATGATTGCGCCAATTTTAGATGAAATTTCAACGGAAATGCAAAATCAAGTTAAAATTGCCAAAGTAAATATTGATGAAAATCCGGAATTGGCTACCCAATATGGAGTGCGCTCTATCCCTACATTATTGATGTTTAAAAATGGAAATGTTTCATCAAATATGGTTGGCGCTACCTCTAAAGGACGTCTTTCTGAATGGATAAAAGATGGGCTTAGTTAATGCTGTACATAGGCAACGATAAAGGAGAGACATTTTATCTCTCCTTTTGAGGTTTTTTAAATATTCTACGATATATTGTAAAAGAAGTTCAATTAAAGCAAAAAGCTAGATGCTTTTAAGAGTCCATACTGTTAAGCATGCTTATGTCGATGTTTTTTTATGTGCGAATTGCAAAAGATTGTTGCAAACGTTCAATGGAATGTTGTGACGATCTCAATGTCACATGACGTCCCTGTGCTTTATAGTGTAAGGTGAGTGCAAAAGTTGCAATCTCTAAAAGATCTGCACTTCTTTCTGGCCATTCAACGAGTAAAATGGTTTTCTCACGTGTTTCATGAAGCCCTAATTCGTCAATTTCTTCTGCCATAGAAAGGCGATAAAGATCAGCATGAATAATTTCAAACTGTGAAAGTTGATAGCTTTGCACAAGAGTAAAAGTAGGGCTTGGAACATCCATAGTGTTATCGTTTGCAAGCGTTTGGATGATTGTGCGTGCAATGGTTGATTTTCCAGTTCCAAGATCTCCTTGCAGTGTTACAAGATCCCCTGGCTTTAAAGAAAGGGCTAAATTTTTTGCAAAAAGCTTTGTTGCTTCTTCATTTTCAAGGAAAAAATCAAAATTCATTAAGGCTTTCATTAAAAAATCTTATCTCCTTTTGGGAGGGGGAAAAAGCACTTAACTGTTGTTCCTTGTCCTGTACCGGTAAGAATTTCAACATGCCCACCGTGTAGTTCAACGAAACTTTTCACAAGCGAAAGACCAAGCCCAGCTCCTGCACGCCCACCATGGTGTGAATGGGAAGAAAAACGTTTAAAAATACGATCAAGAATGTCTTCAGGGATGTCAGAGCCCTCATTGTGAACGCTAAAGACAATGTTATCATCTTGTTCATCGACACAAAATTCAATTGTGCTCGCTTCCGTTGCAAAATTAAGTGCATTACTTAAGACATTCACAAAAATTTGATGTAAGCGTTTTTCGTCAGCAGAAATAGTGTTTAAGGAAGGAGAAATTTGTTGTAAAAGCGTAATGTGGCGCCCATTAAGGCGATCTTCTACACGGGCTACTGCTTGTATCATCGCATCGGCAATGTTCACTGGTTTTATGTCTAACTCCATAATGCCTGCATCAAGAGTGGCAAGATCAAGAATATCGTTAACAATATTTAAAAGAGTTCCTGATTCTGAATGAATGTGCCCAAGATATTCTTGTTGACGTTCATTGATAGAACCAAAAATTTGATCCCGTAAAATATCGGAAAAACCAATAATATTGGTGAGAGGTGTACGCAATTCATAGGAAACATGTTGGACAAATTCATTACGCAAACGATCTGCACTTTCTAAGGCTTCATTTTTTTCTTGAAGAGCACGTGCAACATGGACAGTATCTGTAACATTCACAAAAGTAAGCATCGTCTGTCCATCGGGAAGAGGGACCAAAGTATAGTCAATAATCATATCATTTTTAAGATCTATACGACCCGAATATGTTTCACGTTTTTCAGCAAAACCGGTAATGAATTTAGTAAATTGATCCCATTCTTTTCCTAAGGTTAAGGCTGAACAATGGCTTTTTAACTGTGTAATGTGGGTTCCTTCTACCATTAAATTATAAGGAAGCGACCACAATTTCGACAGGGAAGGATTTGATAAACGAAGGCGTCCATCAGCACCAAAAACGACCACGCCTTCAGAAAGTTTATCAAGTGTTTCACCTTGTATTTTAATAAGTGTATTATAACGGCGTTCAAGATCAATTTTTTCTGTAAGGTTTTCATAAAGCCATGTAACCCCTCCTTGTGGATGAGGATTCGAGACAACACGCACTGTACGACCATCTGGAAGATTCCAAATTTGTTGGTTTGATTCTGTTTGCCGATAGGCTTTAAAAAGTTCTTCTTTCCACACACGCCAATCAGGATGTTCAGCAATGAGCCCTTTTTCACGTAAACGTTCAAGAAATAATGTATGGCTTGGTTCACTTTCTAAAAAGGAACTTTCTAACGGCCATAAAACTTTAAAAGCATGATTGCAGAATTTTAATTTTTGGTTTGTATCAAAAATGGCGACAGCTGTTGAGATTTGGTCAAGGGTTTCACAATGGCTTTGAAGCACATATCTTAATTCATGAGCAAGATTTTCATAGGCGCTGTCATCTCGTGCAAAAGCAGCCATCCCTTCGGCTGTTGTGAGACGTGTGAGATGAAAATAGCGCCGTTCTCCATCAATGACGGTATGAACATGTTCTTGAAAAATTGTTTCTGTTTCATCTGTTTTGCGTTGTGTGTTTTCATTGAAAAGATCCCCCACTTCATCACTACCTTCACGAAAGTCTGTCATTTCTCTAAAGGCGCGATTGATAAAACAAACTTTTCCTTTACAATCTTTTATCCATACAGGCTCTTGAATAAGATCAAGAAGATTACGTTGCATTCTAAGTTCAGTAAGAAGGCGAGCAATATCTTTTTGTAAACGAGCATTTTCGCTCTGCTGTTTTGAGATATCTTGAAAACGAGCGATAGCGACTGTCCCTGCAATAACCCCTGTAACTTGTAACAGCACATTATTTGTGGTTGTGATAGAAAGCTCAAAAGGATGACATTTACAACGCAGTTGAGTCAACGCATAATCAAGTTCTCGCAGAGAGTTTTCTTCAATCCAGAGTTCAAAGCGCTGAAAATCTTGCTGATCAATGCTTATTTTTTGCAATGTGGAAAGGCCACCAACGACACGAGGCAAGGATGTTGGATTTTCCCAAATAAGAAGGACTTGTCCGGTTTCTTCCAGAAGCCATTCATAATATTTAAGTTTTTCAGAAAAATCTGTTTGAGTTATCTTCAAAGGCTTCTGGGCTGCTTTTTTTGCATGCATAATAACAGCCATGCATGTGAGAAATGAAGCACAAGAAATTCCTCCACACAGTGCTAAAAGCAGCCATGGACCATTTGGCAAAGTGAAAGAAAATGGTAAATAACCCTCCAACGACTGAGCAACAGTGCGTGTTGGAGAAAAAAAGAAAAAAAGGCAAAATATATGCGTGCAAATTCGAATCATGTTTTGAGCTTTTTCTTTGGGGGTATGGTCACCAAAGCTGAGCACGACATTTTTCCCTCTTTTTAAACCCAAGGAAGCATTTTAGTAACGGTAATGGTTTGGTTTATAAGGTCCTTGCGGTGTGACTCCAATATAAGCAGCTTGTTCTTCTGATAAAACAGTTAATTTTATTCCTAATCGATCAAGATGGAGACGTGCAACTTTTTCATCAAGATGTTTAGGCAAAACAGTAACTTCATTTTTATAGTGTTCAGCGCGAGTAAAAAGTTCAATTTGCGCTAAAACTTGATTGGTAAACGAGGCTGACATGACAAAAGAAGGATGTCCCGTCGCATTACCGAGGTTTAACAAACGCCCTTCAGAAAGCAAAATAATGCGTTTTCCATCGGGAAAGGTGATCATGTCAACTTGAGGTTTAATATTGGTCCATGGCAAATTTCTAAGGGCTGCAACTTGGATTTCATTATCAAAATGACCAATATTGCCAAGAATACACATATCTTTTACTTGGCGCATATGATCTAAACGCACAACATCTTTATTGCCTGTTGTTGTGATGATAATATCAGCACTGGAGGCAGCATCATCCAAATTAACAACTTCATAACCATCCATAGCCGCTTGAAGCGCGCAAATAGGATCAATTTCTGTTATTTTCACACGAGCTCCAGCACCTGAAAGAGAAGCCGCTGAACCTTTTCCTACATCACCATAACCACAGACAATGGCTGTTTTCCCCGCAATCATCACATCTGTTCCACGGCGAATACCATCAACCAATGATTCTTTACATCCGTATTTATTATCAAACTTTGATTTTGTGACGCTATCATTGACATTAATAGCAGGAAAAGGCAGAAGCCCTTCTTTTTGTAATTGATAAAGACGATTGACACCTGTTGTGGTTTCTTCGCTTACACCTTTAATTGCTACGCGTTGTCGTGTAAAAAATCCTGGCGTTGTATCCATACGCTTTTGGATTTGTTTGAAAAAAATTTCTTCTTCTTCTGTTTTGGGATGCGAGAGGATATCTTTATTTTGTTCTGCACGACTTCCCATTAAAATATAGTTTGTAGCATCTGCTCCATCATCTAAAATCATATTAGAAGGATTACCATCAGGCCATTGGAAAATTGCATCTATATAAGTCCAATATTCTTCCAATGTTTCACCCTTAACAGCGAATACAGGAACACCCGTTGCGGCGATAGCTGCTGCTGCATGATCTTGCGTAGAAAAAATATTGCTAGAGCTCCACCGTATATCGGCACCAATCGCTTTTAATGTTTCAATTAAAACAGCTGTTTGAATTGTCATGTGCAATGAGCCAGAAATGCGCGCACCCCGCAAAGGTTGACTGAAGGAAAATTCCTTGCGACAAGCCATCAAGCCAGGCATTTCAGTTTCAGCAATATCAAGTTCTTTACGACCATAATCAGCAAGGGCAATATCTTTGACAACAAAATCTTGAGCTGTCATTCTTCATTCCTTTAAAATCAGTTTTTTAAAGACGGTAGGAGAAATTAAAAAAAAATGCAAGATAAGAAGAAGACTTCTTTATGTGAAAAAGCTCTTTTAAAATCTCTATAAATTTGTGCAACAAACATGCTATTTATGGCTCTGATTTACGTCACGTTAAAGCTTTTAAAAATCTCCAGAGGGATACCTTTTAAAGAATAAAATGATGCATTGCGTCACAGTTTTTATATCGACTTTTTTACGGGGTAATCAAAGGGAGTATACTCTTATTTTCCTCGCTCGTGCGGTTGTTTAGAAAATGTACATTACCTTGTTTCATTTCATGATTAAGCTTTTAAGCAAAATAATATAATGCAAAGCTACACGTTGTTGTCTTTATATTTATGAATAGACAATCCAGATCCAGTTCTTCTAGATTCCTATGGGGTGGTGCTTCTGCTTTTGCATAAAGACAGTTTATAAGAGATACTTTTTTCTATTTTCAATAATTTTTATCAAAAGACTGTAAATGTGTGAAGAAACACTTTGTGTAATCTTGAATAGATCATTTAAGATGCAAAAACACGAATCTATTGAACACGCTGTTTTTTAAATAGCGAACAACAAACCGTGAATTATAAATCAAATAACTAATTCAATTTTGGGAGAATTTATTTTAGACGGTTAAGTTTTGGGAAAATTGACCATGTGGACGAAATCTCCAGAGATAACTTGGCAAGGACGCAGCGATTGCTTTAGGAGTAATTCCCACACCTTCTAAAGTATAGCCATTTTCAAGAGCTTCTTGAGAAACAATGTTATCCATTTGCAAAAAGCGTATTTGATTAGCCGTTACAAGTGTTGGTACAAAGGGCAATTTACCGATTGTTCCCAAAATCCCTCCAATCAATAACCCCGCAGAAAGAGGCATGGACAGAAGCATTTTTTTACGGTGAATAATTTTGAGAATATTTTCAAGAGCATTTTGGAAGGTAATAATCTGGGGGCCACCAAGATCATAATTTTTTCCCCAAGAAACCTGCCCATCTAAAGCGCGCGCAATAAACTCAGCAACGTCACCAACATACACGGGTTGCAATTTACTTTGCCCACCTCCAAAAAGAGGCATAATGGGTAAAAAACGTGACAAATCTGCCAAGGTATTAAAGAAACAATCCTCTGGCCCAAAGATAACAGATGGGCGGATAATAATTGCTTGAGAATGCTTGTTATGAATGATTTGCTCGCCCATAAATTTAACACGCGCATAAAGACATGAAGCATTCTCTTTGGCTACAAGTGTTGACATATAGATGAGTGGAATACCAGCTTCTGCTGTTAGTTCAGCAACATTGTAGGTACCATCAATTTGTGTACTTTTAAAATTAGATTGATTGGCTTGTTTTAAACTACCAGGCAAAAACACTGCAGCATCAGCTCCAAGTAATGCGCGTGCAACAGAGGCACGATGCTTGATATCCGTTTTAAGCATTTGGGTTTGTCCTACTTCTCCTATTTGGAGCATGTAATAAGCCTTTTGTGGACAACGAACAGCGATACGAACGCGATATCCTCGTTTCGTCAAAGTTTCGACGACATGGCGTCCTACAAAACCAGACCCGCCAAAAACAGTAATAAGTTTAGGGTGTTGATAAAGTGCACAATCAAGTTGCATGATTAAAAAGTCTATCTTTCAAAGCTTTAAAAATAGCCAATCTCTAACACGGTGGTGTTTTATTGTCACGCAAAATATCGCCAGCAAGATAAAGGGAACCTCCAATAAGAACAATAGCCTCTTGATATTCTTCCTTAATTTTACGCAAAGCATCTTGTAGGTGCGCTTGGGCGGACGCAAAGATTCCAGCTTTTTGGGCTGATTCAGCTAAATTTATTGGACAGATACTGGCGTTATTATTAATAAGCGGTATCGTATATACTTTCTCGATAAGGTTCGCTAAAGGACGAAAATAACCGACAGCATCTTTTGTATTGATCATGCCAGCAATCATAATAATGGGGCGATTTGTTTTTTTTCTCCATTGTGTAAGTTCAGCGGCAATAACTTTTCCAGCAGCAGGATTGTGACCACCATCTAACCATAAATCAAACTTAGGAGACAGTTGATCAACCAAATATCCTTGGGTGAGATGTTGCATACGTGCGGGCCAATAAATATTTTTCAAAGCGTTGTTTATGACTTGTTCTGAAAGTTGAAAACCCGCTTGATAGACGGCTTCAAGAGAAGCACCAGCATTGGCAACTTGGTAGTCTCCAATAAGGTTAGGAAGGGAAAGATCCATGAGACCTTGATTGTTTTGAAAAACCATACGGCCATGTTCTTTATAGCTTTGATAATCTTGATCAAATAGAGAATAAGGTGCTTTATTTTTATCGGCAAGGGATATTAAAGTAGCGAGAGTTTCTTCATAATTTTGCTTACCGATTACTACAGGAACGTTTGGCTTGATAATTCCCCCTTTTTGGAAAGCGATTTGAGCAATTGTGTTTCCAAGAAAGTTCTCATGATCATAATCAATGGGCATAATAAGCGATACGGCTGGTTTGTTAATGACATTGGTAGCATCAAAACGTCCTCCCAACCCAACTTCTAAAATGACAACATCAGCTGGATGGATATGAAACAGCATAAAGGCAGCGGCTGTAAAAATTTCAAAAATAGTAATTGGCTCTTGACGATTTACTTTTATGATTTCACGGATTGTTTCAGCCAATAGGGTCTCTGGAACAAATTGACCACCTCCTTTTTGTCCTAACCGGCAGCGTTCATTCCAGTTGACGAGATGAGGTGAGCTGTACATATGAACGCAATAGCCTGCACTTTCTAAAAGAGCACGACAAATTGCTGAGGCAGATCCTTTACCATTTGTTCCAGCAATGTGAATAACAGGGCCAAGTTTTAAATGTGGACTGCCAAGACGTTCTAAAAGGCGGACAATACGCCCTAAAGAAAGATCAAATTTTTTCGGATAATTCTGGAGTAAATCATCTACCACCCTTTGTACTTGACTTTTTTGCATAAATTTAAGCTGCTTTTGTTGTAGAAAGCGACATGTCAGGATTTGTAGGGGATGGGTTGGAAGGGTTAACAATAGCAGGATGTTTCATCATTAAGCGTAAAAGACGTGCAATGGTTGTTTTCATTTCTAAACGCGATACAACCATATCAATCATACCATGTTCAAGCAGATATTCACTACTTTGAAAACCTTCTGGTAGAGTTTCGCGTATAGTTTGTTGAATCACACGTGGACCAGCAAATCCAATCATAGCGCCGGGTTCAGCAATGTGAATATCGCCGAGCATGGCGTAAGAAGCGGTAACACCACCAGTGGTTGGGTTGGTCAGAACAACAATATAGGGAAGTTTTGCTTCTTTTAGCATTTCAATTGCTACTGTTGTACGGGGCATTTGCATCAATGAGAGTGTTCCTTCTTGCATGCGTGCACCACCAGAAGCAGCAAAAAGAACCAACGGGCGCCTTTCAGCAATAGCCGTCTCAAAAGCTTTGATAATAGCTTCTCCTGAAGCCATACCAAGAGATCCACCCATAAAAGCGAAATCTTGAACGGTTGCAATAATGGGTAAGCCTTCAATCGTACCACGTGCACTTAAAATATTGTCATCAACACCAAGTTTAGAACGATAATCTTTTAACCGGTCAATATAGCGTTTTTCATCACGAAACTTTAAAGGATCTGTTACAACTTTTGGATTTTCAAGAGCTGTATAGACACCATCATCAAAAAAATGCATGAGACGATTCTTGGCGCTGATACGCATATGATAGCCAGAATTGGGAGCCACAAACTGATTGGCTTCCAGATCTTTATGGAAAATCATTTCACCACTGGTAGGATCTTTAATCCATAGATTTTCTGGAATTTCACGGCGTCCCAATATAGAGTTAATTTTAGGACGAACATAATTTGTAATCCAGTTCATCTTTATAGCCTTCCTTTAAATATTACACATCTTTTGCATGATTTGAAAGAATATAGAACTTAAGCAGTTACATTTGCTTTTCCGGCTGAACAATAATGAATCCATTTAATACTTTTATTCATGCACGTATAGCTCTAACCTCATTGTTTTTTATTTTTACCATTTCCAATGTCATAAAAATCATATGCACGAAGAGTGTTCCCGATCACAAATCTCTAAGAATTTTTAAGAACTTATATGTTTTTATTCTTTGACTTTGGTGTTAAAACTCATCTCTTGCGCTGGTTAACAAACCGCTTATTTTCTTTTAATAAAAATCACTCTCCAACTAATCACGAACACCAACGGTCCTAAAGCAAAGAAACCTCATAATATAAAAAACCTTAACAAGGCGATACGCATCCATTAAAAAGAGTGGATGTGATAACGTTATGTTAGCGAAACGCTAATACCAGAGCAAGATTTTTTTCAAACGGTTTTCTTAAAGCGCACGCATTTCACATATTTTAAAAATTCTTTCATGAGAGTGCCTATGAAGCGTATACTCTCCTTCCATGAAAGGTATAAATTCATGATGCTTCCCATTTTTACTGAAATAGAAGGTACAAACCACTTCATATTCTTTGCTCGTTTCCAATGTGACAATAATTTTTGCATTGAGAGGGAGTATGAGAGGTATTTTATGCTTTTTTAAAGTGCTTTTATCCACACACCGTTTCCATTTATGACATCTCAACAAACCATTGCAATTGGATTCAAGATGGATAGGGTTAAAATGAGAGAGTTTTATGATATTTAGGTTTTCTATTCATGTCATAGAACGATAAATTATCAGTATAAATCAATATATTGACTGAAAAAAAGGTCAAGCATAGAATTTTATAATATGTTTTCTTTGGCTAATAAGTTTTGTGAAGTTTAAAAAATATTATTTTTGAGTGATGCATGCCATGGTTTTTTGGGAAAGCATTTTGTGTAAATGTGTCATAAAGGCAGCTGCAAAAAGTGGTGTAGCTAAATTAAGAATGGGAATTGAAACAAAAACTGCGATCAACAATCCAGCGCCAAAAACCATTGTATAATGAGTATGTAAAAAAGCACGCGCATCTTGCTCTGTTCGAAAACGGTAAGCAGCAAACAAGAAATATTCGTGCCCAAGCAAGTAACCATTAATAATATAAAAAGCAATGAAATTAACACCTGGTATGAAGAATAAAATAAAAGCAATTCCATTACCAAGAAGGCTTAAAATAACAAATTTAAAGGAGAGGATAAGAGAACGTCCAAATGGCATCGCTTGTCCAAGAGGCTCATTTGGATAATCTTCCTTTTCAATAATTTCGGCAGCAGAGTCAATGAAAAAACTACCAATCATAGCGGTGATGGGGGCAATCAAAAAAGCCAACAAAAGAGCTAAACCAAGATTGAAGATGATAAGCATGCTGAACCCCAACCATCCTGCCCAACTCGGAAGTCCAGGAAGAAACTGAGAAACCCAAGGCCAAAAGTAAGACACAAAAAATTGGTGCACACATAACCATAAAATGGCGAGCACAAAAAAAGTAATCCCCAACGCTTTTAGGATCATAATGCTATATTGCGAAGTCAGCAAACGTTGTAAAGCACGATAGGCAGCAGTAAAAATCATAGATTAATAAACTAAGGAAAGATGCAAAAAAAACAAGAAATATATTTAAAGAAGGTGTCGTGTAATTTTTTCTTTCTTGAATTACAAGCTCTATTTTCAATAACACTAAAGAAATACATTGATATTGCTTTGTAAAAAAGAGGATTTTCACCTTTATATATTATTAAAATCAGGTGCTTTTTTCTCATGAGGTGTAGGCATTTGGAGGGCAAAAAATGATACGATCATGTTTGCTAATTTTTGCGCTACGTGTTGTTTACGCATAGGGAGCCATTGTTCAACTTTTTCTTTACTTACGAGATAAACTTTATTTGTATCAGCGCCCATGACACTTGTACCATCCGGTTGAAGAGAAATATCATTAGCAAGGATGAAATCAGCGCCTTTTTCAACACATTTTTTTTGCGCATTGGCAATGATATCACAAGTTTCAGCAGCAAAACCAATAACCAAGGAGGGGCGGTTTGGAGCGTGTCCAATTGTTGCTAAAATATCGGGATTTTCAACCATATGGAGGGATGGTGGTGTTTTATGAGCATTCTTTTTAATTTTGTGTAAAGATTGCGTTTGACTGCGCCAGTCACAAACTGCGGCAACAAAGATGGCACCATCCGCAGGCAATGATTCTTGAACAGCTTGTAACATTTGTTGTGCTGTTTCAACATGAATAGTTTTTACTTCTTGCGGATCTGCAAGATTAACAGGTCCACAAATAAGAGTTACTTTTGCCCCCAAATGCGCAAGAGCGGTTGCAATGGCATGGCCTTGTTTACCCGAAGACCGATTAGCAAGATAACGCACTGGATCAATGGGTTCATGGGTAGGACCAGAGGTAACGATAAAATGGCGGCCAGAGAGAGGTTTTTCACGCACATTCAAAAGAGCCTCTATGGCAGCAACGATGGTTAAGGGTTCACTCATGCGCCCATGGCCTGTCTCGTCACGTTCAGCCATTTTTCCCATTTCTGGTCCGATAATATGGACGCCGTCTGCGCGCAATTGTGCAACATTGCGAACAGTGGCTGGATGTGCCCACATGGCTGGATTCATAGCGGGGGCAATTAAGAGTGGACAGCGTGCTGCTAACAAGACGCAATCGGCAAGATCATCTCCTATACCATGGGCTATTTTTGCAATGCGATTGGCTGTAGCAGGGGCTAAAATAATAAGGTCAGCATCACGTGCTAGTTGGATGTGTCCGATATCATGTTCTTCTTCGCGTGAAAATAAATCAGTATATGCCCTACCACCGTTTAAAGCTTCAGCGGCTAAAGGCGTAATAAATTTTTGCGCTGCTTTTGTCATTATGACATTTAAGTGTGCTCCACGTTCTTTTAAACGACGAATGAGATCAAGCGCTTTATAGGCTGCAATACTTCCACCAATAATAAGAAGGAGTGATTTTGATTGCAATGATTGCACTTCAACGGCACTTGCATGAGAGAGTGGCGTGGTGAGAGCGGTAGGATTACTTAGAAGACGGCGTGCTTCTTCTTCCATAGAAATGCCATTTTGCGCGGCGCGTATGCGCAAAGCTTCTTTAATTTCAGGAGAGAGGTTACGAATAGTAATACTGGCCATAAAATATCTCCAAGAAACAAAAATGATTGCAGTGATTTCATTGTTGATATTTTTAGCATATTAAGGAGATTAGAAAAGATGAAAAAAGTAAAAAGTGAAAAAAATACAACAAAGCGCAATAATAAATAAGCTATAACGAGCATAACGGTTTCTACGACTTTGTTCAGCAGCAAGTTTTTTGAGGGTAGTAGGAGAAAGACTAAAACCTGTTTTCCTCATTTGATTGAAATCTTCTTCCATACGTTGGAAATTTTGTATCAATTGTGGTGTTTTGCGTGCCAGCGAAAGGAGAGCTTGTGCTCCTTCACTAAAGTCTTTTGCAACGCCTATGGGTCCTAAATTTTTACTAATCCATTCTCTAACAACGGGTTCAGAAGCTTTCCACATGTTAAAACTGGGGTCTAAAGTGCGGGCAACACCTTCTACGACAACCATTGTTTTTTGCAGTAAGAGAAGTTCGGGTCGCGTTTGCATGTCAAACAATTCAGTGACTTCAAACAACAGTGTGAGCAACTTAGCCATGGAAATGCTTTGTGCTGATTGCCCGTGAATTGGTTCACCAATCGCGCGATTGGCTTGCGCAAAGCTTTCAATATTATGGTGTGAAGGGACATAGCCTGCTTCAAAGTGAGCACGAGCTACCCGATGGTAATCGCGGGTAATAAAGCCATAAAGAATTTCAGCAAGGAAATATTTTTCTTTTTTGCCAAGCCTTCCTGTAATCCCTAGATCAACAGCAACAATACACCCATCTGAGTCTACAAATAAATTACCAGGATGCATATCGGCATGAAAAAAACCATCACGCAATGTATGGCGTAGAAAAGATTGAATAAGCGTAATGGCAAGCGCCTGTAGATCAAAACCTGCTTCTTTGAGCTTGGAAATTTCGGATATTCTTATACCATCAATCCATTCCATGGTAAGAACATTACGCCCTGTCCGTTCCCAATCAATTTTTGGTACTCGGAACCCCGTATCCTGTTGAATATTTTCAGCCATTTCAGATATGGCGGCTGCTTCTAAGCGCAGATCCATTTCAAGGCGTGTTGTTTGTGCTAAAGTATCCACCACACGAACAGGACGCAGCCTTCGAGAGGCAGGGATATAACGCTCTTGTAAATGTGCAATGAGGTAAAAACCTCTAAGATCTTTAGAAAAACGTGCTCGGATATTAGGACGAATAACTTTTACGGCACATTTTTTCTTATGACCGGTTTCATCACAATATTCAGCAGGATGAACCTGAGCGATAGAAGCAGCGGCAATGGGGGGATAAAAATTGACGAATAAATCATCAATAGAACGACCAAGCGAACTTTCGATTTGAGAAATAGCGGCGGTGCAAGAAAATGTTTCAACACGATCTTGGAGTTGTGACAAATCGTCTGCAACATTTCGTCCGACAATATCGGGTCTTGTGGCAAGAAATTGACCAAGTTTTATGTAAGAGGGTCCAAGCTTATTGATAGCATACGAAATATTTTCAGATCGCTGTTTCTTTTTCGTTTTGCGTCGTGCTAATGCACGCGCTATACGATGACATAATGCTGGAAATCCTTGAAGATCATCATGAGGAAGAGCACTTAAAACACCTTCACGCGCTAAAACCCATCCTGCACGCATCAATTGAAAGTAAGGAGAAATTTGCACCATTTTTAAAGTTTCCAACCTGAATGCAGTGCTGCAATCGCACCTGTGAGATTGCGGTATGATACGCGTGAAAATCCCGCTTGCTTGATCATATGGGCAAAATCATCTTGTTTAGGAAATTTTCGAATAGATTCAACCAAATAACGATAAGCATCGCCATCATTTGCAATACATTGCCCCAGCTTAGGGATAGCATGGAAAGACCAAAGATCATAAATTTTATCGAGCCAAGGCATCTCGACATTTGAAAATTCTAGACATAAAAAACGTCCACCGGGTTTTAAAACACGAAAAGCTTCTCTAAGAGCTTGATCAATATGAGGAACATTGCGAATTCCAAAAGCAATTGTGTAAGCGTCAAAGCTTTGATCTTCAAAAGGGAGATGTTCTGCATTAGCTTCAACAAAATCAATCAGAGGGGCAAGACCATTTTTTTGTGCACGTTGTTTGCCAACGTTGAGCATAGAGCCATTAATATCAAGAACCGTAGCATGGGCTTTTTGGCGCGAAGCATTAAGGATGCGAAAAGCAATATCGCCTGTACCACCAGCAACATCAAGAACTCTCCAATGAGAAAGTGCTGGTGGAGAAAGCCATGCAACCATAGAATTTTTCCACACACGGTGTAGCCCTAAGGATAAGATATCATTCATCTTGTCATAATTTTCAGCAACAGAATGAAACACACCATCCACCATGGATTGTTTTTGTGTTTCATCAACTCTTGTAAACCCAAAGGAGTGCTCCATACCTCCTTTGGCGCCTACACGTTCTGTTTCAGTTGCCATATCTATGACCTTCCTTATTTTTCTTTTATCGTAAATGAAAGAGAGAGATAATGTTCAAATACGAAAAAACAACGTACAAAACTGCGACGTTTATACAGCCAAAAACAGAAGAGTACCTTTAGATATCAAGATTAGCAACGCTTAAGGCATTGTCTTGAATAAAAATACGTCTCGGTTCAACTTCATCACCCATGAGACGAGAAAAGAGTGAATCTGCATCAGTTGCATCATTAATTTTTACTTGTAAAAGAGAACGCGCATTGGGATCAAGGGTTGTTTCCCAAAGCTGTTCAGCATTCATTTCCCCAAGACCTTTATAGCGTTGAAGAGTAATACCCTTTTTACCGTTTGTAAAAATGCTCTCTAAGAGGCTCATAGGTCCAAAAATACGCTCTGTTTTATCTTTGCGGCGTAAAAGAAGAGGCGGATGATATAGGTCGCTAAAATTTTGGGAAATGCGATCAATTTGACGTGCATCTGTTGAGTTTATAAGCCCTGCATCAAGCGTGATAACATCTTTAACACCACGCAAAACACGCTCAAAACATAAACTTCCATTTTCTGTATATTGTCCACTCCAACCTTTTTCCATATCATCAGCAATTAGATTAAGGCGCTGCGCGACGGCATCTGCTATTTTTTGTGCTTTTTCTTCTGTCGCAAAGGCTTCAGAGTTAAAAGCCCCAACAATGGCTGCTTGCTCAACAACATTGCGGTCATAACGGGTATGAAGGCCATTTAAAAGTTGACGGAATATACGGGCATCTTTAGCGAGTTGATATAAATCAGCCCCTGCACGAACTTCTCCTGTTGCAAGCTCGAGAGTTGTTTCTTCTAGTCCCGTATCGATTAAGAATTCTTCAAAGGCTGCTTCATTTTTAATATATTGAGAAGATTTTCCCCGCGATACTTTATAAAGTGGTGGTTGCGCAATATAAAGATGTCCCCGTTCAATTAACTCGGGCATTTGTCTAAAAAAGAAAGTGAGCAGTAGAGTGCGGATATGGGCTCCATCAACATCCGCATCTGTCATGATAATAATCTTATGATACCGTAATTTATCGGGTGAAAATTCATCTTTACCAATAGATGTTCCAAGAGCTGTAATAAGGGTTCCGATCATATCAGATGAGAGCATACGGTCGAAGCGGGCTCGTTCAACATTGAGGATTTTACCACGGAGAGGTAAAATTGCCTGATTTTGACGTGAGCGTCCACTTTTTGCTGAACCGCCTGCGGAATCTCCCTCAACAATAAAGATTTCTGATTTTGCAGGATCACGCTCTTGGCAATCGGCAAGTTTTCCTGGCAGAGAAGTGATATCAAGCGCTCCTTTTCGCCTTGTGAGTTCACGTGCTTTACGTGCTGCTTCACGTGCTGTTGCAGCTTCCACCACTTTACTAATGAGAAGCTTTGCTTCATTAGGGTGTTCTTCTAGCCATATTGAAAGACCTTCATTGACCAAATTTTCAACAACGGGGCGCACTTCAGAAGAAACCAATTTGTCCTTTGTTTGTGAAGAAAATTTAGGATCAGGAACTTTGACAGAAAGAATAGCTGTTAATCCTTCACGGCAATCATCACCGGTTAAATTCACTTTTTCTTTTTTGGCAATCCCTGAAGATTCAGCATAACCATTAATTTGGCGTGTAAGAGCACTTCTAAAACCGATTAAATGCGTTCCACCATCCCGCTGAGGAATATTATTAGTAAAACACAAGACCTTTTCATGATAGGAATCATTCCACCATAGGGCAACATCAACGCCCATACCATCTTTTTCACTGGCAATGTAAATAGGAGTGTCTAGGAGTGCTTTTTTTGATTGATCAATATATTTGACAAATTCGGTTAATCCGCCTTCATAATGCAATTCAACGGATTGAATGTCAGCATGACGCTCATCAACAAGAAGAATATGAACTCCAGAATTAAGAAAGGCCAATTCCCGTAAACGACGCTCTAAAGTTTCAAAATCAAACTCAACCATAGTAAAGGTTTCAGAGCTTGGTAAAAATCTAATTTCTGTTCCACTTTCTTGATCACAATCGCCAACAACTTTTAAGGGAGCATCAGCCACCCCATGGGTAAATGATATTTCATGAATTTTACCATTCCGTCTGATTTTCAATTTAAGCCAAACAGAGAGTGCATTCACCACAGAAACACCAACACCGTGTAATCCACCTGAAACTTTATAAGAGTTTTGATCAAATTTTCCACCGGCATGAAGTTGTGTCATGATAACTTCAGCAGCAGAAATACCTTCTGTTGGATGGATATCTGTTGGAATTCCACGTCCATTATCACGAACCGAACAAGAACCATCCGCATGGAGTGTGACGTTTACAAGAGTTGCATGACCGGCTAAAGCTTCGTCGATAGCATTGTCTACAACTTCATAGACCATATGATGTAACCCTGATCCATCATCAGTATCACCGATATACATACCTGGACGTTTGCGTACAGCATCAAGACCTTTGAGAACTTTGATAGAGGCGGCACCATAGTCATCGCCTTGTGTCGGTGAGGTTATTTCATCACTCATAAGTTAGTCCATTTCTGTGTTCAATTTACAATATTTTATTCGCTTTTTTAAAGCCCAATGTTCTGATCAGTTATTTATGGAATAACCACATTAAACATTTACCGTATATCAGCGCTAGATTCAATATCTGTCGCTATATAATGGAGAGAATGATGAAATAATATGACACTATTATACAATAAAACACTGTCATTTAGGGGAATAATATAAAATAAGTAAGCGCTTCTTTGATATATTTAAGTATTTTTACAGTGCGTAGTGAATATTCAGCACAGGATTTATCAGTCTAGCCTTTCGTTAAGTGAATCGCATGAATAGGAAGACAAAAGAATTTAAAAGCGTAAGAATTTATCGAGAGAAGCTGAGTTTGAAGAGTATAACGTCAAATACCTTGAGAATGCTACAAGGTTAATTTCTTTTTATAGCTTTATTTGAGATTAAAAGTTTAAGCATTTTCAATGTATTTCAAAAAATATATAAAAATTATTGAAATTTTTAACAGTTTAAAAAAGAGCAAGAATTTTATTGATGAAATGGAAGATATTTTGGTGAAGCGCGTTAGATAATAATGAAGCAGAGTGGCACCTTATCTTTGAAAAATGGGGAAGAGATTTTGAAAATAAGAAAACCTATACATGTAAAACAGCTTCAATGGTATTTACGCTACTTTTTACTTCATAATTTATATACTCTTTTTATTCGTATTTTATTTGTAGCAGTGGGATTTCTATTTTTCTCTTACGCAGAAGCTGAAATAGCTGGAAAGTTGCCTTCTTTTTTTGATTCGCATGAACATTTTGTACAACCTGATACCAAGGATATCACTCGTTTGCGTTTTGTAACAACTTTTGATTTTCCTCCTTTTAATTTTCTTGATCAAACGGGGCATCTTGCAGGTTATAATATCGATTTATTGCGTGCTATTTGCTCAAAATTAAAATTAGAGAAATTTTGTGAAATAGAAGTGGTTCCTTGGCAAGAGCTGGTCGAGCATGTCAAAAATGGTGGTGCAGAAGTTATTATTGCGGGTTTAAAAGAAACAAGTCAAACCCAACAAGATCTTGTTTTTACAAAGTCATATTTGCGCTTTCCAGCGCGATTTGTTGCTTCTCGACAGTTAAATCTTGATGAACCAATAAGCGATCAATTGATTCATTTAACCAGTGGTGTTTTGTCTAAAAGTATTCACGAAAAGCTTTTTCATGATTATTTTCCTAAAGCAAAATGGCAAGGATTTAAAGAGAGGGAAGAGCTCTATAAAGCCTTACAAGACCATAAAATTGACCTTATTTTTGATGATGGACTTTCTTTATCGTTATGGTTCAAACATCAAAAATCTATTGATTGTTGTCATTTTGTTGGGGGGGCATATATGGCACCACAGTTATTGGGTCAAGGAATGCAGCTTGCTGTTGCAAAAAAGAACGAAAAATTGATTGATATCCTCAATTATGCCCTAAAATCTTTAGAAGATGATGGTAAACTTGCAGAGCTTTATTTGCGTTACTTTCCAATAAGTTTTTACTGATGAACAGTTTTTTAGTTAAGAGCTGTTAATCTTTCCGTGCCGAGTCGATAGGAGATGGCTTCTGCGAGATGATGGCGTGAAAGATTATCGGATCCATCAAGATCAGCAATCGTCCGCGCAACTTTGAGAATGCGATGATAAGCACGTGCAGAAAGATGCATTTTTTCACTCACATCTCGTAAGAGTGTGGCGGCATTTTTATCAGGAATGGCAATATGTTCTATAATTTTGGCAGGGCAATCGCCATTGGTTCGGATATGGTCAAGCCCTAGCGTTGCAAAACGTTTGGCTTGAATGGCACGACACCGTGCAACGCGTTTGGCAACATCGCAGCTTTTTTCTGATTGCTCTGGTTGCATAAGATCCATTGCTGTCAAAGCAGGAACATCAATTCGTAAATCAATTCGATCGAGAAGCGGACCAGAAATACGGGATTGATAATCGATTTGACAGCGTATTCCTTTAGCACAAACATGGCCTTTTTCACCTGCCATACCACATCGGCAAGGATTCATTGCGGCAATGAGTTGGAAGCGAGCAGGATAGCTGATATGGTGATTAGCTCTAGCAATAACTGCTTCTCCACTTTCTAAAGGTTGACGAAGGGAATCAAGAACTTGCGGAGAAAATTCAGGCAATTCATCAAGAAAAAGAACGCCATTATGGGCAAGAGAGATTTCTCCTGGACGTCCTTTAAGCCCTCCACCAATCATTGCAGCCATGGAAGCAGAATGATGAGGGGAACGAAAGGGGCAATGAAGTGAAATGGTATTATGAATCGTTTCTCCTGTAATAGATGCAATCAGACAGACATCTAAAAGCTCACGACTATCAAGAGGGGGTAAAATAGAAGGTAAGCGTTGCGCCAACATAGATTTTCCAGCACCAGGAGGACCAACAAACAAAAGATTATGGCGTCCAGCCGCACAAACTTCTAAGGCACGTTTGGCTGTTTTCTGTCCTTTGATTTCGCAAAGGTCTGGAAGTTCAGTTTCGATTGTATATTGGCGCGGTTGTGGACGTTTTTGAATTTGGGTCCCTTTAAAATGATTGACTATTGTGAGAAGAGTTTCTGGGGCAAGAATATTTATTTCTGCATTTGCCCATGCTGCTTCAGGTCCACATTGAAAGGGACAAATCAGTCCTTTATCGAGTGATACCGCTGTCATGGCTGCTGGTAAAACACCATTGACAGCGGTCAGCGAACCATCCAGTGACAATTCACCTAAAATGACATAGTCTTGCGCTACTTCGGGAGGAAGGATTCCCATAGCAAGCATTAAGCCTACGGCAATTGGCAAATCATAATGTGATCCCTCTTTAGGCAAATCAGCTGGTGCAAGATTAATCGTAATTCGTTTGGTTGGCATAGAAAGCCCACAAGCATGGAGGGCTGCTTGTACGCGTTCACGGCTTTCTGCAACGGCTTTATCGGCTAATCCAACAATAGCCATACCCATTTTACCGGATGAAATCATAACCTGTACATCGACAGGGACCGCTTCTAGACCGCGAAAAGCAACAGTTGTAATACGTGCGATCATTTATCTTCCCCCTTCAGACTTGGGAGAGACAATCATATCTACGCATAAAAATCAAGAAGCATCTCTATGGTTTTTTGAATGGAGAGATCTATATGGATACGAGGGTTTTTATAGCGTTCTCATGGTAAGTTATTTGTACAAATTTAACCATGATAGTATGGAGCGCAATAAAACACTTATAATAAGCTAAATGAATATGTTAAGGAAAAGGAATAAGGCTGTTTGTGTGATACAACAGAGCAGAATGTTGTTAAGATATGAGGGGAGGGTGACGTTATGTATCGCAGAGTGTTATTTGATGTGATAAAACGTATAAAGCATGCAAAGTAGTCATATTTACCTTTTTTATTTTATATTATTTAAAGTGTAGTAGATGCAAAGTGTATTAAAGGTATCTGATTTATGGTATACCAAGCAAGAATTTTGTTAAAATCAGGAACTGTGCGCTGTGTATTTATAGGCTTGTGTTTCGCTTTTGCTTTTCCACAGCCCCTTGCTGCGTTTGATTTTTTCGGCCTCCCTCTTTTTGGTCAAAAGAAAACGAATTCTTCTTCACACTCTGTTAAAAGTACAGAGAGATTTTACAAAGTTGATATTGTTACACCACCAGGGGCACCATCGGAGGGCATAAAAATAGTTAAATCTGTCTCTTCTCTTTTTGCAGATAAAGAGAAAGCATCTGCGAGTTCTTCTGGTTTGTTAGCCAAAGCGCGTTCAGATTATCGTGCTATTCTTTCTGCTCTTTATGCTGATGGGCGCTATGGTGGTGTTATTAGTATTAAAATTAATGGTTTAGAAGCCGCTGATTTAAGTCCGGTAACGCAACTTCCAACACAATCCAATATCGTCATTACGATTAATGCTGGTCCACAATATGTTTTCAGTATTGCGAGTATTGATAAAGTAGCGCCTCCTGAAAAGCGTAAAGCGCATAAAATGCCTACAATTGAAGAATTGGGCTATAAAGTTGGAGCTATTGCCAAATCTGAAACCATTTTGAAAGCAGAAAAATGGGCGGTAGAAGGATGGCGTCAACAAGGTTATGCAAAAGCTAAAATTATAAAAAGTGAGATTGTGGCTGATCATGCTGCGTTGCGTATTGAAGGAAGGATTGTTGTTGATCCTGGACAAAAGGCTCATTATGGTCCTTTAAGTGTCCGTAATATAAGTAAGAAACCACGTGTCGATTCAGCTTATATTGCATGGATGACCGGATTGAAACCAGGCCAAAAATACGATTCCGATGCGTTAGCTAAGGCAAATGAACGTCTTGCACGCCTTGGTGTTTTTCGTGCTATCAATATCCGTGAGGCTGATACCATTAACCCAGATGGCAGTTTACCGCTTATGCTTATTGTACAAGAACGTAAACCGCGTCGTTTTGGTGTAGGGGGTAGTTATTCAACATTAGATGGTGCTGGTTTTGAAGCTTATTGGATGCATAACAATCTTTTTGGTCATGCAGAAGTCCTTAAAATTGAAACAAAAATAAGTGGTGTTGGCAGCAACAAAAAGCAATCATATAATTTTAAAAATTTTGATTATCTTTTCGGTGGTACGTTTATAAAACCCGGTGTACTCACACCTGATACAGATCTCAGGTCAGAATTAAAAATACAGCAAGATGTTCTGGAAAATTACACAACAAAAGCCATCAAAGGGAAATTAGGGATTACGCATATTTTCAATAGTAACCTATCGGGACAGGCTGCTATAGAAGTTTCAAATGGTTACTCACGTGATATCTATTTTGGAAGCCGTAATTTTACAACAATTGGTTTCCCGAGCGGTTTGATTTATGATAGTCGTAATAATAAGTTTAATGCAACAAAAGGTTTATATGGTGAAGTTCTCATTGAGCCTTTTTATGAGATGCGTTTTAGCAATTTTGTTGCAAAAGTAACGGCAGAAGGCCGTTCTTATTGGGCGTTGGATGAAGGGGATCGTTTTGTTTTTGCTGCGCGGGCAAAGCTTGGTACAATTCTTGGCAATAATACAGCACAAGTCCCTGCGGATACGCTCTTTTTTGCCGGTGGTGGTGGCTCTGTTCGTGGTTATGCTTATCGTAATATTGGTATTAAAACAGAAAATGATGCGATTGTTGGCGGACGGGCGCTTATTGAGGGATCGGCAGAATTGCGTGTTTCTTTAAATGATAAAATAGGATTTGTCAGTTTTCTTGATGGAGGTCTCGTAGGGGAAAAGGCGAAATTTGATTTTTCTCAAAAAATTAAATGGGGAGCTGGTATTGGAGGTCGCTATATGACAGGTCTTGGTCCTTTACGTGTTGATTTAGCCTTTCCTTTAAAAAGAGAACAGGGTGATCCTCGCATTGGTTTTTATGTGGGTATAGGACAAGCATTTTAATGAAAAAAAGTGTACGTTTATCAGCTTTCTTCTTTGGATTTGTGTTTTTTTTGGTCGGTGGTTTTGTTCTTGCACAAAGAGAAGACCGTCTTCCTTCTAGCGAAGAGACAGCAGATGATCGTTCATGGTTTGTTTCTTTAATTGAAAGCAAGCTTTCAGCGCCTAATCGTCAAGTTCGCTTACACAATATGCAAGGAGCGCTATCTTCTCAAACATCAATTGATGCGATTACTGTCAGTGATAAAAAGGGGATTTGGCTTAAAATTACCAATGCCAAAATGGATTGGAATCGTCTAGCCTTGCTAAGAGGGCGGATGGATATTAATCAGCTTTCGGCAGAACAGATTACGTTTTTACGCAAACCACAAGGCAATTCTTCTCTTATTTCTTCCCTTGAGACAGGTAAGTTTTCTTTACCAAAATTGCCGCTTGCTCTTTCGATCAATAGACTTACAGCTCAACATGTGACGTTTGAGCAGAATCTTTTTGGTTTTTCTGCTGATATGTCCTTGGCAGGCAATTTCACTTTGGCGAATGGTCATTTTAATATTGATATGGTGGCGCATCGTTTAGATGCACTGGGGTCTTTTTCTGTTGTTACCAAGATATCAGAGAACAATCGTACAGCTCACATTGATATCTCTGCTGATGAACCGCAAAATGGTATTTTGGCGAATGTTTTTAACATGGAAAAACGCCCAGCATTGAATCTCGCGATTAAAGGTGAGGGTACTTTTGATGATTTGGTTATCAAACTTTCTTTAGAATCCGATCATCACTCTATTTTAGATGGTCATATTATTTTTGCAAGTGTTTCAGAAGGACACAGTTTTTCTACGAAAATAGAGGGTAGATTGGATCCTTTAATACCTTCTCAATATCGTCATCTCTTCGCATCTGATATGATATTAAAAGCAGAGGCAAGAAGGACAAGAGAGGGGGTGACCCACCTTGATCAGATGGTTCTTCAGAGCAACGCAATGAATGTTGTCGCCAATGGTGAAATAACCGCCGATGGATTTTTGCGGCAGCTTTTTATTGATGGCAAAATGGCTCTTGATAACGAAAAGGAGTTTGTTCATTTGCCCATATCAGAGAGGCCAAAACCTGCGAATACTCTTGCTTTGAACATTGACTATGGTCGCGAAGGACAACCATCTTGGAATGGGCGGCTGGTTGTCCATCATTTTAGCAATAAAAATATTTATATTCGCGATGCGGTTTTTGATATGGGGGGAGTAAGCGAAAATCTTGATAATGCGGCTTCTCGTCATGTTGGTGTTCAGGTTAATGGAACGCTTCAAGGGGTTAAAAAGATTAAGGGAGGGGGCATAGAAGACTTAAGCCAAGCAGTTCATATGTATTTAGATACGGATATTGTTGCGAATAAACCAATTTTGATTCATGATCTTAGTGTTACGTCTCAGGGTTTTTCTTCTTGGTTAAAAGGGACAATGGAGAATTTTATTTTTAAAGGTGATCTTGGGTTAAAAGCCCAAACACTAGGTCCTTTAGAAGTATTCAGTAAACACCCCCTCTCTGGCAGTGCAGATATTAAAGCCAAAGGAACGATTGGCTTATTGAGTGGCATTTTTGATTTAAAATTATCAGGAATGGCTGACAATATGAAAATAGGTGTGCAGCCTTTTAATCGTTTATTCAAAGGAAATATCACTCTTTCAGGTGGTATTGCTCACAATACGATGGGCTTCATTTTACGTCATTTGAATTTGAAAAATCAATATACAAACATAAAAGCTAATGGTTATTTTTCGGATGAAGACGCTAAAATGGACTTATCTGCTCAAATATCTGATCTCGCCAAATTAGATCCGAAGATAAGCGGTGCACTTACAATTCAAGGGACAGCAAGAGGGCGTAATAGTCATATAAAGCTCAATACAAATGCTCATGTTGCTGAAGCGTTCGTTATGGGGAAGAAGCTTCAAAACACAACACTTAACATAAAGGCACTTGTAGATAATACAGCACCGGTTACTTCTTTAACAGGGGTTGTAAAAGGTGAAGGAGTTTTTGCTCATAAACCTCTGCATTTATCTGCTTCTTTTAAGGATTCTCATAAGATTCGAAAACTTGAGAATATTGATATTAAAGGGGGAAGTGCAAAAATAACGGGTGATCTTTCTCAACAATTTGGAGGTTTTTTGAAAGGAGCGCTGCATATTGATGCCGATGATATTTCAGTGCTTTCAGCGTTATTTTTGCAGGATGGTAGTGGAGAAGTAAAAGGAGATTTTATTTTTGATGAACAACATGGCAGACAAAAAGCCCATGTGAAGGCGCATGTTAACCATTTGAATTTTGCCAAGAATAAAATAAAAAAACTGGCAATAGATGCCGACATATTTGATCCTTTTGGCACAACTCAGTTTGAAGGTGTTATCAATGCAGAACATATCCAAACTCCTTTGATAATGGTTAATCGTTTAAAAGCTCAGGCCAATAGAAATAATGAACAAACGGTTTTTACTGTCCAAGCTATGTTTCATGATGCTCTTAATGCTCAGCTTTCAGGTCGAGTAATGGGTGTAGAACTTCCAAAAGGCATAAAACGAGAAGTACAAATTGAAACCGTAGATTTAAAACAACACCATTTTCATGCAACATTGCCGAAACCGTCAATCATTGTTTTTGATCAAGATGGGATAACAATCAATGAATTAGGAATTGCAATAAATGGCGGTAAAATGACCCTTGCGGGGAATATTCAAGATACCCTGAATTTGCAACTTACCGTGGATTCTCTTCCTGCTACTTTAGCCAATCTGTGGAAATCCGATCTTGGAGCATCAGGCAGTGTAACAGGAAAGGTTATGATTCGTGGTCATTTTAAAAAACCTGATATAACCTACGATATAAAAGGTGAAGGACTGACAACCGTTGCTCTTCAAGATAAAAAAATTATGCCTTTTTCGCTTTCTGCTACGGGAAAAACCTTAGATCAAAACCTTACTTTGAATGCAAGTTTAACAGGAGAAGGAGTACAAGCACAAGCTCAAGGGCTGGTATCTTTAGAGAAAGACAAACTTGATCTCCATATTAATTTGCAAAATTTATCTGCACGTTTGGCGAATAGCTTTATTGCAGGACAAGCGCTTGATGGGACGGTGATAGGAAAAATTGATATTGGTGGGACAATGAAGGATCCATCGGCTCATTTTGAGCTTTCTAGTCAAAGTTTAACCACTATGACGCATAAAGGACCGATGTTAATCAATATAAATACTCGTGGTTCTTATAAAAAATCGACATTGCATATTGAAAATATGATAGCAACTGGAGATAAAGGATTAGATCTTTCCATTCATGGGCCTGTTTCTCTTAATGGTTCAGAGGCAAAATTAAAGGTTAAAGGAATAATGCCTCTTGATTTTGTTAATCTCTTATTAGCTAAGCGTGGTGCATATATAACGGGTACAGCAAGAGTTGATACAGTTCTTAATGGTGCGTTATCAAAGCCACAATTTGTTGGAAATATTTCTATAGCCGATGGTAGCTTTTTAGATTCAAAAACCCATGTAGGATTGAATAATATAACGCTTGAAGGCAAATTAAATGGCGATCATATTCTTATAGAGAAAGCTTCAGCTTCTTCATCTGAAGGAGGGGGGATTTCTGCTTCAGGTCGTATTTCTAATGATCTAGAGACAGATTTGATCTTTCATCTTGATAATGCCAATTATAATGATGGTTCTATGATTCTTGCAACATTGTCAGGTGAGATGACAATGACAGGTCATTTTCTCAGTGATCTTGTTATTGGTGGAGATATCATTGTTGAAAAGGCTGAAATTATTGTTCCTGATCATTTTCAAAATGCTAAGTTTCTTGATGTCAAAAACAAGAATTTAACAAAGCCAATTCAAACAACACTTGAACGTGCTGATGTTAAGAGCACGAATAAAAGTCCTAGTACCACAGAAGAATCATCATCTGTTGTGTTATCAAATATGCGTATTACAGCACGCAATCAATTTTTTGTACGGGGAAAAGGGTTAGATGCCGAACTGGGAGGGCGCATTAATTTAGCAGGTTCATTAAATGATGTGCATCCAGTGGGTGAGTTTAGAATGATTCGTGGACGTTTTGATATTCTTTCACAACGTCTTAATTTTGATCAAGGACAAGCGAGTTTTAGCGGTAATCTTAATCCTACAGTTTATTTTGTAACCAACAATACCAGTGGTGACATTCGCGTCACTGTAACTGTAAGTGGAACGATTGATAATCTTGATATTAATTTTTCTTCACAACCGAATTTGCCACAGGATGAGATTTTGGCGCGTTTGATTTTTAATCGCTCTCTTAATGAATTATCACCATTTCAGATTGCTCAACTTGCGGCAGCAGCAGCTGATCTTGCAGGGGGTTCTAATACATCTTTGTTGAACACTTTACGAACTAAAATTGGGCTTGATGATCTTGATGTTATCGTTAATGAAAAGGGAAATACAGGCTTACGTGTTGGACGCTACATACACAATAACATTTATTTAGGCTTTGAAGCAGGATCTGATGGAATGACGAAAGGGACAATTAATTTGGATATTTCGCGTCATCTCAAAGCTAAAGGTGCTATAGGAAATGAACAAAATTCGAGTATTGGTCTCTTTTATGAAAAAGACTACTAAAGATTAATGTTTTAAAAAAAAGTTCTTTATTTTTTCTCTCTCATTTATAAGGTTGGGAAGGGAGCTTAGAGTAGAAATATACTCAAAGGAGAAGTATTTTATTGCGGTGTTAAGAGAACGATCTAAAATAATTTATTTTTTGTTTATGACAGTCTCTAAAGAGACAAAATCTTCATGAAAGAGAGCATATTATTTTGCTGATTTATAGTGATTTTAGAAAAATACTTAAACCTCATTCTCAAGCCCATTCCATGCAGTTGACTAAAGAGTGTATTGTATGCAACATATTGATTTATAAAGTTAATTTATCTTTATTCATCTTGAATTAAAACTTTGAATGCCGTAAGCTATTCTCATTGCAAATCTCTCTGATATTAAAGCAATCAAAACCATTTTTTGTATATTACAAGTGGAGAAGTCTGCGTGGTAAAAACGGTTAAGAAATGCTTCAAAATGCTTCTTATCAAGCATCTCGAGAACTAAGGGCTGTCGCAATACCCACGAGCTGATAAAATGTGTGAAGGGTGCTGGCTTGTTATCCCATGAGCGTAAAGATGGAGGTGCCCAAATGGATTTATCGTTATACAATTTCAGGGATGTTGTCGCGAAATGAGTTTGGGAGAATATTTGAGAGACGTCTCTTTAAAACAAGCCGGTGAATTTGCAACAGAATGCTATTCTGTTTTACATGAAGGACGTGCGCTCATTAAAGAACGCGATAGACAAAAGCATGAGGCAAGCATAGAATTTATAAAATATCGATTTTATGTTCAAACGCAGTTAAAGCAATCTACAATAGTCAAAAGTCTTAGAATAAATCCTTTCTTATTTTTTAAATCTTTTTCTTTTACGCTGAGTGTATCTATAATTTGCAGCACATTTTTTTGTAATTGATAGCTTATTTGTTGCGCTATAGAAGACAGTCATTTTAGGGATAGTGATAGTAAGGTGTGTAGCCTTTGACCAAGTATTTTGAAAGTATGTGGATGTATAGTTAGGGGTGGTCTCTTATTCGTTGAGCCTTGTATACGTGAATCACATAAGTCATTATCGGGTGGAATGAATTCAATAAGAATCTGTATTGTCTATAAATTAGATTGAGGAGGAATCTTCGTCTTTTTAAGGTGTGAAGAGGAAAAAATTGTTAGCGTAGAGATAAATATGGATAAAGATGGCATCAACCTAGATTGTTTATCCTTCGTGGAAATTTTTTCTGATGGTATCCTCTTTTTAGGATTGGTAAAATTTAAGAATTTTTCATCATTTTCTTAAAAAGAGAAGAAGATTTTTGTTTTCATTGCATGATTAAAAATCAATAGCATTCAACAAAATATAAAGAAAAGTCTTTCATCTAAATCCAAGAAGTTTTTTTTCGATAAACCATAAATTTTTTGCCAATTCTTAATTGAAATAATACTCTCCCTTGGTAATTCTGTTTTTACAAGTGGAACGTTAGCTTCTATCCATTTTTTACTTTAAATCTTCTTTAAATACCTAGAAATTAAGACGTGTGCTTTTTGAACTGGATATTATGAAGTTTTTTATAAAACCCATGTTCTTTTGCGAGTAATTCTTTCTGAGTTCCTTGTTCAATTAGTTGTCCATTTTGTATGACCACAATTTTATGAGCACGAGCAATCGTTGAAAGACGATGTGCAATAATGATCGTTGTGCGCCCTTCGGTAAGGTGATGAATGGCTTCATTGATTTGTGCTTCGGTGTGTGAATCAAGAGCGCTTGTTGCTTCATCAAGAATCAGAATTTCACTATCGTGAATCATTGCTCTAGCAATAGCAAGGCGTTGTTTTTGTCCCCCCGAAAGATTACAACCATTATCGCCTATCTGTGTATCATAACCATTTGGCAAATTCATAATAAAATCATGAGCATTTGCTGCTTTTGCTGCTGCGATAATTTCGTCATCACGAGCACCTTCTTTTCCAAGCCCAATATTATATTTAACGGTTCCTTGAAAGAGAAAAGTATCTTGCCCTACATAGGCCATCAGGTTTCTCAGAGAACGAAATGTTGTGTAGCGGATGTCTTGATCGTTAATCAGTATGCGTCCTTTTGTAGGGTCATAGAGGCGCATAATAAGATTGATAAGGGTTGATTTTCCCGAACCAGATGGTCCTACCAACGCTGTCATTTTTCCAGCTTCTATTTCTAGATTGAAGTCTTTTAATACCATTTTGTTATCAGTGTATGCAAAAGAAACATTCTCGAAATGAATAGCTCCTTGCGTTTTATTCAGATCTTTAGCTTCTTTATGTTCTATAACTGTAAGGGGACGATCGAGTATTTCAAACATTGTACGGATATTGACCAAGCCAGATTCAATTTTGACACGGACATTTGCTAGTCTTTTTGCGGGTTCATAAGTTAAAAGTAAAGCAACAATAAAGGACATAAATTCCCCTTGAACACCTGCGCGTTGGGTTGCAAGGTAACCGGAAAAACAGATAATACCGGCAATGGCGACACCTGTGAGTGTTTCCATAATCGGATTGGTAATCGCTTCAAGTGTTGCAATATTGTTTGTTTGTTTTTCAACATCACAAATGGCTTTGTCCATCCTTTTTTTCATGACTTCTTCTAGTGAAAAAGCCTTAATGACTCGAATACCAACAGCCGTTTCCTGGACGATTTTGATAATTTCACCAAGTGAAAGAAGTTCTTTTTCCATAAGGCGGCGAACACGTTTTAAAGCCATTCGAACACCTAAAAAAGCCAGTGGTCCTACGATTAAAGTAATGGAGATTAACACAAAATTTTGAATGAACATGACAAGCAACAAACCGCTAACGGAAAGCAAATCACGTACAAAAGTTGTGATAATCGTATCAATGATATTACGCACAGCTGTTGCATTATGGGTCACGCGAACAAGCAGATCAGATGACGTATTATTGTGATAAAAAGAGACACCTTGTTCCATAAGGCGTGCATAAATTTTGCGCTGTTGTTCAGCAATGATACTGTTGCCTGCTTTGCTTAAGAAGTAAGTTTGGGCAAAAGTTGCAATTCCTTTAAGAATAAAGATAAAAGCAATGAAGCTAGAAGTCACAACGATCATAGTAAAATTTTGCGCATCAACAATATAATTAACAACATCACGCATAATCCATGCACTGGTTGCCGTTGTGCAGGAAATGATGATCATTGAAATAATCGCTGCACTGTACCAACGCGCATGTTTATGAAAGTTTTCTCGCAAAAGGCGGATAATAAGATGTTTATCAAAAGAGGAAAGTTTTTTTTTGTCCATGAAGTGCTTCTATATTTTCTTGTTGTTTTATGCAAGATTGAAGCGCTCTTAATTAAAGCTCCTTAATCTTTTTTACAAAAAGAGCCTTCTTCTTTCAATGTGCGCCATACTCCTTCATGCGATAACATTTCGTATAACGTGAAATTCTTCAGAAATGGTCTGTACTCCGCTATTAATTCATATAAGATATAGACACCGCCATCTATAAGATATAAGCTGATACCATCACTCTATTGGCATTCGCATGTTGCAACAGTCTCCCCTAATCGCTTGAAAAGTTTTATAAAAGGATAATGATTTCTTTCTATACACATCATATCCCTTATGATGCACGAGTGAGTATTTTCGTTTGATTTCATATTAAAAAATTTGAAATGATAGAATCCTACAATATTCGTTTTTCTTATTCGATGAGAAGAAATATAAATTATCCATTATTAATGAATATGTTATTTTATTCCACTCTATGTAAAATATCGCACAAGGAAATTTTCATGCTTTGAGCATTTAAAAATACATTATTTACATTCTATAACATTGCGTATCTGCTTTATCCTACGACATTCAGAAGATTAGGTTAAAACCAAAGGAATAAAAAATTTTTAAAAGCTTTTGTGGTGAACCAACAAAACGATCTATCTTTAAAAGAGATAGTGGCTAAAGTTTCTGAGAATTCTGACAATAGAGTTGATAATAAGGGGAAAGTTGTAATAAACAGATGATCTTTTATTTGGAAAAATAAGTACGGGCTTATTCTCTGGTTTATTGAATACTGTTTGGTAAAGTGTTGTTATTAAGTCTCCCATCTTTTAAGCTTATGAAGGAATAAGCTGGGGCACCATCACACACTTTGATAGCTCGTGCGTGTAGCGATAACCGCTGGTACTCGAGACGATTTATGAGAGGCATTTTTACTCTTTTTTTGTATAGTCTTTATTCACGCATGCTTCTCCATTTGTAATGTATAAGCAAGTGATCTTGATTGATTCAACATGAAACAGATTTGAAATGAAAGAATCCTACAATCTTCGGGACTCTTATTCAATATGCAAAACAATGAATTATTTTTACAAATCAGTATGTTGCTATTACAAGTAACAGATGAGAATGATCGTCCTAATGGGCACCATTATCTTTATGATTGCGAAAGTTTAAATTAACATCCTATCATTTCTTTACCAGTTTCCATATTGTTATAGGTTTTGGCATTTGAAATGGTTCACAAAAAATTTTAATGTTTTATGCATTATCTCTGTTTGTGATGTACAAGAAAATGATTTTTTGCATGGGTTCCATGAATAAGAAAGCTCGAAATGAGAAAATCTTAGAATGTCTGCGCTCTCTCATTGAATATGCGAAATAGTGAATTGTTCTTATAAATCGAGAACGCACTATTAAACTCTTAAAAGGATTTATACACATTTATAAAACCTTAAAAGCACCACAAAAACCTACTGTAGTGCTTCTAAATGATACCCCTCCGCTCATTTTGATAAGTTGCACATAAATATTATTTCAAAGAAAAGTTATTTAGGTGCTATCACCATCATTATTTGCCGCCCTTCAAGTTTTGGCTCCAATTCAATCTTGGCAATTTCACTTGTATCTTCTTTCACGCGCTGAAGAAGTTTTAATCCAAGATCTTGGTGAGCCATCTCACGACCACGAAAACGCAAAGTAATCTTTACTTTATCACCATGATCGATAAAGCGGTGGACAGCCCTGAGCTTGACTCCATAATCATGAACATCAACATTCGGACGCATCTTAATCTCTTTGATTTCGATAACTTTTTGTTTTTTACGTGTCTCTGCAGCTTTTTTTTGAGTTTGATACTTTAATTTGCCCAAATCGATGATTTTACATACGGGTGGTTCCGCATTTGGTACAATTTCAACCAAATCAAGTCCAGCTTCTGCGGCCATAGCAAGAGCCTCTTGTATCGCAACGACTCCCTGATGTTGTCCCTCATCATTAATAAGCTGCACATGAGGCACCCGAATATCCTGATTTGAACGTGGTCCATCCTTTTGGTTAGGTGTCATTTTAAATGGTTTACGAATGGCTTATGCTCCTTAATTCTGATTCAACTACGATTAATTTAATATACAATTATGCACATAAAAACAACTATAATTCGTGTCTGTTTCATTATTTGATTTGTTACTTTTTTAAGTGATTTAGATTATAAAAGTTTTTCTCTTGATTTAAAGAACTTGATTTAAAGAAATTGTTTTATGGAGGAAAAGAATCATGAATGAAAATATTCCTTGCCAGTTTTTTTCATTTGAGGACACTGCTCTTGCAGTACGCCATCGCAAAGGGCGCCACTCTCCAGGTTTGGTTTGGCTTCATGGCTATCAATCCGATATGTTGGGAAGTAAGGCGATGTTGATTGATCAGTTTGCTCAAAAGCATGATTTGTCTTGTTTACGTTTTGATTACTCTGGCCATGGGGAATCTAAAGGAGATTTTTTTCAAGGAACAATTTCACGGTGGGTGAGCGAAAGTTTAGCAACTTTTGAAACCTATTGTGAGGGGCCGCAAATTTTGGTTGGTTCCTCTATGGGGGGGTGGATTGCTTTAAGGCTTGCTATGATGCTAGCGCAGAAAAATAAGAAGCTCGCTGGTATGATATTAATTGCTCCAGCGCCTGATTTTACACAAACATTGGTGGAACCAGAATTAGGCCCTGAAGAATGGAAAATTTTGGAAGAAAAAGGCTATATTGAACGCCCCGCTGTTGGTGATGAGGAGCCGATGCCCTTTACAAAAAAATTGATTGAAGATGGACGCGAAAATTGTGTCATGAGAGGATGTATTGATGTTGGCTGTCCAGTTCATATTCTGCAAGGAATGGAAGATGATAAGATACCCTATCAGCATACATTAACTTTACTTGATCATTTACCTCTCCATGACGTAACATTGACACTTGTACGTGATGCAGATCACCGTTTTTCTCGTCCACAGGATTTAGATTGTCTAGAAACAGCCTTGAGATCTATAATTAATCAGATTAATACAAATTATTGATGATGAAGATAAATAGATGAGCATTTCTGAAAAGCATTTTATTTTTTCTGATCGTGCTATCCCTATACGCCTGCGAGAAAATAGGCACGTGCGCCGTCTTACCTTACGTATTGATGCCAGAAATCAAGAGATTTGTATAACAACACCACCAGCGATAAATCTCTGTACGGTTGAAAGTTTTATTGAAAAACATCGGTCTTGGATTGAGACACGCCTTACGCGTATACAAATTTCTCATGAAAATACCTATCTCAAAGAGGGGGCAACAATTCCTTTTTTAGGTGTTTCCCATACCATAAAGCATGAGCAAGGACGTGGAGTAACAGAAATCATTACAGTAAATGCAGAGAAAGGTCCTCAAATTATTGTTTATGGTCAATTAGAATATCTTCCAAGACGCATTGCTGATGTTTTAAAAAAACAAGCAGCACTTATTATAACACCTTTGGTGGCACATTATGCTCATCAGGTAGAGCGGAAAGTTAAATCCATTTGCTATAAAGACACGAGAAGTCGTTGGGGATCTTGTTCCATCGATAAGCGTCTTTCTTTTTCTTGGCGCCTTATTATGGCTCCAAAAGAAGTTGTTGAGTATGTTGTCGCTCATGAAGTTGCTCATCTTGTTGAAATGAATCATGGACCAAGATTTTGGGCTCTTTGTGAGAAACTTTGCCCTGATAGTAAAACGTATCGTGCTTGGTTGAAAGAAAATGCCCATAGACTACACGCCATTAATTTTGATTCATATAAATTAGAGGCGTAAAAAATTTGCAAATTTGCAAATGAGAGCAATATTTAACGGAACTTTTTGTTGAGCGTTTCGTTGTGTGTGTGCTTCGTCATGCATGATGAGGAAGCCATTGAAGCTCTCAGCACGATTGTCCTCCCCTGCTTGGTTTGCTGAGTGTCTTCAATGTTTTTACTTTATCTTTTTTGCTATTCAGCGTAATACCCTTAAGTTCCGATAATTTATAACAAATGGGAAGGGGTTTTTATGTCTGTTCTTACAGATCCGCTTCAGCTATTACAGGCACTGATTCGTTGTCCTTCTGTTACACCTCATGAAGCAGGGGCTTTATCAACGTTGGAACAATTTTTGAAAAAAATGGGATTTCATGTTGAGCGCCCTATTTTTACGGATAAAAATACAGATAATGTTGAAAATCTTTATGCAAAAATGGGAAACGAAGGACCCCATCTTATGTTTGCGGGTCATACGGATGTTGTACCGCCAGGTGCATTAGAAGATTGGACTTATCCACCTTTTGAAGCTGTTATAGATCAGGGAAAATTATATGGGCGGGGTGCTGTTGATATGAAAGGCGGTATCGCCTGTTTTATTGCGGCTCTCGCGCGCGTTCTTGAGAAAAAATCCATTAAAGGAACGATAAGCCTTTTGATTACTGGGGATGAAGAGGGGCCTGCTATTAATGGTACGGTAAAACTTCTCAAATGGGCAGAAAAAAAAGGCGAAAAATGGACTGCGGCTCTTGTGGGAGAACCAACAAGCGTAAAGGCTGTTGGTGATGTTATCAAAATTGGGCGCCGCGGTTCGATTTCTGGTATCATTACCGTGAAAGGTCGCCAAGGTCATGTTGCTTTTCCAGAGCGGGCTGCTAATCCTTTGCCTTTGGCAAGTAAGCTTATTCAAGCATTAACACAAACGGCTTTAGATCAAGGGACAAAGAATTTTCAACCCAGTAACTTAGAACTAACAACCATCGATACCGGTAATTTGGCAGTCAATGTTATTCCAGCGCAGACAACGATTCGTTTTAATGTACGCTACAATGATCTTTGGACAAAGGAAACCTTGATGGGGGAAATTGAAAAGCGCCTTGCTTTGGTGCAATCAAAAAATAATAGTGGTCAATATCCCTCTTATCAGCTTGAATGGATTCCGAGTTTAGGGGATGTTTTTTTGACCAAAAATGATAAACTTATTCAAATTTTATCCAATGCTATTAAAAGTGTAACAGGGAGTGCGCCAGAATGCTCCACGTCTGGAGGAACTTCAGATGCACGATTCATTAAGGATTATTGCCCCGTGGTTGAATTTGGTTTACCAGGGCAAACGATGCATATGGTGGATGAATGTGTCGCCCTTGATGCAATGGAAACGCTCACAGTTATTTATGAGCGTTTTATTGTTGATTTTTTTGCATAAAGAAATAATTTTTCGGTTCAATAATATCTTTATCTTATTTTGCATAGAACCCTTTTGTTTCCATAAAACATTGTCGTTTTAGGCGTTAATATATCAAGTGGAGAGTACGTGGTGCACAACTTTAAGGCTGGATTTTTTGCTCGTAAAGCCTTCAGCTCTGTGAACCATCGCCTTTACGCTTCTAAAAAAGAAAGTTAGACTATCATATATTTTCTATCTCAAAATATTGCGATAGTTCTAGGCGATTGAAAATGCTCATAAAAGTCATTTTTATCCAAAAATTCCCTTACCTTTAAGAGGTAAGTGAATGGTTGTCATTAATATATTATAAATAGTTTTGAAATGAAAAGATTTTACGATATTTTGGTTTCATTTTTGCTATGAAAAATAATGATGATCATTAGAATCAATATGTCGCTATAAAAACTTTAGTTTGCAAGTTGGCTGATGACGTAATCAAGAACAATACGTCCTTTGGTTGTTGCTTTTAAGCGTTGGTTATTTACCATTTCAACCAATTCTTGGTTTTGTAAATCGATAAGTTTTTCTATTGGGATACGTTTTGGACTTAAGGTTTCATAGCGTGTAAGTTCCAAGCCTTCACAAAGGCGCAAACCCATGAGGAGCATTTCATTTGCCTGTTGCTGAAGAGTTAATCGTTCTGTTTCAATACAACCATGCCCTGTTTTTTCGACTAATTCAAGCCACTGTTCGGGATTCTTTTCATTGATAGTGACATAACGTTCATAGTTTTCAATGTGTGATAAAGATGTTTTTGAAAAGGAGGTAGAATGATTTGGTATGTTCTCAATAAAACGACCGTGTGCTCCTGGACCAAAGCCTGCATATTGGTGATAACGCCAATAAAGAAGGTTGTGTGCTGATTCAGCACCAGGCATGGCATGGTTTGAGATTTCATAGGCAGGAAGTCCATACAGAGCTGTTATTTCTTGGGTAAGATGATACAGATCTGCTGCGAGCTCTGATGGGGGAAGGATAAGCCTTCCTGCATCATGAAGTCGTTTAAAAGCGGTTCCTTCTTCGATTGTCAATTGATAAAGAGAAAGATGGTCCGCTGCCAAATCAATGGCTTGTACAAGTTCAGATTTCCATTGTTCTAGGGTTTGTTCGGGACGAGCATAAATAAGATCAAAGGATAAGCGTGGAAAAATTTTCCTTGCTAAATCAATAGCATAAAGAGCTTGTTCTACATTATGGAGTCGGCCAAGTTTGCGCAATGCTTTATCATTGAGCGCTTGTATTCCTAGAGATAAGCGATTAACACCTGCAGCGCGGTATCCGCGAAAACGTTCTGCTTCCACACTGGATGGATTAGCCTCCAATGTAATTTCAACTTTATCATCAAGTACCCACTTTCTTGCAAGTGCTTGCAAGAGGGCATCAACAGTTTGCGGCTCCATAAGAGAGGGGGTTCCCCCACCAATAAAAATACTCGTAATATGGCGTGGACCTATTTTTTTATATTGCGTTTCTATTTCGCGCTCAAAGGCGGTGACAAAACGCGGCTGATCAACACCATGGAGGCGAACATGTGAATTAAAGTCACAATAGGGACATTTAGCAGCACAAAAGGGCCAATGAATATAAATGCCAAAAGGTTCATTCATGAGAATGCCAAAAGGTTTTCAGCCAAAAGTTTAAAAGCTCGTGCGCGATGTGAAAGAGGGGGAATACCATTGTGTTGCCAGCCGTGTTTTTGCTCTGTTGACATTTCTCCAAAGGTATTTTCATATCCATCTGGTAAAAAAATAGGATCAAAGCCAAAGCCTTTATCTCCCCGTGGCGGCCAAATGAATGTCCCTTCAACGTATCCGCGGAAATAATCTGCGTGAGTATCAGGCCACGCAATGCAAATGACGGATATAAAACGGCATTTTCGTTGGCTTTTTTCTCGTGCTCCGACTTTTTGGAGTTCACCTTCTATTTTTTGCATCGCTTTTGGAAAATCACGTGTACCATCGGCTTGAATCGCCCAATCAGCTGTATAAATGCTCGGTGCACCATCCAATGCATCAATCTCTAAACCTGAATCATCAGAGAGGGCAGGAAGTCCTGTCTTTTTTGCTGCTGCAAAAGCTTTAATATAAGCATTTTCTTCAAATGTTGTACCTGTTTCTTTTGGTTCTGGCAAGTCAAGCTCTTTTGCGGATTGTATTATTAAACCGAAAGGTGCAACCAAGGTGGTGATTTCATGTAATTTGCCGGCGTTATGCGTCGCAATGACAAGTTTTTTATCTACTATGCTTCTCATATAGATTTCTCCAAAAATGAAAGGGGGAACTATTTTTGCGCTAAAAACCAGCTTAAATGCTCACATACACACATTTTGCCTGATTTCACATGATAAGGTTATTTTACACATTTTATGTTATTTTATTCAAATAAAAATTTTTCGTATTTTGTGAAGAAAACGATTGAAAAGACATGAGAAACGATTTTTTTTTATGAAAGCCTTGTTATGGTAAAGATCCAAATTTCTATTTCCGGTGGTTTATAAACAATCGAGCTTTTCTTGGTAAGCCCCTAAAGAGACCAATTCCTATCTTAAATATTCAATCACATGCTTTAATAAAAACACCTCATGCACAATTTATATGCTTATATCACCGCTCTAGAAGATGGTGTTTTATGGCTCAATAGGATATATGTTTTGATACTACTTTAGATTATTTGACCAAACCTTGGCAAAACTTATATAAGAGAAGAATGTTTTTTAAGTAGTGAAACAATTGTGATGAAGCACAAGCCTATTGATAATGAACTAAAATATCTTGATGAGCGTTCGCGTGATATTTTCCGCCATATTGTTGAAGCCTATCTTAATGATGGTGAACCTGTAGGGTCACGCAATCTTTCTCGACTTTTGCAACAGACATTATCACCTGCGACGATTCGCAATGTAATGAGTGATCTTGAACATCTCGGTTTGATTTATGCCCCGCATGTTTCAGCAGGGCGAATGCCAACCCAATCGGGTTTACGCTTTTTTGTTGATGCATTTATGGAAGCGGGTGATTTGCCAAACGACGAGCGAGAAAATATTGAAATGCAAGTCAAAGAGGCAGGTCATGCACAATCGGTTGAACATTTTCTTGTTCAAGCAAGCCGAGTTCTTTCAGATCTTTCTCGTGGAGCAGGACTTGTTCTCGCAACAAAACAAGAAGGAACATTGAAACATATTGAATTTGTGCGTCTTGATAGAGAGCATGCTCTTGCCGTTTTAGTGACTCAACAAGGTGAGGTTGAAAATCGTATTGTTCATTTGCCAGAAGGGGTTACCCATGCACAATTGACAGAAGCAACGAATTTTCTCAATGCCCATATTCAAGGGCGTACATTGAGTGAAGCAAAAGGGGAAATTGCTTGCCTATGCGCAGAAACACGGGCTGCACTTGATGATTTATCACATCATCTTGTTGAAACGGGATTAGCTCTTTGGGGAGGAGAAGGTGCTGATCATAAAATACACCTCATTGTTCGTGGACGCAGTAATTTGCTTGAAGATGTAAAAGCAGAAGAAGATTTAGAACGGTTACGCCATTTGTTTGATGATCTTGAAACGCGTGAGAGTATGGCACAGCTTCTCGATTTAACGGATGAAGGTTCAGGGGTACGAATTTTTATTGGTTCAGAAAATAAGTTATTTTCACTTTCTGGTTCTTCTTTAGTCGTGGCACCTTATCGTGATTCACAACAAAAAGTCATTGGTGCGTTAGGCGTTATTGGTCCTACACGGCTTAATTATGCAAGGATTGTGCCTATGGTTGATTATACAGCTCAACTTGTGTCACAGTTATTGCGTTAAAATGATGCAGGTAAGTATTTGTACTATAGAATCTCATTGTATTAATATGCATTAATACCTCTTGATTTTTGTTTGTAAAATTTCGATATCGAGAATAACAAATCTTATGAAGGAATAGAATTTTTATGTCTGATGAAAAAAACAAGTTTACTGACGCTTCATTTGAAAAGTGCGATTTAAAAAATCCAGCTGATCGTAATACACTTAAACAAGCAGCGGATGAATTTTTAAAAACACATAAAACAGAAGCACACGGAGAGGTTGAAGAAGAAAGTAATGAGGTTGATCCTTTAGTTTCTTTGCAGGATGAAAACAAAGAGTTGAAAGATCAGCTTTTACGTCTTGCTGCAGATATGGAAAATCTTCGACGCCGTACTGCGCGTGATGTAGCGGATGCGAAGGCTTATTCCATTGCTAATTTTGCACGGGATATGTTATCTGTTTCTGACAATCTCAATCGTGCTTTGGAAGCGATTCCAGAAGGTGCACGGGAAAGTGATGCTGGTTTGAAATCATTGGCAGAAGGTGTTGAAATGACTGAACGTGCCATGATGGCAGCGTTAGAGCGTCATGGGGTGCAGAAAATTCATCCAGAGGGGCAAAAATTTGATCCTCACTTTCATCAAGCGATGTTTGAAATTCCTAATGCAGATGTTCCCGATAACACTGTTCAACAAGTGGTTCAGGCTGGTTATATTATCGGAGAGAGGGTTTTACGTCCAGCAATCGTGGGTGTGGCTAAAGGAGGAACAAAAGAAGCTTCTGTTGAAACTGATTCGGCTTCACATCAATAATATAACCTCTAACGTAAAATGCAGCATTTCCTGTAATTTCGCGTATATGGGGCTTTTCCTCAAAGAATTTTAAAGGGTGTTACAAACACCCTTTTATCTTTGAAGGGGCCAATTTCCTTTGACAAGATACACGGCATCGCTTGAGGGAGATGGCGATGAAAATAAAACAAAGTGATCGACCTCAAAAGGAGGAAATGAAAAATCACCCCGAGAGGATAGATAAGGAGGAAGGTCATCAGGTTTAATATCGAGCAGTCGCGCAACGGTAATATGCGGCGTAAATTTTTTTTCATCAGGCGCTAGACCTAAATGGTTACGAATACATTGCATCTTTTCGTGTAAAAGATTGAGAGTTTCACAAGATTCAATGCAAACAACAAGAGAATGTGGAATATTTTCCGAACTAAAAACATCAAATCCCCTCATTTGTAGCCTAAAAGGAGGAAGCTTTATTGTATCAAAGGCATGCTTGAGTGCATCTGTTATAGTAGTTTCAACTTCACCAAAAAAAGACAAAGTGATGTGAAAATTTTGCGGATTAATCCACTGCGCATTTGGTAAGCCATTTTGCAACGATACAAGTTGTTGTGTTGTTTGTTGAGGAATTTGAAGGGCACTAAATAAACGATCCATAATATTATCTCCTTATAATGAAAAGATGCTATCTCAAGAGCAATGACAGATAAATTGAAAGTGAAAAATATCAAGGAAGATAAGGCAATAGTATAGAAAAATAATGTCTAAAAAATGCTTACCATAATTATAAATGTACACATCTTATTTATTGTAAGAAAATGGTTATGATACCGATAAAATTGCGTTTTCATGATATGCATCACAATGATCTGAAGTCAGGGAGTGCTTGTGTGTTATAAAAAGCTACAAATTGAGTAGAAAATAACGAAAATTGATCAATTTCTGATTTTTGAAATTATCTTGATCTTTTTCTTTTGCTTAAAAGCCAACATGTTCAGTCCAAGTCAAAATTCTCTTTTTTTAAAGATATCAATCATACAGTTAAAGTGGGGAACAGCGATGATACGCAATAACTATTTAAATTGGCGAGATAATGTTAGGAAAGAAAGTAAAAAAATTTGGCATAAAAACAGGAAAAGCAATCAAAATTCAAGATAATAATGAAAATTTTTTATTCTCTACGAATCATCATCCTTATTTATGAGAAAGCGCTAGTTTTCCTCTCCAAAGTTGTTATTGATGAGCTTTTCAAGAGCATTAAGAGCATCTATTGCTTCTGGTCCCCAAACACGAACGGTAAGGTTACAACCGGCTGAAGCCGCTAGCATCATAAGTCCCATAATTGATGATCCACCAACGATTTTTCCATCCTTTTCAACTTCAACAGTGGCGTTAAAATTATCAACAGTTTGTACAAATTTTGCAGAAGCCCTTGCATGCAACCCACGTTTATTACAGATATTGAAATGACGGCTTATTTGAGAGGGGAGGGCATCTTTAGAAAGCATCAGTATTGTATCATCCGCTATAAAATCATACTTGGTACATTAATATATTTACGCCCTGCTTCTTGTGCTATTCTTAACGCGTCTGATAATGAGATATCAGGGCATTTGCGAATAGAAATCAATTTAATAAGCATGGGCAAATTAACCCCCGCAATCATTTCAACACGTCCTTTTTCAATAGCAGGAATAGCTATATTTGATGGTGTTCCACCGAACACATCTGTTAATATGATGACGCCATGATCTGTATTTGTATCGGTTACTGCGGCTATAATATCACCTCGGCGCTGATCTATATCGTCATCGGGATGAACGCATATTGTTGCGAACTTTTCTTGTGTTCCAACAACATGTTCCACGGCATGTAAAAATTCAACAGCCAGCTCACCGTGCGTTACAAGCACGAGTCCAATCATTTACGCAAACTCCTGTTAACTAATAAGATCCGACCATATTGGTGGGAAAGACATTTTACAATGCTTTGTCTTGCTGCCAAGAAAAATTTGCAAAAAAAAGGCAAAAAGTGTGATTTTTTTATCTTTAGAAAAAAATTAAACAGGTTTGTGCCATAATTTTCTAAACAAAAATGCTTCAATAGCTTGACAAATGGCGGTGCAATCGGCTTCATGAAGAGAAGGAAGTTTTAAAAGAGGAATGTGCAAATCTTCAAATTGAAAAGTTTTATTTGTGGAAAAACGTTCATATTCGGGGCCGAGAAAAATAACACAGTCGACGGTTGTGTGCTTTTGAAATTCTATCATATAAAGACCAGCGCCACGAATTTCAATACCACCCTGTAAGTTATCGGGCGTGTATCCATGAAGTTTTCCATTTTCCACACGTAGCATTGTATAATCATCACTGATCAGTTTTGCTTCACGTTTTGACCACTCAGCGCGGTCAAGCAAAGCAAGTGTGAGGGTCGATTTTCCTGATCCCGATGGGCCTTTAATTAACAGGCCCTTTCCACCCAATTGAAGGCAATTCGCGTGGAGTATTTCACATTTTTTTTTCATGTCTTTTAGTTTGGGTAAAAGATTATTTAACGAGGGGAAGCATAATAATAAACCGCGCACCAGTTTTACATTTTCCAAGTGACGGATCAATAATATTTTCGGCTGTAATTGTCCCATTGTGGGCTTCGATGATTTGCCGACTAATAGAAAGGCCCAGTCCAGAGTTTTGCCCAAAAGCATCTTCATTGGGTCGATCAGTATAGAAACGTTCAAAAATACGTTCAATATTCTCTGAACGAATACCAGGGCCATTGTCTTCAATGGTTAAAATAAGAGTTGAAGCATGGCTTTTCATAGTAATGCAAATTTTGCCACGATTACGAGGAATAAAGGAACGTGCATTTTCAAGAAGATTGGAAATCACTTGCCCTAAACGGAGCTCATGTCCCAACACAAGATAAGCTTTTCCATAAGGACGTGGGGTAATATTAAGGCTTACATCGATGGTTTGTGCATTGCGATATACTTCCTGAACGGCATGAACAAGACTTTCCAAAAGCGGTGTCATATCAACGATCTCTGCAGTTTCTCGTGCAAGCTCTGCATCGAGCCGCGATGCATCAGAAATATCTGTAATCAATCGATCAAGACGGCGCACATCATGTTGAATAATTTCAAGCAACTTTTCTTGTGCTTCTTCATTTTTAGCCAGAGGGAGAGTTTCAACAGCACTGCGGAGAGAAGTAAGGGGATTTTTTAATTCGTGGCTTACATCAGCCGCAAAGCGTTCAATGGCTTCAATACGCATATAAAGGGCATTGGTCATGTCACGAATAGAGGTTGAGAGATGGCCAATTTCATCTTCACGCATTGAAAAATCAGGAATTTCTACACGCTGATTATTGCCATTCCGCACTCGGTTAGCAGAGGCAGATAATTTGCTTAATGGATGAGCTATCGTATGGGCTAAAAAAAGCGAAAGGACCAAAAGTACACTGCCTACAACGGCAAAGACTTTAAATATAACCAGTCTTTCGGCTTTTACAATGTTATCAATATCGGAGCCAGTGGTTGAAAGAAGAAGGGCACCAACCACTGCGCGATAACGCTGAACAGGAACGGCAACAGAAACGATGAGTTGACCTTGTCTATTACGTCTTTTGGCGGTAGCAAGAGATCCGTTTAATGCTCGGTAGACTTCTGGATAAGCAATCCCACGGTTTTTTGTTTGTTCTCTATCAAGAGCAATCCCTTTGCCATAAAACGTGTTTGAATACCATGAAGTAAGACGATCCCACATGTTTTGTTCTGTTTTAAGGGGAGGTAAATCATAGCTAAAAACTTCTCCACTCGAATAAAGAACCCGCGAATCAAGAAGTAAAGTAGCATCACGATCATAGATACGTGCTCGTGTCGTTTTAGGTGTGATGAGACGTCGTAAAAGAGGGGCAACTTGCTCAGGGTTAATGGGAAAATCCCAAGAGTCAGTTGATTGAGGGGCGGGTGTAACGCTTTCACCAGCCTGTAACTCTAAGAGTTTTTGGGGGTCGATCAGGATAGAGTTTGTATCTACTGTTGCAGAAGCAGCAATGGCCCCAGCAATAATTTTTCCTTGAGTACATAAACTTTTAATTTTTGCTTCAATGAGACCATCGCGAAATTGGTTAAGATATAAAATGCCTGTAACCAGAACGGCAAGGGCAGCAATGTTTAAGATAACAATGCGGCGCGTGAGACTAGAAAAAAGCAATTGTCTAAAGAGACGTTGTATCCGAAGGTGTAAACGAGCAAACATAAGAAATGGCGCTGAGGATATACCGTTAGGGGCTGTTTTTTTTAGAGTTTCCAGTTGAGAGTTGTCTGTCATCGATTTGATTGCCGTTCAAATTTTTGCGACAAAGCAATTTTACACCTCGTGAAAACGATAACCTACACCATAAAGTGTTTCAATCATTGCAAAATCATCATCCACTTGTTTAAATTTTTTACGCAGACGCTTAATGTGACTATCAATGGTGCGATCATCTACGTAGACCTGATCACTATAGGCAGCATCCATTAAAGCATCACGACTTTTTACAACGCCTGGTCTTTGTGCGAGGGTTTGCAGAATCAAAAATTCCGTAACAGTTAAAATAACAGGTTTATCTTTCCATGTACAGGTATGACGCTCTTGATCCATTACAAGATCACCACGTTTAAGAGAAGAAGTGGAAGAAGTTCCTGTAGAAAGTGGTTGGTTACGTGCATTGGAACGGCGCAAAATAGCTTTCACACGCTCAATGAGAAGACGTTGGGAGAAAGGTTTTGTAATAAAATCATCAGCTCCCATTTTAAGACCAAATAATTCATCAATTTCATCATCTTTGGACGTCAGAAAAATAACGGGAAGATCAGATTTTTGACGTAAACGACGCAAGAGCTCCATCCCATCCATTCTGGGCATTTTAATATCAAAAATAGCTAAATGTGGGGGGTGAAGTGTGAGACCTTTGAGTGCAGATGCTCCATCTGTATAGCTTTCAACCCGATATCCTTCTGTCTCAAGCGCAAAAGATAGAGATGTCAAAATATTGCGATCATCATCAACAAGTACAATCGTTTGCGTGATTGTTGGTGTATCTTTCATGGTTTCTTAGACCTTTCTATTGCTGCGGTAGCAAATTACCCACACTTATTTATATGGGAGTTCACATTTTTTTTGCAAAACAAATATGATACAAATTGTAGCAAAGTAAAAAACCTTTTGTCATTCCTGTAAAATCTTGTTTTGCTTTCATAATTTATAATGTTTCTCCGTCGATTAAGATCCCTTCGTTTGAGAGAAAATTTGCATAAAGGCTTTTTTATTAAAATTTATTGCAAAGTTTATTCTTGTCTTTGTCCCAAAATTGAACAGGTTTAGTTTTGATTGTTGAAGTTTAGAAAATCCGCCTATGTGTTTTAAGAGAAAAGACAAGAATGTGGCAATATATGCACAAAAATTTGTTTCTGCTACACGAAAGGAGGTCATAATGGGATTTTTTAATTTCATTAAAACTGTAGGGGAAAAGTTAGGTATAGGAGATCATGAACCAAAAGAAAAAGATTTTAAGGCCGCATTTGATCATTTTCAACTCGATACAGAAAAAGTCAGTATTCAAGTTGAAGATGGTAAAGCTGTTTTAAGCGGTGAGGTTCCAGATAGGGAAACGCTTGAAAAAGCACTTCTTGTTGTTGGCAATTCACAAGGTATTTCTTCTGTGGATGTTGAGCAATTAAAGGTTATTGATACGACACATAAAAAAACGTCTCGTTTTTATGAGGTTAAGTCTGGTGATAATCTTTGGAAAATTGCTGAAGAGGTTTATGGAAAAGGACAAGGGAATAAAAACACATTTATTTTTGAAGCTAATAAACCAATGCTAAAATCTCCTGATAAAATTTATCCTGGACAAGTTTTACGTATTCCTGAAGTTGACCATATTTGATGCGTCAAAGAGGATAATTTTTTGCTTATGTTATGGCATTAAACAAAATAAAGAAGCGTGAAAAATCTTACGCTTCTTTATTTTGTAAAATATGTGTTTATAATAATTAGTGAGCAGGAGTGGATTTAGAAGGCGAGGTTGTTTTCATAGCGTTTACAGAGAAATCAACATCAATGGTTCCTGCATTTTCAAATGTCAATTTTGCACTAATTTTATCACCTATCTTGAAGGGTTGTGAAAGCCCCATAAACATAATATGATCGCCACCTGGCTTAAGGGTTATTTCACCATTTCCGGGAATTTCAATGCCATTATGCAATTTTTCCATTTTCATAATATCATTAACAACGGCCATAGTGTGCATTTCCGTTGTTTTTACGCCGTTTGTAGAAATAGACACTAAACGATCTGGTGTATTACTGTGATTAATAATATAGAAATAACCGCTACTAACTTTTGCACCTTTAGGTGTTTCACGTACCCAAGGATTGAGAATTTCTATGTCACCAAGTTTATATTGCTGGGCATTTGCTGACAGGGTTATACCCGTAAAGAGAAGAGCACATACAATATTTGCAATAACCTTTTTGTATGAATATTGTGCATGTATTATATTCTTAAAGATGGGATTTGTTATTTTCTTGATAATAGATGTCACCATTGATTTACCCTCCTTCATAAGACTCACAATTTAAATTGTTTTTTTATTTTAGCAGATTTTTTATTTAAAATAAAAGCAAAGAATTACTAAAATAAAATTGATTTAATCTGAGAACAGAAATCATAGAATTCTTGTATCTTAAAGAAAGACAATTATATTTAAAAAGATAAAAAGCCTCTCAACATTTCTTTTTTATCTCAGAAAAGTATTTGTAAATGATAAAAATTTACAATCTACCACTACTTTATTAAACAAAGATACAATACACAAAGATCATACACTTGATAAACTCTTAGTATTACGAAAGCTTTTGGTACTTTAAAGAGTTTATACAGAGGTATTATTTTTCGAATTTTAAAAGGGTACAGTTAAGAAAAAGCTTTTTCGGTGCATTTAAAGCACAGCTTTCAAATAGCAATGAACGATGAGGCTATTAGAAGAAGAATTTTGTAAGAGAAGATTGATCAATGATATCGTTATCAATATGATCATTTGGAAAAGCACTATTTAATACTATGACGGAGGCTCATAAAAAATAGGTTCATAAAATATAAGGGCTTGTTTAGTCTAAGGAAGGTTTATAATATTTATGCTATAAGTTATTTTCCTTTAAGCGATATATTTAAAAAGCTTTTGTGTCAGTATTTCTTCATTCATGATGAGAGCTCAAGAGCGCGTGTTCAATGATTCTTTTTATTTTTATAGACAGATATGTTTGTTGAGAATTGCGGGAAAAATATATTATGATCTCAAGTCTTTCATAAATATGGTATTTATGGGTTATTAGAGTGGCTATTTTAAAAGAAATTTTTTATTTTGGAGATGTTTCTCTCATTATTCTCTTGTAGCAATAAAATCCTGTTCTTATATACGAGACAGCGAGGCTTGTTGCGACTTGCGGTTTATTATTATTTATATTGCTTGAAGCAGAATACGGGCTTTGAGTGTTATGAGGAGCTATCTTAAAAAGATGCTTTATGAAGGTTGAGGTAGCTTGCTGAATGGAGATTATAATATGGCAAAAGTAATTGGTATTGATTTGGGGACGACGAACTCTTGTGTGGCTGTTATGGATGGCAAAAACGCAAAAGTTATCGAAAACTCAGAAGGAGCGCGGACAACACCTTCCGTTGTTGCTTTTACGGATGGGGGAGAACGGCTTGTTGGACAGCCTGCTAAACGTCAGGCAGTCACAAACCCTGAAGGGACAGTTTTTGCAGTGAAACGTTTGATAGGTCGCCGTTTTGATGATCCTATGGTTGAAAAAGATAAAGCACTTGTGCCTTATAAAATCGTTAAAGGTGACAATGGTGATGCATGGGTTGAAGAAGCGGGTAAGAAATATTCTCCATCACAAATTTCAGCGATGATTTTGCAAAAGATGAAGGAAACAGCTGAATCTTATCTTGGTGAAAAAGTTGAGCAAGCAGTTATTACTGTTCCTGCTTATTTTAATGATGCGCAACGTCAAGCGACTAAAGATGCCGGTAAAATTGCTGGACTTGAAGTTTTACGGATTATTAATGAGCCAACTGCTGCTGCTTTAGCTTATGGTTTGGACAAAAAGGATGGAAAAACAATTGCTGTTTATGACCTTGGTGGTGGTACATTTGATATTTCAGTCCTTGAAATTGGAGATGGCGTTTTTGAAGTTAAGTCAACCAATGGAGATACATTCTTAGGGGGTGAAGACTTTGACATGCGCTTGGTTGGCTATTTTGCCGATGAATTCAAAAAAGAGCAAGGAATTGATCTAAAGAATGATAAACTTGCTTTACAGCGTTTAAAAGAAGCGGCAGAAAAAGCAAAGATTGAGCTTTCTTCATCACAGCAAACAGAAATCAATTTACCATTTATCACGGCAGATCAATCCGGTCCCAAGCACTTAACAATGAAATTGACTCGGGCAAAATTTGAATCGCTCGTTGATGATTTAGTGCAGCGTACCATTGAGCCTTGTAAAGCTGCATTGAAAGATGCTGGATTAAAGGCTGGTGAGATTGACGAAGTTGTTTTGGTGGGTGGTATGACGCGTATGCCCAAGATTCAGCAAGTTGTGCAGAATTTCTTTGGCAAGGATCCACATAAAGGTGTTAATCCCGATGAAGTGGTTGCGATGGGAGCTGCCATCCAAGGGGGTGTTTTACAAGGCGATGTTAAGGACGTGTTGCTGCTTGATGTAACGCCTTTATCCTTGGGGATTGAAACATTGGGGGGCGTTTTCACACGTCTCATTGAGCGCAATACCACGATCCCGACGAAAAAATCGCAAGTTTTTTCAACAGCTGATGATAATCAGAGTGCTGTAACGATTCGCGTTTTCCAAGGTGAACGGGAAATGGCCAGTGATAATAAGTTATTGGCTCAATTTGATCTTGTTGGTATTCCTCCCGCACCGCGTGGTATACCGCAAATTGAAGTTACTTTTGATATTGATGCGAATGGTATTGTTAATGTTTCGGCAAAAGATAAGGGAACAGGTAAAGAGCATCAAATTCGTATTCAGGCATCAGGTGGTTTAAGTGATGCTGATATTGAAAAAATGGTACAGGATGCGGAAGAGCACGCAGCTGAGGATAAAAAACGCCGTGAAGGTGTTGAAGCTAGAAATCAAGCGGAAGCTTTTATTCATTCAACGGAAAAGTCACTCAATGAATATGGCGATAAAGTATCAACTGAAGAAAAGGGACAGATTGAAACAGCAATATCTGATTTGAAATCTGCGCTTGAAGGCAGTGATACGGAAGAAATAACAACAAAGATGCAAAAATTAGCAGAAGTCAGTATGAAGCTTGGGCAGGCTATGTATGAAGCATCACAAGCAGCGAGCGCTGACACTGAAACAGAGACAAAGAATGATGATGTTGTCGATGCTGATTTTGAAGAAGTTAATGATAAAAAGAAATAGTGTCAGCATATGTGTTGATTAATTTATAAACCCGGCCTTTGAAATATAAGGCTGGGCTTTATTATTTGAGATAAGTTGCAAGTTTGTTGCTAAAAATATAAATTAAAAGCGATATTATCCATAAAGGTGGATGATAGGAAAATTATCAGGAATACATGATGAAGGTTGACTATTATGAAATTCTTGGCGTGACTCGTGAATGTGATGATAAAAAATTGAAATCTGCTTTTCGTAAGTTGGCAATGCAATATCATCCTGATCGCAACGCCGGGGATAAAGAGGCAGAGCGAAAATTCAAAGAAATTGGCGAAGCCTATGAAGTTCTTAAGGATCCCCAAAAGCGTGCTGCTTATGACCGATTTGGTCATGCGGCTTTTGAAAATAGCGGTGGTCAAGGGGCAGGCAATCCCTTTAGCGGTTTTGCTGCCGGTGGTGGATTTGCTGATATTTTTGAAGATTTTTTTGGTGAGATGATGGGAGGTGCGCACCGTAAGCGTGGTGATGGTCGCGAACGTGGTGCAGATCTGAGTTATAATATGGAAGTGACTTTAGAAGAGGCATTTTCAGGAAAAACTGCAGAAATTAATATTCCTAGTTCTGTTACGTGTGATGTTTGTGAAGGTTCAGGAGCAAGAAAGGGCTCTAGTCCGCAAGTTTGTGGAACATGTCATGGATCTGGTCGTGTGCGTGCTGCACAAGGTTTTTTTTCTATTGAGCGAACATGTCCTACATGTCATGGACGTGGTGAAACGATTACAGATCCATGCCCCAAATGTCAGGGGACACGGCGCATAGAGAAAAAACGTTCATTAAGCGTGAATATTCCAGCTGGTATTGAAGATGGGACGCGTATTCGTCTTTCTGGTGAGGGTGATGCTGGCATTCGTGGTGGTCCCAATGGTGATCTTTATATTTTCCTTTCCGTTAAACCGCATGAATTTTTTCAGCGAGAAGGAGCCGATCTTCACTGTCGCGTTCCTATTTCAATGGTAACAGCGGCTTTAGGAGGAGAGTTTGAAGTTTCTGACCTTGATGGTGTTAAAGCACGTGTTAAGATTCCTGAAGGGACGCAAAATGGGCGTCAATTCCGCCTTAAAGGCAAAGGTATGCCCATGTTGCGCCGTCAGCAAGCAAGAGGTGACCTTTACATTCATATCACGATTGAGACACCGCAGAAACTTACGCAAGAACAACGTGAATTATTGCAAAAATTTGAAAAGCTATCAAATCATGAGAATTCACCACAATCACATGGTTTTTTTTCACGTATGAAAGAGTTTTTTGAAAATATTTCTGGTTAAAATAGGTAAAACATTTTTGGAAGGTTATTTTCATTAAGCTTTCGATTGTTTTATCATCTTTGAGAAGCATTCTTTTGGTTTTAAAAGAAAAAAGAGAAGCAATTAATTTAAGTTTAAGCTCTTGCTGCGCATAGTTTTTTTACATTCTAATGGATTTTATGGATAAGTCTTGCTTTGGAATGCCTATAACATTTTAAAAAGGCCTTATCCATAGAAGGATGCGTTGAATGACTGATAATGTTTCCAGTGCTAACGGCATTTATTTTTTTGTGCCGTAAAAGTGAAAGATTGTCATTTCAGGCGGTGATACAAGCCATGTAAGCCTCTTGTACACATGAAGTTTTTTTAGAAGTGGGAGGTTATGAGGCTTGTTCGTAGAGTTTTATGTGAATTAAAATCACATGAGCGGTCATCAAGTGAGACCAGCCCAATAAGAATCCAGGTTATTTAAAGACAAAACCTCTCACTGACCTTCTTTTTTAAGGAAAGGTTCAAAATTTTGTTTTTATCTTTCTTGTCTATGATTTTTTACTCAAAACTCCTTTTAAAGGCTCCATAATAAAAAATTTTAAAATAGCAAAATCTTATCAAGTAAGGCTAAAAAAAGCTGTTGAACAATCTATCTTATTTCCAATAAGCTAACTTCTTATAATCAAGATTATATAGGTGCTATTTTCATCGTCTTAACTTTAGATAAGATATAAATACAGCAATTGAGCGATTTCTATGTCAGTGATATATTAATTTTATTTTTATCTTACAAAATCAATGGTTGTATATATTTCTATTCATTGTTAAGTATCCACAAGGACAAACTAATAAGTTGACTGTACAGCGTAACTTATAAAAATTTTGCTTTTCAATTTTGTGCATAAGATCATAAATTAATGAAGTTTTTTGCGCTTATTATGTTTAATTTTTCGTTGTTAATTTTATTGAAGAAGTTGTTTTCTTGTTTCATCTCGTTATTACTTTTTCGTAATTTGAAGGAAAATTGACGATTTTCAGGGGGATGGATAGAGTAAAGTTTTGTTTTACTGTTTTCACTTTTCCTAAATTTCACTAAGAGATAGTTAAAAGTGATGAGGAGGCTCTATTAATGGATGATGCTAAAAACGGTGCTGCCGATGTTTTGGAAAAACAAGCAGCATTTTTGTCGTCTGCTTTACCTTATATGCAAAAATACGAAAATGAGACGGTCGTGGTAAAATATGGCGGTCATGCTATGGGTGATCCTGCTTTGGGGCGAGCATTTGCACGTGATATTGCTCTATTAAAGCAATCGGGGATTAATCCTGTTGTTGTTCATGGTGGAGGGCCTCAGATTGCTAAAATTTTAATGAAAATGGGGATTGAATCACGCTTTGAAAACGGCTTACGGGTAACCGATGAACGGATCGTTGAAGTGGTTGAAATGGTTTTGGCAGGTTCCATCAACAAGGAGATTGTTGCACTCATCAATGCTGAGGGGGAATGGGCAATAGGGTTATGCGGAAAGGATGGCAATATGGTTTTTGCCGAAAAGGCTTACAGAACTGTCATTGATCCTGATTCGCATATTGAACGTGTTTTAGATTTGGGATTCGTTGGTGAGCCTATTGAAGTTGATCGTACATTACTGGATCTATTAGCGTGTTCTGAAATGATACCAGTTCTTGCTCCTGTAGCTCCAGGTCGGGATGGCAAAACCTATAATATTAATGCTGATATTTTTGCTGGAGCTATTGCTGGTGCATTAGAGGCCAAACGTCTTTTATTTCTTACTGATGTTCCTGGTGTTTTGGATAAACAGGGTAAACTTTTAAAAGAGTTGACAGTTTCTGAAGCTGAGAAACTTATCAAAAATGGAACAATTTCAGGAGGCATGATTCCAAAAGTAGAGACTTGTGTGAAAGCCCTTCAAAATGGTGTGGAAGGTGTTGTCATTTTGAATGGAAAAACCCCTCATTCTGTTTTACTAGAGCTGTTTACTGAACAGGGAGTTGGAACGCTTATTGTTTCATAAATTGTGCGGAAAATTGGAGGAGAAGGTCTTTCATGACGAATAACAAACAGTTTAAATATCCTTTATTAAGCAAACCAGAATTGGCAATATTTGCTGCAACGATATTGTGGGGGATTACATTTTTAGTGGTTCACATCGCGATGCGCTATAGCGGTCCTCTGTTTTTTGTTGGATTCCGCTTTATCGTTGCATCATTGATATGTGGAGCAATTTTTTGGCGCTCTATAAAAGGTATAACTGTTTATGAAGTTTTCGCTGGGATGGCAATTGGTTTATCCATGTTTTTAGGTTATGCTTTTCAAGCAGCTGGACTTCAAACAATTATTAGTAGTCAGTCGGCTTTTATCACAGCGCTTTATGTTCCAATGGTTCCAATCTTGCAATGGATTGTTTTTAAAAAACCTCCCCGTTTTGCCTGTTGGGTTGGTATTGTTTTTGCTTTTATTGGGCTTGTACTTGTTTCAGGACAAAAGCCAGGAAGTTTTGATTTTTCAAAAGGTGAAATTTTGACTTTATTAGGTGCTTTAGCGATTGCTGGAGAAGTCATACTCATCGGAATTTTTGCCAACAAGGTTGATAGTCGGCGTGTGACCATTATCCAGTTGTTTTTTAGTGGTTTTTTTTCATTTTCTTGTATGCCTTTGATGGGTGAAAGCATTCCTGAATTTTCCTTGGTATGGTTTAGTATTGGTATGGGATTAGCATTAATGAGTGCTATTATTCAATTGGCGATGAATTGGGCACAAAAGTCTATTTCCCCTACGCGTGCAACACTCATTTATGCAGGTGAACCGGTATGGGCTGGTATCGTTGGGCGCTTGGCTGGAGAACATTTATCTCCTTTAGCTTTATTGGGCGGTTTGCTTATTCTGATTGGGATCATTGTTGCTGAATTACAACCTTCACAATGGCGTAAAAAAAATAAAGCAATTGAAAAAAATTGATTAGCGATGCACCTTTCCTATGATGTTTTTATTGCATGTTTTTTTTCTTGCGAATTTTATCGAAAGTTTAAGTAATATACACGTCACAAGCGGATGAGCCATGTGAGTTAAGACTCCATAAGAAAGGCATGCCTCCTCTAAATTCTTTCAAATGTTAAGGAGCATCGAAACATTGGAGGTTGGCAAAGTGTGTGGTGGAACACGTACCGGCTTAACCAGCCGATGAGTGATCAAACAAGATGCAAAAAGATTATTTTAGTTCCTTTAGTATTTAATTTAGTAAACAAAAGCCTTATTTTTTTAAGTGATGAGAAGTTCATGTTTTGAGAAGCTTTTTGGGTTAATATTCTTTTGAAAGGTTCTCGATAGGACATAATTGGTCTTTGCGTTTTGTGTTATTCTTTGCTAAATCGCCTTATATGACAATAGATCGTAATTATATTCGTAATTTTTCCATCGTGGCACATATTGATCACGGCAAGTCCACTTTAGCGGATCGTTTGATTCAAATGACAGGAGGGCTTGACACACGTGAGATGAAGGAACAAGTGCTCGATTCCATGGATATTGAGCGTGAACGTGGAATTACTATTAAAGCACAAACAGTACGTTTACACTATAAAGCACAGGATGGTGAGACCTATATTTTAAATCTTATGGATACACCTGGTCATGTGGATTTTGCTTATGAGGTTTCGCGGTCATTAGCAGCTTGTGAAGGTTCTCTATTGGTTGTAGATGCAAGCCAAGGGGTGGAGGCACAAACGTTGGCAAATGTTTATCAAGCCATTGATAATTCCCATGAATTGGTTGTTGTACTCAATAAAGTTGATCTTCCAGCAGCAGAACCTGAGCGTGTTAAAGAACAAATTGAAGATGTGATAGGCATCGATACCTCTGAGGCCGTAGAAATATCAGCAAAAACAGGTTTGGGTGTCTCTAATGTTTTGGAGGCAATTGTTACACAATTACCACCTCCACGTACAGGCGATAGTGCAAGTCCCTTGAAGGCAATGTTGGTTGATAGCTGGTATGATGCATATCTTGGCGTCATCGTTTTGGTGCGAGTCATTGATGGTGTGTTAAAAAAAGGCCAAACCATTCGTATGATGGGGACAGGGGCAAAATATCCTGTTGAGCGTGTTGGGGTGTTTACACCTAAAATGGTGCAGGTTGATGAATTAGGACCAGGTGAGATTGGTTTTATCACTGCTTCTATCAAAGAGGTTGCCGATACACGGGTTGGCGATACGATTACTGAAGAGCGTCGCCCTTGTGAAAATGCTTTGCCTGGTTTTAAGCCTGCGCAACCCGTTGTCTTTTGTGGACTTTTTCCAATTGATGCTGCCGATTTTGATGATTTGCGTGCAGCCATGGGCAAATTACGCTTAAATGATGCGAGTTTTTCTTTTGAAATGGAAACATCTGCGGCTTTGGGGTTTGGTTTTCGGTGTGGTTTTTTAGGACTTCTTCATCTTGAAATTATTCAAGAGCGGTTAGAACGCGAATTTAATTTGGATTTAATCGCGACAGCACCCTCGGTTGTTTATCGTATGAATATGAATGATGGTTCTGTTAAAGAGTTGCACAATCCAGCAGATATGCCTGATGTGGTTAAAATTTCTTCTATCGAAGAACCATGGATCCGAGCGACAATCATGACTCCTGATAACTATCTTGGGTCAATTTTAGAGCTGTGCCAAGAGCGGCGTGGAATACAGGTTGGTTTATCCTATGTTGGAACGCGTGCTATGGTGACATATGATTTACCACTCAATGAAGTTGTTTTTGATTTTTATGATCGCTTAAAATCGATCTCAAAGGGGTATGCTTCTTTTGATTATCAGATGAGGGATTATGCCGAGGGGGATTTAGTTAAAATGTCTATTTTGGTGAATGGAGAGCCTATAGATGCATTATCGATGCTTGTGCACCGCACGATTGCGGAAAAGCGCGGGCGTTCCATGTGTGAAAAACTAAAAGATCTTATTCCCCAACATATGTTTCAGATTCCAATTCAAGCGGCTATTGGTGGTAAAGTGATAGCGCGCGAAACAATTCGCGCTTTGCGTAAAGATGTAACAGCAAAATGTTACGGGGGCGATGTGACGCGTAAGCGCAAACTGTTGGAAAAGCAAAAAGAAGGTAAAAAACGGATGCGCCAATTTGGAAAGGTAGAAATTCCTCAGTCAGCTTTTATTCAAGCGCTTAAAATGAATAAATAATGAAAAAAGGCATATTTCCTCATTAGATTGCGCTTTTGCATTTGTCGATTTGTTTAGGTTCTTAAAGAGTGCTTCTTAAATGGCAATTTCTCAGTCCTCACGCTTTTAGATAGAGTATCTTTTCATTGTTTCATGTTGCTCACGTAAAACAGAATGCTTTAAACAAAATACATTTGTGTTGCATATAAGCGCGTTTGTCTTAAGAGAAATATCTCTCAACACACCCGCGTCCATTTCACAATGGTGTTCGTAAGGATAATGGCTAAAGCCCCCCTGAATGCCATAAAAATCATTTGGCACAACCATTTTTACACATCATAAAGACGCGTATTGCTATCATTACACTTTTTACCCATACACTTCTTACGTTTGTGATGTGCAAGGAAATGAGAGCGATTAATTCAATATGCAAGAATTTGAAATGAGAGACTCCTTGTATTTGAGGGTGTTATTCAAGTTGAAAAACAATAAATGGCATTATAAATCAACATTGTGTCTAATCACGTAAAAGCTCATTAATGGATGTTTTCTCTCGTGTTTTTTGATCAACGCGTTTTACAATAACAGCACAATAAAGGTTTGGTCCTGCTTCACCATTAGGGAGTGGTTTTCCAGGAAGAGACCCCGGTACAACAACTGAATAGGCTGGTACTTCACCGATAAAAGTTTCACCTGTTGTACGATCAATAATCTTTGTAGATTTTCCAATAAAAACTCCCATTCCTAAAACAGCACCTTCACGAATAATACAGCCTTCAACAACTTCAGAGCGTGCACCAATAAAACAATGGTCTTCAATGATTGTTGGATTTGCTTGCAGAGGTTCCAAAACGCCACCAATACCAACACCACCAGAAAGATGAACATGTTTGCCAATTTGTGCACAAGAACCAACGGTTGTCCAGGTATCAACCATTGTTCCTTCATCGACAAAAGCACCAAGATTGATAAAGGATGGCATGAGTATGACGTTTGGTGCAATATAGGCAGAATGGCGTGCAATGGCTCCAGGAACGGAACGAAACCCCGCTTTTTGAAAATCATTTTCTTTCCAAGTAGAAAATTTTGAAGGAACTTTATCCCACCAAAATGTTCCATTGATTCCACCAGTAATAATTTGCATTGGGTTTAGCCGAAAAGAGAGCAAAACAGCTTTTTTCAACCATTGGTGAACATGCCATTGTCCATTTTTTTGCCGTTCTGCAACACGGATTTCTCCTTTATCAAGAAGGTTCAATATGTGTTCGACACTCTCACGAATTTCCCCCTTTGTGGTAGTATTGATAGAATCACGATCATCAAATGCTTTTTCGATAATGATTTCAAGTTGTGTGAGATGGGTCATGATGAGAGTTCCGTTAAACAAGTTGAAAGCTTCAAGATTTATTCTCTATGACCTACGCGAAGAAATGTTTTCAGTCAATAAAACGATGAGAAAGTAGGACATGTGCATGAAAAAAGGCTGTAAAGAAAAAAGAAAAGAAGAACAAGAAAATTGGACCCCACTTCTTCATACAAGGGAAGCTCTCCAACAGATCCATAAAGTTTCTAATTCAGCACAAATGTGTTCACCTACCTATCGTTTAGCCTATATCGATCAAGATTTTATGATGCGTCCAGAACTGCGCTCACAACGTATTGGTCTTGAATTTTTAAAGCCGGAAATAACATTACAAGAATATAATATTCAATCAACAGTTGTTTTGTTTGGTGGTGCGCGTATTCCTGAACCCGGGCAAGTAGCGTGGGCTGCAAAAAATGAAACACAAAAGAAAAACTTGCATGCTATGTCGCATTATTACGATGAAGCAAGAGAATTTGCACGTTTGTGTTCTCTCTATTCGGCAAAAACAGAATATCGTGAATTTGTGGTTGTTACAGGGGGCGGACCAGGGATCATGGAAGCAGGAAATCGTGGCGCTTGTGATGTTGGTGCCCCAACGGTTGGCTTGAATATTATTTTACCGCATGAGCAAGAGCCTAATTCATATGTATCTCCGCATTTGTGTTTCAATTTTCATTATTTGGGGATGCGAAAAATGCATTTTTTAGTACGGGCAAAAGCATTAGCTATTTTCCCTGGAGGATTTGGGACTTTGGATGAGTTGTTTGAAACGTTAACCTTAATACAAACAGGACGTATGAAACAGGTACCAATTTTATTGTTTGGCAAAGAATTTTGGAGCAATGCGGTCAATTTTGAATATTTAGCTTCGCAAGGCACAATCTCTCCTACGGATGTTAATTTGGTAAAATTTGTCAATACAGCAGCAGAAGCTTTCAAAGAAATTCGTTCTTTTTACAAACTTCCTTAATTGCTCTTTAAGAAGGAACTTTGCAGGATAATTAATATTCTACTTTTGTTAAATAAAGTCCTGAAGGGGGGGCAACAACACCACAACGTTTACGGTCTTTAGCATGAAGAGCTGCTTCAAGATCTTGAGCTGTCCAACGTCCAATCCCCACTTCCATGAGGCTTCCTGCGAATGAACGGATTTGATGATGAAGAAAAGAGCGGGCTCGCGCATAAAGGAAGATTTCTTCACCTTCTCTTTGAACATCGAGGCATTCAAGGGTCCGAATAGGGCTTTTGGCTTGGCAATGTGCTGAACGGAAAGTTGTAAAATCATGTTGTCCTACAAGCTTTTGAGCGGCTTCATGCATAGCTTCAGCATCAAGAGGCTTTGGCAACCACCACACACGTTTGGCATTTAAGGCTGGTGGAGAGCGACGATTGAGAATTTTAAAAAGATAATAGCGTTTGATAGCAGAAAATCGTGCATCAAAGTTATCAGGGACATTTTCTACGTTTAAGATTGAAATGGCTTCCCCCTGTTGACGTAAAAGAGCATTAAGCGCATCCCGTACAGTATATGAAGGCCAATTTTTTATGAAATCAACATGGGCAACTTGTCCCGTAGCATGCACCCCAGCATCCGTTCGCCCCGCTGTTGTAATAGTTAATTGTTGTCCACTAAAGCGAAAAATCACCTGTTCAAGAGCTCCTTGTATTGTGTGAAGCTCTGCTTGACGCTGCCAGCCAGCATAATTTGATCCATCATATTCAAGAGTAAGTTTAAAACGTGGCATATCAAAAAACAGCAGAAATATGAGCACCTCGCAAAAAGGTTGTGCTCTCAAGGACTTTACCACCAGATCTTTGCAGATGGGTTATTTCAAGGCGCCCTTGTCCACAATGGACAATCAAAGAATTTGGTTCTATTCGACCAATTTCAAGAGAAGGACCAGTTATTAAACGACTTCCAAGAATTTTTATGCGTTCTTCTTGTCCCACTATATTCATGTTACACCAGCAACCAGGAAAGGGAGAGAGTGCGCGGATATATCGATGAATAAATTCAGCAGATTTTGTCCAATCAATGCGGGTTTCTTCCTTTTTGATTTTGGCAGCATAGGTGATGCCTTCTTCTGATTGGGGGGTCAGTTTGAGTTGTCCTTTTTCTAAAATTGATAGAGCTTCTATCATAAGTTCTGCGCCGATATATGAAAGCTTGTTTGAAAGATCAGCAGTAGTGGTGCTATCAGTGATGGGAATAGAGCGTGAAAGGGCAATAGGCCCTGTATCAAGCCCTTCATCCATTTTCATAATCATCATTCCGGTTTTCTTATCCCCAGCCATAATTGCACGCTGAATAGGTGCAGCACCACGCCAGCGTGGTAAAAGCGAAGCATGGGCATTAAAACATCCAAAACGCGGTGTTTCAAGAATAGCTTTTGGTAAGAGGAGTCCATAGGCAACCACAACAGCAGCATCAACACAAAGTGCTGCAAATTGGGCTTGCTGTTCGGCTGTTTTGAGTGTTTGAGGTGTGAATACGGGAATAGATTTTTCTTCTGCTGCATTTTGCACAGGTGAGGGAATGAGTTTAAGACCACGACGTCCTGCTGGGCGAGGAGGTTGACTATAAACGGCAACAACATCATGACCCGCATCCAACAAAGCATGCAAAACGGGAACAGAAAAACTGGGTGTTCCCATAAAACTCAACCGTAATGCCATTACAAAATTGCTTCCTGAGTATTTTTTTCTTTTGCGCGTTTTTTAAATTTTCGTATCACCATATCACGTTTGATTTTTGAGATATAATCAATAAAAAGACGCCCATCTAAATGATCCATTTCATGCTGTAAGCAAGTTGCCAACAGATCATCTGCTTCAATTTCTGTCTGTTTCCCTTCACGGTTTTGATAGCGAACACGCAGGCGTTTAGGACGTTCAACTTCTGCAAAATAGTCAGGAATAGAAAGACAGCCTTCTTTGTAAATATTACGTTCTTCTGAAAGCCATAGAATTTCTGGATTGATAATGACAAGCGGATTTTTCGGTTCTTCATTTGGAGAGATATCCATAACTAACATGCGCAGTGGTATACCAATCTGAATAGCAGCAAGACCAATGCCTTTAGCACGATACATGGTCTCCAACATATCATCTGCAAGCTTTTGGAGGGCTGCATCAAAATGCTCGATAGGTTTGGATATTTCCCGTAAAATTGGATCTGGTAAAGTAACTAAAGGTCTCATTGACATAAGGTACAGATTAATCAATGCTTGTGTATGGGTCAATATTGAATAACAAATTCTTACGCTTTTTTACGATGAGGGCGTTATATTACTTCTCATGTTTGATTCGTTTTTTTCTTTTATACTTGCTGATGAGTCTTTTACGAAATTGAGTGTTCTTCTTTTATTGATACTCGTTTGCTTAGCATTTTTTATGTTAATTTATTCTCATCGGAAAAAGGCACTTTTGGAAAGTGAAGTTGCCAAGCGTGCTCGTGAGGCACAAGAGCAGATGGCTATTTTGCTCAAAACACAAGCTGAAATGCAAGGGCGCATGCAAACGATGGCGGAAATTTTTGGTCAACGGCAAGCTGAATTGAATAAATCACTCAGTGAGAAACTCAATGGCATGACAGCCAATATAGGTCAAACACTTCAGGTACAGACCAAATCTACTTATGAAAATTTGAATCGTTTGCAAGAGCGTTTAGCTGTGATTGATGCGGCACAAAATAATATTCAATCACTAACCGGACAAGTTGTTCAGTTGCAGTCTATTTTAAGCAATAAGCAGACACGGGGGACTTTTGGTCAGGGGCGGATGGAAGCTATTATTGCCGATGCCTTACCAACAAATGCTTATGTTTTTCAGGCAGTTCTTTCCAATGGAAAGCGCCCAGATTGTCTTATTCATATGCCCAATAAAGCACCGTCTCTGGTTGTGGATGCTAAATTCCCTCTGGAGGCTTGGAATGCTCTGCGTAAAGCTGCATCAGAGCAAGAGCGCCAAGAGGCAGAACGCCAATTTCGTACCGATATGGAAGTCCATATCCGTGATATTGCGCAAAAATATTTAATTCCTGGAGAAACCCATGACACCGCTTTTCTTTTTGTACCGTCGGAATCGATTTTTGCAACAATTTATGAAGATTTTGAGCCATTGGTACAAAAAGCCAATAGAGCCCATGTAATTATTGTTTCACCGTCTTTGTTGATGCTCTCTGTTCAAGTTGTTCAAACCATTATGAAAGATGCACGGATGCGTGAACAAGCGCATTTAATTCAATCAGAAGTAGCAAAATTAATGGAAGATTTTGGACGAATGGATATACGTGTTCGGGCACTACAGAAGCACTTTCACAAAGCAGGTGAAGATATAGAAGGAATTTTAATATCGTCCTCCAAAATTATGAAACGGGCAAATCGCATTGAAACTGTCGAATTAAAAGAAAATTACTCTGAATCAACAAAAATAACAACATCGGCTCAGTCGCAAACATTGCGTTTGGTTGATGACGAATAAAGCAAAGCAAGCTTCTGAACGATGATAAGTTCAGATCATGTTCTTTATTGATTGGTAATAATTTTTTAGTATCTCTATCTTGTTTTATTTCTAAAACGAGAGGAATAGGGAATATGCGACACCTTTTGTTTTTAGGGGCACTGGTGTTTCTGCTAGGGGGGTGTGCAACAACCGCTCCCATCCACACAAACAACGCTTGCGCTATTTTAGCACAAAAAAATGGTTTTTTTGATAATTGGGGGAAGGCATCTCAAAGCGCAGAAAGACGCTATGGAATTCCTATGCCGATTATTCTTGCAACCATTAATATGGAATCAAGTTTTCGTCACAATGCACGTCCTCCACGAAAAAAACTACTTGGTTTTATTCCATGGAAGCGTCGATCGACAGCTTATGGTTATTCTCAAGCGCTTGATAGTACATGGGCAATGTATCTTCGCTCTACGGGGAGGTCTTTTGCATGGCGTACCAATTTTGCAGATGCTGCTGATTTTGTTGCTTGGTATCATCGCCAAAGTGTTCGACGCAATGGGGTGAGGTTTGATGATGCCTATAGCCTTTATTTAAATTATCATATGGGGCATGGTGCTTATGCGCGGAGTGGTGGATATGTTAATCCTGCACTTTCACAGGCAGCACAGCGCATGGCAAGGATGTCTAAGCTCTATGAACAGCAATTAAAAAGATGTGGATGGTATTAGGGAAGATTTTTGAAAATCTCAATTAAGGAACTGATGGGATAAAATTAATTTGAGAGAAAAATTTCTTATGGAGTGATACGATAAAGTCGTTTGTCCGATTGTCGAATGAAATAAATTGTTATTTTTTTTAATAAACTAAAATGACAGAAAGCTTTTGCAAGACACAATGCATTTGAAGATGCTCTCGATATTTTTTCCCCTTTGTTTGAAAAATTTACAATGGACACAATCTTCCATTTGGCGCTAGCTTTTGAATCTGGTCAAAATACTAGAGAGTGCTGAAGAAAAATTCTAAAATATAATATTGCTTTTTATTGTCATAAAAGTAGAACTTACAATCCAACAAACAATTAAAAGAGCATTATAAAAACGTTAAAATACAGGCTACACAGAACCAGAGGAAAGGTTACAAGGCACATAAACTCCCCAAATTGATTCTTCTTAATAGAAGAGCTGGTTCTTTTGGTGGAGCTAAGCGGGATCGAACCGCTGACCTCTTGCATGCCATGCAAGCGCTCTCCCAGCTGAGCTATAGCCCCTAAAAACAAATTATTCCCAAAAAGATAGTCTATAATTCCAATTTTTTTAAAACGATAAAAATTGAAGATCAAGAAGAATTTGCATTCAACGGAAAAGATATTTTCTTTTACTTCTTCTAAGAATCGTCATCATTAGAAACGCCGCCTCCGAGAATATCGGTAACGTCATCATCCTCATCGTCCTCATCGTGAGATAAAAATGTATCATCATCATCACCAAGATCAACATCACTATCTTCCAAATCAGGCAGATCGTCATCTTTAGAACCATCATCATCCTCTTCAAGAAGCATAAAAGCAGACTTTTCAAGTGCTGTATCAAGCTCTTCAGTATCCACTTCTTCTTCATTGTTTGCTTCAGCTGCTGCAACCTCAAAATAAGAACGCGGATAAGAGATTCCTGTATAAGGTGATACAATAGGGTCGCGATTTAGATCGTAAAATTTTTTTCCTGTTTCTGGATCAACACGTTTCGTTCCAAGTTCCTGTTTTGCCATAAACCGTGCCTCTTTGATTTATTTTATTCCATTAAAAGATAAATTTTATGGTGCTTAATCGAAAAATAATGCCTTTGTCAAAGATAAATACATTGTTCCACGTAGATTTTTTCATGACGCCCTTTAAAGCATGTGCTAAAGAATGCATAATTTCATACAATTTAGATAGAATTAAATAGAATTTCCATGCAAAAAGCAATCCCTATAACTGCCTATAAATCGAGTAGTCTCTCTGGAAAAATTCGAATACCAGGAGATAAGTCAATTTCCCACCGCTCTCTTATACTGGGAGGGTTAGCAAATGGTGAAACATATATCCACGGATTACTTGAAAGCGCTGATGTGCTCAATACAGCTGCTGCTATGCAGGCTATGGGTGCCTATATGATTAAGAAAGATGACTGCTGGGTCGTACGAGGAACAGGGAATGGTTGTCTCTTAGCCGCACAAAAACCTTTAGACTTTGGAAACGCAGGAACAGGTGCCCGTTTGGTTATGGGAATGGTTGGGCCCTATCATATGAAAACAACTTTTATGGGTGATGCTTCTCTCTCTAAACGTCCTATGGGACGTATCCTTGATCCACTGCGTCTTATGGGGGTGGAAATTGAGGCAACAGATGGCGATCACCTTCCTTTAACGCTTTATGGTCCCAAAATGGCTAATCCGATTCGCTATCGTGTCCCAATAGCTTCCTCCCAAGTTAAATCGGCAGTTCTCCTTGCTGGACTGAATACCGCTGGCATTACAACGGTTATTGAACCGGTTCTCACGCGTGATCATACGGAAAAAATGTTAAAAGCATTCGGTGCTCAACTTGAAATAGAAAGAGATAAAGAAGGTACGCGTTTGATTCATCTTAATGGTTTCCCCCATCTTACTGGACAAACGATTCATATTCCCGGAGATCCTTCTTCTGCTGCTTTTCCACTGGTTGCAGCCCTTCTTGTAGAAGATTCTGATATCACTATTGAAAATGTTTTGATAAACAATTCTCGAATAGGACTTATCGAAACATTGTGGGAAATGGGCGCTCAAATTGAATTTTTGAATCAACGCCAAACAGGTGGAGAAGATGTTGCCGATCTACGGATAAAATCATCGATCTTAAAAGGTGTTACTGTGCCGAAGGAACGTGCTCCATCGATGATTGATGAATATCCTGCTTTGGCGGTTGCGGCAGCCTTTGCAGAAGGCAAAACAGTGATGCTAGGAATTGAAGAATTGCGTGTTAAAGAATCAGATCGGCTGTCTGCTGTTGCTCAAGGATTAAAAATTAATTGCGTAGACTGTGAAGAAGGTCAAGATTTTCTCGTTGTTTATGGGAAAGGTTCTGCTAAAGGTTTGGGGGGTGGACATGTTACCACACATCTTGATCACCGAATTGCTATGTGCTTTCTCATTTTTGGGCTTGTATCAGAAAAACCTGTTACCATTGATGATAAACGAATGATTGCTACGAGTTTTCCGGAATTTATTCCTTTTATAAAACAACTTGGGGGGAAAATCGCTTGAAGCCTTTTGTTATTGCCATTGATGGACCTGCTGCCTCAGGCAAAGGAACCTTAGCTCGCAAAATTGCTGCACATTATCATCTTCATCATTTAGATACAGGGCTTACTTATCGTGGTGTTGCTCATGCGCTTTTACAACAAAAATTGGCTCTTAATGATGAAAAAAATGCTATCATTTGTGCGAATGAACTTGATTTTAATAGCTTAAATCCTGCTCTCCTTTCTTCTCATGAACTTGGTGAAGTGGCTTCAAAAATAGCGATTAACCCTGCTGTACGCAAAATTCTTGTCGAAAAACAACGTAATTTTGCCAAAACTTTACCTGGAAGTGTGCTCGATGGAAGAGATATTGGTACAATCGTTTGTCCTGATGCCGATATCAAGTTTTATGTTCTAGCCAATGTTCAGATACGTGCCAAACGTCGCTACCAAGAAATTTTAGAAAAGGGGGGGCAAGCAAATTATCATGAAATTCTTAGCGATCTTGAACAGCGAGATGGTCGCGATATAACGCGCAAACAAAGTCCGCTAAAACCTGCAAAAAACGCCCACTTGCTTGATACGTCAGAATTGAGTATAGAAGCAGCATTTGCAATTGCATGTACTTTTATTGATCCAATCATAAAAATGCATATAATTGGATAAATTCATCAAGGCGGCTCCCAGCCTAGCGCTAACTTTTCTTCCTTTATTCAAGGAAAAAGGCTAAGGGGCTGCCCATGTTAACACTAACCTAGCGCTCATACCTCATGAAGAATAAGGTATATATTAGGAGTTCTTATGTCACAATACAATCCCACAACAGCGGATTTTGAAGCCCTTTTAACAGAATCTTTTCAAACCAATGATCTTAATGAAGGATCTGTTGTTAAAGGTCGTGTTATTGCAATCGAAAAAGACATGGCCATTATTGATGCTGGACTTAAAGTCGAAGGACGTATTCCTCTCAAAGAATTTGGAGCTAAAGCAAAAGATGGTTCTTTGCAAGTTGGCGATGAAGTTGAGGTTTATATTGAACGCATTGAAAATGCGATGGGCGAAGCTGTTTTATCGCGTGAAAAAGCGCGGCGCGAAGAAAGTTGGGTCCGTTTAGAGGAAAAGTTCAATGCTGGTGCGCGTGTTGAGGGCGTTATCTTTAGCCAAGTAAAAGGTGGTTTCACAGTTGATCTTGATGGAGCGGTTGCTTTTTTGCCGCGCAGCCAAGTCGATATTCGTCCCATTCGTGATGTTTCACCTCTCATGCATAATGCACAATCTTTTGAAATTTTGAAGATGGATCGTCGTCGTGGCAATATTGTTGTCTCACGTCGTACTGTCTTAGAAGAAAGTCGCGCTGAGCAACGTTCAGAAATTGTACAAAATCTTGAAGAAAACCAAATCGTTGAAGGTGTGGTGAAAAATATCACAGATTATGGTGCTTTTGTTGACCTTGGTGGGATTGATGGTCTCTTACACGTTACAGATATGGCATGGCGGCGTGTAAACCACCCATCTGAAGTGCTTACAATTGGTCAAACGATTAAAGTTCAGATTATTCGCATTAATCAAGATACGCATCGTATTTCTCTTGGAATGAAACAGCTTGAAAGTGATCCTTGGGAAAGCATCAGTGTTCGCTATCCGATTGGTAAAAAAATTACGGGTGCTGTGACCAACATTACAGATTACGGTGGTTTTGTTGAAATTGAACCAGGGATTGAAGGACTGATCCATGTTTCTGAAATGAGCTGGACAAAGAAAAATGTTCACCCAGGAAAAATTCTGTCTACATCACAAGAAGTAGAAGTGGTTGTTCTTGAAATTGATCCTTCTAAACGGCGTATTTCTCTTGGCTTAAAGCAAACATTTGAAAATCCATGGGAAGCTTTTGCCAATAAATTTCCTGTCAATTCACAAATTGAGGGAGAGGTTAAAAATAAAACAGAATTTGGTCTGTTTATTGGGCTTGAAGGCGATGTTGACGGTATGGTTCATCTCTCTGATCTTGATTGGAACCGTCCTGGTGAACAAGTTATTGATACTTACAATAAAGGTGATATCGTTAAAGCTGTGGTCCTTGATGTTGACATTGAAAAAGAGCGTATTTCTCTTGGAATTAAGCAGCTTTCTAGTGATAAAGTTGGAGAAGCGGCTGCTTCTGGCGAATTGCGAAAAGGGGCTGTTGTAACCTGTGAAGTGATCGCTGTTAACGACAATGATATTGATGTGAAATTGATTGACCACAACCTTGAGACAACCATTCGGCGTGCTGATCTCGCGCGTGATCGTGATGAACAACGTCCTGAGCGTTTTGCAATTGGGCAAAAGGTTGATGCGCGCATCACAGCATTTGATAAAAAAACACGTAAAATTTCAGTATCAATCAAAGCATTAGAAATTGCAGAGGAAAAAGAAGCTGTTGCCCAATATGGTTCTACAGATTCAGGTGCTTCTCTTGGCGATATTCTCGGTGCAGCTTTGAAAAAACAAGAACAAGATTAATCATCAATCATTAACATTGATGGTATTATTAAGGTCACTCCCTAAAATGAGTGACCTTTTTATTTACTAAAAAAATTATTTTCTTATGTTTTAATTATTGCATTAAAAATTATTATAACTACTTGCAAATAAAAACAAAAAGTTTGTTTTTTGTTTATCAACGGTTCACTATTCAGATAAAATGCTTACAATTTAAATAAAAAGCGATGTAATTGAATAATAATGGGACATTATGGCGTGTACAATACCTTTCATAAAGTACTTTTTTTCTCAAAAGAAGAGAAAAGACCATTTTATTAATAGTGATTTCGCTCTTCGTGCAATTTATAAAGTACAGGAAGATCTTTATGACCTAGGGCATGATATAGCTTCTGGAAAAGAAATTTTACTCCCTGAATATGAAGGAGTAGAAGATTTTCGCAAGAGATTGAATGAAAATGCTAAACTTATCCTTCATGCCTTTTATACCAGTGATTTTGCTGCCCGAAATGATGAAACTATTGCGCCGTCTGCGCAATGGCTCATTGATAATCATTACACCATTGATAAAACCATACAACAACTACGCCGTAACTTTCCCAAATCCTTCATAAAGCAACTTCCTCGTTCACCACAAAAAGCAGGAATACCACGCATTTTTGCTTTAACTTGGCTTTATATTGCGCATACCGATAGCAGCTTTTCACAAGAAACACTGACAGCTATGATCAATGGGTTTCAAGAAGTTTGTGCGCTCACAATTGGTGAATTATGGGCTCTTCCTTCAGTTATGCAAATGCTACTCATTGAAAATGTTCGTCGTCTTTCAGTGCGTATCGAAAACGCGCGTCAGATGCGCCATCTTGCCAGTCAAGTAGCTGATAAAATTTCTCTTGTAGAAAATAAAACAAATCTAAACTCTCTTTTTACGCAATACAAATCATTTACTGCTGACCCAACTTTTTCAGCACATTTATTCTATCGTCTGCGCAGTGCATCTATCGATTCAACCATAGCGTTAACTTGGCTTGAAAAGCAATTAGAAAGTCAAGGCAGTAACTTGGAAAGTGCAACAGCCGATGAACACACCCGACAAGCGGCAGATGGTGTGACAATGGGTAATATTATCTGTGCTCTTAAAGCGATAGATGATGTTGATTGGACCGTATGGTTTGAAACAGTGAGTTGTGTCGATGCTATTTTGCGTAAAAAGAGTGATTTTTCTGAAATTGATTCCCATTCACGCAGTATTTATCGACAAGTCATTGAAAAAATCTCACGCTTTTCATCTCTTAGTGAGCTGGAAGTTGCACACAAATCTGTAGAAATGGCAAATACCATTTTTGAAGATATGCCTCATTATTCCTCTGTTGGGTGGTATCTTGTTGGTGATGGTCGTGGCATATTTGAAAAGGCTTGTGGATATACGCCGCCTCTTCTCATAAAATGGGCACGCGCTTTTTATTGCTTAAAACTGAGAGTCATTGCCATTCCTGTCTCTTTTCTGACGCTTGCTCTTTTGCTTGCAGTCTATACCGTTTTCCAAATATCTGGCATGACACTATGGATGTCTCTTTGCTTCACTGTATTGGCGCTTTTTCCTGCTATGGATGCGGCTTTTTCCTTCTTTAATACAGTTGTTTCGTGGTTTGTTCCATCAAGACAGCTCATTGGTTATGAATATAAAGAAGGTATTCCAAAACATGCAAGGACAATGGTTGTTGTACCTACTTTGATGACATCACGCGATGATATTGATGCGCACGTGCACAATCTTGAAGTGCACTATCTTTCCAATCCCAAAGGTGCGGTCCATTTTGCACTCATTACAGATTGGGTAGATGCACCTTTGAGAGAAACGCAAGATGATCTTGATTTGTTGCACTATGCACAAAAGGGTATTGATAAACTCAATGGTCGTTATCATCGTGATGAATTTCCTGTTTTTTTCCTTTTACATCGCCGACGCCTTTATAATAGCGGTGAAAAATGTTGGATGGGATGGGAGCGAAAGCGGGGAAAACTTCATGAACTCAATCGGCTTTTAAGAGGCGATAAAAATACGAGTTTTTACTCTCCTGATCCAAATCTTCCGATGGATTGTCGTTTTGTTATGACACTGGATTGTGATACACGTCTTACCCCTGAAAGTGTCACAAAACTTGTTGGAAAGCTTAATCATCCACTCAATCGTCCCATTTTTGATCCGCAAAGTGGAAAGGTTGTCAAAGGCTATAGCATTTTGCAGCCACGCATTATTCCGTCTCTGACAACAGGAAAAAAAACATCAATGTTCCAACGGGTTTTTTCGACCAGCCGTGGTATTGATCCTTATGTTTTTGCTGTTTCTGATACTTATCAAGATCTGTTAGGAGAAGGTACTTTTATCGGTAAAGGTCTTTATCATATTGATGCATTTGAACAAGCACTTGACGGCAAAGTTAAAGAAAATACTGTTCTCAGTCATGATCTCTTAGAAGGAGGATATGCCCGTACTGCTCTGGTCAGTAGCATCTCAGTTATTGAGGACTACCCAACGGCTTATAATATTGATGTTATGCGTTATCATCGCTGGATTCGTGGTGATTGGCAACTTTTGCCCTATCTTTTTTGTTGCCGTCAAATAAGCTTCGTGACGCGTTGGAAAATGCAGGATAATTTGCGTCGTTCTCTTACACCACTCATGTGGTTAGTTGCAGCGTTTGCAGGATGGGCTCTTTTGCCATTAAAGAGTGCATTCATTTGGCAGATATTTTTGTTGCTTAGCACCTTTATTGCTCCCATTTTATGTGTATTAAAAACGTTTTTTTCATCCAATATAGATCATTCTTTGCGCGGACATGTTCAATTAATTTGGAATAGAACCGCTCTTACAGGCGCTGATATATTTCTTAAGACGACTTTTCTTGCTCATTCGGCGTATTTTATGACAGATGCGATTATTCGTACACTCTATCGTATGACAATTTCAAGACAGCATCTTCTTGAATGGAAAACCTCTGCCGCAACAAAATCAATGTCCAATAGTTTGCGTTTTTATGTTTTTACAATGGCACCAGCATCACTTATTGGTGCTGTTGCCCTAACACTCCCTCTTTTTTTTGGTAGTTTTGCAAGCTTTATTGCTTTGCCTTTTGGGATAGCATGGTTTTTTTCACCTTTCATTGCTTGGGTTGTAAGTCGACCTTCAACATTTCAAGATAGCCTTGAACTTTCTTCACAAGATAAAAAAAATCTCCGCTCTATTGCGAGACGGACATGGCTTTATTATGCAACCTTTGTCAATGAACAAAACAATTATTTGCCTCCCGATAATTTTCAAGAAGACCCTAAACCTCTTGTTGCCCAACGTACATCCCCTACGAATATCGGGGTTTATCTTCTTTCTGTTATTGCAGCACGTGATTTTGGCTGGATTGGTTTTGAAGAAACAATTACCCGTATTGAATGTACATTACGCTCTCTTGCAAAAATGGAAAAGTTCCATGGTCATCTCTATAATTGGTATGCAACGGATACACTCAGACCTCTTTTGCCCACTTATGTCTCAACCGTTGATTCAGGAAATCTTGCTGGCCATTTGGTAACACTCTCTTCTGCTTTAAGGGAATGGGCTGAAAAACCGCATCTTCTTTTTCAAAGTGATCGAGAAGGCTTATCGGATGTTCTTATTATTCTTGAAGAAACGGTTAAAGAAATTCCAGATCATCAACCAAGCCTACGCGCTTTACGCCACAGAATTGAAGAAAATATTGTTCGTTTTCATCACTCTGTCCGTACTTTTGTCGAACAAGAAAATACGATACCTTCTCACATCAGGGATCTTTCACGTGCAGCCCACGATATTGAGCGCTTCGTCAATGAACTTGACCAAAAAATTCAAACGATAGAATCTGCGCGTGCCCTTTCTTGGGCTAAATGCCTTATTGAAACTTGCGACGCTTATCATCATGATGCAACAGCTCATTGTGATCCTGAAAAATTATGCAAAAAACTAAACAGGTTAGCTATAGCGGCAAGGCAAATAGCTTTTGATATGAAATTTGATTTCTTAGAACAGCCTAAACGGCATCTCTTATCCATTGGATATCGTGTTCAAGAAAACAAACTCGATGAAAACTGTTATGATCTACTTGCTTCAGAGGCACGACTTGCAAGTTTTTTTGCCATTGCAAAAGGCGATATAAAACTTAAACATTGGTTTCATCTTGGTCGACTCCTCGTTCCTATAGGGTGGAAAGGTGCTCTTTTATCATGGTCTGGATCCATGTTCGAATATCTTATGCCATCTCTTGTGATGCACGAACCTTTAGGATCTCTCTTAGATCAAACCAATCGATTGATTATTCGTTGTCAAATACAATATGCCCATACACGGGAATTGCCATGGGGTATTTCAGAGGCTGCATTTAATGCTCGTGATCATTTAATGAATTACCAATATGCTCATTTTGGTGTTCCAAGCCTCGGACTCCAACGTGGTCTTTCACGCAATGCTGTCATTGCTCCCTATGCTAGCTTTCTTGCAGCACAATATGTGCCTCACAAAGCTGTAACCAATTTAAAACGACTCCGTGATCTTGGAGCTTTAGGAACATATGGTTATTATGACTCTATTGATTTTACCCCTTCACGCGTAAAAACAGGGGAAAAATACGCTATTGTGTGCAATTATTATGCGCACCACCATGGCATGTCTATCCTTGCTCTTAACAATGTTATTTTTCAAGGACGAATGCGTGATCGTTTTCATCGTGATCCTGCTGTGGAAGCAACGCAATTGCTTTTACAAGAGCGCGCTGCTCATCTTATTCCTATGATTCACACCAAAGCTATTAATCGTATGCGCAATAAACCTGAAGCATTGGATGCCGCCCCTTTGCGCATTATTACAAACCCGCTGCTTAAACCACGGGAAACTTTGCTTTTGTCTCATGGCTTTTATTCGACCATGTTAACAGCGAATGGTTCTGGTTATAGTCGTTGGCACGATTATGCGATTACGCGCTTTATTCCTGATGCAACAGAAGATCAACAAGGGATTTTATTCTTCTTACGCAATATACATAGTGGACGGTGGTGGTCTGTGACCAGCGAACCAACACGCGTTATTGAAGAAGAAGCTGTCAGCATTTTTACGGATGAAAAGGCTGAATATACGAAAATGGTTGATGGTATCAAATCAACCCTTGAATGTCTTATTATCTCTGAAGGGTGCGGTGAAGGTAGACGTATTCAACTGATGAATACAACAAATAAAGACTGTCTTATTGAAGTAACCTCGTATGGTGAACTAGCGCTTGCAACAATGGATATGGACCAAGCACATCCTGTTTTTTCACGGATGTTTATAGAGACGGAAATTGCTGAGGAAGGCAAAGCAATTTTTGTCAAAAGGCGCAAACGCGCACCTAATGACCCTGAAATTTATATTGCTCATTTTGTTTCCAGTACAACAGATACTCTCCAAGAAACAGAAGCTGAAACGGATCGCTCATTGTTTATTGGTCGTGGGCGCTCCATTCATCGACCCGCTGCATTTGACCGAAATGCTCGTTTCAGTAACAGTCAAGGTTGTGTACTTGATCCTATTATGTCATTGCGATGTCGTATAAAAATTCCAGCCCATGGAAAAGCAGAACTTATTTTTTGGACTTTTGCGGCTCATACAAAAGAAGCATTGCATCATCATATGAAACATTATCGACAACCTGATATGTTTCAAAAAGAACTTTCAATGGCATGGACACGCTCACAAGTTGCACTGTATCAGAGCGGAACCTCGCTTAAAGAAGCGATTGTCTATCAAAAATATGCAACGCCGCTTATCTATCTTGATCGAACATGGCGTCTTCCTTCTGAAATATTAGCAAAAACACTTGGAAAACAGTCTGATCTTTGGCCCATGTCTATTTCAGGAGACAATCCACTTTGTCTTCTTAGATTAAATAACGAGGGAAATATAACTGTGCTGCGTGAGCTCCTTAAAGCACATGAATATTGGCGTATGCGGGGGCTCATTGTTGATTTAGTTATTCTCAATGAACAAGCATTTTCCTATATACAAAATACACAACGCGCTCTTGAATGGGTATGCGAATCTTATCGACATCACACACAAGAAACAGATGTACGCCAACATATTTTTACGCTTCGGCGTGATCAAATGAGTGAGCAAAGTTTTAAAACGCTTCTTGCATCCGCACGCATGATTCTTGATGCCGAAAATGGCTCGTTATCTGAACAGCTTAAAAGGCTTGATGAGAATGATTTTGATCTCTCAATTCGTAAAAATGATCAAGGGGTTCATGATCAATTAGACACCTTAAAATATAACAAAGGAAGGCAAGTTATAACACAAACTGAACAAAATCTTTTTGCTTCCATTGGTCTTGTGAGCCGACAAAAACTATCTTTTCCCCCTACGACTGGAGAAGATTTAAAATATTGGAATGGTTATGGTGGTTTTAATCAGCATAATCATTATATCATACGTCTTCATGGACGTACCACAACGCCGCATCCGTGGATTAACGTCATTGCTAATAACGGATTTGGTTTTCATGTTTCTGCTGAAGGTGCACTCTTTACTTGGGCTCACAATAGCCGTGATTATCAATTAACACCTTGGGCCAATGATCCAACGTCTAACCGGCCAGGCGAAGCTCTTTATCTGGTTGATCGCCAGTCTTTAAAACGTTTCTCACCCGTTTCTGCTGTAGAATGTGATGAAAATGTTGTTTATGAGGCTTGTCATGGTTTTGGATTCTCAACTTTTAAGTCAACACATTCAGAAATCGCTTTAGAATTAACCCATACACTTGATCTGGAGAAACCTGTTCGCTTTTCGCGTCTTATCCTCACGAATGAAGGGGAAAAGCCACGCAGTTTACGCCTTTATAATTATGTTGAATGGGTTTTAGGTAAGACCCAAACAAAATATGCTCCCTTCATTGTTCTCTCTTACGAGTCTAAATGGGGGGCACATTTTATTCAAAATCCCTATCACATTGAAAAATATCAACAAGTGACATTTTTAACAGCATCCGAAATGCCAACCAGCACTACAACCAATCGCAGCGAATTTATCGGTGCAACGGGAACTGTAACACATCCAAATGCGATCCATAAAGCTAGTGCACTTTCAAATACCATTGAAGCAGGATGTGATCCTTGTTCAGCATTTGCTTATGATATTGACCTTCTTCCAGGACAAACAAAAGAAATCATTTTCTATCTTGGCAGCGCTGAAAATAGAAAAGAAGCTGAAAAATTACTCGATCAAGTACGTTCAAGTGATTTTGAAACTTTGCTCACACAACAAAAACAATATTGGAGTAATTTTGTTTCCCCACTCCAAGTAAAAACACCTGATCCCTCTTTTGATATTATGGTCAATCATTGGCTTCCTTATCAAGTCTACGCATGCCGTATCATGGCGCGTGCTGCCTTTTATCAAGCAAGTGGTGCATTTGGCTTTCGTGACCAGTTACAAGATAGTTTGTCTTTATTGTTGCTAGAACCACAATTAGCCCATAAACAATTGTTAAACGCAGCTGCGCATCAATTTCTTGAAGGGGATGTGCAACATTGGTGGTTGCCTGAAACAAATGCTGGTGTTCGCACACACATTTCTGATGATATCGTTTGGCTTGCCTATGCAACAGCTTTTTATGTCAATACCACTGGCGATGATGCTTTTCTTGATACGCTCGTTCCTTTTATTGAAGGCGATGTTCTCAAAAGTGGGCAACAGGATGCTTATTTTAAACCCACTCAATCCTCAAAGGTTGCAACAGTTTATGAACATTGTGCTTTAGCTTTAGATCTTGCCATTAAACGTTGTGGACCTCACGGTTTTCCTCTTATTTTAGGTGGCGATTGGAATGATGGCATGAATTTGGTCGGCGCGCAAGGAAAGGGCGAAAGCACTTGGTTAGGGTGGTTTCTTGGGTGCACATTACAAGCATTCATTCCTTTAGCCCAAAAACGGCGTGATAACAGCCGTGTTGAAACGTGGAGTGCATATTTTGAACGTTTGAAAAAATCTCTAGAAAAAAATGCTTGGGATGGTGCTTGGTATCGACGTGGTTATTTTGATGATGGAACGCCTCTTGGCTCTCAAATCAATGATGAATGCCAAATTGATACCATAGCTCAATCTTGGGCTGTCATTTCTCAAATGGCACCGCTTGAGCGCCAAAAACAAGCTATGGCCTCAATGCTTGAACGTCTCTATGATAAAAAAGGAAAACTTTTACGTCTTTTCTGGCCTCCCTTTGATAAAACAACCCTCGAGCCTGGTTATATAAAAGGTTATCCCCCTGGCATTCGAGAAAATGGTGGACAATACACCCATGGTGCTATTTGGAGCATTTTAGCGCTTGCTGAAATGAATGAAAGCGATAAAGCCTATCATTTATTTTCCACAATTAACCCTATTAATCATGGACAAGACCCTGAAACTTATCGTGTTGAACCTTATGTGATGGCCGCAGATATTTATACGGTTGAGCCTCATCGTGGACAAGGTGGTTGGACTTGGTATACAGGTTCAGCAGGCTGGTTTTATCATGCTGCAACACAAGCTATTCTTGGAATACAGCGTCAGGGAGATCTGTTGTTTTTAAAACCACATTTACCTTCTACTTGGCCAGAATATGAAATAAAAATGAAATTTTATGAGGCTGTTTATACCATTAAAGTCAAATGGGGATCTGAAAATACACTTCATGTTAATGGCAAAAAATATACCGAAGTTCATACAGGGATAAAGTTGGAAAAAACGGGAAAACATGAAATCATACGCATACTTAAATCCTCAAAACAGAAAAGCTAAAGGGCTTTTTTATTCTTGCCCAAAATCTTAGAGTTGTTATAGTTTTTCTCATTCCTATATGGATCTTGTTGGAGCACAATAATTTTAAATTCTATGAAACCGAAAGAAAGAGGATTATGAATCATCCGGATATTGCCAAACGTGTTTACGATCATACTTGGAAGCTTGATCCTATTATTCGTTCACTTCTTGATACGGATTTTTATAAACTTCTTATGGTGCAGATGATTTGGGGGCTTTATCCCACTGTTAATGTTACTTTTTCCCTCATAAATCGTTCTAAAACAATACGTCTCGCCGATGATATTGATGAGGGTGAATTGCGTGCCCAACTTGATCACGCTCTTAGTTTGCGCTTTACAAAAAAAGAAATGATCTGGCTTGCTGGTAATACATTTTATGGACGCAAACAAATTTTTGAACCGAATTTTCTTCAGTGGCTTGAGAATTTTCAACTCCCAGAATATGAATTAACCCGCAAAGATAGCCAATATATTCTGCATTTTCATGGTTCATGGGCTCATAGCTCCATGTGGGAAATCCCAGCTCTTGCTATCGTCAGTGAATTACGCTCACGTGCTGCTATGAAAAAACTGGATCGCTTTGCTCTTGATGTACTTTATGCACGTGCTAAAGCAAAAATGTGGAGTAAAGTTGAACGTCTTAAAAAATTGCCTGATATTAAAATATCTGACTTTGGGACACGGCGTCGCCATTCTTTTTTATGGCAGCGTTGGTGTGTAGAAGCTTTAAAAGAAGGCATTGGTGATTCTTTTACAGGAACTTCTAATGTCCTTCTCGCCATGGATACAGATTTAGAGGCTCTTGGAACCAATGCGCATGAATTGCCTATGGTCATTGCTGCTCTCAGCAACAACGATGATGAATTACGCAGAGCTCCGTATCAAGTTTTGCAAGATTGGAACCGTTATTATGGTGGAAATCTTCTCATTGTTTTACCTGATACCTTTGGTACAGAAGCATTTTTATGCGATGCCCCAGATTGGGTAGCAGATTGGACGGGCTTTAGACCGGATAGTGCACCCCCTATTGAAGGTGGAGAACGTATTATTCAATGGTGGAAAGAAAAAGGACAAGATCCACGTGAAAAACTTTTAATTTTTTCTGATGCACTTGATGTCGATACAATTGAAAAAGCCTATCATCATTTCCATGGAAAAGTGCGCATGAGTTTTGGATGGGGCACTGATCTTACCAATGACTTTACAGGTTGTGCCCCTCAAGAAATCGCAACCCTTGATGCTCTTTCCCTTGTTTGTAAGGTGACTCATGCCAATGGTCGACCAGCCGTAAAACTTTCAGATAATCCTGAGAAGACGATCGGTGATTCAAAAGAAATACAACGTTATCTCAATTTTTTTAGCAATAAACAGCGCGTTTCTAGACCTGTCAAGATGTAGTTTTGGTCTCTTTAAACAAATATATTGACTCATCCTATTAGTTCTATAAAGCTAACCTTTTTCTTAATCCTTGCAGGTCTGTAAATCGTTCGGTTTCTTGTCGAGCGGATTCCGCCTGGCTTTTCACATAGGCAATTTACTTACATAAGGTTCGATAAACAAAAATATGCACGAGGCACTTAAAAAGGCTTAACATGCCAAGAAAGTTTAGCGAAATTTACATGCTTTACAAAAATAAAGCCTTTTAATGAATGTAATTTATCATCTTTTACAAAGTAACTTTTTAAGAGCTTTAAGGGGGGTGTACATAATTTTCTTTGCTTTTAAAAAAGCTTGTTATTTCATATGTATTTTGAATAGGGAGATGTTATATCTAATAAAACTTAAGGGGAAAGATTCTCTCATCATTCTAACAAATAAGTCAAAAAGAGCATCTCATAAAGTTTTTTATGTCATTATGAAGATGGACGTGTCACGATATAAACAGCAATCAACAATAATATAACGGCAACGAGTAAAAAAATCCATAAAGGAGGGTGTACCATCACGAAAAAGGATAATCCCCCCCCTGTCATACTTATTACTGCAAAAATTTTAACAAATGGAGAGATAGCTCTTCTTTCTTCCCATTGTTTAAGAGGGGGACCGAAAATACGATGATTATTCAGCCACTGATGAAAACGTGGAGAAGAACGTGTAAAACACCATGAGGCAATCAACAAAAAAGGCATCGTCGGCATAATAGGTAATACCACACCGATAATGCCTAATATAACCATTACCCAACCTGCTATAGAGTAGCAGAGGCGTAAAGGATGTGATATCTTGAAATATTTCTTCATTCTCTCGTATTATTTTCCTCCACGTAAAACTTTACACAAAAAATAGTATCTGTTTCACTGTTCATGTATTTGAATGGATAATTCCTCTCCACCATTTCCCCTTTCCACCATTTCTATGTGTAAGTGTCTTTGACTTTCATAAGTTCCTTCAAGATACTAAATAGCTCTGCAATATGATAATCATTTTAAATGGTTTCAAGAAATAAGAAGAGATTTTAGAAAAGTAAAAAAATAAAAAGGCTGCAGAATAAATCAATGCAGCCTCTTAATTAAGAATGCAGTGTTGGGGGGGGGAGAATACATACTGCATTCATTTGCTAGACATTAGGAGGAAAAATAACCTAGCGACTCGACATGTAATTAAAATAAGCATGAGAAACAATATATAAAAATGCATGGCTGATATGCATGAATTTTATCACCATCAAGTTTCTTGAACTGTATTTCGACGAAAGAAAATCATCATGAAAATGGCAATAAAAATCAACGTTAAGATCAACACAATTGTGGAAGCAGAATCAGAGCCGATAAATAAGCTGAGATAAATCCCTAAAAAACCAGAAAGAGCTGCAACAAGTATTGCGATCATTAACATAAAAGAAAACCGTTTTGTTACAAGATAAGCAATTGCTCCTGGCGCTATAAGTAAAGAAATCACAAGCACAATTCCAACTGCTTTCAAAGCTGCAACAATTGTAAGAGAAATCATTGTGAGAAGGGTATAATGGAGCAGTGGTATTCGCAATCCCATTGCACGACCTTGTACTGAATCAAAAATATACAGCATAAAATCGCGCCATTTTGCGCCTAAAATAAAAGTAACAATGGCAGAAATGATTGCTGTCTGGGTAATATCAAGCCAATTAACACCCAACAGGTTACCAAATAGAATATGATTTAAATCTAGGCTACTATAGATAGATGTTGCCAAAACAAGTCCTAAACCAAACATGGATGAAAAAACAACACCCATCACTGTATCCTGTTTGATACGACTATTGCTTCCCAAAAAACCTGTTGTAAGTGCACAAACCATACCCGCAACAAAAGCACCGCAAGTAATCAAAGTCATTGTAATATTCTCTGGACGCATATGCTGGAACCAAGCAAATGGCAAAGAAGCTAAAAAAGCTATCACCCACGGTGTTGTCATATAACCAACAACAACACCTGGAAAAACGGCATGGGAAATGGCATCTCCTAACAGGGCCCATCCTTTCAAAATAAGAAAACAAGAAAGCATTGCCATTGGAATAGAAAGGATCATAACAATAAGCATGCCTTTCAGCATAAAAGAAAATTGAAAAGGAAGTAGTAATTGATCAATCATGATAACATCAGACCTTTTTTTGCTGCATTTATCCGTAAACGCGCAGCAATATACCCGTGTTTAGGAGCAAAAATAAAAGCTAACATAAATAAGAATGCTTGAAAAAGCACGACAACACCGCCCGTTTGTGCATTCAAAAAATAGCTCACATAAACACCTAATACACTTGTGAATGTTCCAATTATAACTGCAATAACCAAGATATTCACAAAACGATCACTTAAAAGATAAGCTGTTGCCCCAGGCGTGACTACCAAACAAATAACCAAAAATGCGCCAACCGTTTGCATAGCAGCAACAGTACAAGCAGCCAGCAGTGTAAAAAAGAGAATCTTTAAAAACTTTACGTTCAATCCAATGGCACGTGCGTGTGTTTCATCAAATAAAGAAACAAGAAGATCTTTCCATTTCAAAAGCAATATGGACAAAGAGAAAAAACCAATAAAAGCTAATTGTATAATATCTGATGAACTTACGGCTAAAATATTTCCTAAAACAATTGTATCAATATTAACAGCCATTGGTTTTAATGATTTGAGAAATAATCCAAAAGCAAAAAAAGAAGAAAAAATGAGACCAATAATGGTATCTTCTTTGAGTTTTGTCCGTTGATTAAAAAACAGCATAGCTGCTGCAGCAAGACCACCAGAAAAAAAAGCGCCAAGTGAAAAAGGTAACCCTAAAAGGTAAGCTCCTGCGACACCAGGAACAATCGAATGGGATAGCGCATCCCCAATTAATGACCAACCTTTTAACATCAAAAAAGCCGAAAGGAAGGCACAAACGCAACCCACTAATCCAGAAACCCACATTGCATTTATCATATATTGATAGCTCAGTGGTTCAAGCAAAAAAGAAATCATGCAACGTGCTCCACTTTTTCAATATTTTCACAAACTGCAGGCTGTTTTCTTCCCATGAAAACATTATTTTTTTTAGTGCCTTGAAGATCGAAAATATGGTGGTGCAAAGATCCTCCAAAAGTTTTCTCCAGATTTTCCTTTGTGAAGATTTTTTCTGTTAACCCAGAAGCTAAAACAGTTCCTTTTATTAAAACCGTATGATCACAAAATTCCGGAACAGAGCCTAAATTATGGGTAGAGACCAAGATTACGGCTCCTTCTTTACGCAGATCTTGTAACAAAGCAATGATTTTATCTTCTGTTGTAACATCAACTCCTGTAAACGGTTCATCTAATAAAATAGCTTTTGCTTTTTGTGCCAAAGCACGCGCTAGAAAAACGCGCTTTTTCTGTCCACCAGAAAGTTCTCCAATCTGGCGCTTGGCAAAAGGCAACATATCGACGCGTTCCAAGGCAACACGAACAGCTTCATAATCTCGTGTTCTGGCATAGCGAAAGAAATTCATATGACCATAGCGCCCCATCAAGACTACATCTTCAACCAGAACAGGAAAATTCCAATCCACATCTTCACTTTGAGGAACATAAGCAATAAGGTTTTTTTTCAAAGCGACATCAACGGGCAAATCAAACATGCGAATTTTTCCCTTTGAGGGGCGTACAAACCCCATAATCGCTTTAAATAATGTTGATTTACCGGAACCATTAACGCCAACCAATGCTGTAATAGAACCCTTTGGACTTTCAAAGTTTACTTCGCGTAAAGCTGTATGTCCATTACGATAAGTTACCGTTACCCCTTGGGCGAATATTCCACTGTCCGTCATTGGCTTTTTACTCCCTCTAATAAGGCTTTGCTAATACGTCCACTCGTGACGCGTAATAAATCAATATAAGTGGGGACCTCACCATTTTTCTCACTGAGAGAATCAACATAGAGAACACCACCGTATTTAGCTCCTGTTTCTCTTGCGACTTGTTTTGCAGGGGCTGGAGAAATTGTGCTCTCAGAAAAAACGGCATGAATATTGTATTTTCGAACCATATCAATAACATGCTTAACTTGCTGCGGGGTTCCTTGCTGATCCGCATTAATGGGCCATAAATAAAGTTCTTTTAGATCAAAATCACGTGCTAAATAGCTAAATGCACCCTCGCTGGTTACAAGCCAACGTTTATCTTGAGGAACTGCTGCCAATTCAGTTCTAATTGGATCAATGGTGGCGCGAATCTTCTGCTTATAAATTTCAGCATTTTCTTTATAAATAGCAGCATGTTCAGGATCATATTTTACAAAGGCATCGCGAATATTATCAACATAAATCAAAGCAGAGGTCGGTGACATCCATGCATGAGGATTCGGTTTGCCACTAAAGGGGCCCTCACCAATTGTAATGGGTACAACGCCTTTTGAGACAACGACACTTGGAACGTCCTTGATATTTTGAAAAAACTTTTCAAACCAAAGTTCTAGCTCTAACCCATTCCATAGAATAAGATTTGCGCCTTGTGCACGCATGAGATCACGAGGGGTGGGTTGATATTCGTGAATTTCAGCACCTGGTTTTGTGATTGATTCAACATCAGCAGCATCACCAGCTACATTTCGTGCCATATCGGCAATAATGGTGAATGTTGTAACAGCTTTAAATTTACTAGCACATACCGCTAAATTGGGAGTAAGAAAAATAAAACTTCCCAAAATTAGAGTAAAAATTTTTTTTATATTCATTAAATTTCTCTTTATTTTTATTGCGAATGATTTGCATTATCATTTAGCAATAACAGTTATTTTTTGCATTTGCAATGAAGGATTTTTACAAAAATTAACTTTTCAAGTTCTTTAAAAATAATTTTTTATCGTCCTGAAAATTTACCTTGAAGAAAGCGAATGGTTTTAAAGAAAAATTGCTTTGTTGTTTTGCAAAGCATTTAACTAAAAAGCTAAGACATCTTTCTCATTCGTTTCTGGTACGCTTGTGTTTTATAGCACTTTTTATCTCATAGAGCCTGTGACTTTTCTGTTGCTGCTGAATCAAGATCTCATTCCAATGATAACACATCTCTCATAAAAAAACAGAACGCTCAAAACAGAGACTTATTATGTTATTCATGCGAATTTTTTTTACAAAACACCTTATATTTATTTTACGGGCTTGAGCTGAAAGATACAGCGTCCAGAGGGGATGAGCTTCATCATTGATTTTACAAAATGTGGTATCATTATTTTATTTTTTCAATTCCATTGTTGCACGATTAATTCCCCATATTGAGACAGAGTTTGGCATTTGAGAGCCTTTGTAAGAAGCATTTTTATTTCTTTATTTATAGTTTCTAAACAACTGCTCCACTTTAATGTAGAAGAATAAAAGATTTTGATTCATTCGAAGAGGATTTGAAATGATAAGTCTCATAATATTGAGGATTCTCATTTAAGATAAAAATTATCAATGAATGAATTATCGTAAAGCTGTCTTTCAAAAAATTCCATAGACTGCGAACCTTTAAAAAATAAAGGAGCACTCATAAAATGCTCCTGTTTTTATAAAAGTCATTTGAAAATACTCAATGACGAAGACAAGCACCTGTCGTTTTAGCGACATTTTCTATTACTTTTGCAGCAATTTCTTCTAGGTCTTTATCTGTCAAAGTGCGTTCAATCGGTTGAATAACAATTTCAATGGCAACAGATTTTTTATCTTCACCAAGGCTCTGATCTTCAAAAAGATCAAAAACCTGTACGGAATGAATAAGTTTTTTATCGGCTCCCTGAGCAGCACGAACAATAAGAGAAGAAGCAACCGTTTTTTCAACGATAAATGCAAAATCACGCCGCACCATTTGAAACGGTGATAATTTCAAAGGAGGACGGCTTTTCGTTGTTTTTTTCTTTGGTTCTGGAATTTGATCTAGAAAAATTTCAAAGCCGCATAAAGGACCACTGATATCTAATTTTTCTAAGGTCGCTGGATGAAGAACACCAAAAAAACCAAGAATAATTTTCGGACCAAGTTTTATGACACCTGAACGACCTGGATGATACCAATCAGGGGCTCCAACTTCAATCTGTACTTTTCCAACATCTATATCGCATGCTTCTAAAACGGCTAAAGCATCTGCTTTGGCATCAAAAACATCAACAGCTGTTGCATTTCCATTCCAAAAACGCCCAGCCCCTTCAAATTTCTCTGTGCCACGACGAATTCCACTTACAACACGTCGTTGTTTATCAGGGGTATCACCTTCATAAATGCTGGAAACTTCAAACAAAGCAAGATCAGAAAAACCACGATCAGCATTTCTCTGTGCTGCCATAAGCAAACCAGGTAAAAGAGAAGGACGCATCACTGACATATCAGCGGCAATAGGATTGACCAATTTAAGCTCTGCTTGACCTCCCCCAAAAGCCAGAGCTTGATTTTCGGAGATAAAAGACCATGTTACCGCTTCTTTCATGCCGCGATGGGTCAAAGCCAAACGGGTAGCGCGTGAACGAATTTGTGCGCATGTTAAAACTTGATCTTTTCCTTTTACGAAGTTTTCCAAAGGAATAGGTTTAATTTTATCTAACCCATAAATCCTCATGACTTCTTCCACCAAATCGGCTTTACCCATAATATCAGGGCGCCATGATGGTACTTTTACTGTAACGACATCTCCTTTTCCCTCAACGCAAAATCCAAGTTTCGTTAAAATAGAGATGACTTTTGCTGGCTCTATTTCCAAATGTGTCAAACGTTTAATTTCAGAAAAAGGAAAAGCGATTTGTTTGGTTTCTTGTTGCTGATAGCCAATAATTTTTGCCTTGGATATTTCACCACCACAAAGACGTAAAACAAATTCTGTTGCAATCTCAAGCCCTGTTTCCATAAAAGCCGGATCAACACCCCGTTCGAACCGATAACGTGCATCACTGATAAGTCCTAATGTTCGCCCTGTTTGTGCGATGCTTTGGGCATCCCAAAGCGCCGATTCAATAATAACACGCCGTGTTGTTTCATCACAGCTTGTTTTCTCACCACCCATGATACCGGCAATCGAAACAACACCTTCTTCATCGGCAATAACACAATCCTGAACACTCAAATGATAGATTTTTCCATTAAGTGCTTGAAGTTGTTCTCCTTCATACGCACAACGAACATACAAATTCCCTTTAATTTTGTCAGCATCAAAAACATGGAGCGGACGACCAAGGTCAAAACTGATGTAATTGGTCATGTCAACAAGCGCATTAATCGGTCTTAAACCAATTGCATTCAAACGTTGTTGCATCCACTGTGGTGATGGACCATTTTGAACATTACGCACTTCACGCCAAGCAAAACCTAAGCATAACGATGAAGCTTGTGAAAAATCGAATGAAACATCGAGGGGTGTGTCAAAGGAAGCTTCAAATTTTGGTAAAGACAATTCTTTTAATTGCCCGATTCCAGCAGCGGCAAGATCACGGGCCATGCCACGAACACCTGTGCAATCAGAGCGATTGGGAGTCAAACCAATATCAATGATCGGATCATCTAAACCAGCATAAGCTGCAAATTCCCCCCCAATAGGTGCATCTTCTGGAAGTTCGATAATCCCATCATGTTCACCTGATAATTCAAGCTCACCCCATGAACACATCATCCCAAAACTTTCAACACCACGGATTTTTCCTACAGATAATGTCACATCGAGTCCTGGAATGTAAGTACTGGGTAACGCAAGAACACCAACAAGTCCTGCACGTGCATTTGGTGCTCCACAGACAACTTGAACAGGTGTACCAGAACCTGTATCTACGGATAAAATCTGGAGTTTGTCTGCATCAGGATGTTTTACTGCCGTTAAAATTTTCGCAATCACAAAACCTTTTAAAGAAGAACGATCATCAACATGGTCAACCTCAAGACCGATCGCTGTGAGTTTCTCACAAATTTCATCCAAAGACGCATCTGTCTCTAAGTGATCTTTTAACCACGACAAAGTAAATTTCATTTTTAAACCTCACATGAAAGCGATGATAAGATCACACATTTCTATTAGGAAAAAAAGCAGGCATATCAAAGCAGCGAAAGCCATAATGGTCTAGCCAACGCAGATCAGCATCAAAAAAAGCGCGTAAATCAGGCATGCCGTATTTCAACATGGCAATACGATCAATACCCATTCCCCATGCAAAGCCTTGATATTCATCGGGATCTAAACCAACATTTTTCAACACATGAGGATGCACCATTCCACATCCTAAAATTTCCAACCAATCCTGTCCTTCACCAAACTTTACTTCTGAACCAGAACGATCACATTGAATATCCACTTCCATAGATGGTTCAGTAAAAGGGAAAAAAGAGGGACGAAAACGCATTTTTACTGAAGCAACTTCAAAAAACTCTTTACAAAAAGTTTCATGCAGCCACATCATATGGGCGATGGTAGAGGTTTTATCAATGACAAGACCTTCGACCTGATGAAACATGGGCGAATGCGTTGCATCTGAATCCATACGATATGTTTTCCCAGGAATAATGATCCGTATCGGTGCTTTTTGTTTTTCTAGTGTGCGAATTTGTACAGGCGAGGTATGGGTCCGCAATAATTTGCGTTCTCCCATTTTATCAACATTAAAAAAGAAGGTATCATGCATTTCACGTGCTGGATGCCCTTCAGGAAAGTTCAATGCCGTAAAATTATAATAATCTGTTTCAATATCTGGTCCTTCTGCAAGTGAAAAACCCAATTTTGTATAAATGGCGATAATTTCTTCAATCACCTGTGAAATAGGGTGAATACGCCCCCGTTCCATAGGCGAAGAACGAACAGGCAAGGTAACATCAACCGTTTCACGAGAAAGACGGGCATTCATTTCTTGTCTTTTGAGAAGATCACGCTTTTGCGTCCATAATTCTAAAATGCGATTTTTTAATCCATTAAGAACGGGGCCAACTTTTTGGCGCTCGCTCGCCTCCATCTTTCCTAATGCTTTTAATTTTTCAGAGATGCTGCCTTTTTTACCCAATGCTGCAATACGCACTGTTTCAAGTGCCTGTTCATCACCTGCAGCTTCTAAGGCTAAACAAATTTCTTGTTCCAGACGCTCAATATCGTTCATATTTTTGCCTATTTTTTAATAAAAAAAACCCGCACTCGCAATAGCCAGTACGGGACCTCGAATAAATGAATGCTTTAAGAGAACACGACTGGCTTACTTGACAGCGCTTTCAAAAGCATTGGGCGTTGTGTCTTTTAGATATTCTAAAGCTTTTTTTGCCGAAGCAACTAAAGCAGAAAATGCTTCTGCCTCATAGATTGCTATATCTGAAAGAACTTTACGATCAACTTCAATACCGGCTTTTGATAAGCCATCAATAAAACGTCCATACGTTAAACCTTCTGCACGAACAGCCGCATTAATTCTCTGAATCCACAAAGCGCGGAAAGTACGCTTTCTATTTTTGCGATCACGATAAGCATATTGCTTTGAACGATCAACGGCTGCCTTAGCAGCACGAATGGTATTTTTACGCCGACCGTAAAAGCCTTCCGCTTGTTTAAGAACTTTTTTGTGCTTAGCGTGTGCTGTCACACCTCTTTTCACACGTGCCATGTTATAATCTCCTCAAAATCAAAAGCGCAAGGTTTAATGACCATTCGGCAAATAATGCTGAATAACTTTTTTAGCATCTTGTTCACACAAAACCATTGTTCCACGTGCATCGCGAATAAATTTATTCGAACGCTTAATCATGCCGTGGCGTTTACCGGCGGCTGCTACTTTAATTTTGCCTGACGCAGTGATTTTAAACCGCTTTTTAGCGGATGATTTGGTCTTCATCTTGGGCATTTTGCTACTCCATACATTAATTAATTCAATCGAATATATTATCCATTCAAGCGGACCAACACTTGAATAAGCATTTAAACAGCCACGGCATGCCCTGCCGGGCGGTTCTCCAGAGGTGTTCTCATAAGCTAGTATACACAAAATAGCAAGAGCATATTACAAAAAAATTGGCGCTCCATTGCCTTGAATTTCAACCAAAGGTGCCGGAATAGCATTTGTTTTGCTTGCGGCTTTACAGAGATCCGCAATAATACATTGCCTACATTGTGCTTTACGTGCTTGGCAGATGTAACGCCCATGCAAAATTAGCCAATGATGCGCATGACGAAGATAATGAATCGGTATAATTTTTAATAATTTTTTCTCAACAATCTCTGGTGTTTTGCCAGGTGCCAAACCAAGACGATTGCTTAAGCGAAAAATATGTGTATCGACCGCCAAGGTAGGTTGACCGAAAGCAACATTCAAAACGACATTAGCTGTTTTGCGCCCCACGCCTGGAAGGGCCATAAGTGCTTCACGGGTATCAGGGACTTGACCACCATATTGCTCCATTAAACAGTTGCAAAGTGCATAAACATTGCGTGCTTTTGCACGCCAAAGACCAATTGAACGGATATGATGTGCTATTTCTTCTTCTCCTAATGCAACCATTTTTTCCGGTTGATCCGCAAGGCGAAAGAGTTCTTTTGTCGCTTTATTAACGCTTACATCTGTCGCTTGAGCTGAAAGAACAACGGCAATCAATAGTGTAAAAGTGTTTATATAGTTAAGATCACTCTTAGGTGTCGGGCGTTGCACAGAAAAACGGCGAAATATTTCTGCAATTTCATCTTTATTATATAATATACCAGATAAATTTCGCACTTTTGATAATTTTATGGTATTTCGAGGTATTTTTATGTTACTTTGAGCCATGGAACTCTCTTAATCTTCTCTCTTGAAGTTATCATTTACGCTCGCCATATGAGAAGAATGCAGCGAACACTTTATATAGGGTTTGGTTAAGTCAAGCCGCTTTAAAGAGGATACTCATGAATGACACATGTGACATCTTTCTCCAATCCTTTTCTTTTAGGATTTGAAACCGTAGAAAAAATATTACAACGTATCGGTAAAGCTGATGAGGCTTACCCAGCCTATAATATTGAACGTTTACATAAAAACGATGATGCAAATCATATCCGGATAACTTTAGCTGTTGCTGGATTTAAGATTAATCATCTTAATATTTTGCTCGATGATAATCAATTAGTTATTCATGGTAAACAAACAGACAATCAAAATCATCAATATTTATATCGCGGTATAGCGGCGCGGCAGTTCCAGCGGACCTTTGTTCTTGCGGAAGGGATGAATGTTACAAATGCCGAGTTGAAAAATGGTCTTTTATCAATTAATCTGTATCAACAAAAACTAAAAAAAGAAATAAAACAGATTCCAATTAAAGTCAGTAATGGTGAGTCATAAAAGTTAAGGCGTAAAGGAACAGTGAAATGGGAGAACATAAACAAAGCTTATCGTTTCAGAATACGTCCTACTCTGATGCGGGACAGATTGCTTATTTAAAAAAGGTTTGTACAGATGATCTGGCTAAAAACTTTCCAGATCTTCCTCCCATGACTCCAGGCATTACCATATGGGCGCTTTTTGGTGAAACAGGTTATCCGATCATTTTATCCGATGAGCGCTCTATTGCTCTTGCTGGAGCCAATGAGCACGAACTCCAAATTGTCACTCTACACTAGATTGCGCTTTACGAGAAAAAACTTAAGCTCTTTTAAATTCTATCCGTTTTTTCTCAATTAAGGGTATTGAGCTGTATTTCTCTTTAGAATAAGTGTAAAGGGAGTGGTTCTCTATAAGTGTATTCATTTATGGGGCTTTGATACCATTCACCGGTTTGATTTGGAATATCACTATGGAGGCTTTTAAAAGTCATAAAGCTTAAAGTGTAAGGATATGGTAAGTTTTACCATTAGGCCTTCATATTCTTCACCCATTAGGTTGTTCTCTGATACCAGAAGTTACGCAAACAGATAGATGCCAATATACGCGCTAAATCTAGCATATAAAAGTCTGGAAGAATTTGTGCTGCGTTGAACCGTTTTGACACTTGTTTCAAACATGCATTTATGCTGGGATTAGATGTTGATTAACAGGTCATAGAAAAATAAAAGCTTTGTGTCTTTATGAGGAAGTTTATGCAGGGCTTCTAATTTTGTGCTTCAAATGCTTCAGTACAAGGTATTTTTCTTTTTTGAATATTAAAGCTCTTGTTTTTATAGTGAAGTTACAGCACAACAAGCAAAATGAAATTATTTGAGGGGAAAAATAATGCCTTCTTACCGTTCAAGAATATCGACACACGGGCGTAATATGGCGGGAGCTCGCGGTCTTTGGCGTGCAACAGGGATGAAAGATGCGGATTTCGGTAAACCCATTATTGCGATTGCAAATTCTTTTACACAATTTGTACCAGGGCACGTCCATTTAAAAGATCTTGGACAATTGGTTGCACACCAGATAGCCATTTCCGGTGGTGTAGCAAAAGAGTTTAACACCATTGCTGTCGATGATGGAATTGCCATGGGACACGATGGAATGCTCTATTCTTTACCCTCACGTGAAATCATTGCTGATTCTGTAGAGTATATGGTCAACGCCCATTGTGCGGATGCTCTTGTCTGCATTTCTAATTGTGACAAAATTACACCTGGAATGTTAATGGCTGCTTTACGGTTAAATATTCCAACAATCTTTGTTTCAGGCGGTCCTATGGAAGCCGGTAAGATTAAATGGAAAGATCAAGATTTAAGGGTTGATTTGGTTGATGCTATGGTCGCCGCCGCTTCAGAACAGAACTCAGAAGAAGAAGTTGCTGAAATGGAGCGTGCTGCTTGTCCTACATGTGGTTCTTGTTCAGGAATGTTTACGGCCAATTCCATGAATTGCTTAACAGAAGCCTTAGGGCTTTCGCTTCCCGGAAATGGATCAGTGCTCGCAACGCATGCAGATCGACGGATGCTTTTTGAAGAAGCTGGAAGGCAGATTATTGCATTGGTCAAGCGTTATTATGAAAGAAATGATGAAACAGTTTTGCCACGCTCTATTGCCTCACGCAGGGCTTTTGAAAATGCTATGACCGTTGATATTGCCATGGGAGGATCAACCAATACGGTACTGCACCTTTTAGCTGCGGCGCAAGAAGGTGAGGTGGATTTTACCATGACGGATATTGATCACCTTTCACGTCGTGTTCCAGTTTTATGCAAGGTTGCTCCTGCTGTTGCAAATGTCCATATGGAAGATGTTCATCGCGCGGGTGGTATTATGGGGCTTTTAGGCGAATTGGATGCGGCGGGACTCATTGATACCTCAGTTTATACGGTTCACGCAAAAACCATGAAAGAAGCTCTTGATCATTGGGATGTAAAACAAACCAATGAATCAACAGTTTGTGCATTTTATCGTGCTGCTCCAGGGGGGATTCCAACACAGACAGCTTTTAGCCAATCTTGTCGCTATGAGACTCTTGATCTTGATCGTGAAAAAGGTGTGATTCGCAATAGGGAACATGCCTATTCACAAGATGGAGGATTGGCAGTTCTTTATGGAAATATTGCTAAAGATGGCTGTATTGTAAAAACAGCAGGTGTTGATCAATCAATTTTAACTTTTAAAGGTCCAGCAAGAATTTTTGAAAGCCAAGATTCAGCGGTTTCAGCAATCTTAAATGATAGAATTAAATCAGGTGAAATTGTTTTAATCCGTTATGAAGGACCACGTGGGGGGCCTGGAATGCAAGAAATGCTTTATCCAACCAGTTATCTTAAGTCTAAAGGATTGGGTAAGGTCTGTGCACTTGTGACAGATGGACGTTTTTCAGGGGGAAGCTCAGGGCTTTCGATAGGACATGTTTCACCAGAAGCGGCTGAAGGAGGAGAAATTGCGTTGGTGGAAGAAGGGGATATCATAGAAATTGACATTCCAAACCGTAGTATTCATATGTTGGTTGATGATGCTGAGATGAAGAAGCGTCGTGCTAAGATGGAAGCAAAAGGAAAAGATGCTTGGCAGCCGGTTGAGAAGCGCCAGCGCAAAGTTTCAAAGGCTCTTAAAGCCTATGCTGCAATGACGACATCTGCTGCAAAGGGTGCGGTTCGTAGCATATGATTACGTTAAAGGTTCGGTTTAGGGAAAATGAACGGCGTGATAAGAGATTGAGTAAGTCTTTTTTCTAATATTCCAAGCTGATTATTTTACCTTGCTCTGGAAAAATATTTTAAACTAGGGAGTATAGGGTACATAAGGTTTTTGAGAGAGAAGTAAAAATACAGTGCTATGATTGTTAGATTTTACAGGAAAATAAACAATTGGTTTGAGGAAATATCTATATACTTGCTTTCTTTATATGCGTTTAATGCTTTTTAACAGATTTTACATGAAAACGCTGATAATAGTGTGCAAAATCTAATATGCATGAGAACAATCAAGAAAAAATACAGTGTTGGCCTATAAAAGATTATTTTTTTCCAGTTGTTTGAGGTGATAAATTGCTTCTAAAGCTTGTTTAGGAGAGAGCTCATCGGGATGAATATTTTTTAAAGCTTCGTGAAGGACATCGTGTTTGTTGCTTTTTTCGTTGAGGTGAGAGGTTGCTTTAAGTGAAAAGAGCGGTAAATCATCAATGAGTTTATGTCCTTTTTCCGCCATTTCACCTTGTTCTAATTGATGGAGGACATCTGTCGCTCGTGTAATAACAGCTGGAGGAAGCCCAGCAAGCTTTGCAACTTGTACACCGTAAGATCGGTCAGCGGCTCCTGGTGTCACTTCATGGAGAAAAACCACATCACCATTCCAATTTTTAACTTTCATGGTTACATTATGCAGTCTGTCAAGTTTTTCGGTAAGAGCAGTCATTTCATGAAAATGGGTAGCGAGAATAGCACGACAATGGTTAACTTCATGGAGGTATTCAACGGCTGCCCAAGCAATGGAAAGCCCATCAAAGGTTGATGTTCCACGTCCTATTTCATCAAGAATAACAAGAGAATGGTGACTTGCATGATTGAGAATCGTTGCTGTTTCAACCATTTCCATCATAAAGGTTGAGCGCCCCCGAGCAAGATCATCGGAAGCCCCAACACGACTAAACAGACGATCAACAACGCCAATATGCGCTGAAGTTGCTGGAACAAAGGATCCCATTTGTGCCATAATAGCAATAAGTGCATTTTGCCGCAAAAAAGTTGATTTTCCTCCCATATTAGGTCCTGTTAAAAGCCAAATTGCCGCATATTGCTGATTTTCTTGCACAGAGAGATCACAATGATTGGCAACAAAGGGCTCGGCTGCTTGTTTGCGGAGTGCTTGCTCAACAACAGGATGGCGACCTGCGGTGATATGAAAGGTTAGTGAATGATCAATTTTAGGGCGGCAATATCCTTGTTCTTCAGCTAGATGCGCTAAAGCGACAGAAACATCTAAAATAGCAAGGGCTTCAGCGGCTTTACGGATAAAATCAACGTGTTCGATAATTTCTTGAACAAGCGTATCAAAGATCTCCAGTTCAAGTGTCAAGGCGTGGTTTGCAGCATGGGCAATACGGCTTTCAAGATCAGCAAGTTCTGTTGTCGTAAAACGCATCGCATTTGCCATTGTTTGCCGATGAATAAAACGTGCTTTGGCTTGTGGATTATTTGTAAGGGCAGATGCTTGTATATTGGTGACTTCAATGAAATAGCCTAGAATATTATTATGCTTTATTTTGAGCGTCTTAATATCTGTTTCTTGAGCATATTGCGCTTGAAGTCCAGCAATGACACGGCGTGATTCATCGCGTAAGGCACGCATTTCATCGAGCTCTTGATGATAATTGGAACGAACAAAACCACCATCACGTTTAAGCAGAGGCAGATCATCAGCCAATGCTTGGTCTAAATGGCAATGTAAAGCAACGGGGAGATTTGAAAACACCTGTTTTATATCACTTATTTCTTGAGGTAGGAGCTCATGATTAAGAAGCAGATGAATTTCATGAATGATTTCAAAGCCACGTTGAATCGTTGCCATATCACGGGGACCTCCTCGTCCAAGAGCCAAACGTGAAACAGCCCGCGGCATATCTGGTCCTCCTTTTAAAGTGAGCTTTATCGCTTCTGCAAGAGAAGGATTACGGAGAAAAAAATCGATAGAATCTAAACGCGTGTCAATAGCAGAAGGGGTGGTAAGAGGAGCAATAAGGCGATCAATGAGAAGGCGAGAGCCTCCTCCTGTTACAGTGCGATCAATAGCTTTTAATAAGCTTCCATCCCGTTGACCTGATGTTGTTCGAATAAGCTCAAGGCTTAGTCTGGTTGCAGCATCAATAAAAAGGGTAGCGCTTTCATTTTGGCGCTCAGGTTGCATGAGGGGAGGACGATGTGTGATTTGTGTTTTTTCGATATAACGAATAGCAGCTATGATGGCAGAGAGTTCACAGCGTGAATAATCGGCAACACCTTCAAGCGTTGAAAGTTTAAAATAAGTGCAAATATCGCGTTCAGCAGTGAGGGTATCAAAAAGACACGCCGGTTGAGGTGAAACGATACGATCAAGAACATTAAAAAGTGATTTGTGCGATTGATCATGAAAAAAGGAATCAGCAACAATGATTTCTTGTGGATCGACACGCATAATATCGGCCAAAAGTTTTTCTTGGCGGCTTTCAGTTACACGAAATATGCCTGTTGAGATATCAATCCAAGAAAGGGCAAATTCTTCTCCATCACTGGTTTTTATACGAGAAAGTGTCATCAAATAATTTGCGCGTGTTGGATCAAGGAGTTTTTCTTCTGTTATTGTTCCAGGGGTTACAAGGCGAACAACATCACGCCGAACAACAGATTTTGAGCCGCGTTTTTTTGCCTCAGCAGGATCTTCTGTTTGTTCACAAACAGCAACGCGATACCCACAAGCAATCAATTTTTGTAAATAATCATCTGCAGCATGAACGGGAACACCGCACATAGGAATATCTTGCCCTAAATGTTTTCCACGTGCTGTGAGAGTGATTCCTAAAGCCTGAGCAGCTTCAATTGCATCATTAAAAAAGAGTTCATAAAAATCCCCCATTCGGTAAAAAAGAAGAGAATCATGATGGACGGCTTTGATTTCTATGTATTGCTCCATCATTGGTGTAAGACGTTCTTGAGAGGAAGCAGGCTGTGGAATTAAATTATTTTTATGATCGTTTTTTTTATCCATTTTTACGTGGCCTGTTCCCTTATCAGTGAAGCTTTTACTCTTTTTTGTTTACTTCGACATTTATTTATCTCTAAATTGAAACGTATCATCAGATTTGCTAAGGCAAAGAATAGCGATTTCTAACATATGAATCAAATTGAATGACTATAAGCATTATCAAGCAAAATTTACACTGTTTTTGGAGAAAATAAAGTGAGATGAAAAAGAGCGATCAGGATCAGAAAATGTCTCAAACGGTTTACAGTGCGAGCGAACGAGAAGCTCTTGATTTTCATAGTCGTGGCCGACCAGGAAAGCTTGAGATTGTTGCAACAAAGTCTATGGCAACACAGCATGATTTAGCCCTTGCTTATTCACCAGGTGTTGCGGTTCCCGTTAAGGCAATTGCTCAAAATCCAGCGCTTGCTTATGATTATACAGCAAAAGGCAATCTTGTTGCTGTTATTTCAAATGGAACCGCTATCTTAGGGTTAGGCAACTTAGGTGCTCTTGCCTCTAAGCCGGTTATGGAAGGCAAAGCGGTGCTGTTTAAGCGTTTTGCGGATATTGATTCCATTGATTTAGAAATTAATATCAACGATACGGAAAATTTTATCAATTTGGTGCGTCATTTAGAACCCTCTTTTGGTGGAATTAATCTTGAGGACATTAAGGCGCCTGAATGCTTTATGATTGAAAGTCGCCTACGCGAAGTGATGAATATTCCTGTTTTTCATGATGATCAACATGGTACAGCAATCATTGTTGCTGCTGGTGTTCTCAATGCTTTGGCTTTAACAGGACGCGATATGCAAAATACGCGGTTAGTCTGTAATGGTGCTGGTTCTGCTGGGATTGCTTGTATTGAACTGATTAAAGCGATGGGCTTTCGCTCTGAAAATATCATCCTCTGTGATACCAAAGGTGTGGTTTATGAAGGTCGTAAAGAGGGCATGAATCAGTGGAAATCGGCGCATGCTGTTCGAACGGACAAACGTACGCTTATGGAAGCAATGGAAGGGGCAGATATATTTTTCGGGGTTTCTGCTAAAGGTGCACTGACTCCTGAAATGGTAAAATCTATGGCGCCGCAGCCAATTATTTTTGCTATGGCCAATCCTGATCCAGAAATTACGCCGGAAGAGGTTATGCAAGTGCGTCAGGATGCCATTGTCGCAACAGGGCGTTCCGATTATCCAAATCAGATTAATAATGTTCTCTGTTTTCCTTATATATTTCGTGGTGCACTTGATGTACGTGCAACGGTTATTAATGAGGATATGAAGATTGCTGCGGCAAGGGCCCTTGCTAATTTAGCGCATGAGGAAGTTCCTGACAGCGTTGCAGAAGCCTATCGTGGAAAGCGATTAAAATTTGGTCCTAATTATATCATTCCTGTTCCTTTTGATCCGCGTTTGTTGACGGTTGTTTCAAGTGCGGTAGCAAAAGCAGCAATGGAAAGCGGTGTTGCGCAAAAGAACATAGATGATTTAGAGGCCTATGAGCGTGATTTGAATGCGAGGCGTAATCCTACTTCTTCAGTGATGCGTGGAGTGTATAACCATGTCCGTCAAACGCCAAAACAAATTGTTTTTGCAGAAGGTGAAGAAGAGCAAGTCATACGGGCTGCTGTTTCTTATGTTCATCAAAAATTAGGACAAGCGATTTTGGTTGGTCGTCAAGAGCAAGTAAGAGAAACGGCTGTTATCGCTGGAATTGATCTGGAGCGTGAAGGTATCTCAATTATAAATGCCAAGCTTTCTTGTCGTACAGATGCTTATGCGAATTATCTTTATAAAAAGATGCAGCGTCAAGGTTGGCTGTTGCGCGATTGTCATCGCCGTATCAATAATGATCGAAATTATTTTGCTGCGTGTATGGTGGCACTAGGAGATGCGGATGCAATGGTTACAGGGGTGACACGCAATTATGAAACAGCGTTGGTTGATATCCGTCGGGCAATTGATGAAAAACCAAAAGAACGATTGATTGGTATTTCAATGGCTATTTGTCGTGGACGAACTGTTTTTATTGCGGATACTGCTGTTTATGAAAATCCAAATGCCGAAGAACTAGCGGATATAGCGGAACAGACCGCTTCGTTTGTGCGTGGATTTGGATATCAGCCAAGAGTTGCATTTTTAGCGTTTTCTACGTTTGGTTATATGAAAGGGAAGGTTACACAGCAAATTCAGGATGCGATTAATATTTTGCATGAACGCAAAGTTGATTTTGAGTTTGATGGAGAAATGAGTGCTGATGTAGCGCTTAATTCCAAATTGATGCAGCAATATCCATTTATGGGATTAACAGAGCCCGCTAATATTTTGGTTATGCCTGGCTATCACGCATCTTCTATTGCAAGTAAAATGTTACAAGAACTTGGAGAAGCAACCATCATCGGTCCTATTTTAATTGGATTGGAAAAATCTGTTCAAATTGTACCGTTTAGTGGAAGCGATACAGATGTTGTCAATATTGCAATGCTTGCAGCTTATCATGCGGCAAAAGTCGTCTAAAGGAAAAACCCCTTTAATATATCAGTATATATTAAAGGGTTTTATGATAGATAGCAAAAGAATAAATTTTTAAGAGGGCTGTATTTGATTGTCTTTTTGTTCTTCAGCGAGACGCTTTTGGAAGAGGGCTGCAAAATCAATAGGATCAATCCACAAAGGTGGAAAACCACCATTTTGAGTAGCATCAGATATAATTTGGCGAGCAAATGGAAATAAAAGACGGGGACATTCAATAAAGACCAGTGGCATAACATGTTCTTGCGGAATGTTTTTAAGGTGAAAAACACCCCCATAAATCAGTTCTACATGAAATAAGGTTTCAGTGTCATCATTGGCTTTGACGGAGAGAGATAAAACGACATCATAATTGTCATCACCAATTGGGTTAGCATTAACATTAATGTTGATATCAATTTGTGGTGATTTTTCACGCGCACGCAATGAATGAGGAGCACTTGGGTTTTCGAATGATAAATCTTTCAAATATTGCGTTAATACAGCAAAAACTGGTTCTCCACCACTATTGTTCATTTCACCTTCGGCCATACGACGAACCTCTCTCATTATAATATGTATATTTATTTTAGATCTAAAGATCGAATTGGTTATCATGCCTTGCAAAAGGTTGCAAGGAATGCGCTCTTTATCTTGATTATTTTTTTCGTTCGTTACAGATTTTTTTTAAGACTTTCAATGGTGATCATCATTTTTGCGCCAAGGAGATTCTGTCGTATCATGAACTTTGTAATCTTCAGCGTTAAGATCAATTATTTTTTCAGAATTATTTTTTCTTTTTGTATTGGGATTCATTGTGTTTTTTAATGATGAAAAAAAACGCCAAGCAGCAGAGCGAATTGGCTTAATAAGAAGTAATATTCCCAAGAGATCACTTACAAAACCGGGGACAATAAGCAAAATCGCACTCAACATGATGAAAGCATCATGAATAATATTGTTTTCTAATGTGCGTCCTTGGATAAGTTCACTTTGTATGTTTTTTAAAAGGCTAATCCCTTGAATTCGCAATAAAACAACCCCAACTATGGTTGTGAGAATAACCAAACTCAAAGTTGCCAAAATGCCAATTTCTTGACCAACAAAGATAAAACCAGCGATCTCAATTAAAAGAATACAGAGAAAGATAATGACAAAAAAACGAGGATTTATAGAATAAAGTTTTATCACATGAAAATTTCCTTCTGAAATGAGGAGGGGAGAAGTTCTTACAAGCACTCCTTATATAAAATCTACAAAAATATTTGAATGGTAGGATTCCCTATTTTACATATTTATTGATAAATGATATTGACTGCAATGTTTATTACAAACTTAAAGCTTGGAGATTGACAGCGCCCATGGAATTTGACGTTATACTTGTCATCGCTCTTGTTGTTATGGTTGTTATTTTTGTGCAACTCCGTAGTGTATTAGGGAAGCGAATTGGGTTTGAAAAGCCTCCCTTTGATCCTTATTCACGTCGCTCTAAAAAACAAGCTGAGGCAGAAACGACGGATAATATTGTTTCGTTCCCTCATCAAAAAAATTTACAAAAAGGCGATTTTAGTGAAATTGATGAGATTGCACCAGAGGGGAGTATTTTGAATGAAAATTTGCGCGCACTGCGTAGAATTGATCGTCATTTTTCTCCTCAATCTTTTATAAAAGGTGCAGGGATTGCTTATGAAATGATTGTAACAGCTTTTGCTAAAGGTGATCGCAGTCAACTTAAAAGCTTGCTTTGTCAGGATGTTTTTGAGAGCTTTTGCACTGCTATTGAGCAGAGAGAAAAAAACAAAGAAAGAATAGAATTTACTTTTGTTGGAATTAATAAAATTGAGTTTGTTGCAGCGGCAATACAAGAAAAGAATGAACTTTTAACGATACGTATTATTAGTGAGATGATTTCTGTTACTTATAATGAACAGGGTGAGCGTATAGACGGTGATCCCGATGCTATTGTGGAAATTAGAGATATTTGGACTTTTGTTCGCAATAGCCTATCATCGGACCCAAACTGGAAGCTTTTTGCTACAGAAGATGAAAATTAGAGTATTTTTTCTTCCATAATTACTCAATATTTTATGAGAAATTACAATGTCCTCAAGTAAATGGAGACAAAAAAGAGATTTATTAACTTCGCAAGATCGCCTTTTATGGGAGAGGATTTGTCGCACAATAACACCGATTCATGATAAGAGGCTCTCTTCTATTTCAGAAAATATTGCAAATATTACTGATAAAAAACAGTGCATAACGCAAAAACCTCTAGAGGGGCAGGAAAATCAACAACGCTCAACAATGATTAAAAAAGAAAAGAGAGTCCTTACACAAGCGCATAAGATTCATTTCTTTGATCGTGTTGCACATCGTAAAATTTCTCAAGGTCGTTATCCTCTTGAGGCACGTCTTGATCTTCACGGTTATATGCAGGAAGAAGCTTATTTTTTCTTAAAAAATTTTTTACAATCCTCTCAACAGAGTGGATTGCGTTACGTCCTTGTGATTACAGGAAAAGGCCGATCTGTTGGGAGTGATGGAGCTTTGTATAGATTTGTGCCGTATTGGTTATCAACACCAGCTTTTCGATATTATGTTCATGCGTTTGAGCAAGCCGCGCGCCAGCATGGCGGTGAGGGTGCGCTTTATGTCTGGTTGCGCCGTTTTGTGTCGGGAAAAGGAATGTGATGCTATTGTAGTCGTTTCAGATTCAATACTGGCTCTAAAAGATTTCGTATATTATAGATCATAAAAGAAATATAATAACATATTGATTTATAATTACAATTTATTATTTTCGTTTATTGTGTAAGAACCTTGAATACAATATTCTCCTATTTTTAATTTTTTAAGGGTTATATCCCTCACACGAAACAAAATGCGTCAAATAGAATACACTTACATATTCACGTGCTTATTTTAGAGAAATATCTCTTAATACTTGTAAGCCTATTCTGTGATAGGCTGTGTAAAATAGTGATCTCCATGAAGTGTATAAAATTAATTATAAACGCTCATCTTTACGTTTCATAAAAGTGCAAGGTTGCATTATTACATACTTTGTTAGCTCCTAATATTGAAAAAACTTTATATTTGAGAAAAGTTATAAGAGACATGCTTTTCTTTAAAGTGTTTTCAACTCTATACAGACTCCTATTTCGCTTATGATACGCAAAAGATTCTGATTGATTGAACTATATGGAGGGTTCAAAATGAGAGAGATATTCGTGGATTTCACTCTAGTTGCCAAACGACAAATTATTTTCTAAACTACGACATTATTCTATTAAGAACACGAAGAATAAAAACATGCTAAATTGAGAAACTGCATTATTCAAAAGATATCCCTAGGGATAGTTTTTAAATTAGTACAACTAAATTAAAAAGAATCGTGAAAATAAAAAAGTATTGGATTTATAACATATAGCTGCGCAAGGGCACCAAAAGATATGATTTCGTTAAAAACCTCATAAAATCTCTTTTTCATAATCATTTTATCATTGAGATTTAATTATGAGGCACAGAAGGTACAAAATGTGAAATTATATCGGAGGATATTATATCCTTATTCGCCGTCTTTCAGATAATGGTTGGAATGCTAACTTAGCATGAAAGGTGCAATAAGGACTATTTTCATCAGAATCAGCACCACAAAAATGAAAATCGGCTGATAATGGATCGCCAACTGGCCATCTACATGTATTTTCACTCAATTGTAGCAAATTAAGTTGACGTGATATAGGCACTACAACATTGGATTTTGTGGAAATATCAACTTCTTTAACATCTTCTGCTACAACCTCTATCTTTGAAGTCGTCTCTTCAACATTGACAGATGATGTGTTGATTGGCGATACTGTGGCTGTGTTACGACGCACACGTGGAGATGATGGGGTGTTTGCAGGAGTTTTTTGCGCACGTACATTTCCTTGTGCTGTTTTGCCACGTCCTGGCAACTTCAATCGATGCACTTTGCCGATGACTGCATTTCTACTGACTCCGCCTAATTGAGCAGCAATTTGACTTGCACTTAACCCTTCACTCCAAAGCTTTTTAAGAAGCTCAACGCGTTCACATGTCCAACCCATATCAGCACTCCATTCCGATTACGTCACTGAGATGCTTCCCCTTTGCATCTTCAAATGTTTCAATAATGTCTTCAATGCGCTGAATGAAAGAATTTTACACTCTAAGTGAGCATAAGAAAATCATCCAACCTGTGGAACTTACAAATCAAAACACATCATCTTGCTTAACGATAGTATAAATTACAATATGCACTCACTCTATGACAAGAGTCTTTGCCTCTCAAAGAGTTTATTTAGAATGTTTTCCCCAACTTGCAAATCAATCATAGGTTAAACGTCCACTTTTGTTTAAGGCATTTTTTCCCAAACCGCTTATTTTTAGAACCTTCATTGACTTTTTCTCAATTGGTGTAATGATCTATTCCATAGGTGTAATCATTAATCGAGTGAAATGTTTAAAGCACCAAAATGAAATGTATCATGTTGCTTTGTATATATATATTGAAAAGGTTAAAATATAAAGGGAATTATGATGGATGCCATCTCTATACAACCACTTTATGAATGTTTTGCAAGACGAAATTTGCATTTTGAACAGGGGCATGGGGTATGGCTTATTTCCGATAAAGGAGAACATTATCTTGATTTCACATCTGGCATTGCTGTTAATGCATTAGGGTATGCCCATCCTAAATTGGTTGATACGCTCAAAAGACAAGCGGAAAAACTTTGGCATGTTTCGAATCTTTTTCAGTCTCCTGAGCAAATAGCTCTTGCCACGCGGCTTTGTGCAAATAGTTTTGCAGATAAGGTTTTTTTCTGCAATTCAGGCACTGAAGCATTGGAATGTGCCTTCAAAACGGCACGTCACTATTACTATGCCTCGGGTCATCCAGCACGCACTGAAATAATTACTTTTGAAGGGGCATTTCATGGACGGACACTTGCAGCACTTGCTGCAACTGGGCATGAAAAATATCTTGAAGGTTTTGGACCTAAAGCGGGTGGATTTCTTCAAGTCCCTTTTTGTGATGAAATCGCTTTACGTAACGCTATTCATCAAAATACAGCCGCTATTCTTATTGAACCCATTCAAGGAGAAGGAGGAATACGAACAGTTTCTCATGAATATTTAAAATTTTTGCGTAAAATATGCGATGATAATGATCTATTATTGATTTTTGATGAAGTCCAAACGGGCATGGGACGAACAGGAAAGCTTTTTGCTTATGAATGGAGTGATGTCACACCTGATATTCTTACTCTCGCAAAAGGATTAGGAGGGGGATTCCCTTTAGGTGCTTGCCTTGCAACGGATAAAGTGGCAAAAAGTATGACACCTGGAACCCATGGTTCAACCTTTGGAGGAAATCTTCTTGGAATGGCTGTAGGAAATAGTGTTCTTGATGTTCTATTAGAGCCAAGTTTTCTGAACCATGTGCAAAACATGGGGGATAGGCTGAAAAGTGGACTTTTGCATATTCTCAATATCTATCCTGATATTATTTGCGCCGTTCAGGGGATGGGTCTTATGGTGGGCATTCAGTGTGTTGTTCCTGCAAATCTTGTCGTGAATGCTTTGGAAAATGAATATCTCTTAAGTGTTGCAGCCAACAACAACGTTGTACGTTTATTGCCTCCTCTTATCATTAGGGAAGAAGAAATAGATGAAAGTTTGCATCGTATTGAAAAAGCAATAGCTTATCTTTCGCAAGTAAATAAAGAAAAACAAATAGCGCACTCCTGACAAAAGTTCTTCGTCATGTCACAGATTTATCATTTTACCGCTAGCAATAACACGTACGTTGCTCGATTTTGTGAAAATCCTTAAAGCACCTTTTAAAGCAGTGAAAAGTTCAAAACCTTTTATGGAGGGAAACACCCATGATGATTTTTGAAAAAAACATCTACATGCCCCCGTATTTCATTTGATATCAGTATGCATCAACTTTGGCAGAGATACAATCTAGGCTCATAGTGTTAGAAATGTAGTATGGTCATAGTCAATTCATAGCCGACACAGTATACATTTTATCGCGTTTTGTGGATATCGTAATACTGTGAATAACAAAACATAAACGTATGTTTGAATTGGCATAATATGCACTAATTCCTTTTATTAATGTCCTTATAGATGATACACATCCTTACCAAATTCTAGCAGATATATAAACCTATGAGGAACATCGAGAGCCAATGATTGACAAAATAGTTGCACAGATGGGAGATGAAAATAATAAAGTGCTCCATTCATTGATTAAAGCTGTGGCTCTTTTTTATTTTCATTTGCGTATGGCCATTTCAACGGGCAGTAAATCGCAAGAAAAATTTATACATTGGGTACGTGAATGGGGGCACATCTTATGCATAATCCGCAAAAAACAGCTCAAGATACTGATTTGTATTATAACCGATGTGGGTGTCTCCATGGGGCAAGAATTTTGTGCGCGCAGTCATTCTATTTTCAGTTTTATCAAGACAAGGAAGCTCTCATGAAATGAGCAAAACTTAATGTTCTTTTTATGCATTGTCTTTCTGCTCGTCATTGTGAAGGAGTTGCCGATACTATGATTGATGAACGGCATTCAGTTGTTTTTGATGAAGCTGAAAATCGTCTTCATACTCAAAAAGCAATCCTTTCTTGGTATTTACAAGATGCGTTTTTCTCTCCACAATAGCCTCTCTACAACAAAGTATAATAAAAGGTAAAGTCATGCATGAACAAGCTAAAGATGAAGCTTCTCTCAACAATACCTCCTTGCATGAAGATGATTATGTTATTCCCTTTCAAGTTGAAGAACTTGATATCCGTGGACGTGTTGTACAAATTGGGAAAACTTTAAATTCTATTCTTAACAGACATCAATATCCTGAACCAGTTTCTTATCTTCTGGCAGAAGCTTTACTTTTAACTGTCCTACTTGGAACTTCTCTCAAGCTTACGGGAAAATTTATTGTACAAACCCATTCAGATGGACCAGTTAATATGCTGGTGTGCGATTTTTCACCTCCTTCCAGTTTACGGGGATACGCTCGCTTTGATAAAGAACAGCTTAAACAAGCCATAGATAATGATCAAATCTCTTCAGAAAGACTTTTAGGAAAGGGCACTTTAGCTCTCACGATTGATCAAGGTCCCCACATGCAACCCTATCAAGGGATAGTAGCATTAGATGGATCCAATTTACAAGAAGCTGCTCGTACCTATTTTGATCAATCAGAGCAAATTCCTACCGATATCCGTTTGGCTGTTGCTATATTAATCAATCGTGACAACCAAGGAAAACAACAGAAAAGCTGGCGAGCTGGAGGTATTTTGACTCAATTTTTACCTCAAGCATCGTCCCATCATCAAAAGCGAGAAGAAACAAAAACCAAAACCCAATTAGATAACCAATGGCAAGAAGCTAAAATACTCATGGCAACGATTGAAAGTTCAGAATTAACAGATCCCCAAGTCGGGAGTAAACAGCTCTTATTCCGTCTTTTTCATGAACAAGGTGTGAGAGTTTTTAATCCTTTTTCTCTTGTTGATCAATGTTCTTGTTCGCGTGAAAAAATCAAAGGAATCCTAGAAGGTTTTCCAATTGATGAACGCAATAAAATGGTTGAAAATAAACATATTTCAGTGACATGTGAATTTTGCTCGAAAACCTATCGCTTTACACCGCAAGAATTTTTGGAAGAAAATGGAGAATCAACTTCATAAAAATGATGATTGCAACAAAAGCTCATTTTATTCGCGTTATAAAAACTTAAAGCATAAGCTCATATGAACCTCTTGAATATTTTTTAGCATTTTTCGGTGTATGCCAATGGTCTTTCTGTTGAAATCACTATTCACTCGAGATTCTTTTTAAAAAAGAGTGCCCTGTAAAAGCTGCTTTCTTCTCTCGAAAGGGCTTCTTTTTGACTATAGTCATATTTTCTTACTCGAATTTGTCTTACTTAAGAATCAAAAAAGACCATTGGTTATGATCATAAGAGAAATTATCGAGAAAATAAGAACCTATAAATCAAAGAATCAATATGAACCTTATAAAATTCTTACAAATAAAGAGCGCTCGGGGAATAAATATAACAATGACACTATGAAAAAATGGATTTCTTATTCTCAAAGATGAGAATAGTGAGGAATACCTCTCATAACAATGTGTATTTTAAATAAAAAGGGCTCTATAAACAAAACGGCGTGCATAGAGCGATAAAACTTTGTCTTCTTACAAACCTGCATTCTTTTATTTTCAATTTAAAACATTGTTCATTATACTTATATTAAAAAAATGCACAAAAAGGCATTTTTATTCTTTTCTTAGCTTTTTTTCTTGATTCAACATAAAAAGATTTGAAAAAAATCTCATAATATTCGGTTTTTTCATTGAATAGAGAGAAATGGTAAATCAATACTTTTATATTTTATTTTTCTTTTGTCATAATTGCTTGTTCAATTTTTGGGAGAATTTTTTTTTGATAAATTTGCCATGTTAAGGGGCCAACATGTTTGGCAATAATGATGCTCTCTTTATTTAAGAGAAAGGTTTCTGGTGGTCCATATACCCCCCAGTCAATGGCTGTATATCCTGAAACATCAAAGCCAATCAATTTAAAAGGATGACCAAAATGATTTAAAAAGTGCAGGGCGTTTGCTTTGTTATCCTTATAATTAATACCAATTAGATCAAAACGTTTATCTTGTGCAATTTTCATAAGAAGAGGATGCTCTTCGCGACAGGGTAAACACCAAGAACTCCAAAAATTGATCAATGTGACACGTCCTTTAAACTGTTTTGAATGAAGATAACCCGCCTGATCAAGAAGAGGAAGATGCGTATTGGGGGCAGGTTTTCCAGCCAACACATTTGGGAGAAGAAAAGAATCTTTGGGGTATTTTTTATCCATAAAGTTGAAAAAAAACATCATGAGGAGAAGAAAAAGCACAAATGGTCCCAAAAGAATAAATAAAACAGGCAAAGATATATTTTTTTTAAGTTTTGGAGGGATGTTCTTCATTGTATTTTTCTTTTTGTGATCGTTCTTTTTTGTTCAATTGTTGGAGAATTTTTTTTTGGTAGAAGGCTTTGCAAAGAATATAGCCAATAAGACAGAGTAGGGATATTGCAGAAAGCATATAGCTTAAAAATACAATTTGCTGGTGTTTAAGGGTACCAAGGAAAAAATCAATTTTCAAAGATAGATTTCCTAAAAGTTCGCTGTGGATGCCATTTAGGTCGAGCATGATGAAGAGTCCTGTTGTTGTGCACGACGGGATTTTTTAATTTGAAGTATTTTGATATAACGGTTATTGATTTCATTTCGCATAGCCATCAAATAGAGCGCAATAAACATAAAGACGAAACAAAATAACATGGTTATAAGGGGCCATAGCATAGCACTATCGATAGTTGGTCCTCCAGCACGTAACAAGGAGGCTGGTTGGTGCAGTGTATTCCACCACTTAACGGAAAACTTAATAATAGGGATATTAACAAAACCAACAAGGGTAAGAATTGCAGTCGCGCGAGCGGCTTTTACTTGGTTGTCAAAAGCACGTCCAAGCAGGATAATGGCAAGGTAGATAAAAAGCAGAATTAAAACCGATGTTAACCGTGCATCCCATACCCACCATGTTCCCCAGGTAGGGCGTCCCCAAAGTGCTCCTGTCATGAGAGCCAAGGCAGTAAAAATTGCTCCTATGGGTGCCCCGCATTTGAGAGCCACATCAGCAAGATGATATTTCCAAATCAAATTTCCCAATGCTGCTGCACTCATCGTTATATAACAGAATGTAGACAACCACGCAAAAGGGACATGGAGATACATAATCTTAACAGTCATACCCTGTTGATAGTCATCTGGTGAATAGATCACTAGAATAAGTCCTAGGATAAGCAGACATAACGTTATGCTGGCGAGCCATGGTAAAATGATTTTACTTATTTTCATAAAACGGGAAAAACTTATAGGAAGTGACCTCATTTTATATGTGTGCGATAGTTCATTCATAAAATTCATAATAGGCAGAGTTTTTCTATGCGGCAATCATCTTTTATTATTCGGATAAAAGCTTGAGTGTTAAAGCGGCAACAAAAGAGCTAAAGAGACTCAAAAACAGTGAAAAAGCGCTAAGAAGAGCTAAAGAAGTGAGAAACGAAGCATTTGGATTTGTTGGCGCTGTGGCAGCTGAAACGCCAAAAATCATGATTGGAATGATCCACGGCAAGATAATGATGAAAATGAGAAGCGTGCTATGCAACAATGAGCTTGCAAGTGCTGCTCCTATGGCGCCAATAAAAATAATAGCTGGTGTTCCACATAAAAGGGTAAGTATTGTTGTAAAAGTTATCGTAACGTCTAAGTGGAGCATGAGGGCTAAAATAGGCGTGGTAAAAATGAGAGGAAGCATCGTTCCTACCCAATGGGCGATGCATTTTGTAAAGACAATCAATGTAAAACTTTGTCTTTGTCCTGCAAGGATAAATTGGTCGAGATTGCCATCATCGCGATCGATTTGAAAAAGTTTGTTCAGATTAAGGAGTCCTGCGAGAAGAGCACCAAACCAAAGTATTCCTGGTCCTATTTGTGCAAGAATTTTTGGATCTGGACCAATGGCAAAGGGAGTTATGACCACAACAGCGATGAAAAACAATAGTCCTGTGAGCGAACAGGCTTGTGGCGCTAATAATAGTTTAAGATCACGCCAGAACAGTGCTTTCATTTTATTCTCTCCTAGAGAGGTAAAAATTTTTCCAGAGCGATTGTATGGTTTTCTGGAATACCTAAGGAATTATGGGTTGCGGCGATAATCATACCCGCTTGATTAAGATGGCGCTGAAAAATACGAGCAAGGCGTTTTTGAGCATGGCTATCAAGTCCTGATATTGGTTCATCTAAAATCCAAATAGGGCGATAGGAGAGCAAAAGACGAGCAAGAGCGACACGCCTTTTTTGTCCAGTTGACAGCGTGTTAAAGGGTAAATATTCAAGATCAGAAAGACCAATATCGGCAAGGGCTTCATAAGGTGAGTACAAAGGTTGTCCATAAAACTCTGCCCAAAATTGCAAATTCTCAATGACAGATAGAGGAGGTTTCATGGCATTTTGAGACCCGAGATAATGGCACGCAGTGGCAACAGGGTATCTTTGTTCATCATCTTTAAGTATGACATGGCCTTCAGCAGCTTCAAGAAGGCCGACAATGATTCGCAGTAATGTAGATTTTCCGATACCGTTTGGTCCTGTGATTGTCATCAGTTGCTGTGGAAATAAACAAAAAGAAAGATCTTTGAACAGAATTTCTCCGTTTCTGTAAGCTGCTAAATCTTTGCCTGATAATACCATGTGATTACCTATTTTTATATTTTCCTATTCTTTATTGCATTATAGAATAAAAAAACATGTTTTTTATGCAATTGTCCCTAGAATAGTTCTAGAAATAGTTCTATAAGGGAGGCGTTACATCAAGATCTGGTGTAGAATGGTTTTTGGCGCTAATTTCCGCATTTACCTATGAAAGGTGGAGGGGGAAATGGATGGCGGAGGTAATTGCGTCTGCGCTCAAGCTGCGACCTTGACTCGTAGTTTGTGTTGTTCATTCCTGGAAATTGGGTGGTTTATAGTATGAGGGTGGACAGTCATGACTCACATTGATAGCTTTAATTGTCGCAGAACGTTAAAGGTTGGTGGCAAAGAATATACTTATTATAGCTTAATCGAAGCGGAGAAGAATGGTCTTGAAGGCATTTCGCGTTTACCGTTTTCGATGAAAGTTATTCTCGAAAATTTATTGCGCTTTGAAGATGGGCGCACAGTTAAAAAAGAAGATATCCTCAGTGTTTCTAAGTGGTTAAGCGACAAAGGCAGCGCAGGAGCAGAAATTGCTTACCGTCCTGCACGTGTTCTTATGCAAGACTTTACCGGTGTTCCGGCAGTTGTTGATCTTTCTGCAATGCGTGATGCTATGGTCAAACTTGGTGGAAACGCTGAAAAAATTAATCCTCTCATCCCCGTTGATCTCGTAATTGATCACTCAGTGATTGTTGATGATTTTGGCACTCCCATGGCTTTTAAGGAAAACGTTGAGCATGAATATGAACGCAATGGTGAGCGTTATCGTTTCCTAAAATGGGGGCAACAAGCTTTTCAAAATTTTCGTGTTGTTCCTCCAGGAACAGGGATTTGTCATCAGGTTAACCTCGAATATTTAGCACAATGCGTGTGGATGAAGAATGAAGAGGGGGGGGAGACGGTTTATCCTGATACCTGTGTGGGAACTGATTCGCATACGACGATGGTCAATGGTTTAGGTGTGTTGGGTTGGGGGGTTGGTGGCATTGAAGCCGAAGCAGCAATGTTAGGCCAACCCGTCTCTATGTTGTTACCTGAAGTGATTGGTTTTCGGCTCACAGGGAAACTTAAAGAAGGTGTCACAGCCACCGATCTCGTGTTAACGGTGACCCAAATGCTCCGCCAGAAGGGCGTTGTTGGTAAATTTGTTGAATTTTTTGGCCCTGGTTTGGAGCATATGACGCTTGCTGATCGGGCGACGATTGGGAATATGGCACCTGAATATGGAGCAACCTGTGGCTTTTTTCCAATTGATAAGGAGACAGTGCGTTATCTTAACATGACAGGGCGTGATGAAAATCGTATTGCCTTAGTCGAGGCTTACTCCAAAGCGCAAGGGATGTGGCATGACGAAAGGGTGGCTCATCCCGTTTTTAGCGATACAATTGAATTAGATATGGGAACCGTTGTTCCTTCTATGGCTGGTCCTAAACGTCCGGAAGGGCGTATTGCATTGGAAAATGTTGGACAAGGTTTTGAGAAGGCATTGGTTGAAGATTATAAGAAAACTTCAGGACAAGATGAGCATTATCCGGTTGAAGGTGAAGAATATACGCTCAGTCACGGTGATGTGGTGATCGCTGCGATTACTTCCTGTACAAATACATCAAATCCAAGTGTTCTTATTGCAGCAGGTCTTTTGGCACGAAATGCGGTGGCAAAGGGTCTGAAAAGCAAACCATGGGTAAAAACTTCTCTTGCACCTGGTTCACAAGTTGTTGAAGCTTACCTTAAAAATTCAGGTCTGCAAAAAGATTTAGATGCATTAGGATTTAACTTAGTAGGGTTTGGATGCACAACATGTATTGGGAATTCTGGTCCTTTGCATCCTGCTATTTCCAAAACGATTAATGACAATGGTGTTATTGCAGCTGCAGTTCTTTCAGGGAATCGTAATTTTGAAGGGCGTGTCTCTCCTGATGTGCAAGCAAATTATTTAGCTTCACCCCCATTAGTTGTTGCACATGCGCTTGTTGGGACGGTGTGTAAAGATTTAACCAAAGACCCTCTTGGTAAAGATTTGGATGGTCAACCGATTTATTTGAGAGATATTTGGCCAACTTCTCAAGAAATACAGGCATTTATCGAAGAAAATGTCACGCGTAAGGTTTTTGCTGAAAAATATGCAGATGTCTTTAAGGGAGATGAAAATTGGCAAAAAGTTCAGATCCCTACAGGGTCTACCTATTCTTGGGATGAGCAATCCACCTATGTTCGTAATCCACCATATTTCGATGATATGCAGAAAAATCCTGATGTCTTACCAGATATTAAGGAGGCACGAATTTTAGGTTTGTTTGGTGACAAAATCACGACAGATCATATTTCTCCTGCTGGTTCTATTAAGGCAGCTTCTCCTGCTGGAAAATATTTAATGGATCATGGCGTTAACGTTGCTGATTTTAATCAATATGGGACGCGCCGTGGGAATCATGAAGTTATGGTTCGTGGGACCTTTGCCAATATTCGTATTCGTAATTTCATGTTAGGAGAAAATGGTCGAGAAGGCGGTTATACAGTTCATTATCCATCAACGGTAGAACAAACCATTTATGATGCAGCCATGGCGTATAAACAAGAAGGTATTCCGCTCGTTGTTTTTGCGGGAATTGAATATGGCAATGGATCATCACGCGATTGGGCCGCCAAGGGGACTAATCTTCTTGGTATCAAAGCGGTGATTGTACAATCTTTTGAGCGGATTCATCGCTCTAATCTTGTTGGTATGGGTATTGTTCCTTTTGTCTTTGAGGAGGGGCTAAGTTGGAAATCTTTAGGCTTAAAGGGAGATGAAAAGGTAACGATTGAAGGGATTCATAACTTGAAACCTCGTCAAAAGACAGTGGCGACAATTACTTTTTCTGATGGTACGGTAAAAACTGTTCCATTATTATGCCGTGTTGATACTGAAGATGAGCTAGATTATTTGCATCATGGTGGAATTTTACAATATGTCTTACGTAAGCTAGCTGTTTAAATGCCTTTGTTCGTTGAGGAATATCTTTAAACGGTTAAGCTATAAAGTTGCGGATCAAAGAATTTGGCTTCGTTTTTTATGTCTGTCTTTGAAAATTTAATTGACGTTGGCTTTGACATTGCGCTATAAGCCACATGAGTTATAGGCAGCTTTATAGTTTTGCTTGGGTTAGGTTTGTTTACATTGGTAGAGTCGTTATCGAGACTCATTTTACCAAGGTGTTGAAAGAGAGATTATATTTATGGCGAATACACCTTCTGCTCGAAAAGCGGTGCGCAAGGTTGCAGCACGCACACAGGTTAATAGGGCCCGCCGTTCACGCGTTCGTACTTTTATGCGTAAGTTTGATGATGCTTTAGCAGGGGGCGATAAAGCATCTGCAGAAATTGCATTTAAGAATTTTGAGCCTGAGATTATGCGTGCGGTTTCTAAAGGCGTTTTTCATAAAAATACTGCTGCGAGGAAAGTGTCACGTTTAGCGAAGCGTTTAAAGGCTCTCAACGTTTAAACTTTTTCTATTTTATTAAGAAACAAGCCGGTATCCGTAAGGGTGCTGGCTTTTTGTTTATTGTTTCAAAGAGTTTCTATTGAAAACAAGAATCGACAATGATTCTCCTCTTGAAAAAGAAGAGAAAGCTTATAGGGGGGAGTATGGTTATCCACAAGCTTTGTGGATTTTTACAGAGTCTTTTTTGTCAAGCATTTTATTTTTTTTTTTTAATTTGTAGAGATTCTTTAATGATTGGTAAATTCAGAGAAAAAAAATGAATTGAATCAATTATTTTTCTCATTCCTCATTGAAATAAGCATTTTTACAGCATTTTTTTGGAGCTTTTGATTTTATTTTGACCTCTTGCATTTTACCTCTGCTGTTTTGTATGGTTCTCATGAAGACTAAAAAGTATGAAGGGGTCACATCAGCACATTATCCTGTATTTTGTTAAATATAAAATCTTTGGTTCAAGCTTTTTAAAAGCTTTTGTGTTGGGTAGGTTTTTTGATGTTTTTTTAGTTCTCTTAGTTGGTATGTTTACCATTTTAGAAGGGTGGGTCATATCATGAGTGCAAGTAAATCTTATTGGTCATCTTTGTTAGTGGGGTTGTGATGAGGCTATCCTAGGGGAGGGTGAGTAATCTTATTTGGGGTAGGGCGTTTTGCCTTCGCTAGATTTATTTTAGTTGTTTGGCAGGACAAAATTTTATTTTTATCAGGATGGAAGATGGTGGATAAATTGAACTCTAAAGCTAGTTCCTTTAAAAGGGTTTCGGTGAATATCCTGTCGGCAGAGAACATAATAAAGAATAGGATGACAGAGAGTGATGGGGTTGTTTGTAGAAGTGCTTCTATAGGGCATTCTATTGTTTCAGAGGAGGAGAGTACGGCGGCTTTTGTACGTGTTATGGCACAATTAAAGGCGCAGGTTGGTGTTGAAGCTTATACCAGTTGGTTTGGTCGTGTGAAACTTGCTGAGTATAGCCATACTCTTGTAAAGCTTTCTGTTCCTACAGCTTTTTTACGTTCATGGATTAATAATCACTATGGTTCTCTTTTGACTCATTTATGGAAACAAGAGAACTCAGCAATTCTTCGTGTTGAAGTCATCGTTCGCGGTATGGAACGGGTTTCAAAAGATGTTGTTTGTAAAACAAGTGCGCCTTCTGTTGTGCTGGAGGAGCCGGCGACTTCATCTTTTGTTGAGAATTGTGCGGAGCATTCAGTCAAAAGTTCTCAAGCGGGGGTTTTTGGATCTCCCCTTGATTCTCGCTATACTTTTGAAAGCTTTGTTGAGGGGGCATCTAATCGCGTTGCTTTAGCGGCAGCACGTTCAATTGCAGAGGGGCATAAAAGTGCTTTGCGTTTTAATCCTCTTTTTATTCACGCGTCTGTCGGTTTAGGAAAAACACATTTGCTTCAAGCGATTGCCGCTTCTGCATTGAAGCGTTTAACATCTGCACGTGTTATTTATTTAACGGCTGAATATTTTATGTGGCGTTTTGCAACAGCTATTCGTGATAATGATGCTCTTTCTTTTAAAGAGCAACTTCGCGATATAGACCTGTTGATTATTGATGATATGCAGTTTTTGCAAGGTAAGTCGATACAACATGAATTTTGCCATTTACTTAATATGTTGCTTGATAGTGCAAAACAGGTTGTTGTTGCTGCAGATCGTCCGCCAGCGGAATTAGAATCGCTTGATCTTCGGGTTCGGTCTCGTCTTCAGGGAGGGGTTGCCCTTGAAATTGAGGCACCAGATTATGAAATGCGTTTGCAAATGTTGCGCCAGCGGTTGAAGGGGGCACAGCAAGATGATAGCATGATATCAATTTCTGATGATGTTCTGGAATATATTGCAAAAACGGTTTTAGGGTCAGGACGCGATATTGAAGGCGCATTTAACCAGCTTTTATTTCGTCAATCTTTTGAGTCTGATTTATCTTTAGAACGGATTGATGAGTTATTAGGTCATTTGACACGTCCTGGTGAACCTAAACGTATTCGGATTGAAGAAATTCAGCGTACGGTAGCGCGCCATTATAATGTTTCTAAACAGGACTTGCTATCTAATCGTCGAACACGGACGGTTGTAAAGCCACGGCAAGTTGCGATGTATCTAGCGAAAGTATTAACGCCTCGCTCATTGCCAGAAATAGGGCGCCGTTTTGGTGGACGTGATCATACAACAGTTTTACACGCTGTACGTAAAATTGAAGATTTAGTTTGTGGTGATCAGACCTTGGCCAAGGAACTTGAATTACTGAAGCGATTGATTGGAGAACAGGCTGTATAAGATTTATGATTTCTTTTTTGAAGAAACTTTAAGGGATTTAATGAAAGTTTTTTTTCTTATGCAGGAGTGACTTGCCATTTTAAAAGAGGTTTAATAAAATCTAGTAGACGATTCTTTAAAAAGGATCTGTTGTTTTAATTCGAAAGAATTCTTATCGTTTTTTGTAAATCGTACGGGGCTTTTATGCGTATTACAGTGGATCGCAATCAATTTCTCAAGTCTCTTGGTCGTGTTCACCGTGTGGTAGAGCGCCGTAATACTGTTCCTATTTTATCGAATGTTCTGATTGATGCAGAAAATGGTCATGTACAGTTAAAGACAACAGATCTTGATTTAGAGGTTACGGAATCTTTTGCAGTTAATGTGGAACAAGCCGGAGCAACGACTGTTCCGGCACATTTGCTCTATGATATTATTCGAAAACTTCCTGATGGTAATGAAGTTGCATTATCCGTTGATGAGAATCAATCAAGTACAATGTCTGTTGTTTCAGGTTGTGCACATTTTCAGCTTCAGTGTCTTCCAAAGGCAGATTTTCCAGAGTCACTTCCTGGGCAGTTTAGTTATCGCTTTTCTTTATCAGCATCAGGGTTGAAACATTTACTTAATTGTACGCAATTTGCCATTTCTACTGAAGAAACCCGCTATTATCTTAATGGTATTTACTTCCATGTTATTCATGATGGTGTTTTGAAACTGCGTTTGGTGGCAACGGATGGTCATCGTTTGGCACAAGTTGAGATGGAAGCGCCTTCAGGAGTTGAAGGAATGCCCGGTGTTATTGTTCCTCGTAAAGCTGTAGGAGAATTGCAAAAACTTCTTTCAGAAGAAAATGATGGTGATGTATGTATAGAACTTTCAGAGACAAAGATTCGTTTTTCTATAGGTTCTGTGGTTTTTACATCAAAGTTAATTGATGGAACATTTCCAGATTATCAACGTGTTATTCCTCTTGGAAATGATAAAGAATTAGTTGTTAATAGACAGGATTTTTCTTCAGCGGTTGATCGTGTTTCAACGATTTCGAGTGATCGGGGGCGTGCTGTTAAGTTAACGATTGAGCATGGACAGTTAAGGCTTGTTGTGAATAGTCCTGATTCGGGCAGTGCGGAAGATCAATTATCCGTAACTTACACATCTGAACCACTTGAGATAGGGTTTAATTCACGGTATCTTTTGGATATTGCTGGGCAGCTTTCAAGTGATGAGATGGTTTTTATGTTGGCTGAAGCTGGAGCACCAGCTCTGATTCGTGATAATGATGATGCGAATGTGCTTTATGTGCTGATGCCTATTCGTGTTTAGGGGCGATTGTTTTGCAATGCATGGCAAGTCATGTGCATAAAGTGTCTGTGAGGCAGCTAAAGCTTTTACGTTATCGCAATTATTCTTTTTTAAATATTCATTTTTCGGGTCAGCATGTGGTTTTCACGGGCCACAACGGTGCGGGTAAGACCAATCTTTTAGAGGCGTTATCGTTTCTTTCTCCAGGTCGTGGTTTGCGACGGGCTGCATATTCTGATGTTAGCTGTATAGATGAAGGCGGTGAAGGATTTGTTATCTTTGCCTGTCTTGAATGTGCTCTTTATGGTGAAGTGAAGATTGGTACAGCTTTGGAGGTTAGCGATAACAGTCGAAAGGTCCATATTAATGGTGTGAATGAGCCAAGTGATTGCTTAACAGATTACTGTCATATTAGTATCCTAACACCTTCTATGGATAGTCTTTTTACCGGCCCTTCGCTTGAACGCCGGCGTTTTTTGGATCGTATGGTTTTGGCGATTGATCCTTTGCATAGTCGCCGTATATCCGATTATGATAGAGCGATGCGCGCACGTAATCGTTTGTTTTTGGATGGCAATGAAGATACTGCTTGGTTTGATGCATTAGAAAAGCAGATGGCAGAATTGGCGACAGCTATTTCTGCGGCGCGTATTGATGTTATTCGGCTTTTAAATGACATGTTTACACAAATGCCATCTCAGATACCTTTTCCACGGGCTTTTTTGCAAATTGATGGTTTTTTGGAAACAGCTCTAAGGAGACTATCAGCCACTGAAGTTGAAGAGCAGTTTTGTGATCGATTGCAGCGTAATCGTGCAATGGATCGTGCTGCTGGGCGGACATTAGAAGGACCACATCGTACAGATTTACAAGTTTTTTATGCAGATAAAAATAGACCTGCAACATCTTGTTCAACAGGTGAACAAAAAGCGTTGCTGATAGGTCTGGTTTTGTGTCATGCACGTCTAACAGGTATGATATCGGAAAGAGCACCCATTCTTCTTTTTGATGAAATGGCTGCTCATCTTGATTCACATCGGCGTGCTGCTTTATTTGATATTCTTGATGATTTAGCTGTGCAAACATTTATGACAGGAACAGATCGTCTTTTATTTGATGAATTAAAAGGACGTGCAGAATTTTTTGAGATTAAGGATGGCGCTTTATTGCTGTAAAAAATATGCTAAATATTTTTTAATTAAGTGATGGTCGAGAAGAAAAGGTTTGCCATGTCTGTGATGATAACGATTTTAAATGGTCCTAATTTAAATTTTCTGGGTCAACGTGAGCCAGAAATTTATGGAACTGAAACTCTAGAAGATATTGAAAAAAATTGCAGAGAATGGGCAAAAAGAGCTGATGTTATCGTAAATTTTTATCAAAGTAACTATGAGGGCCAGCTAGTAGAATGGATACAAGAAGCAACAAAGCTAAGTTCTGGATTGATCATCAACCCAGCGGCTTACAGTCATACATCTGTTGCTCTTCTTGATGCTCTAAAAATGTTTTCAGGACCGAAAGTAGAAGTTCATTTATCCCATATTCATCAACGGGAAACTTTCCGTCACCATTCTTATACATCGGCAGGTGTAGACGCTATCATAAGTGGGTTTGGAAGTGATGGATATCGTTTTGCGCTTGAGTATATTGCAAAACAATTAATAAGTTGTAAAGGTAAAGAGTTAAGTGTTGGATAAGAGTAATATAGGCATTGAATTCACTTGATAATTATTTTCAAATCTGTACAATATGAGGTATTATATTTATGGCGATTTTTAGTGCATATGACGGGGGTAAAAGAAGATGAAAAGCTTTGTTCGACAATTAGGAATGCTTGTGATTTTAGGGGGAGCACTGCTTTTATCTGGTTGTAAAATGGATGTCCTTCAGCCATCAGGTTATGTAGCACGTCAGCAGCTCATTTTGATTGTTGTTTGTGTGGTTGTTATGCTTTGCGTTGTCATTCCAGTCATGGTGAGTGTAGTATTTTTAGCGATAAAATATCGTGCATCGAATACGAAGGCGAACTATTCTCCTGATTGGGCGCATTCAAATAAAATTGAAGCTGTAATGTGGGGTATCCCGATTGTAATTGTAATGGTTTTGGGTTCACTAACGGCTTATTATACCTATAAGCTTGAGCCTGCAAAGCCTCTTCCCGTAGAGGTTGTGGGTGAAGGGGAGCCATTGCAGATTGATGCTGTCGCTCTTGATTGGAAATGGGTTTTTATTTATCCTCAATATGGTGTTGCATCGATTAATGAAATTTACGCGCCTGAAAGACGTCAAGTTTTATTGCAATTGACGTCAGAAAATTCTGTCAATGCCTTTTGGGTTCCTAAATTGGGTACAGTTCTTTACTCTATGCCACAGATGAATGCTAAGTTGCATTTGATCGCTGAAGAACAGGGAGTATTCAATGGGACCTCAGCAAATTATAGCGGTGATGGTTTTTCAGGGATGCGGTTTAAGTGGCACTCTGTGTCTTCGCAGGATTTTGAAGATTGGATTGTAAAAGCTCGGGCTAATGGTCGAGCGCTTGATCGTAAATCTTATCGTCAACTTTCTATTGCGCCTCGTATGGGTGATATTGCTGCGAAGGAAAAAGATGCTGAAGTGCGTTATTTTGCACCTGTTGAGCAGCGACTTTACTATCGTATTGTTAATCGGTGTGTCGATGAAAATACCGTATGTAATGAAGATTTAATGAAACGTGCAGCTGCTCAGACACTGTGGGGTGCATTGTGTTCAGTATTTGATCCTGATGTTATTTAAAGGGTCAGTAGAGAAAGAGCCCTTTTGATATAAGGTTTCTTTAAAACTTGAATTTCATTTGAAATGGGTTGAGAAATGTTTGGAAGACTTACAGATCCTACGGCAGGTGCTTTTCATGCGCTTGCACATGAACCAATCGTTTTGTACACATGTATCGCGATTGTTGTGATTGGTTTAGTTGCTGTTCTTGCTTTAACAGCGCTTGGGTGGTGGGGGATTTTATGGCGAAATTGGATTACAACTGTCGATCATAAACGCATTGGTATTATGTATATAATTCTTGGAATTATTATGCTTGTTCGCGGTTTTGCGGACGCACTTATGATGCGGACGCATCAAGCTTTAGCTCTTGGGAGTGAAACAGCGGGTTATTTACCCCCTGAGCATTTTGATCAAATTTTTTCGGCGCATGGCACGATCATGATTTTTTTCATGGCTACGCCTATTTTATTTGGTCTTTTTAATTATCTTATACCGCTTCAAATTGGTGCGCGTGATGTTGCTTTTCCCTTTGCGAATAATCTAGGTTTTTGGATTACGGCTGCAGGAGCCATTTTGATTAATATATCGCTGGGTGTTGGTAATTTTGGCCGTGGTGGTTGGCTTATGTATCCACCTTTTACAGAGTTGCAAACGAGTCCAGATACAGGGGTAGACTATTATTTATGGTCACTTCAGCTTTCTGGTATTGCAACAACTATGGGGGCAGTCAATTTCGTTGCAACAATGATTAAGATGCGTGCTCCTGGAATGACAATGATGAGAATGCCTGTTTTTTGTTGGAGCGCTTTTGTCAGTAATGTCCTTATTTTAGTGATTTATCCCGTCTTAACCGTAGCTTTTGCGCTTTTGGCCTGTGATCGTTATCTGAGCATGAATTTCTTTACCAATGTTGGTGGCGGAAATCCAATGGTATGGATTAACTATGTTTGGGTTTTTGGTCATCCTGAGGTTTATGTTTTGGTTGTTCCTGCTTTTGGGATTGTTTCTGAGGTTGTATCAACTTTTTCCTCGAAACGCCTTTTTGGTTATACTTCCATGATATGGGCTATGGTAGTTATTTTGATTCTTTCGCTTCTTGTTTGGGGACATCATTTCTTCACAATGGGTGGCGGTGAAGCTGTAAATACCTTTTTTAGTATCGCAACGATGATTATTGCCGTTCCAACAGGTGTAAAAGTTTTCAATTGGTTGCTCACAATGTATAAAGGAAGGATACGCTTTGAACCTCCAATGCTTTGGTGCATGGGCATGATCTTTACCTTCGTTGGTGGTGGATTAACCGGTGTTTTATTATCGATTGTGCCTGCTGATTGGCAGTTTCATAATTCGCTGTTTTTGATAGCGCATTTTCACCATACGATTATCGGAGGCGTTGTTTTCGCTTATCTAGCTGGGCTTGCTTTTTGGTTTCCAAAAGTTTTTGGTTATAAACCAAATCGCATACTAGGGATTGCATCTTTCTGGTGTTGGTTTATTGGTTTTTATCTTGCCTTTTTCCCTGTTTATGCCCTTGGTTTAATGGGAGCAACGCGTCGTCTTCAGCATTACATGGAACCTAGTTGGCAACCAATGTTTGTTATTGCTGCTCTAGGTGCTTTTATTATCTTACTTGGTATCCTTTGTTTTGTGTTACAGGTTGTTTTGGCAATTTGGTACGGTATTAAGCATAAAGGTCACTTACCGGTAACGTTAAATGATTCTTGGGGTGATGCACGGACACTGGAATGGTTTACCTCTTCACCACCTCCTGCTTATAATTTTGCTCTTCTCCCAGAGATAAAGTCTGATGATGCTTATTGGAATATGAAGAAAAGTGGTTATCAACGCCCGACAAGTGGATTTACAAAAATTCATATGCCATCGAATACATCAGCTGGAATTATTGCTGGCTTCTTCTCGTTAGTTGTTGGTTTCGCGCTTGTTTGGCATATTTGGTGGCTTGTTGCGATCGGACTGGTTGGTTTTGTTGCAACGCTTGTGTGTCATTCATTAACAGGCGATCACCATGGTTATTATATTCCAGCTGAAGAAGTACAAAAAACTGAAGATGCCTTTACAGCTGTTCTTAAAGAACAAGGAGTGACAGTATGAGTGCAGTAACAATGAATAATGCGAATACTGTGGATAAACTTCACCACGATAGTAGCTCGGTCATGACGTTTGGTTTTTGGGTCTATATTCTTTCAGACTTGATCCTGTTTTCGACACTTTTTTCAAGTTTTGCTGTCTTTTCTGCTTCTTATGGGGGCGGTAAAGCGGGCAATGAATTTATAGATTTAAAGTTTGTTTTAGTTGAGACTGCTTTCTTATTGTTTTCATCCGTTACTTATGGTTTTGCAATGGTACAAGCACATAAAAATAACATCAGTGGTGTGCGTTTATGGATGGCCATTACTTTTATATTTGGGTGTTGCTTCATTGGTATGGAACTTTATGAATTCCATGAATTATTGAGTGAGGTCTTTTATTATGATCCAAATGCTTATGCGGGTATCGATCCTGCAACAGGTTTACAGCTTTTTGGTCGGGAAATTCTCTCTGCTTATTGGTCAGCATTCTTTGCTTTGGTTGGTACCCATGGACTTCACGTAAGTGTTGGTCTTCTTTGGATGGTTGTGATGTTTTTTCATCTTCGTCGTAATGGTTTGGATCAGAATAATAAAACACGTTTAGCATGCCTTTCCATTTTTTGGCATTTACTTGATATTGTATGGGTTGGTGTTTTCACCATGGTTTATCTATTAGGAGCGTTGTGATGAGCATGCAAAATGAAACACATGGTCCCAGTACTGGTTCCTATTTGGTCGGTTTTATTCTGGCTGTATTTTTCACCTTGGGTTCTTTTATTCCTGTAATGTATGGAATGATGGAAAGTTGGGCAATTAGTACAAAGGTTGCGTATCTTATTGGTATGGCAATTATTCAGATTATAGTACAAATTGTTTTCTTTTTACACTTGAACTCTGGTCCAGATGCCAAGTGGAATTTAAGCGCTTTATGGTTTGCTGCTATTTGCGTTTTTGTTATTATTGGAGGTACATGGTGGGCTATTTCCCATTTGAATTATAATATGATGGGTGGTTCAGGACGTGTTATTGAACCAGAAATATCAAGAATGGATGGTTCTTCAGTATCTGGGCAGTTATCAAACAAAAATATATCTGTAAGAAAACAGCCAGAAAAGATGCTGAACTCAGAAATTTCCATGGAGCAAACTCCAAGTATGCAGACTCCTGTAGATCAAGC
>NZ_JADB01000002.1:266580-323754 GCF_000518165.1 Bartonella elizabethae F9251 = ATCC 49927
TCCAAGTATGCAGACTCCTGTAGATCAAGCGCCTGGTTCAGAAATGCCTATGGAACAAGTTCCAAGTATGCAGACTCCTGTAGATCAAGTCCCTGGTTCAGAAATGCCTATAGAGCAAACTCCAAATGTGCATTCTCCTGTAGAATAGGAGTGAGAAATACCTGTAGAAGCTGATGCGGCATGTATCAGCTCTACAGGGGTTATTGCAAAGATTCGTAGGATATGAAGAGGAGTGTTAAGTGTAAGATATCAATAGAATGCATATCATAATTTTGAATGCACTTAATATTTTTAACAAGAGGATCCATTGGGCATTTACTAAAGCTTTGATTTTTGAGATACAGAGCTATTTGTAGAATATACAAAGGATGGTATTTGTACAATTCAATACAGATAAAGAGAGCGTGAGAAACACATTTTTATGTTGTGTAAGATAAGGCTACGAAGAAGTAACATTTTAGTTTTAAAGGATTTATATTAAAGAGAACAGTGAAGTTATTTTAACAATAATGTGCAACTGAAATCGACAATTTAGAGAATAATCAGAAAAATTAATGAAAACCATTGCAATGACAGTTATTGGTGCTGGTTCTTTTGGTACTGCATTAGCGATTGCTCTTGCTCGTAATGGTCATAATGTTTTACTTTGGGGATATAATTCTCAACACATCAAAAAATTACAAGAACAACGTTGTAATCAAGTATATTTACCTGATATTCGATTTCCTGAAAATTTATTCCTTGAAGCTTCGCTTGAAACTGCAATAACAGCAAGTGATAATATACTAATCGCTGTTCCAAGCCATGTATTTCATCAAGTGTTGTATAATATTCAGCCTTATTTGGATCAATATTCACGCGTTATTTGGGCAACGAAGGGTTTAGAACGTGGTACAGGACGTCTCTTACAAGATGTCGCTCGTGAGATTTTAGGTGAAAAAATTCCTTTAGCTGTTTTTTCTGGACCAACTTTTGCTAAAGAACTCGCTATTGGTTGGCCTACTGCAATGACGATAGCAGCTTCTAATGTTGAGTTTTGTAAAGAATTGCAGCAACTTTTTCATTGTGACAAAAGTTTTAGAGTTTATAAAAGCTCAGATATGATTGGTGTTCAATTAGGGGGAGCCGTTAAAAATGTTATTGCTATTGGTGCAGGAATATCAGATGGCATGGGATTTGGGGCAAATGCACGAATAGCTCTTATCACACGAGGACTCGCTGAAATTAGTCGTTTAGGGGGTGCTATGGGGGCTGAGCTTTCCACATTTATGGGAATGACAGGCTTAGGTGATCTGGTTTTGACATGTACTGATAATCAATCGCGTAATCGCCGTTTTGGGCTACTTCTTGGTAAAGGAATAGGTATAAAAGAAGCGGAAAGACAAATTGGTCAGGTTGTGGAAGGGTATTTGAATACCAAGGAAGTCCATACGTTAGCGCAACGTATTGGGGTAGAAATGCCTATTGTAGAACAAATTTATCAAATTCTTTATTGTGGTAAAGACACAACTGAAGCGGCTAATACATTACTCAGTCGCACTCTCAAGGACGAAATATAATACTATCCTATATTCTTAAATAATTTCAATCATAACAAATGGCAACATCCTATGATAGCAATATAAAATAGATTGTGTTGATGATTGTATAAGATTATTACACCGTAGAAAATTACAGATTCATATCATTCGATTCTCTATGAAGTAGAGTTGAAATATAAAAGTTTTGGTTCTTATTAAGTAATTCTTTGAAAATAAACTATCATTTCTACTTACATATATTTGTCTAATGTAATGAAAGAGACATTTTAATTTTTTCTTAAACGCCTCTCACAATAACATTTGAAGAATAGTAGAAAATTCATGGGAGAGTAGCATCTTATTTATATAAAGTTAAGCTAGAAATATCATTGCTATTATTCAATTTTCAATATTATTTGTGCGTTTAATAGCTTTTGTATACTAGATAGGGGGTATTACATATCTAGCATCCAGAAGCTGTAACAGCAAAGAAAGCACGAAACGCCTTAATTTCATTCTAAATATGCTGTAATTTTGGGGTTGGATGTTGATTTACAAGCTGTAGAAAAAACATGGGCTTTGTTAGAAAAACAACACCATAAAACACAAAATTTTCCAGAAAAATGGATTGGAGAGATAGATCAGTTTTTTTATAAAACACTTTGCAGAACAATAATAATAACCCAATTGGCTTTGTGTTTGCTTATCCTTCTAGAGGAGTATACACGTTCTTTGCGTTGTATTCATAAAGGTTAGCTTGAGAGAAATATATGGATTATTCTTGGCTCGAAAAGTTGAAAGGAACGCGTAATAACTGCAATAGAATTTCGTTTCCCCTGCCATTAGAGGTATTAAAAATTTTTGAAACAAGCCATTTGCTATCTCGTCATGATTTTTTTTCTGCAATCCGTCGTGTTTTCTTAGTGAGAATCATATATGCAATAGACTGGATCTGAAGGCTTTCCCTATGAGATTCAATCTAGTAGGAAAAGCCCTCATCATTGTGCGACCAAAGTACTTTACAGATAACCGATTTTATTTTTGAAGTCGGATGTTTTTTATCCTTCTTGGGAGTCTTCAGTTTTTTTCAGTTCTTCAAGTATTGGCATAGACATGATATTATAGCCTGAATCAACATAGTGGATTTCACCTGTAACGCCTGATGATAAGTCAGAGAGGAGATAAAGCGCGGACTTTCCAATTTCATGAATATTCACGGTACGACGTAATGGGGCATTACGTCGTTGGTGTGAAAATATTGCACGCGCAGCTGCAATACCATTACCCGCTAAGGTTCTAACAGGACCAGCTGAAATTGCATTGACGCGGATATTTTGCGGACCAAAGTCTGCCGCTAAATAACGAACCATAGCTTCTAAGGCAGCTTTAGCAACTCCCATGATATTATAGTTAGGGACAACTTGCTGTGAAGCGCCATAAGTAAGGGTTAAAAGTGCCCCTCCATGAGGCATAAGCTTCTCCGCACGCTGAGCAATTTCAGTAAAGGAATAAGCTGAAATAACCATTGTACGTTGAAAGTTTTCACGTGTTGTAACATCAACGTAACGCCCTTTTAGCTGATTTTTATCTGAAAAACCAATAGCATGGACAATAAAATCAATCGTTTTCCATTCTTTTTCAAGTTTCTCAAAGACGTCGTCAACATTTTCAATTTTTTCAACATCACACTCTAGAACTAATTTGCAGCCAAGCTTATCAGCTAGAGGCTGCACACGTTTTCCGAAAGCATCTCCTTGATAAGTTAAGGCTAATTCAGCTCCTGCTTGTGCGAGTTGACAGGCAATTCCCCAAGCAATTGAATGGTCATTCGCAATTCCCATAATAAGGCCACGTTTGCCCTCCATCAAACCTTTCATATTATTCTCCGTAAGACCGTATTTTTTTCAATTACTAAGAACTTTCATTTATACATAGCGTTGAAAAATAAGCGTTGCATTGGTACCGCCAAAGCCAAAAGTATTTGACAGTACGGTATTCAGTTGTTGATGATCGCGTCGTTCACGAACAATTGGCATATCCGCAAAAGCTGGATCAAGTTCTTCAATATGGGCACTTTCACAGATAAAATTATGGTTCATCATGAGCAATGTATAGATTGCTTCGTGAACACCTGCGGCGCCTAAGGAATGGCCTGTTAGAGATTTGGTAGCAGAAATGGGGGGGCACTGATCACCTGCTCCAAAAATACGGCGGATAGCTTCTATTTCAGGAGGATCCCCAACAGGTGTTGCTGTTGCATGGGGATTAATATAATCAATTTTATCATGGACTGTTGCAAGAGCCATGCGCATGCATCGTTCTGCTCCCTCTCCTGATGGTGCAACCATATCATGTCCATCGGATGTCGCACCATATCCAACGATTTCTCCGTAGATTTTTGCTCCACGGGCTTTAGCGCATTCTAGTTCTTCAAGGACTAAAACGCCAGCACCTCCAGCAATAACAAATCCATCACGATTAACATCATAGGCCCGTGAAGCTTTATGAGGGATGTCATTATATCGGCTAGACATAGCGCCCATAGCATCAAATAAAACAGAGAGAGTCCAATCCAAATCTTCGCAGCCACCGGCAAAGACACGGTCCTGTTTACCATATTGGATCATTTCATAAGCATTCCCAATACAATGATTGGAGGTAGCACAAGCTGAAGAGATTGAATAGTTGACCCCTTTTATTTTAAAAAAAGTTGCCAGCGTTGCAGATGCTGTAGAACTCATTGCTTTAGGCACAACAAAAGGCCCAACACGTTTTGGACCCTTTTGGCGTGTAATATCGGCTGCTTCTACAATTGACTGCGTTGAAGCACCTCCAGAACCCATAATAATTCCTGTGTGTTCGTTTGATACTTCGTGAGGCTCTAAACCAGCATCAGCAATTGCTTGATCCATGGCGATATGATTCCAAGCTGTTCCACGTCCATGAAAACGTAAAGCACGTCGGTCAACGCGTTCTTCTATATTAATATCAGGTTTACCGTAAACTCTGCTACGAAAGCCTAACTCAGCATACTGAGGCGCGTAAGAAATTCCGGATTTTGCTTCACGTAAACTGGTTAAAACGGCTTGGGGGTCATTCCCAATCGCGGAAACAATTCCCATTCCGGTTACAACAACACGACGCATTCATACCTCCTTATTCCATACAGAATAGTAAAAAATTCTTCCTGATGAAAATAAATTCAATCTTCTTTGAATAAAGCAACACGCAAATCATTCGCTTTATAAATAGTTTCTCCATCTGCTTTGAGCCATCCATCAGCTATTCCCAAGACTAAATTTCCCCGTCGAATACGCTTGAAATCTATTCCATATTCAAGAAGTTTGGTTTGTGGTGTTACCATACCTGATAATTTTACTTCACCAGTTGATATCGCTCTTCCTTTCCCTGGTTCTCCCAACCAACCAAGAAAAAAACCTGTTAATTGCCACATACCATCCAATCCAAGACATCCTGGCATAACGGGATCACCTATAAAGTGACAATTAAAGAACCAGTGGTCTGGCGTAATATCAAATTCGGCACGAACCATTCCTTTATCGTATTTTCCACCAGTTTCACTGATTTGAGTGATTCGATCAATCATCAACATTGGCGGTGCCGGCAATTGCGCATTACCCTTACCAAACATTTCGCCGCGAGCGCAGCTTAGAAGCTCTTCATAAGTGTAGCGAGACTTTTGTTCAGCCATGGTTACTCCATTTATTTGCATATATCTTTATTTCTGCGCTTTTCCCCGACCTACTTTTAGAGCAAATTTTAAAGAGAGGGAAATGATTTTATATCATTTTTAATGACAAAAGCCCTTTTTTATGTATTCTACATAGATAATTATTTAAAAATGGAATACAAGATTGCACCGTACTGTTCCCATTTTTTAATATTTTTATCTTATTGAAGCAGGAAGATATTTTGGTTTGTAATATGTCAGGGAATGCAGACAATTTAGATATGAATGAAGAGAAACAGTCCACAAAAGAATGTGGAGAAAGTGTCCAGTATTATTCCGCTTCTATGTTAGAAAAACGTTTGCGTGAAAATGGTTTGCGTCCAACGCGTCAGAGATTAGAACTTGCACATATGATTTTTTCTGAAGGAAATCGTCATATTACGGCGGAAGAGCTCTTTGAGGAAGCGGTGAGGGCAGGTGTTCCTGTATCCTTAGCAACGGTCTACAATACGCTTCATCAATTTACCGAAGCGGGATTGTTACGGATTATTGCCGTAGAGGGTTCGAAGACTTGGTTTGATACGAATACCTCTGATCACTATCATTTTTATATAGAAGGTGAAAATCATATTCTTGATATTCCTTGCAATTTAGAAGAATTGCCCATTATTGGAAATTTGCCTACACCACCAGAAGGTATGGAAATTTCACATGTTGATTTAATCGTGCGATTAAAACCAAAAAGTCAATCTTGTGGTAGGGAGTAGGGATATTCAATAAGGAATAAAAATTAAATTTGATGCGTTTGAGCATTCACCAGCCTTTTATTTTTTCATCAGGGTAAATCCCCCATAATTGAGGTTGATGAAGCCATCCATGGACATTATTAAGAGTGATTTCGCACCATTGTCCATCACATTGGTGGATATTGCCAATGACATTAGGCTCTACTTCTGCAACAAGTTCTGAATTATCAGTGGGTTTTTTTCGTAGCATTAGCCTTTTTGTTTTATCTTTTTGCCATGGAATAGTTATAGCCGTTCGCTTTCCTGATAAAAGCGATTGATATACCCACCCTTCATCGCCTTCTGCATCACGAATTTTACGCCATTGATCATACTCTTGGATGATTTCAATAGGTAGTCCCTTCTTTTTGTAGGTAAAAATGATGGAATAGTTGCTTCCTGGCCCAACACGGACATTAACACGAGTAGGTTTAATCGAAGCAAATCGCGGAAGCGGTAAACCACTAGGTCCTAAATTTTGATTAAGGGTTTGTGCGTGCAACAAACGTGGTGAATTCAATACAATAACTTTTGTTAAGATACATGCAAGCATTAAAACGCGAAACCAACGAGAATTTTGCACACTGAACTCCTTTATTTCGTCATATATGGGTAATTTAAAATCTGGAAGATAAGATTGGAGACTGATAAAAATTATGCCATATCGCCCGTTAACGAGATCTAAACAATGAAAAAATTGTTACGAGAAGAGGCAAATAAAAGTTTGAATTTCTGAGTGCTTAGGGTGTTGATGAGGGGATAGTTGTAAATAAATATTTGATTTTTGGCGAGTTGTATGCGTGAGAAAAATATTAAAACAGCAAAATACATCGTGGTTAGAGCAGTTTTTGTATAGGAAATCAGAGCTGAAATGTTGTCTCTTTTTTTCTAAGAGTTTTTCCTGTATTCAGAGTTATAACTTAATATGAAAAAAAACGACTATTTATGGATATAAATCAACAAGTTATAAATTTTAATTCGTTACTTAAGTGGTAAAAACACGTTCATCAGAAATGGGAATATAAGACTCTTGCACTCATATTAAAATAAGAGCACTTTCTCTGTTTCTGTTTAATTTTTTTGTGTTTCAGCTCAGTATAAAAAAGTTTAATGAAAGAGGAAGGATTATTCGATACGCTTATATGAGATTAATGATATAAGTGGTGAATAGAAGAGATTTATAAAAAAACAGAATCTCTGTAGTGTAGTGGCGGAAATTCTTTATCCTTTAGAAGAACAGAATCAGGAGATATAAAGAGTTATGAAATTATATTGTTTCATTACATCAGTGAAAGGGCAGAGGATAGGATTATGTATTTTCATATCCTGATATACGCAATCACATATTGCGATAGTCATTCATGTTTCGCAAGCTGATCTAACATCTTCGAAAGATGCAGAATATTAAAGGATAAAAAAATTATAACGAAAAGTAATAACAAAACACCTTAACTCAATCCACATTTTATATAGGAACAAGTCGCTTAAATATCCAAAGTGTCGTTTGTTATCTATTTTTGAAAATTACAAGAGTGAAGTAAACTCACATCTCTGTGATAAGAAATTTATCACTTTTAAATAATTAACACACTCGTTTGTATAATTAAAAATTCTAGATAACATTACACACAAGAAACCACAAGCAAAAAACCTCTTGCACTTTCTTATAAAGATAAAATTCTAGGATAGCTTATTCTCTATTGTTTATGCAATTCTATGATGCATCAAAAGCACATCACTTCATCGCACCAGCTCGTCCGTTACTTACAAAACCTTCTCTTTGCGCACGTTTACGAGCAAGCTTACGCGTACGACGAATAGCCTCAGCTTTTTCACGAGCACGCCTTTCAGATGGCTTTTCATAATAACTACGCATTTTCATTTCACGGAAGATACCTTCACGCTGCATCTTTTTTTTCAACGCGCGCAGCGCTTGGTCAACATTATTATCACGAACGAGTACTTGCACTATTTATCCTGCTTTTTTCAGTGTCATAAATGATAGGAAAACCTACGTCCTTTTAAAGACATATCTAAAAGGACAGGGGCTTATATCATACAAATAAGACATTTGTCTATATAGCTTTTTAAAATTCTACTCTTTTTGTAATAAAATGCTTTTTATAATAAAGGATAGAGTTTACGGCTATAAACTTATGAAAGCCCTTGTATTTGATCATTTTTGTCAAGATAAATTTTTTCAGCAGCAGGATAATGCGGTAAGCCCGGCATGGTCATAACATCTCCACAAATGACAACAATAAAGCCAGCTCCTGCACAGAGACGAACTTCTCGTACAGGAATTTCAAAATCGACAGGAGCACCATATTGCTTGGGATCAGCAGAAAAAGAATAAGGTGTTTTTGCCATACAAATAGGGTAGGTGCCAAAACCTTCTTTTTCCCAAGATTCAAGTTGTTTAAGAATAGGAACTGAGATGATGGCGCTACGCCCACCGTATAGCTTTGTTATAATACAATTAATTTTTTGAATGAGGGGAATATCATCTTGATAGAGAACTTTAAAATCGGAATCTTGCTTTTCAATTAAGGCAACAAGTTCTTGTGCAAGTGCTACTGCGCCTTTTCCACCTTGTTCCCAATGCTTACAAATAATAGCTTTGCGTCCAGTTGTTGCAACTATTTTTTGTAATGTTCTTATTTCAGCATCGCTATCGCTGCCAAAATGATTAATCGCTACAACACAAGGAATACCGTAGAGCTCCATATTTTTGATATGTCGTAAAAGATTAGCGGCTCCCTTTTCTAAAGCGGTGATATTTTCTTCTGTCAGGTTGTTTTTATCCACACCACCATTCATTTTTAATGCACGAATCGTTGCGACAATCACTGTTGCATTTGGTACAATACCTGCTTGCCGACATTTGATGTTGAAGAATTTTTCTGCGCCAAGATCGGCTCCAAACCCTGCTTCTGTGACAACATAATCAGCGAGTTTTAAAGCGGTTTTTGTTGCTATAACTGAGTTACAACCATGAGCAATATTGGCAAAAGGTCCTCCATGAACGAGAACAGGATTATTTTCAATTGTTTGTACAAGATTGGGTTGTATGGCATCTTTGAGAAGAACTGCCATTGCGCCTTCTGCATTAAGATCAGCCACTGTTACGGGTGTTTTATCATAACGATAGGCAACAATAATTTTTTTGAGTCTTTGTGTAAGGTTTTCTAAATTTTCAGAAAGACAAAGAAGTGCCATAATTTCTGATGCAACAGTAATATCAAAACCTGTTTGGCGTGGAAAACCATTTGTTGTGCCTCCCAATGAAATAACGATATCACGCAATGCACGGTCATTCATATCAAGAACGCGCTTCCAAACAATGCGACGTGGATCAATGTTGAGAGTATTTCCCCAATAGATATGATTATCGATCATTGCAGCAAGAAGATTATGCGCTGCTGTAATAGCATGAAAATCACCGGTAAAATGTAAATTAAGGTCATCCATTGGGACGACTTGTGCATAACCACCACCAGCAGCACCACCTTTTACACCAAAACAGGGGCCTAAAGACGGTTCTCTCAAAGTGGCTATTGTTTTTTTGCCAATGAGATTAAGAGCGTCATTTAGTCCAACCGTTGTTGTTGTTTTTCCTTCTCCAGCAGGTGTGGGATTGATGGCTGTGACGAGGATAAGTTTACCATCTGGATTTTTATTGAGCGATTTTATGTAGGAGGAAGAAATTTTAGCTTTATCATGGCCATAGGGAATGAGATTTTCATGTGATATACCAATTTTTTGTGCAATTTCAGTAATATGCTTCTTTTTAGCAGTGCGAGCAATTTCAATATCTGTTTTAGGCATGGAAAAATTCTTTAAACGGAGCTTTTATTAACATTTGGAATCTGTACTTTATGGATTAATGAAAAAATCCATAGAGAACAGAAAGCATAATATAGCATAGAGATCAATGGTGTATCGCGCAAGCGATAATACTAAAAGAGCACAAGAAGGGTTTTAGCATTTTTTGGGAAAAAAACTCTGTATTTTCAGTTTCGATAAGTTTTTAGCCAGCCTGCAATATCATTCTCAATATGGGCTCATGATGAATATCAGAAAAAAGTTTTAGAGGGCTCTAAACCGTAATGTTTGGTGACACACTTAAAGTTCGTCTTAAGATGAGACGGACAGAAATGAAATACTCAGAAATACCCATTGATGAAAAGGTATAATCTAGAAGAAATCAAAAACAATGCGCATAGATTGAGAAAAGAAAGCAACAGTACACACCAACTTATATAATCTCTATGATTATTATTAATAAAAAATAGGTTTGGGCTGGATTGAAGGTCGCACAACATTCCATTCTACCAAAACAGCGAACAAACGACTCACAATAGAATGGAACAAAAAGCCATAAGAAGACCAAAGATAAGAAAAAAATAAATCACATATTAAAAGAATTTAAAGAGCTTGAGTTTGTGAGTAAGATATTGGATTTATTGATAGATGGCGCACCCGAAGAGATTCGAACTCCTGACCCCCAGATTCGTAGTCTGGTGCTCTATCCAGCTGAGCTACGGGTGCACACATTTCAATTTTCTACATTGTCTAAGACAATGGGTTCCTAATCGTTTCATTAAAGAAATGCAAGTGAAACTTGGGGAGTCATAAAAAAAATCTCTTTTTTTTTATGAGATATTAAAAAAAAACTTATAATATATTATGGATGCAGTTGGATTTTTGATAGGGTCATTTTTCTGCTGTGATCTTACCACGCAATATGAACGATAGTTAACTTGACGTTTTCGCCTATGAACGATAGTCAGCCAAAAATGATATATGTTTTTGCGGTGGGGGGTAAGATATATACCTGCTGTTGGTTTTTTGTATAAAACGCCGATATGACTGTTGAAAACTATTTCAGATAAACATGATACAGCAAGGGTAGATATATGGCGTTATTAAAAAAGATCTTTCCATTGGTGTTTTTAATTGTTGTTTTAACGGCTACTTATTGGGCTGGAAAACAGAGTGCAGAACAACCCATTTCTATAGTGAAGAAAACAAGTATATTGTATAAAGCTTCAAAGGGAAAAATGGGAAGACCACCGACGAATGTTGTCGTTGATCTTGTAAGGGTCCAAGATTTTTATGAACAACTTAACGTTCTAGGGAGTGGACAAGCACTTGCTGAGGTAGATTTAACCCCTTTATCACCAGGTGTTATTGATAGGCTTTTTGTGTCTGCTGGTACAAAAGTACAAGTGGGAGATGTAATTGCAAAGCTTGATTCTAAAAAGGAGGAAATAGCAGCCGCAAAAGCAAAAGTACAACGTGATAATAACGCATTAACGCTTTCGCGGATTCTTAAATTACGTGCTAGCAATACAGCAACAGAAGTGCAAGAACTTACGGCACGCTTAGAGCTAGATAACGCAAATTTGGTTTTGCGTAACGCTGAGGTAGACCTAGAGCGGCGAACAATTCGTGCACCGATTCCTGGAGTTGTTGGTATTCTACCCGTTGATGCGGGGAATAACGTGACCCTTAATACTGTAATAGGCCGTATTGAGAATAGAGAACGTATTTTGGTCGATATATGGGTTCCTGAACGATATGTTTCACGGATTCATAAGGGAGATGAGGTAACAGCAACATTAACAGCGCAGCCAGATAAAACTTTTGTTGGTCACATTTACGCGATTGATAATGTCGTTGACCCAGAAAGTCGTACACTTCATGCTCAGATTGAAATCAATAATGAAAAAGATACACTCATGTCTGGTATGTCCTTTTCTGTTGCCTTACAATTCCATGGTGGATCTTTCCCTGTCGTTAATCCTCTGGCGATTCAATGGAATAATAAAGGGTCATTTGTTTGGCGTGTGAGAGAAGGAAAAGTAGAGCCTATACCCGTATCGATTATTCAGCATAAAGCAGATCAAGTTTTCGTGAAAGCCTCTTTAGAAAATGGTGATCAAGTTGTCATTCAAGGGGTGCAAATGCTTTATCCAGGAAGTAAAGTAATTATTGATGATCCAACGTCCCATCAACAGCAATTATCAGCAGTTTATGGAATGGATATACAATGAGCCAAGAATTGAGCACAAAACAGCCAATGTCACAGGCGGAGCTAGGCGGTCTCATTGCCTTATTTATTCGAAGACCGGTTTTTACTTTTGTTATAAATGCCATGATCATCATTGCAGGATTTGCAGCATGGTTGAATGTTGATGTACGGGAACTCCCAGATGTTGATACGCCAGTAACAACGATTGTAACGGTATTTTCTGGAGCGTCGGCGGAAACAATTGATCGTGAAGTGACAAAAGTTATAGAAGATGCCGTTTCTCGTGTTTCAGGGGTTAAGACGATTTCTTCAACATCTTCTTTTGGACGTTCCCGTGTACAGATTAATTTTAATGTTGGTGTTGATTTAAATGTAGCGGCATCTGATATCCGTGATGCTCTGTCTCGCATTGCTTATTCTTTACCCAAAAATGCTGATTCACCTTTGATTATTAAAGCAGATTCAAATGCTGCTGCCATGATGTATTTGGTTGTGACATCACCAACAATGAGTATTGATGATTTAACAACAGTTGTAGATGATCAGATCGTTGATGCAATTTCTGCGGTTGATGGCGTTGGTGATGTTCAGGTCGATAGTGCTCGTAAAAAGATTTTTCAGATTGATATAGATCAAGCAAAACTTGCAAGTTATGGATTAACGGTCGCAGATATTTCACGTGTTCTTGCTGATATGAAAACGGATGTGCCCGTAGGATCACTACGCAATTCTAAACAAACTTTAGTTGTTCGTGCCACTGCACGTTTAACAACACCAGAATCTTTTGAGCAAGTTATTTTAAAGCCTCATGTACATCTTGGTGATGTGGCGCATGTGACTTTATCACCCGATATAGAAAATGTTATTCTTCGTATCAACGGAAAGACAGGGATTGGATTAGGTATTGTGCGTAAAGCACAATCCAACACGCTTAACATTTCTACAGGCGTGAGAGCTGTTGTTAATAATCTCAAAAGTGTTGTTCCTTCTTCCGTACATATAGACGTTATTAGTGACGATGCAATTTTTATTAAAAGCGCTCTTCATGAGGTTGAGGTTGCGTTGGTCATTGCTATTTTGAGCGTTATCTTGGTTATTTTTCTTTTTCTCAGAGACATTCGTGTAACGCTGATACCTGCTGTATCTCTTCCCGTCGCTTTGATTGGGACCATTGCTGCTATTTATCTTGTAGGGTTTTCATTGAATATTCTCACATTTTTAGGGCTTGTTTTGGCAACAGGGCTTGTTGTGGATGATGCCATTGTTGTTCTGGAAAATATTGTTCGATGGCGCAATATGGGGATAGGTTCTAGGGCTGCAGCGGTTTTAGGAACCCGTGAAGTCTTTTTTGCTGTTATCGCAACAACATTGACTCTCGTTGCTGTGTTTGTTCCTATTTCTTTTCTTCCTGGACAAGTTGGAGGACTTTTTAGAGAATTTGGTTTTGTTTTGGCAATTTCTATTTTGCTTTCTTCAATCGTTGCCTTAACACTTTGTCCTATGTTGGCTTCACGTTTTCTCAAAGAACATATTGAGGAGCAAGAGGAAAAAGCCCATCATCACTTTACTTTTTTATATAAATGGGGTTCTTTGTTTCATAAGGCCTATACGTACAGTTTGCATAAGTGTTTAGAAAAACCTTGGGCTGTTGTTTTTGCTTCACTTGTTTTTGCAGCGCTTTGTGTTGGAGGTTATACGAAGTTGCAACAGGAATTAACGCCAGCAGAAGATAGAGCTTTTATCTTTTTGGCCATTAATGGACCACAAGGTATTTCAACACAATATTTGAACGAGCAAATAGAGCAAATTGAAGAAAGTTTACAGCCATTACGTGATGCAGGTGAGATAGCGAATAGTTTCTCTGTCGCGGGTATTGGCGGCTCACCCAATACTGCTTTTTTGATTTTATTGCTTTCGTCTTGGGATAAACGTTTACGAAATCAGCAAGAAATTGTGAAAGATGTTAATGCAAAGGTTAGGCAAGTTCCAGCAGTTTTTGTGTTTGCTGCACAGGGAAATTCTTTAGGTGTGAGAGGAACGGGGCAAGGGTTACAATTTGCAATTCTTGGCAATGATTATGCGACATTACAACCTATTGCTGATCAGTTGGTACGTGCTTTACAAGCAGATCCGCGTTTTATTCGCCCACGTCTTACCGTTGATGCTACACAACCGCAATTTTTTATTGAAATCAATCGAAAAAAAGCCTCTGATTTAGGGATTGATATCACCAATTTGGGCGATACATTACAAGCAATGTTGGATGGTAAAAAGATTGGTTCCATTAACGTGGATGATCATTCTTACGATGTTAAATTGATATCGCGTAAAAATCCTATGAAAAGTCCTAGTGATTTAGAAAATATTTTTTTAAAGACCAAAGACAATCGATATGTTCCTTTGTCGGTTATTGCGCATTTACATGAAAAAGCTATCGCTCCCCAATTAAAACGGGAAAAGCGCATGAGCGCTGTCATTTTAAGCGCAAATCTTGCTCCAGATATCACTTTAGGGGAAGCTTACCAAACTGTGCAGAAAATTGCTTCTCCTTTGTTATCGAAAGGAACCTACGTGGTCCCCTTAGGAGAAGCTGAAACACTTCATGAAACATCTTCCAATTTTATGATTGTTTTCGGCATTGCTTTTTTGATTATTTTATTGGTTTTAGCGGCTCAATTTGAAAGCTTTATTTCAGGATTCATTATCATGGCTACTGTTCCATTAGGGATTGGTTGTGCTGTGATTGCTATGCTCTTAAGTGGTGTGAGTCTTAATATTTATAGTCAAATTGGATTAATTTTGTTGATTGGCATTATGGCAAAGAATGGTATTCTGATTGTTGAATTTGCAGATCAATTACGGGATCAGGGAAGAAGTGTGCGTGAAGCTGTAGAAGAAGCAGCCAATATTCGTCTTCGTCCAGTTTGTATGACAATGATTTGTGCCATTTTAGGCGGTATTCCTTTGGTTTTAGCCAAAGGTGCTGGTGCAGAAGCTCGTACAGCTTTAGGCTGGGTTATCGTCGGTGGTTTAGGTTTAGCAACGATTTTTACGCTTTATGTTACACCGGTTGTTTATCTTTTTTTAGGGCGTTTTATAAGATCAAAAGCAGAAGAAGATTTGCGCTTAACAAAAGAACTCAATCAAGTTAAATGATGGTTCGAGTAGTAAAGATTTGAAAGTTGATTCTTGTAAAAATATCATTTTTAGCTCTTATTTTTTTTACTTTTATATTTCTTCATTTTTTGTGTGAGCAGTGAAAAGATTGAGCAATCAAGGAGGTGTTTTCTACTTTGGTATTGTTTGGACAGAGATTTCATGATCAATAACCGTATAGGATAAGCTTATGGCAGATAGCTTTTCGATTCGAAATGAAAAGGCTTTTGAAGCCGCATTAAGAGCTTTAAAAAACCATGCTGCAAAGGATGGAGTCTGTGATATTCGTCAGCATTTTTTGGAAGATGATCAGCGTTTTTCCCATTTTTCTCTCAGACTTGATGATCTTCTTTTTGATTTTTCAAAATGTGGTGTAACATTCAAAACATTGAAACTTCTAGATGATTTAGCTGTCGCAGCAGATGTGTTGGGGCGGCGTGATGCAATGTTTTCAGGCCAAGCTATTAATACAACTGAAAAACGCTCCGTTCTTCATATAGCATTACGTTTACCTGCCGATGAAATTTTCATGCTGGATGGTCATAATCTTATTGGCGATATTCAAGACGTCCTTAAAGATATGGAGAGATTTTCTGAAAAGGTACGTGATGGCAGCTATAAGGGAAGTAGTGGAAAGAGAATAAGGGATATTGTTAATATTGGTATTGGGGGCTCTGATCTTGGTCCTGCAATGGTCACCTATGCTTTAAAACCTTATCATGATGGTCCACGTTGTCATTTTGTTTCTAACGCTGACAGTGCTCATATTTCTGATACTCTCTCTCTTTTGAATCCAGCGACAACGCTTTTTGTTATTGCTTCTAAAACTTTTACAACGGCTGAAACAATGGTCAATGCTCAAGTTGCACGTCAGTGGATTTGTTCACATTTAGGGAAACAAGCTATTCACACACATTTTGTTGCTGTTTCGAGTGCGCTTGATAAAGTGGCAGAATTTGGCATAGATTCCACAAGAGTTTTTAAATTTTGGGATTGGGTTGGAGGACGTTATTCAATTTGGTCCGCCATTGGGCTTGTTGTTATGTTTGCAGTAGGGGGGCGAAACTTTCGCCAATTTCTCAATGGTGCTTTACAAATGGACCAACATTTTAAAACCATGCCTTTGCATAAAAATATCCCTATTCGATTTGCTCTTTTAGGGTTCTGGCATCGTGTTATTTGTGGTTATTCATCACGCTCTATCATTCCCTATGCACAGCGCTTAATACATTTTCCAGCTTATTTACAACAGCTTGATATGGAATCAAATGGGAAGCAAGTCTCGCTGGATGGAAAACCACTCAATTTTTCAAGTGGTCCGATCGTTTGGGGTGATTCAGGAACAAATAGCCAACATGCTTTTTTTCAGCTTCTGCATCAAGGAACCGATGTTGTTCCTGTAGAATTTATTTTATTTATAAAAGGGCATGAGAAAAATTTACATTCTATGTATGAGATGTTGCTAGCAAATGGTTTAGCGCAATCAAAAGCCTTGATGAAAGGACGTAGTGTTGAAGATGCTCGGCATATCTTGATAAAAAATGGCGTTGATGAACGTGAAGCAGATTATTTAGCACTTCATAAAAGCTTTAAAGGAAATCGCCCCAGCATGACGCTGGTTCAAGATTCATTAACCCCGTTTACACTCGGTCGTCTCATTGCGCTTTATGAACATCGTACTTTTGTTGAAGGTGTTTTAATGAATATTAATTCATTTGATCAATGGGGTGTTGAACTTGGTAAAGAATTAGCAGATGAGTTACTCCCCATTCTTCGTGGAGAAAGTAAAGCGGATAATCGCGATAATTCAACATTAGGATTGCTCGCCCATATTCAAGCAAGACGTGCAAAATAAATATAATTTGATCATAGGTTTTGACGGTAGAGTGAGAGAAAAATATGAGACAATTCTCTATTTTACTCTGGACTCCCTTATTTTTGAATTGGATTTTTGCAATAAATCAAAAAAAGAACAAAAAACAGATTTTACAGGTTCCATACAGTGTTTGTGAAACAATTATTCATGTGAAAAAAGGCTTTAAATGCTGTGCTATCAGTAAGAGATAGATATTTTATGAGAAGATCTTCTACCTCTAGAGAGGTATTTTCCGAACTCATGGGTTTAAGTTATCACTTTGGGGTATAGAATGATTATGAGGGATTATCAGAGAGGATTGGACGGGAAATTTAAAAAAGCTTATCCAGAGAATCTGATTGAGTGGTTATGGAAACTTTAGCAATGAAGTTGGATTTGTCTCGTGTTGCTACCCAATCTTGTTGTGGTGAGCCTGAATTTAGAAGATCTGGCTGCTGGAAGTTTTTATAATTATCATAAGAGAAATAAAAATATTCCTTTTTGTCCCGTGTATAAAGGGAATGCTATTTGTATTTGTCATTCGTAGTACCATTGTGCGACATACTTCAGATGGTTTTCATTTGAAATATGCCTTAGAAAATTATTTAGTAAAGGAGCGTCTCCATACGTATTGGAAAGCCGTTTTCTATTCTTTATTTCAATTTATGAGCACCACACTGTCTCGTATAGAATTATACACTGTCTCGTATAGAATTATACTGATAGATGATTTGCAAAAAATAAATTATCTACAACGCATTTATACTAAAATTTTATGAAAAATCAGAATTTAGTATCGAGCTATATTCGATAATGGAGAAAAGCATAAAACGGCTTAGCATTTTGCTTGAAAATGAGAGAACGATTGCGTAATTCTGTTTTTCCTATGATTTTGATTGGATGCTTGACAAGTTTTTGTGCAAGCGGTGTACTATCTATTTACTTAAAAAGCTTAGAAATAAGAGAAAGTGCTGTGTGAACGATATTCAATGATTACACACTTTTTTGTGATTATAAGAAGAGAGAAAAATTTAGAATAAATACTCATAATATTCATTCTAAATGCGCATATTGTATGAAAAAAGCTCGGGGCCTGTTAATATAAAAACTCTGATGGTGATAAAACGCATTGAGCCTGTTAATAAACGGAATTGCAAAGAGCTCTATGGTCACCATTATTTCTAAAACTCTATTAAAGGCTGGTGATTGGCAAAAGTTCTTCATAATATTTGAAGAGATATTTTATACCAGATCAGGAAATCTAAAGATCGTAAGAGGAGAAGCCTAGAAATTATAAAATTCGTGGGAATCTAATACCAATTTCTAGGGATGCATAATGACAGGCATAGATGGACGCAAACTAACCAATTGCAAACCACAAGAAACCTGCAAATACTGAGCATAGACAAGTTCGTTTTAAGTCAATGGCGGAGAGAGAGGGATTTGAACCCTCGATAGAGTCACCCCTATGCCGCATTTCGAGTGCGGTGCTTTCAACCACTCAGCCACCTCTCCATATGAAGTGCAACAAAAATGCCCACTATTTAAGTTAAGTATAGTATATGATGGGTAGATAACCTTCAATTGTTTTTGGTACAACCTTTTTTTCTTTTTTATGGGACTTTATTGACAGAGAATAGAAATTCCTTCATATAGGTAGAATGTGAGCGTGGAGAAATCTGCGTATTTTTGTTTTGAGGAAGGTTTTATCCTTCTTTAAGATTGGTTACGACTGATAAAAAGCAGCCTATTTTCCCTTATTTCAAGGTAAAAATTAAATAAGAGCTGGAGTGAACGGAAGGATAAAAAATGTTCGCAGTCATTAAAACCGGTGGTAAGCAATACCGCATTGTTGCTAACCAAGTGGTAAAAGTTGAAAAAGTTATTGGAAATGCGGGTGATGTTGTTGAATTCAATGATATCTTGATGGTTGGGCAAGAAGGTAGTGCAGTTATCGGAACTCCTGTCGTTGGTGATGCGTTGGTGACAGCTGAGATTTTAGAACAGACACGTGGGCGCAAGGTTATCGCGTTTAAGAAACGCCGCCGTCAAAATTCTAAACGTACGCGTGGTCATCGTCAAGAATTTACAACACTGCGTGTTTTAGAGATTTTAATGGGTGGTTCAAAGCCTAAAAAAGCAGCTGCAAAACCCATAAAAGAGCAAGAAACGGCAGCAAAAGAAACAAAAGATACTGCTGTTGAGAAGAAGGCTGAAAAAAAGACTGAAAAAAAGACTGCATCGCAGAAGAAAGCGGCTGTAGCATCAAAAAGTAAGAAAGATTAAAGGAGAGCGTCTATGGCACATAAAAAAGCTGGTGGTTCCTCGCGTAATGGTCGCGATTCAGAATCGAAACGTCTAGGCGTTAAAAAATTTGGTGGTGAAACGGTTATTGCTGGAAATATTATCGTCCGTCAGCGTGGTACGCGTTGGCATGCTGGTGACAATGTCGGTATGGGAAAAGACCATACGCTTTTTGCCCTATCAAAAGGAAAGGTTTCTTTTCAGCGCAAAGCAGGTAACCGTGCCTATGTTTCAGTCATTCCTGTAGTGGAGGTAGCAGAGTAATCTGTAGCATTTTCTCTAACAATCAACTGGAGTTTCATTGGATTGCAGTTGTAGTTTTAAAGTATTAATAAGCTCTAAAAGGGAAAGATAAATGTTATCTTTCCCTTATTTTATTGGTCATATGATAAATCTAGAAAATATACGGAAAACAAAAAAGGTAAAATTGAGGAAATGAATTTTCTCAATAAGGGGGAGAATTTTTGCTGTGTTGTGTTTGCATTGAAGGTATTGATGTTATGATGGAATTTATTGGTAAATTTGTGTATGATAAATAATGAGAAAAATTTACTTCCTTTTTATATATAAAGAAGGGCCTCGTGACAGATGATGGTGTTGGGGGATGTGCGTTCTTTGCAAATGTGTAACAGAGAGCATTATGTGTTTGCGATATTGATTGAAGCAAAGGATTAGCTTAAAATATATCACTGTTACATAATTGGTGGATGAGTATCGTAGGGCGAGTTGCATAGAATTTTAAAGATAATAAGTTGTATAGAGTCATTTTAATGGTGTAATAAATTCATAAGAGGGACACAGTAAATTAAATCAGTTTGGAGGAAGAGTTAAACTGTTAGCTGAGTTACAGATGATTGAAAAGGATGCTTTCTTATAGGGAGAATAATAGTAAGTTATGTTGAATAACTTGGGATAAAGGGAGCGTTTTAAAAACATAGTTTTTCAGGTGATTGGGGCTGTAAAAATTGAGGTTTTGTCTTTGTAAAGTAAGAGTTAAGAATCAGATTTGCTTATGATGGCTTAAGCAACCCGCGGGATTATAGTATCCAATTGTTTTATAGGTTATATTGAGGTACTTAAGCACCTCACTTAGCTCTATTGAATTGCGTGAAACAAAAAATCGTGATGATATATACCTCTTGTATTTTTGAAAATGGGGCTTTGAAATGAAATTTATCAGGGATATTTGTATTCGAGTGTGAGGCAGTTTGAATTCATGATGGGATTTGAGAAAGCAGAAGCAATGAATGTAGATTTGACCGAGGGTGAAATCTTGTCTATCAAATCTGTACAACTTGCAGCTGCTTTTAATCATAAAAATGATGCAATTTATGCTGCTGCTGAGTTGCTTGTGCAGGTTGGCGCAGTTGACAAGTGCTATCTGGAAAGCATGCTTGCACGTGAAGAAATAACGAATACTTGGCTTGGGAATGGTATAGCCATTCCTCATGGCTTGGTTGAAAATTGTGATTTAATTATCAAGGATGCCATTGCTGTTATACAGGTTCCTGCTGGTGTTGAGTGGCAGGATGGAAAGAAAGCACATTTGATTATTGCCATTGCAGCGTGTCCAGATCGTTATAGAGAAATTTGCAAAAAATTGACGTCTCTTTTATTTGATAAAAAACAACTTGAAGTACTTGCGACAACTACGGACAAACAGCAAATTGTTACAACTTTGTTTTATCAGGATATAAAGCAAGAAGAAACTTTTCTTGGTGATCTTTCGGTGTGTCAGGAATGGACTTTAGATTATCCAAGTGGTCTGCATGCGCGACCAGCTTCTCTTTGGGTTGATTTTGCGAAAAAAATTCAAAACTCTATCAGAGTTCGCCATGGTCAATATGCCGTTGAAATGAAAAATTTGGTTGGGTTATTACAATTAGGCGTAAAAAATGGTGATGTTCTGATTTTTTCTACAGATGCTGTAGAAGGAGCACAACTTCTCAATGATGCCATTGCTATTGTAAAAAAGGTAAGTATTAGTGAAAAATGCGTGGTAAGAGAAATAGAATCTCAAACAAAGACTTTTCATGGTTGGTATCCACGTTCCATGCAAAAAGGCATTTCTGGTGTTGGAGCAAGTTCGGGGTTAGCGTTTGGTAAGATTTTTGTTTTAAGGCAAAATGATATTTCCATAATAGATCAGCCAATTGATTTTGCAGTTGGTGCAGCATGTCTTGAAAATGCTCTTACAAAAACAAAACATAAATTGGCATCGGTGATTTCTGATATTACAGTGCGTATGGGAACGGATTCTGCTGCGATTTTTTCTGCGCAAATGGTTTTGCTGGAAGATGAAAATCTCATAGCTCAAGCTTGTCGTTTTATAGCAGAAGGTCATGGTGTTGCTTGGTCTTGGGATAGAGCGGTTCGGCAATTTTCAGATATGTTTTCTAAGGTGGATAATCCTTTATTAGCAGCACGTGCGGTTAATTTAATTGATGTTGGTCGTCGTGTTTTAGGTGAAATAAATCCATCCTATAGATCCTTCTTTTTAAATGATATTCCAAGTGGTGTTATTCTGGTTACAAATGATCTTTCTCCTTCTGATGTCGCACAACTTGATGGTATAAAACTAAAAGGATTAGTAACAGCATGGGGAGGTCCACTCTCTCATACAGCTATTTTGGCGCGTACGCTTGGTATTCCGATGGTTGTTGCTGTAGGTGATGATATTTTAACGGTTCAGTCTGATATTCAGGCTATTATTGATGGTGATAACGGGTTCATTTACCTTGATCCTACGCATGAAGATGTTGAAGATGCTCAAAGGCATATTGATAGTGTTGCACAAAAGCGTGTTAGTGAGATAAGTGCGTCTCGATTACCAGTACAAACGACAGATGGTCAAAGAATTCGTATCATGGCTAATGTCAATTATGCAAATCAGGTTCCTGTTGCGTTTGATTCGGGGGCTGAAGGTATTGGACTGATGCGCACAGAATTTTTATTTTTAGAGAATCCGCATATTCCGGATGAAGAGGTCCAATTTGATATATATCGGGCGATGATTGCAGCTGTAGGAGATAAGCCATTAATTATTCGGGCGCTTGATATTGGTGGGGATAAACAGGTTACGCATTTACATTTATCTAAGGAAGATAATCCTTTTTTAGGTGTTCGAGGAACACGGCTTTTGTTACGTCGGCGCGATCTTTTGGTTCCGCAATTACGTGCTTTGTATCGAGCAGCAAAAGAGGGCGGAGATTTATGGATTGTGTTTCCGATGGTGATGTCTGTTTCAGAGATTGTTACCATAAAAAAGATTGCAGAAGAAATCCGCAATGATATTGATGCACCAAAATTAAAACTTGGTATTATGATTGAAGTTCCAGCAGCAGCTATTATGGCAGATGTGTTGGGTGCTCATGTTGATTTTTTCTCAATTGGAACCAACGACTTAACACAATATACAATGGCAGTTGATCGGCAAAATCCGTATCTTGTGTCTGAAGCGGATAGTCTTGATCCAGCAGTTTTGCGTATGATTTATCAGACTATTCAGGGAGCCGCACAACATAAATGTTGGGTTAGTGTATGCGGTGGTGTCGCTGGAGATCCTTTTGGTGCAATGATTTTGACGGGATTGGGAATTAATGAGCTTTCTATGATATCTTGCGATATTTCTCCAGTAAAGGCGTGTTTGCAAACTCATAGTTTTGAAGAGATGAAAATTTTAGCACAAAAAGCACTACAATGTGAAACTGCACGCGCTGTACGCGCTCTTAAGGATGATATAAGGTGATAGGGGCGCTTTAAGGGGAAGAGAGCGCGTACAATCTTAGCAGTTTCGCTCAAAAACCATGTTATAAATCGTTTTTTTTAGAAGAAAGTTTATTCTATCCTATGCTTTAATATTAAAGAGTAAAATAGAATTGTACAGTTATTGTTCCTGTTGATTGTTAGATACTATGAATGATAACGGGTTGGTGATGGTGCGTAATACTTTACTTAAAAAAATAGGGAGCATCTTCAATTTGAAGAGAGTATTTTTTCGTGAGAGAGCAGGTATGCTTGTGATTTCAAAAATTTTTCTTCTTTAAAAAAGAGGGGGGAGTTGTTATCAATAAGTATCACATTTTATTTTTATGGATAAAATCGTTTTTTGAATTTTGAATGTATAATTTAGGCTTGCACGTTATTTCTTTCTGGGTATAGTGCGAGACTTCTGGAGAGGTGGCCGAGTGGTTGAAGGCGCACGCCTGGAACGCGTGTATATGGGAAACCATATCGAGGGTTCGAATCCCTCTCTCTCCGCCATTAATCGTAAAATCAATGGGTTATATAAAAGTTCAAGGTTTTTTTGCTTTGATTTTGTTGATGTATTTTTTTATTTATCTTGTCACCTTAAATAGATTTTCATAAGCTTTAAGGCATAGCTTTGTAAATTCAACATTTTTAGGCTTTTTTATTATTTCCAACTGCTGTTTTCTCTATAAAAAATTACTACGAATTATCTTTTCCAGAGTCGATAATTCATCATCACTCTGTCCCAAAATTGCTATAATGGCTGGGCAGGTATTTAAATCGATGGTTAAGGGTAGAGGCTCGTTTTCTTTAAAGAAGAGCATAAAATGAACCACATTTCTCCAAGAATGAAGCTTTTGCTTCCACAGGTTAACATCTTTTATAATATGACCATCGATCTTGTTGATAAGAAAGATAATACGCCCTTTTTTCTTAAAACGGCTTGGTGTTGGCGAAAACTTTCCTGCAATAAGGTTAACGGAGCTGTCAAGTAAATCGTCTTCATAGCAATGCGCAAACAAAGTGGGTGCAATTCCTCCGTGGAGGCGAGCTCCTACTTCGATCATCACTGGGCCGCGGGTGGTTTGCATGATTTCCATATGCACAGGTCCATATTCAATCCCTACCGCGCGAATGCACTTTTTTGCATAAGAGATCAGAGCGGTATAAAGGGGGGCTTGAGCATCAAGCACATCAAGCGATTCATAAACAAAAGCACTTCCATTATGGATACCCTTTTTATATCGCGATAAAGCGCATATTTTTATAGCCTCTCCCTTTACAATGGCATCTACGATGTATTCTTCTCCTTCCAATCTTTCTTGAAGCAAATAAGCCTCGTTAGGTGTGCCAAAAATATTTTTCTGTGTCCAATCAATCTCAGAAATCCACGCTGCCACTTCTTCACGGCTAGAGAAAAACAAAACACCATCACTCCCAGCAGAATCGTTTGGCTTTATCACATAGCCGCTGGGGCTTTCAAAATCATCAAGAGTACAATCGCCTTTTGTAAGAATCTTTGACCTTATATAAGATAAACCATTTTCATAAAGGCACCTTTGCATTGCTGCTTTTTTCCGCCGCCAATCGGTGGTCAAGGGGTTGTTTCCAGGACAACCATAATAATCAGCCAATTGCTCTGCACAATAAATTCCTCGTTCAGCACCTGCTACTACAGCTTTTATTGTGCCGATAGGAAAGCGTTTTTTTATCTCATCGATACTATGAAGTTTTGCTTCTGCCATGCCTTCACCTTGATAAGAGAGCATAAAGTGTGAAAAGGGAGCTGGTTGAGAGATAACACCGTAACAGGTATAGCCCAATTTTTGCAAAGCAGGGGCATAGAGAGCACCCGTGGAGAAAGGATCGACAATAAGAATGGTTTTGCTCATGCTTTGCCCCGCTGTGATGAAAAAAAAAGAACATAGATAAAGATTATCAGCCCGATAAGGGGGAGAAGATAAATGGCTGCTTGGGGGCCCATAAGAGCAGAGCTTGTAAGAAGACCAAGAATAACATAACCCGCCGATTGGGAGAGCGTATAAAGCATGCCACTATAGCTTCCCACCAGCTCTGCTTGAGTTTCTGTTTTTGTTGCTTCAATCATATGTTTGCGGGCGTTAATCCGCATGGTATTCATCGAAAAGCCAATAAAAAAGCAAAAGGCCACAGCCAAATAAGGTGATTGTGTGGTGCTAAAAATAAGATCAGCTAAACCCAACATAAGGGCTGGGAAGATGAATTCAAAGCGCGGGATTTTGATAAAAGCAGCCAAAAAAGCGCCCACACCTGCAACTGCACTGCACAGTCCATAATATTCAGAGCCAAAATCTTTCACACTCTGAAAAAGAATGGTTGCTAGTGTATTATAGGCGCAAATGTGAAAGCCAATAAGGCCTATGCAGATGCATAAAAATTTAAGTTCTTGGGAAAGCCTATCTGCTTGCTGTATAAGTATTGGTTCTTTATTGGTGGCAGGTGACAAGCCATTTGTAGTGCACTCGGTACTATATTCATCGCGAAAGATGATATATCCAGCAACAAGGCTTATAATAATGTCAAACACACAAATAGCTGCAATCAAACCATTATAGCCGATTTCAGCTGCTGCTCCTTGTGGGCTGGTGGCTTCTAAGAGATAACCACTCAATGCTGCTCCCAAAAAGGCACCAATCTGCACCACTGTTTGCATAATGCGGGAAGCTTTTTGGGCGCTAATATAACCACTAAGCGCGAGTTTAGTATTATAAGTTTCCAGTGTACTTAAGGTGATCAAAGAGAGATAACCAATAGAGATAGAGACCGCAATAAAACCCAAAGGGGAGTCGACATAATGAAACAGAGCGATCAACAAAAGAAGGCTATAGATGACAATCCGTCTTTTGTATAAATCTTTCAATCGCAGCGAGGCTTTAATGTGTACAAGACCACTTTTTTTCAAAAGGTAGGGTGTAAGGGTCCCCAAAGCCATGGTTATCCCTAAAAAAATCGATGAGGATGTTATGCGATAAGCATTCCAAAGGTTACTTAAGAAGAGCACCATATCAGAAAAATAGAGCAGAACAACAAGCCCATAAAACCGAAACATTAGCTGTTTGCGCACATCACCCCCCCATGTTGCCATCTCTTAAAAACACGCAATATTATAATCGGTACACATGTTCATAAACAGTTAGTACATCTATTATTGGACAGGTCAAGTTGTTTCGATAGGGGCATGATGTAAAGTTGAATGCTGATATTTATTGTAATGATAGTCATTTTCAGAAATTTGATTAGCGGGGGCGGCTAGTATTTTTACTACGTCTTTTGCAGTTGTACTCTTTTGATAAAGGGTTACTTTACTGGATGATAAGCACAACTATTTTTGAGAGCTATATTTTGTATTCTCAAGAGTATCTCTGTTTAATGCAAGGTTGCGGGGTTATTCTTGATCATTACCACGATAAGCTTGGATTTTAAGATGGCAAAAACCCCTCATTAACGGACAGAAATTAATAATAGTCTTAGATTGAGGCACGTGAGTGCAGCTTTAGGTGGCTTTTTATACAACCAATTGGGGGAGGATGACTCCATTGTTTTAGAATATTATAACGCGTTAAAAGATAATGGAGAGAACCATAGATGTAAGATTATTTTGTATAGATGTAGAGTTCACTTCGATATAAAAGTTCCAAATTTCCCTGCATTTCATATTGTTTTGTCAGTGTAATCAATTGCTGCAAATATTCTTCTCCGTGTTTAGCAATGGCGCGTTGCGCTTGCGTTGAAGAGCGGCTCATACCTATAAAAGCTTCGGAGGGGATTGTCATCGTCCAATTTTGTGTATGTAAAGCAACCTTTTCTGGATTGGCTCCAAGGCCATCACGCATTTCTTGTAAAAAATCAAAATTACGATAATAACGGGAATAGTGAGGGCTCATCTCCTCTAATAATGTTTCATAAGCAGCTAGAAATTGACTATTTTGAAAATTGCGATTGTTTTGAATAACTGCCATGACGCCTCCAGCGCGAAGTTGGCTTGAGACAGTGCTAAGCAATAGAGGGCGATCCATCCACTGAAACGCTTGTGCCGCAACAACAAGATCAACCTTGCCGATTTGAGGCAAGAGGCTTTCTGCTTTACCGTGATACCACTGCACAAAAGGAAATTTTCTTTTCCCCTGCTTAATCATATCTACTGAGACATCGATCGCATGATATTGATGTTCATTGCCTAGAAGTTTGACAATTCCCTCTAATGCGATGCCTGTTCCAGCTCCTACATCCACAATGGACAAATGTTTTTTATCTTTAAAAGGAAGCAGCATGATTTTAAATAAGCTGAGGGGATAGCGTGGACGATAGCGATCATAATCACCAGCCAATCCATCAAATTTTTCACTTTGCGGTTGAATGGTCTTTAGCATCTGGTCTGGTCCTCCCCTCACGAATTGCACTGTACATAAAGAAGCTCTCCTTTGTCCAATTATGTCAAGTATAAATTTCCAAGGAGTTTTGCGGGTTGCTCTTTGTGCCATTCTATAGGGTTAATATTTACTTTTTCTTCTGCCTCAAATGAGGCATTTTAAAAGTCAATTATCTTTGCAAAAATCACGCCGAGATTCCATATATTCCTCTAAAAATCTGTCTCACTTCTGGTGCGATTACCTCTTGAAAGTCTTTTATGAGCATAAAATTTATAACTTTCTTGTGGAAACGATTAATCCCAAATCCTCTATCGTAAAAATGAGATCACCTATTCGCTTTATCGTTATTACAGTTAAAATAATTGATTTCAGCGTTACTATTTTACGTCTATGGCACCAATATAACCGTTAATGAGAAGAGAAATATTTATGAATCTTCAGTATGTTAAGATTACCCGATATGATACCTAGAGCGTTTTCTTTTCATAAAAAATTAATCAGGCTCTAACAAAATGAGAAATTTTGTTTCTTTAAATTTAGTGAACTAAAATAAGAGCTAAATATATGTTTTTAAATGTGGTTATATTGCATCCTGAATGACATGTGTACAAGGGGATAATTTATGTTCGTTGCAAATTTGAAAGAACGCGCTGCTTTATTCAAGAATAGAACTTTCCTCTATTTTACCTTGAGCGGTTTGTTTGCTACATTTGGAAGTGGGCTCAATTATATTGCATTATCGTGGCTTGCTTACAGTCAAACGAATTCAATTCGTGGTGTAGCGCTTTTGATGTTTTTTCTCTGGATGCCGAGCATTATTTTTGCACCTATTTTAGGCGTATTGGCAGATAAATATAATCGTAAAGCGCAGATTATCATTTCAAATCTTGTCAGAGGTTTGGTGATTGTTGGGTGGAGTATACTTTGGCAATTGGGTATAGAAATTGATTTGATGATCTTATCTGCTTTGTTGGGTATTTTTATTTCTTTTTATATGCCATCAGCTATTCCTTTAATCCAAAGTATTATTCCCCAAAAACAGCTTATCAATGCAAATGCAACCATTGATATGGTCTATGAACTTGGAATGATCATTGGTATGGGGTTTAGTGGATTTATACTTGCCTGTGTAGGAACAAAAGGAACTCTTCTAATAGGTGGTATATTTTTTATTATTGCTGGTTTGTTTAACTTTGCAATGAAGGTACCTAAAAACCGTAGATCTAAAAATCAAAGTAAGCAAAATTGGTGGAAAAGTTATAGAGCATCCCTTCATTATTTTAAGCGGAATCCGGTTCTTTTTATGCCTTATATAAGCCAGATGATTATTACAATGCTTTTAATGACCATCCCTGTTATTCTAGTTCCTTATACACAAGAGGTCTTAAGCACGGATAGTGGGACCTTTGCAATATTTGAGGCGCTTTATTCTATGGGCGTATTGACAGGAGCGCTTCTTTCGCCACTTCTTTGCAAAATTTTATCCATAAGAAAAACCTTGGCATTTTTATTAGCTGTTATGGCTATTGGACTTGCTATTTTGTCTGTTAATACACACATTTTTGTTGTTTTTCCTATTTACTTTATGATTGGATTTGGACTTTCGAGTTGGGCTCTTTCAATTTCTTTATCGCAACTCTCTTGTGATCCTGAATACCAAGGAAGATTGCAGGCAAGTTTTAATGGTTTGTCTGGATGCTTTATCCTCGGAGTCTATCTCATTATGGCAAGCGATAGCAGCAGCATATCACCTCAATTGATATATTTTCTTCAAAGTATTGTTGCGCTTATTGGGATGCTTATCGTACTGTTTTATAAACATGAAAAATGATAAATTACATTGAAGTGCAGTAAAGCTATATGCTATTTTATAAACATTTACGAGGGGGCATATTTCATATTTTGCTTTTAAAGGGGGGGTGAGAAAATGCGAAAGTATGGCTGCTTTTAATGAAGCAAGCATAGGTTTATTTTGTTATAAAATATTCTTTATTTTTTGATGATGACCAACAAGGGTTTATGCGGTTTTTTAATTCACCGGACTTTAGTAAAGAGACAAGGACGCAACACTTTAAAGTTCCTTAAAAGTTTTTTGGTTTAAGCACAGCAGAAAGTCAAAGTGCTCTATCATACGGGAAGAATATTACATTATTTTTGTTTTTCAAAATCCATACGAAAAATTGCATCAATTTCATCCTCATTGGAATGAACACTTCTGCGACGATTCAAGGTTTGCACAATCTCTTTTTTTAAAAGCGCATCTGTTTCACTTAAACGGAGAATACTGAGTTCCAATTCAAGAGATAAAGCTAAATCCACACACAATTTAAGCTCTTCTCCAATGTCAAAACCACGTTGATAGTCGTCATAAAGACCAACCAGTGTATCGGATAATTCCTTACCGCATAAAGAGGTCATGCTAAATTCCCCCACGTTACGGCTTTTTGTGCAGCTTTGTTTTGTTTAAAGATCACTCCACTATTATCACTCAGAGTTGCCATATATACGAACCTCATGATTTTATCAATTTTCTGCGAAATATGCACTTTTAAATCAATGCCTATTAAAAACTTTATCACTCCAAGATTTTGAAGCACCTAATTGTAAATATAGATGGCAATGTTTTCTATAGAACTTATAACATTTAAAATACATTGCCAAAAGGCTTTTAATTTGCGCACAGAAAGAATATTTGGCAATACACCAAATACTCTGTCTATTGCCAATCACAGTTAAATCAGTACCATTAATATCTACAATAAGCAGGCAAGGTTTGTAAACGTTCAGCTTTTTAAGAATGTGTAATAATCTCGTTTTTTGCAGAAGTGAAATTATTTTGCCTTTTTTATATTGAGTTTTAGACATTGATAAACCTTTTATCTTATAAAAAACTATGAGAAGCGCATTTGCATGTTTTTGTAATAAGATTTCAGTGATATAGTGCACAGCACGCAATGGAGAGAACCACATGGGTTTTTACTGCTGTGAGACATATGACTGCACTTTTTGAGAGAGCCGTTGATAAGAACTTTGCTCAATAGGCATACAATTGGCCATGGCAGGTATTGTTTTTTCATGAGAGGGTGCCCAAATGTTTTTGACACTGAAGGTCGATATTTGGTAAACTTTCACGCGTTTTGCCTAGGGGGATGAGAGTGAGGGCTTGGCAAAATACTATGGCGGTCGCATTTTTTGTGTAATTGTCATAATTTTCGCTCCTGCTTAAATGGATGCTGTAACATCCGTTTTTGTGGGGTTATGTATGTGATAACTGCTTTTTTCTAAGAGCAGTAACGATAGATATAAATCAATATAATTGTTGAATAAATAATTATATTGATTTTGGAGTAATTTTTTGGCTCGTCCGGAAGCAAAACCTAAAACTGAGTTGGCAAAACGTTTTCGTGAAGTGCGTCACGCTCTTGGTTTCACAGAGCGTAAGCAGTTTGCTGAACATCTTGGTATTACTGCTGGCTCTATAGGAACTTATGAAACGGGGATCAGTGAACCTACAGCCTCTGCGCTATCCAAATATCAAGAAATTTGCGGTGTTTCATTAGATTGGCTTGTAACGGGTAATGGAGAGATGTTTTCAGATATGGCAAAGGCAAAAGCGGCAGGTTTAAAAGCGCAAGCAATCCCTGCTGGTTTAATGAAAAAGCTTGGATATTTAGCTTATACAACGTATCATGATGCAAACATAACACTTTCTCCTGAAGATGTTGCGGAATTAGCAGCAGAGCTTTACGGAAAATTGCAAGAGCTTATTGAAAATCTCAATGATATGGAAGAAGTAGAAGCCACTTTGCCACTTTTAAAATTGCATTTAAAGCGCAAAATCGAATCTGAAAAGGCACATAAAATGCCCCAAGGCATATGAATTACAGCCTTCTAAAATAAAATTCTCTTCTGCTATAAAATCAGTTTGAAGAAAAACGCATTGAGTGATAAAAATATATATAAAAACAATAAGTTATAAAGTATTTTCTTTTTAATTTTTTCAATATTCTATATTTCTTATGAAAATCACAATCCTTTAAAATAGGTTATCTCATAACAAAGAATGAGGTTTCATAAGGGGCATAATCTACTAGATTATAAAATAAGTCTAAAAAGTTATAATTTTCATACAGATAAGCACAACTGTTATAAAAAAACACTTTTTGTCTTTCATAAGAAGTATTTTTGCAAATTTATAAAAAATTATTTTTTACACTCTTGCCATTCTGCTGCTGCGCTTTATCTGAAAGGTGGAATTGCTCTTTAGTGAAACTATATTTTTGTTAAGAGATAAATCGCAGTGTTTTTGAATGGAGATAAAGGTATATTTTCAAAGTCTTGTGTTTTTATTTATTTTTTAGCTTGAATCCCTCTAGCTAAAAGGGTTGGGGACTTTTCTAGATTCGATGTTGTTGCAAAGATTTTAGGCTGATGCTGGGTGAATATCGGTATCAGAGGGGGAGTTTTATATTGATTTATTGTTTTTTTGAGGTGCGCAAACGAGGGTTTTGCCATGAGGTTTTTTGCGCGTTGTAATGATGTTGAGCTCTGTTGGAGGAGGTTCTTATGAAAAAAAAATATTCCACACCAAATTTAATTAAAGCTGTCTCGCTCAGCGCGGCAATGGCGACACTCTTGTCTAGTGTTTCCCCTGTTTTCGCTGCCAATCTCGCGATAACGGGGGCAAATAATTTAAGTACAAATCTTGGCGGCGTTTCATATGCACATGGTAGCCATGGTAGTGTTGTTTTATCTGGTGATGATGACTACTGTGGTGCAGACAACGTTATCGGTCGTGGTGGCAAACAACAAAAGGGTATTACTGATAGTCAACGAATATCTGCAGAGGACCAATATGAAAGATTTATTGGCGAGAAAGTTTTTAATGGTCGTCAGCCTTATGGCACAACCACTCAAAAGGTTATTTGGCAAAGTGAAGGGATTCTGACCAACGATGCTACTTATATGGGAACAAACACTAATGGGTTTCAAAATGCTATGCCTGAAGCTTATGGCGTTTATTCTTTTGCAACGGGCTGTGGTTCTGCGGCAACAGGAAATTATTCCACGGTATTTGGTGCAGGCGCAACCGCAAAAGCTGGAGGGGCGCAAGCTTTTGGTGTTTCTGCGCTTGCAGGGGGTATAGCAAGCGTTGCTATGGGTGTAGGCTCAGAAGCGGCGGGAAAGTCTGCGGTTGCCATTGGAGGGCTTGCAAATGCATTAGGTGAAAATAGTATTGCTTTGGGGACTAAAGTAAAGGCGGCACAGAGTTATGCGATTGCTATAGGTACAGATGCTGAAGCTCGAGCTTCAGGTTCTATTGCAATAGGTAGCAGGCGCTCTAACAGAACTGAAGAAAATAAACCTAACAGAGAAGTATTAGCGGAGGCAGAAAATTCGATTGCTATAGGTACGTTTGCTTATGCTAAAACGGAAGATTCGGTTGCCCTTGGTGTAAATGCGCAAGTATTTTCTAAGGATGGTGTTGCTATAGGTGGTGGCTCTGTTTCTAGAAGAGAAAAAGGTGCCGAGGCTTATGATCCTGCAACAGATACAGTCTCGAGCGAAAAAAGCGGTCTTGCATGGAAAAGTACGGCAGGTGTTTTTAGTATTGGTGAAGTAAACGCTGATGGTAATGATGGCAAAGGTGAATTAACACGGCAAATTACCGGTGTGGCTGCTGGTAAAGAAGATACCGATGCGGTAAATGTCGCACAGTTAAAAGCTCTAAGAGGTATCATAGGAAAAGGAGGAGGAGGGGGGTGGAAAATTTCTGCTAACAACACAGGTCCTACAGATGTTAATGTAGGCAATACCGTAGATTTTTCAGTGATAAAGAGTAACGTAGGACCAGATAACTTAAAAATTACAAAAAGCAATGAAAACGATAATCATAAAATTCAATTTACTTTGGCTGATGAGCTTAAGTTAACAAAAGTCACCACAGGTCAAAGCTCTATGAGTGATGATGGCTTTATTATTGGGAATGATGGACCCAAAATGGTTCTGGATGGCTTTTTTGTTAATGGTCAAAATGGTCCAAGTATGACTCAGGAAGGTATTGATGCTGGTAATAAAAAGATTACAAATGTGGCTGAAGCAGAAAACGATACTGATGCAGTGAATTTTGAGCAGTTGAAAAAATTTACAGAAGGAATTAAAGGGGGCGGCTGGAAGCTTTCTGTTGAAGATGGAAAAGCTACAGATATTACTGCAGGCAGCACAGTCCGTTTTTTTGCTGTTTCGAATAATTATACTGGTCAGAAAAACATAAAAATTGCAAATACAAATGGGCAAAACGTCTCTTTTGATTTAGCTAATAATATTAATGTAGAGTCTGTCACAGCAGGAGAAAGCATTATGGATGCTTCGGGCTTTCGGTTTGAAGGTGATGATGGTACTGAGGGGCCGAGCATAACTGTTAATGGCATTTATGCTGGTGATAAAACGATTACAGGGGTAGCAACAGGAGAACAAGATACCGATGCAGTGAATTTTGGGCAGCTGAAAAAATATGTAGAAAAGAATGGGGGAAGCTGGAAACTTTCTGTTGATGGCAATAATGCTACAGACGTTAAAGTTGGGAGTACAGTAGATCTTGTTGCCGCTGAAGGTGATGGGGGTTACAAAAATATCACAATTGAAAAAAGTAATGGAAATGAAGTCACATTTGCTTTGAATGATAATCTTAAGTTGACGAGTGTTACGACAGGCAATAGCCTTATGAATGATCAGGGCTTTTCATTTGTTGATGGTGATGGGCCTAAAATAACTTTAAATGGTATTGAGGCTGGTAATAAAAAAATTACAAAAGTAGCAGATGGAGCTGAGCCTAACGATGCTGTAAATTATAAACAGTTGACAGAGATAAAAACACTTGCAGAAAATGGCTGGCAACTTTCTGTTGATGGGAAAAATCCTACAGGTGTTAAAGCTGGTAGTACAGTAGATCTTGTTACTGCTGAAGGTGATGGTGGTCACAAAAATATTACAATTGAAAAAAGTAATGAAAATAAAGTCACATTTACTTTGAATGATAAGCTTAAATTGACGAATGTCACGACAGGCAACAGCATTATGGACGGTAGTGGCTTTGGATTTGTTGATGCTGGTCCCAAAATAACTGTAAATGGCATTAATGCTGGTGATAAAAAGATTACAGGAGTAGCTAAGGGAGAAGGCAATACTGATGCTGTAAATTTTTCACAGTTGAAAGAAATGAAAGACCAGATAGCTAGCGATAGCCTTGTTAAATGGGATGAAAGACAAAATCTTATCACCATTGGTGGAGAAAAAGATGGTATAGAAATCAATGTTGCGAATAATGAAGACGAAAATCGAATTATTTCTGGTGTTGCAGTTGGAAAAGTCAGTGCTGATTCAACAGAAGCAATAAATGGTCATCAGCTTTTCAATTATGCTGCTAATATATCAGAATATTTTGGTGGCGAGACAGATGTGATCGATGGTTTCAAGCCAACTTTTACTATTCAAGATAACGAATATCATAATGTTACTGATGCTTTCGGAGGACTTGATGATTATATCACGGATATTTATACGCAGATTAATAATGTAACTGAAAGTAGCCTTGTTAAATGGGATGAGGGGGAAGGACTTATTACTATTGGTAAGGAAAAAAGTGGTACTAAAATTGATATTAAAGGTACTGAGGGGGAACGGACTATTGCGGGTGTGAAAGATGGTGACCTTGGAAAGGATTCAAAAGAAGCTGTTAATGGGTCCCAGATTAATGCAATATCTGGAGATATTGCAAAATATTTTGGTGGTGGGGCCTCGTTCGAAAATGGTGTTTTTAAAAGACCAAGATATAATTTAACGACTATTGATTCCAATGGTGAAGTAAAACAAAAGGAACATAATGATGTTGGGTCAGCTTTGTCAGGGCTTGATACAAATATCAGGAATGTTAATCATCATTTTATAAATGCAATGAATGACATTGCCAATTATTTCGGTGGTGGTGCTGGATATGACAAAAATGGAGAATGGCATGCCCCTACTTTCCAAGTCTATCACATCAATGATAATGGTACTGTTTCTAAGAAACCTCATCAAAACGTTGCTGATGCTTTTGAGGATGTGAACAATACTTTCACGAATATTCACAATCAAATCTCTAATATCAAAGAAAATAATTTAGTTCAGCAAGAAGAAGAGTTTGGTCTTATCACTATTGGTGCGAAAACAGGGGGGACAGAAATCAGTATTGAAAATATGAATGGTGAGGAGCGAACACTTTTTGGTGTAAAAGATGGTGAAATCTCTCGAACATCAACGGAAGCAGTCAATGGTTCTCAGATTTTCAAGATTGCTAAAAATATATCAAACTATTTTGGTGGCAGTACAGATGTATATGAAGGTATAAAACCAGCCTTCCTTATTGATGGAGAGACATATCATAATGTTACCGATGCTTTTACGGGTGTGAATGTTTCTATCACAAATATTGATAATAAAATTTCTGAAATGAAAGAAAACAGTCTTGTTAAATGGGATGAAGGACAGCAACTTATCACGATTGGTAAGGATAAAGCTGGTACTGAGATCAATATTGCAGGATATGGTAACGCACCACGTAAGATTTCTCGCGTGCGGGAAGCAGAAAATGACGATGAAGCTGTTAATAAAGCCCAACTTGATAAAAGCATAAAGGGCATCTCAAAAGATGCTTTACTGTGGGATGATAATGAAGAAGCATTCGTTGCACTTCATGAAAAAAATGGAGAAAAGACCAAGAGCAAATTGAAGTATCTTTTGGATGGTGACATTTCTAAAAATTCAACAGATGCTATAAATGGTTCTCAACTTTATTCTATAAGCAACCAACTTGCGAATTATTTTGGCGGTGATGCGAAATATGAAAATGGCAAATGGACAGCCCCTACTTTCAAGATTGTTCAAGTTGACGTAAATGGTAAAACTATTGAAAATAGCTATAATACAGTTGCTGAAGCTTTTGGTGGTATTAACAGTGGGATGTCGAATATTAATAACCGTATTGATGATGTCATCAACAAGGTCGATTCCGATGCGTTAAAGTGGAATAGTAATAAAAACGCTTATGATGCTAGCCGTGATGGTAAACCAAGTAAGATTATCAATGTAGCCGATGGTAGAATTGAAAAAGGTTCCAAAGATGCGGTTAACGGTGGACAACTTTGGCAAACCAATGAGCGTGTTGCAAAGGTTGAAAATCGTGTTACGGATGTTGAAAATCATGTTGAGATCATCGACAAAAAAGTTGATAACATTTCCAATACCATTGAGGATATTGGGGATACAGTTAACAATATTAATATCAAAGTTGATAATATTGATAATAAGGTTAACGATATTGCTGAGGATGCTGTTCGCTATGACAGAGATGAAAACGGCAACAAGACCAATAAAATCACATTAGCGGGGGGGGATGCCAGTGAACCTGTTGTGATTGATAATGTTGCTGATGGTAAAATTGAGAAAGGATCAAAAGAAGCTGTAAATGGTGGTCAACTCCATGACTATACCCAAGAGCAGATGAAGATTGTTCTTGATGAATCTAAGCAGTATACGGATCAAAAGATCAATAATATTAGAATTGATGCGATTGACGAAGCTGTTGATAAATCCAAAAACTATACCGATATGAAGTTTGATGCTTTAAATTACAGCATAGAAAATGTGAAAAAAGAAGCAAGACAAGCAGCAGCTATTGGTTTAGCAGTGTCTAACTTACGCTACAATGATACACCTGGAAAATTAAGCGTTGGATTTGGTACTGGTTTATGGCGCAGTCAATCAGCTTTTGCCTTTGGTGCAGGTTACACCTCAGAGAATGGAAATATTCGGTCTAATGTATCTGTTACTACTTCTGGTGGTCATTGGGGTGTAGGTGCAGGATTCAATATGACATTGAATTGATAATCAACAAACCAAATAAAAAATTCTTTTCACCCTTGTCTCATGAGGCAGGGGTGAATTACTTTTTACGTCTATAAAAGATATGCATAGAGAGATTGCTAAGGGATATAATGATAACGGACAGGTTTTAAAAACAGAAAAAAATTTTACGATTTTGGCAAAGTCTGCACCTTTTTCAAAAGAAACGATGAATTAGTCTGACTCTTTACAAAACTGTAAATTTACGATTCACCTTCCGGTAAAAACAGATTGAGTTTAACGGGAGAGGTGATAAAAATGATATGCTAATGAGTCTGCGGTAACTTAAGCCATGTCTACTTTCGTCATTTGTTAGAGCCTGTTAAGAGATTATTTTCAAGGATAACAATGAAGCTAAAAATACCCCTCTTTACGCATTTTTGAAGAAAAGTCGTAGACTTTATTCACTTATTTTACACAAAAAATATCTCTGCTTAACACTTTGTTAAAAAGAAAAACGCCCCTTTCTCTTCAAGATATTAGCACTTTCTTTATGAATAAAAGTGATAAACGAAAAGCTAGAAAAATAATATTACCCTTGCAAAAAACAACCAAACATTCTAGAAATTAAAAAAATATTAACTAATCTGCAAAAGTATAGACCTTATTTTCTCAGAGTAACACAAAAAGCGGGGAGATTCACTATGACACCTAAATACGCAATTTTTCTATTTTTTTAATCACATAAATTTTGATGTTAGAAAAAACTAGATCCAGACACCTACATGGCGTTTAAGTGTGCCTTTTTTTGTGTTTACAGTTAAATTTTTTTCATTGGGGAATTTGTTATGAACAAATTATATACAAAATTAGCGGGGAGTGATTTAAAATTTTCTCGTTTTCCTTTTATTAAAGTTTTATCATTGACTTCAATCGCTGCACTTTTGTCGAGTGTTTCTCCTGTATTGGCAAAAAATCTTGATTCAAGAGAAGGGGATTCTACAGATATAAAAACTGTTGCTGTGGCATATCCCCAAAGTGTTATTTCTGTTTATGATGAAGTGCCCAGTTATTTGGGGCTTCGTAATAGTATGTCTTCCCAACAGGTTGCACAGAATGATGAGAATACAGCAATCGTTAGTGTATCTGATGCCTCGCGTAATGATACAACTACAATAACGGAGAATAATGCCGGATTACAACGTGCAGACACAAATACTACTTTGGGTGGAGGAGCGATAGCGGAAAAAAAATGGAGTACTGCTGTAGGTTATATGGCTCATGCTATAGGGGAAAGCAGTACCGCATTGGGTGGTGAATATAATGAAAAGAGCATTCACGGAGAAGATGATTATACCACTGCAAAGGGTGATTATTCAACAGCTTTGGGTGCTGTTGCTAGGGCTTTGGAGTATGGTACAACTGCCGTTGGTCATCGTGCATATGCAGAGGCAAAAAACGCTATTTCTATAGGATTTTATTCGAAAGCACAGGCAGAGGGAAGTATTGCTATAGGAGCGAATTCTATAGCGGATGTTGTAGCGGGTGTTGAAGGGTATAGTCCTCTTGGGAAGAAGGGAGAAGGTGCTGATTTTGTATGGAAAAGTACACAAGGTGCTGTTAGTGTTGGTGATATTAAGCAAGGTAGAACACGGCAAATTGGGGGCATAGCAGCAGGTACAGAAGAGACTGATGCAGTCAATATTGCGCAGTTGAAGTCATTGCAAACCTATGTAGATAAGGGCTGGAATCTATCTGTTAATGGTAAAAATACTAAAGCTGTGGCGATAAATGATACGGTAGATTTTGCAGCTGGAAGTAAAAATCTTGAAATTACCAAAGGCGAAAAAGACAATAACATAAAATTTGATCTCGCAAAAAATATTACGCTGGAGAGCGTAATGGCAGGTGCGAATACCTTAAATGCAATGGGTTTAGTCATTGCGAATGGACCTCAAATAACGACTGATGGTATTCATGCTGGTGGTAAAAAGATAACAGGCGTCGCAGATGGGAGTGCAGATACTGACGCTGTGAATTTTGCACAGCTAAAAGCAATGCAAGCAGCAGCGGCTATAAAAGGTTTGAAAATTAACACGGCTAACAATGATTTCAAAGATGCTATCGCTGATGGGGAATCTTCAGTTGCTATAGGCTCTGGGGCATCTGCATCTGCTTCTGCTGCTGTAGCTTGGGGGTTGAACTCGCAAGCAACGGTGAATGGAGGAATTGCTCTAGGAGCGTATTCTGTGGCGGATGTTGTTGGTACTGCTGGTTATGAGCCTTTTACAGGAGGTCAAACAGCTAAAATGACTTATGAGTGGCGAGGTTCTGGGTTAGGTGTCGTTAGTGTTGGTGATAATACTAATAAACTTTCCCGGCAAATTACGGGGGTAGCCGCTGGTCTTCAAGATACTGATGCGGTGAATGTTGCACAGTTGAAATCTTTACGAGACTACGTAGATAAAGGCTGGAAACTGTCTGTTGACGGTAAAAATGCTAAAGCTGTAGGGATAAAGGATACGGTAGATTTTGCAGCTGGAAGTAAAAATTTTGAAATTACCAAAGGTGAGGGTGACAATAAGGTAAAATTTGATCTCGCAAAGGACATTACGCTGGGTAGCGTAACGACTGGTACGAATACTTTAGATGCAACGGGCTTGAAAATTGCGAATGGTCCTCAAATAACGACTGATGGTATTCATGCTGGTGGTAAAAAGATCACAGGAATATTAGAGGCTACTAACGAGACCGATGCAGTGAATTTTGGACAATTAAATAAAACCAAGCAAGAAGTCCAAGAACAAATACAAAAACAGGTTCAAGAAGTCGAAAAGCAAGTGGCGGCCAATAGTTTTGTGAAACAAGATCCTGTAACGAAACATATTACCATTGGTAAAGAAGTAGTAGGCGATGAAATTAATATTGCCAACAACATGGATGAGGCACGTACCCTTTCAGGTGTTAAGGCAGCAGTCAATGATAATGAAGCTGTTAACAAAGCTCAGCTTGATACAAACATCAATGAAGTAAAGGTCTTTCTAAGGATCTTCAGTCAGATGATTCAGCAGTTGTGCATTATGATAAACAAAAGAATGGAGCCATTGATTATGCGAGTGTAACTTTTGGTGGGAAAGAGAAGACCCTCACAGCGCTTCACAATATTGCTGATGGTGCGATTTCTTCAGAATCTCATGATGCAATCAATGGTAAGCAGATTAACAAAATCGGTGAGGATATTGCTAAGTTCTTGGGTGGAGAAGCATCCTTTAAAGATGGAGCTTTTACAGAGCCAACCTATAAATTATCTTACGTTGCTACAGATGGAAAAGTAACCAAGAGCTCTTATCAAGGTGTTGGAACGGCTTTTGCAGGACTTGATACAAATATCAAGAATGTGAATCAACGTATTAAAGAAGTATCAGAAGGTGTTGCGCAGGATTCTTTATCGTGGAGCAAGGATGCCAATGCCTTTAGTGCGCAACATGGCGAAGAAGAAAAAACTAATAGCAAAATTAAATTCCTTGCTACCGGAGATATTACGAAAGACTCGACGGAAGCTATTAATGGTTCACTGCTTTCTCTCGCGGCCAATAGCTTCGTGAAACAGGATGATGAAACGAGATCTATCACTATTGGGAAGGATACAGATGGTGAGAGAATCGATCTTATCAATAAGACTGGTGGGGCTCGGACTCTTTCTGGTGTGAAAGCTGGAACTGCAGAAACCGATGCGGTGAATTTTGCACAGCTGCAAAAAGTGGAAAAAGATGTCAAAGAACAGGTAGCTGCCAATAGTTTTGTAAAACAAGATGATAAAACGAGATACATAACCATTGGGAAGGATACAGATGGCGATAAAATCGATATTACCAACACAAGCGGTGCAAATCGGATCATTTCTGGTGTGGAAGATGCAAAGAACAATAATGATGCCGTTAACAAAGGTCAGCTTGATAAAGGTATCGAAAACGTCAGTAAAGACATCACCAATAAGTTCAACGATTTTACGCAAAACATAACGCATATTACGCAACAAGTTCAAGGCGATACCTTATTGTGGAGTGAGAGTGATGGGGCATTTGTTGCTCAGCATGGTAAAGAAAAAACGAATAGCAAGATCAAATTTCTTGCAAATGGTGACGTTACCGAAGATTCAACAGATGCAATCAATGGCTCACAACTTTTTGCGACAAATCAAAATGTAGCAACTGTATCAAATAATCTCCAAACTGTTGCCACGGATATAGCCAAGTCATTTGGAGGTGGAGCTGAATATAAAGATGGCAAATGGACCGCAGCAACTTTTACACTTAAAACGGTTAACACTGATGGTGAGGAAAAAGATGAAACTTATCATAATGTAGCTGAGGCTTTGAGTGGTGTTGGTAGTTCTATTACAAACGTTCAGAATAAAATCACCAATGAGATTACCAACCAGATTAATAATGCGATTACCAAAGTGGAGGGTGAGAATTTTATTCAGCAGGATAAGGAAACAAATCGTCTCACGATTGGTGCTAAAACAGAAGGCACAGAAATCAATATTGCCAACGCAAGTGGTGCAAGTCGGATCATTTCTGGTGTGGCAGATGCAAAGAACAGCAATGAGGCCGTTAATAAAGGTCAGCTTGATAAAGGTATCGAAAATGTCAGTAAAGACATCACCAATAAGTTCAACGATTTTACGCAAAGCATAACGAATATTACGCAACAGGTTCAGGGTGATGCTTTATTGTGGAGCGAGGCTGATAAGGCATTCGTTGCTCAACATGGTGAAGAAAAAGCAAAGAGCAAGCTTAAGTACCTTTTAAATGGAGACATTACAGCTGAATCAACGGATGCGGTTAATGGTTCTCAGCTTTATTCGATGAGTAATAATCTTGCAGGATATTTTGGTAGTGGCGCTGGTTATGATGAGAATGGCGAATGGAAAGCACCTACTTTTACGCTTAAGACAGTTAAGGAGGATGGTACAGCAGGTGAAGAAAGCTATGATACTGTAGAAAAAGCGCTTTCTGCTGTTGGTACATCTTTCACGAATATTCAGAATAAAATCACCAATGAAATTACTAATGAGATCAATAAAACAAAAGGTGATGCTTTATTGTGGAGCGAGGCTGATAAGGCATTCGTTGCTCAGCATGGTGAAGGTGATAAAAAAGCAGATAGCAAGATTATGCACCTTAAGGCTGGAGACATTACTGCTGAATCAACCGATGCTATAAATGGTTCTCAAATTTATACTCTGAAAAATCAAATAGCTGGTTATTTTGGTGGTGGAGCGGGCTATCAGAATGGTGAATGGAAAGCTCCCACATTCTATGTTTCACAATTCAAGAATGATGGAAATGGTAAGGATAAAACTGGCTATGATAATGTTGCGGATGCGTTTGAAGGTGTTAATGGAAGTCTGTCTAGTATCAACGAGCGTATTAATAATGTTGCTAAGGATGTCTCATCGAGTGGTTTACATTGGAACGAAGAAGAAAAAGCCTATGACGCTCGTCACAATGGAACACCAAGTAAGATTAAGTATGTAGAGAATGGTGACGTATCCAAAGATTCAAAAGAAGCTGTTAATGGTAGCCAACTTTTTGAGACAAATAATAGGGTTAGCAAGGTTGAAAACCGTGTAGATAATATTGATCAACAGATAAAAAATATTGAAAATACGGTTACGAATGATGCAGTTAAGTATGATAAAAATGAAAAGGGTGATAAGATCAATAAAGTTACATTCGCTGGTGTGAGTGAAAGTGATCCGGTAGTGTTAGACAATGTAGCGGCAGGTGATTTATCCAAAGATTCAAAAGAAGCTGTTAATGGTAGCCAACTCTGGGAGACAAACCAGAAGATAGATGTAGTCCTTGATAAGGCAAAAGAATATACGAATGAGCGTTTCAATGACATTATCAATCACCAAATGGGTGATGTTATTAATGAAGCGAAATCTTATACGGATATGAAGTTTGATGCTTTAAACTACAGCATTGAGGGTGTGCGAAAAGAAGCAAGACAAGCAGCGGCTATTGGTATAGCAGTGGCGAACTTACGCTATAATGAAACACCTGGAAAATTAAGTGTTGGATTTGGTACCGGCTTATGGCGTAACAAATCTGCATTTGCCTTTGGTGCTGGTTATACATCTGAAAGTGGATCTGTTCTGTCTAATGTATCTGTTACCAATTCTGGTGGTCACTGGGGTGTAGGTGCGGGATTTAATATGACATTGAATTAATAATCAACAGAATACATTGAGTAAAATACTTTCGCTCTTGTCTTAAATGAGGACAAGGGCGAAAGTTTATTTTAAGAAGAAATCAATAAAGTAAACAAATGAGATTTTTAAAGAAAAACATGCAAAGCAGATAAGTAATGAAATAAAATGTACCATTAATGCTAAAGCACTGTTTTAATCTCAATTTATAATTTAATAACGAATGCAGATTACCACATACTAAATGTTTCTACTTTTCACGAAAAAGCAATTCAAAAGAGCATAAAATCAATATGTTAACTACTTTATAGGTAAAACTCATTAACCTAATAAGAAAATATGCTTGTGTACATTTATCTAAATAAAGCTATTATCCAAATAATACATCGCTGCAAAAATAAAACTGCCAAAAACCTTCGTTTTTAAATTAGTTTCATGCAAAAAAACTCTCCCAGCAGTTTTTAAAAGATAATTCAATAAAAAATATAAATTGAAATATGTCCTTTTTATGTCATAAATATGATTGATTTGATTTTTTTTCATTAGGGCACTTGTGATGAAAGAATTATCTATCATATCAAAGAGGAATGATTGGGATTACAGGCATTTCTCTCGACATTTGTTTAAAAAGCTTTTGTTGGGCACCATAATCGTTGCATTTTTATCAAATACTTCCCCCGTTTATGCAAAAAATTTTGATAGAACAGAACAGCTTCTTCAAGTTCTAGAGAAGGCAACAGCGGTTTATTCTCAAAAAAACAATAGAAACGTCTTTTCTGATTATAATCTTTATAACCCTCATACGGGTTTCTTTGACGATATAAGTTTATCAAAATCAAGTTATTTAACAGTGCTCACTACAGCCATAATGTCAAGCGTGAGTACGTCTAGTAGTTACGTGGATTTTTTAATCACTATGCTTTCTGAAAAAGGGAAGACTGCTGTGAATGTTTTGGACAAAGATAGCAGTTCTACACAAAAAAAATTAGAGTCTTCGGTTGATGATAATCATGGAAATGGCATAGCTCTCTTAAATACACCTAGTTCATCAGAGGAGAGATATCCAATACAAGTGGGTGGAAGGACGTTTGTAAGCGCAAGAGGTGGATCAAATGCTACTAATTTGGGGCAAGGAGCGAATGCAGCAGGGCAGGAAAGTGTTGCTATTGGTCATAAGGCTCAAGCAACAGGAAAATTCGCCATTACTATGGGAGATCAGGCAGAAGCCACAAAAGAAGATAGTATTGCTATAGGTCATATGGCGCATGCTTTGGGGAAAAGCAGCACTGCACTAGGCTCTGAATATAATGAAAAGAATCAGAATGACTATACAACCGCCAAGGGTGATTATTCAACAGCTTTGGGTTCTGTTTCTAAAGCTCTAGAATATGGTACAACGGCCGTTGGTCATCGTGCATATGCAACGGAAAAAGACGCTGTTTCTATAGGTTTTTATTCAAGAGCAAAAACAGATCATGCAGTTGCTTTAGGTGCTGATTCTATAGCAAACGTTGCTGCTGGTGTTCTAGGCTATGATCCTCTTCTACATAAAGCAGCGACAGATACAACTTTTGCATGGAAAAGTACTTACGGTGCCGTGAGTGTTGGTGATCTTGCTAGTAAAAATACACGGCAAATTGGAGGTGTAGCTGCTGGTACTCAAGATACTGATGCAGTGAATATTGCGCAGTTAAAGTCATTACAAGCCTACGTAGATAAAGGCTGGAAACTATCTGTTGACGGTAAAAATACTAAAGTTGTGGGGATAGATGGATCGATAGATTTCGCAACAGGAAGTAACAACCTTAGCATCACCAAAGGCGAAAAAGACAATAAGGTAACATTTGATTTAACAAAGAACATTACACTGGAGAGTGTAAAAGCAGGACAGAACATTTTTGATGCTACAGGCTTAAAAATTGCTAATGGTCCCCAAATCACCACTGCTGGTATTAATGCAGGCAGTAAAAAGATTACAAATGTAGTCGATGGTACAGATGATACCGACGCTGTAAATTTTTCCCAGTTAAAAAAAGCTGTATCTGTGTCTAGAGACAATCTTTCTGAATGGTCTAAGAACAAAGTAAGACTAGGTGTGCCTGATAGCTGGACCAAAAGAGGAAGTGTTGTGATAGGAGCACACTGGGAGGAAAAGCGTGGTGATGGTGCTGTTGTCTTCCAAGGTCCAATAGCAAACTCCGATTTTGCAATAGCCATAGGCACAACCTCTTACGTTGATAGTGGTGCTGATGAGGCAATTGCTATTGGTTATTTTGCAAAAGTGCAACCTAATGCTAAGGGAGCTATTGCTTTAGGTTCCAGCACTGTTACGAGCGTCAAAGAAGGAATTTCTGGCTATGATCCTAAAACTGGACAAACCTCAACATTAACTGAACCTGCATGGAAATCTGGATATGGTGCTCTCGGTATTGGTGTTGAAAATCGTAATACTCGTAAAATTACCTCAACACGGCAGATTGTAGGTGTCGCAGCTGGCACGAATGATACTGATGCCGTAAACGTTGCACAGTTAAAATCCTTAAGAGGACTGATTACAAGACAAGGAAGTTGGGAGCTTTCTGTTGGTGATAAGAATACAGCTATTGGTGCTGGAGACAAATTAAATTTAGCAACTGGAAGTACAAATTTTAGCATTACAAGCAATGCAGAAGAGAAGAAGGTAACATTTGATTTAGCAAAAAACATTGCATTAGATAGTGTAACAGCGGGGCAGAATGTTTTTGATGCCACGGGTTTAGTCATCACGAATGGTCCCAAAATAATGACGGCTGGTATTGATGCTGGCAATAAAAAAATAACAAACTTAGCAGAGGGCACTGAAGCGACTGACGCTGTGAATTTTGGACAATTGCAGAAAATTGAAAAAGAAGTCGAACAACAAGTCGTAGCCAGTAGCTTTGTGAAACAAGAAGCTGAAACAAAACATATCACTATTGGTAAGGATACAGAGGGTGATAAAATTGATATTGCTAACAAGAATAAGGAAAACCGTACTCTTACAGGCATAAAAGCTGGTGTGCTCTTAGAAGATTCAAATGAAGCCGTTATCGGTTCACAGCTTTTTGAGACAAATAATAAAGTTTCTACTTACTTAGGGGGTGGGGCTAGTTATAAAGATGGCAAATGGAGTGCACCAACATTTAAGGTTCAAACTGTTGACGATCAAGGCAATAAAAAAGATGAAGCTTATACGGATGTTGCTGCTGCTTTTGAAGGCGTTGGTACGTCTATCACGAATGTTCAGAATAAAGTTACCAATGATATAACACATAAGTTCAGTGAACTTAATCAAAACATAACAAATATTACGCAACAAGTTACAGGTGATGCTTTATTATGGAGCGATGAAGCGCAGGCATTTGCTGCGCGTCATAAAAAGAAAGCAGAAGAACAAAGCAAAACAACGGAAGAAAACAGTAAAATTACCTTTCTTCTAGATGGTGCTGTTTCTAAAGATTCAACAGATGCCATTACCGGTAAGCAGCTTTATTCTACGAGCAATACGCTTGCGACCTATTTGGATAAAGGTGCTGGTTATGATGAAAAAGGAAACTGGAAAGCACCCAGCTTTAAGGTCAAAACTGTTAACGGTGAAGGCAAGGAAGAAGATAAGACTTATCCGAATGTAGCGGAAGCTTTAACAGGAGTTGGTACTTCTTTTACAAATGTTCAAAATAAAATGACCAAGGAGATTACCAACCGGATTGATCGTGCAATTACCACTGTACAAAGTGAGAATCTTGTACAGCAAGAGAAATCAACAAATAATATTACCATTGGTGCAAAAGTAGAAGGCAATGTCATCAATATCGCCAACAGAAAAAGTGAAAATCGAATTCTTACGGGTATAAAGGATGGTATGACAGATGCTGATGCTGTGAATTTTTCACAGCTAAAAGGCGTCAAGCAAGAGATCAAAGACCAAGTAAAAGAGGTTAAAGAACAAGTAGCGGCTAGTAGCTTTGTAAAACAAGATTTGCAGACAAAACACATTACTATTGGTAAGGATACAGAGGGTGATAAAATTGATGTTGCCAATAACAAGAATGAAAAGCGTACTCTTACGGGAATAAAGAATGGTGCTCTTTCAAAAGATTCAAACGAAGCAGTTACTGGTTCGCAGCTTTTTACAACCAATCAGAGTGTGACAGCTGTTTCCACTAATCTCCAAACGGTTGCCACGAATATAGCAAAGTCCTTTGGAGTGAATGCTAAATATCAAGATGGCAAATGGACCGATCCAACTTTTACGCTTAAAACTGTTAATGATGAAGGTAAAGAAGAAAATAAGACTTATCAGAATGTAGCGGACGCTTTATCTGGAGTTGGCACTTCTTTCACAAATATTCAAAAACAAGTGACTGAACAGATTAATCATGTGATTAACAAAGTAGAAAGTGAGAATCTTGTACAGCAAGAGAAAGCAACGAATAATATTACCATTGGTGCTAAGAATGAAGGTGATGTCATCAATATCATCAACAAGAATGGTGCAGCTCGGACGCTTTCTGGTGTAAAGGCAGCAACAAAAGAGAATGAAGCGGTTAACAAAGGTCAGCTTGATACAAGTATTAAAGAAGCAAATAACGAAATAACGAATAAGTTTAATGACTTTACCAAAAGCATCACGAATATTACGCAACAAGTTAAAGGCGATGCTTTATTATGGGACAAGGGTGAAAAAGCATTTGTTGCTGATCATGGAGAAGGGAGTGCAAAAACAAACAGCAAGGTTACGCATCTTTTAGATGGAAATATTGCGTATGGTTCTACGGATGCAATTACAGGGGGGCAGATTTATAAAATTGGTGAAGATATAGCAAAATTCTTGGGTGGCACTGCATCTTTTAACAATGGGTCCTTTACAGGACCGACTTATGCATTATCCAGTGTTAATGAAAAAGGTGAGACAAAGCAGGTTGAGTTTAAAGATATTGGCAAAGCCTTTGCTAGTATTGATACGAATATCCAGAAAACCAATAATCATTTAACGAATAAGTTTAAAGAACTTAATCAAAACATCACGAATATTACGCAACAAGTTAAAGGCGATGCTTTATTATGGGACAAGGATGAAAAAGCGTTTGTTGCTGATCATGGAGAGGGGAGTGCAAAAACGAACAGCAAGATTACGCGTCTTCTAGATGGAAATATTTCTTCTGATTCTAGAGATGCAATCACGGGTAGTCAGCTTTATTCAATGGGGAATGCGCTTTCTGCTTCTTTAGGTGGTGGAGCGAGCTATGAAGGGGGAAGTTGGACTGCTCCAAATTTTACAATAAACAAATTTGATATTAAAGGCAATGCAACGCAAGAAGATTATAAAACCGTTTCGGATGCTTTATCAGGTTTAAGCACTTCTTTCACAAATATTCAGAATAAAATTACCCATGAGATTAGCAAAATAGAAAGTGAGAATCTTGTTAAGCAGCATGAAAAGACAAAACTTATTACGATTGGTGGAGAAAAAGACGGGAATGAAATCAGTATTGCAAACAATGCGAGCGGTGTGCGTAGTATTTCTGGTGTAAAGGCAGGGCTTCTTACAGTAGAATCCACGGAAGCGATCAATGGTTCTCAGCTTTATTCGGTAATCAATGTACTTTCTAGATATTTTAGTGGGGATGCGGGATACAAGGATGGAAAATGGTTAGCACCAGGCTTTAAGGTTGCACAATTTACTGCTGCTGGTGTGTTAAGCAAAAAGGAGAACTATACCAATGTTGCCTCTGCATTTGAAGCTGTTAACGAAAGCATGACAAAAATCAACAATCGTATTCATGATGTTGAACAGAGTACTTTCTCGAGTGGTTTAAATTGGAGTGAGACAGAAAAAGCTTTTGACGCGCGTCATAAAGGTCAAGACAGTAAAATTAAGCATGTAGCGGATGGTGAAATATCAGAAAGCTCGAAAGAAGCTGTTAATGGCAGACAACTTTGGCAGACGAATAAGAAAGTTAAAGAGGTTGAAAGCCATGTCAATATGATTGATAAGCAAGTAAAAGATATTGCTAGTGTGGCAGATATTGCTGTTAAGTATGATAAAGGGACTGATGGCAAGAAAACGAATAAAGTAACATTAGTTGGTATGAGTGAGAGTGATCCAGTATTGATAGATAATGTAGCGGAAGGTCGCATTGAAAGCGGTTCGAAAGAAGCTGTTACAGGAGGTCAATTGCATGATTATACGAATAAGCAGATGAAACTCGTTCTTTCTGATGCAAAGAAATATACGAATGAGCGTTTCAAGGACATTGTCAATAACACGGTCGACGATGTTATTCATGAGACAAAATCTTATACAGATGTAAAGTTTGAAGCGTTAAGGTATGAAATTAAGGAAGTTCACAAAGAATCCAAACAGGCAGCAGCGATAGGTTTAGCGGTATCGAACTTGAGTTATGAAGATACGCCAGGTTCTTTAAGTTTATCGATAGGAACGGGGACATGGCGCAATCAATCAGCTTTTGCTGTTGGAGCAGGTTATATGTCTGAAAATGGCAGAATTCGTTCTAATATATCCGCTACGAGTTCTGGTAGGCATTGGGGCATAGGAGCGGGTTTAAGAGTAAAATTGAATTGATAGAAAGTCGTTAAGATTATTGCTGCGTTCTGCATTTATACTTTTTTATGAAGAATAAGGAGTATTTTAGCTTTAGAATGAGCTTTATAGAGCAACATACTTATGAATTCTCATTATTTTTCTAAAATTTTTTACTTAAATTGTTGAAAAAAGATCACATATTTCTGTAAAAAATATTCAAAGCGATAAAAATTGTTATTTTTTTGTTGCTATTTTATTATAGAGGGGTTAGTGCAACATAAAGTATATTAGTAAGACTCATTTTGATCGAAATAATAATTCAAAAGGGGGGAAGAGGTAGTGTATAAACTGTAAATACTGTAAAAACAGAATTTACATAGCCGCACTCCATTTAACAAAACAACAACCTAGCTAGAAAAATTTCATATTTCTAAAGAAATTTAAGGTTTTTTTAAATATTTAGCTTTTCATTTACTTGAATACGAAAGAAATAACATTCCTTAATAAAGATACATAGCACCAACAAAAAAACATTGCTAAAAACTTTATTAAGTAACCAAACACCTAATAAGTAAAATGCTCTAATGTTTAAAACCCTCAAAGATCTTTTTCCAAGCCTAAAGAGTAAACCGTAACCCAATATTTTATTAGAGTCTAAATGTGTCTTTTTTATGTTCTTATAAACATATTTCCAAAATTTCTCATTTAGATCTCGTTACAGAAAGCACACACAAAACACGACAAAAGACTCAAAACGTCTTTATTCAAAGAGCCACTCTCAATTTCCAAATTTACCTGAGCGAATGGCTAACAGAAAAATATGTCTTTTTTATGTTTTGGATGGGTTTTCAGATTTTTTCATTGGAGAGTTTGTTATGAAAAAATTATATGCCACACAAAGAGCGCGTACTTTGAAAGTTTTTCGTTTTTCTTTTGTGAAAGCGCTTTCATTAGCCACAGCGACTACATTTTTATCAAATATTTCTCCTGTATTTGCTTCGAATCTTGCGATAACAGGAGCAAAGGTTTTGAGTCAAAATGATCCAAATGTAAATTATCCTAAAGGCAGTCATGGCAGTATTGTTCTTTCTGGTGATGATGATTATTGCGGTGCGGATAATGTTATTGGTCGGGGAGGAACCACTAAGCGTGGTGGGAAGAAAATAACTGCAGAAGAAGAATATCGGAGATTTCTCGAAGAAGTAAAGTTTGGAAATTTTTCTCCTTATAGTCACAGCGATAAGCAACTAGTTTGGACTGGTAATGGGCAAACCAGTGGGAATATTGGTTATATGGGAGGTTTGACTGGTGGTGATGCGAATATAATGCCTGAGGCTTTTGGTGTTTATTCTTTTGCCACTGGTTGTGGATCTGCGGCACAGGGGAGTTATTCAACAGCATTTGGTGCAAATGCAACGGCCCTTACGGGAGGGTCATTAGCCTTTGGTGTTGCGTCGCTTGCTGCTGGAAAGGTGAGCATTGCTGTGGGTGTAGGATCGGAAGCAAAAGGAGATTCTTCTGTTGCTTTAGGTGGGCTGGCAAATGCAGCAGGGGAGATAAGTGTTGCTATTGGTCATAAGGCACAATCAACAGGAAAATTTGCTATTACTATGGGTGATCAGGCGCAGGCGACAAAAGAAGATAGCTTGGCTATAGGTCGCATGGCGCATGCTTTGGGGAAAAGCAGCACCGCACTAGGTTCCGAATATAATGTAAAAAGTGAACACGGGGACAATGATTATACCACTGCTCAGGGTGATTATTCAACAGCTTTGGGTGCTGTTTCTAAAGCTTTGGAGTATGGTTCAACGGCTGTTGGTCATCGTGCATACGCAACGCAAAAAGAGGCAGTTTCTATAGGATTTTATTCAAGAGCAAAAGCAGATCACGCTGTTGCTTTAGGTGCTGATTCTATAGCGACCGTTGAAGCTGGTGTTGCAGGTTATAGCCCTTTTTTACAGGGTGTAGCGACAGATACGACCTTTACATGGAAAAGTACTTATGGTGCCGTGAGTGTTGGTGATATTACTAATGGCAAAACACGACAAATTGGAGGAGTCGCAGCAGGTAGTGCGAATACTGATGCAGTGAATGTTGCGCAGCTAAAGTCATTAAAAATGTACGTAGACAAAGGGTGGAAACTATCTGTTGACGGTAAAAATGCTAAAGCTGTGGGGATAGACAATACGGTAGATTTTGCGACAGGAAGTAACAACCTTAGCATCACCAAAGGCGAAAAAGACAATAACATAAAATTTGATTTAGCAAAGAACATTACACTAGATAGTGTAACAGCGGGGAAGAACATTTTTGATGCTACGGGCTTGAAAATTACAGATGGTCCGCAAATCACTACTGCTGGTATTAATGCAGGTAGTAAAAGGATTACAAATGTAGCCAATGGTACGGATACGACCGATGCGGTGAATTTTGGACAATTAGACAAAGCAAAAAAAGAAGTTCAAGAACAAGTAGAAAAACAAGTTCAAGAAGTCGAAAAGCAAATTGCATCCAATAGCTTTGTAAAACAGGATGCTGTGACACAACACATCACCATTGGTAAAGATACAGGTGGTGATAAAATTGATATTACCAATAATAACAAAGAAACACGTACGCTTACGGGTATAAAGAATGGTGACATCTCAAAAGATTCAAAAGAAGCTGTCACTGGTTCACAGCTTTTTGAGACAAATCAAAGTGTAAATACTGTTTCCAGTAATCTCCAAACTGCTGCCACAGATATAGCCAAGTCCTTTGGTGGTGGTGCTGGATATAAAGATGGCAAATGGACCGATCCAACTTTTACAGTGAAAACTGTTACCGATGAAGGCAATGAAGAGAATGCAACTTATCATAACGTAGCTGAAGCTTTAACAGGGGTTGGAACGTCTATTACGAATGTTAAAAATGAGATTACCAAAGAGGTTAATAATACGATTAACACTGTTAAAGGCGATTCCTTATTGTGGAGTGCAGATGATCAAGCCTTTAGTGCGCAGCACAAGAATGAGGGCGCAAAAGCCAATAGCAAGATTACACATCTTTTGGATGGTAATATTGCGTCTGGTTCAACAGATGCCATTACGGGTAATCAACTTTATTCTTTAGGTGATAAGGTTGCGACCTATTTTGGTGGTAATGCTCGTTATGAGAATGGCGTATGGACCGATCCAACCTTTAAAATTAAACGCGTTAAAGCTGATGGTACAGAAGATGAACAAAATTATACAAGTGTAGCCGCAGCTTTTGAAGGTGTTGGTACTGCTTTCACGAATATAAAAAATGAAATGACCAACCAGATTAATAATGCGATTACCAATGTACAAGGTGATAGCCTTATTAAGAAAGACCCAAAGACAAATTACATCACGATTGGTAAAGAAGTAGCTGGTGGTGAAATCAATATTGCTAACAACGCAAACGAAGCACGAACCCTTTCCGGTGTGAAGGATGCGGTGAAAAATAATGAAGCTGTCAACAAGGGGCAGTTTGATAAAGGTATCGAAAATGTCAGTAAAGACATCACGAATAAGTTCAATGACTTTACGCAAAACATAACGAATATTACGCAACAAGTCCAAGGTGATGCTTTGTTATGGAGTGAGAGTGAGAATGCCTTTATTGCGGCTCATGGTAAGGATGATGCAAAGACCAATAGTAAAATTACACATCTTTTAGATGGTAATATTGCTTCTGACTCAACAGATGCCATTACAGGTAAACAGCTTTACACTTTGGGTGATAAGATTGCTCAGTCTTTCGGTGGCGATGCTCGTTATGAGAATGGTGAATGGACATCTCCAACATTTAAAATTAAAACTGTTAACGGAGAGGGTGAGGAAAAAGAAGAGACTTATAAGAATGTATCAGCTGCTTTTGAAGGTGTTGGTACGTCTATCACGAATTTTCAGAATAAAATTACCAATGAAATAACCAACCAGATTAATCATCTTCAATCAGATGATTCAGCGGTTGTTCATTATGATAAACAAAAGAATGGAGCCATTGATTATGCGAGTGTAACGTTTGGTGGGAAAGATAAAACCCTCACAGCACTTCACAATATTGCTGATGGTGTGATTTCTTCAGAATCTCACGATGCAATCAATGGTAAGCAGATTAATAAAATCGGCGAAGATATAGCGAAATCCTTGGGTGGAAATGCAGCTTTTAACAATGGAGCCTTTACAGGTCCAACTTATAAATTATCGTACATTGCCAAGGATGGAGTCGTAACAGAAAGTTCTCTTGATGGTGTTGGAACAGCTTTTGCAGCTCTTGATACGAATATCAAGCATGTGAATCAACGTATTAAAGAAGTCTCTGAAGGTGTTGCGCAGGATTCTTTATCGTGGAGCAAGGATGCCAATGCCTTTAGTGCGCAACATGGCGAAGAAGAAAAAACCAATAGCAAAATTAAATTCCTTGCTACCGGAGATATTACGAAAGACTCGACGGAAGCTATTAATGGTTCACAGCTTTTCGAGACAAATAATAAGGTTGCTACTTACTTAGGTGGTGGAGCTGAGTATAAGGATGGAAACTGGACAGCTCCAAGCTTTACGCTGCAAACTTTCAGTGAAGATGGTAAGAAAGTTGAAAACAAGACATATAATGATGTTGGTTCAGCCTTTGCAGGGATTGATGCAAATTTCACAAATGTAAACAATCATCTGACGAACATTGTTGAAGACTTTAATAAAAAAGTAGACAACATTAACAAAGAAGTTAAAGGCGATGCTTTGCTATGGAGCAATGAAGACAATGCTTTTGTCGCTCAGCATGAAAAAGAAGGTCAAAAAACGAATAGTAAAGTTAAATTTCTTGCTGCTGGAGAAATTTCTGCAGCTTCAACAGAAGCTATTAATGGTTCACAGCTTTTCGAAACAAATAATAAGGTTGCTGCTTACTTAGGCGGTGGAGCTGGTTATAAAGATGGCAGTTGGATCGATCCAACTTTTACAGTTAAAACTGTAACTAATGATGGCAAGGAAGAAAATAAGGCTTATAAAAATGTAGAGGAAGCTTTTGAAGGCGTTGGTACTTCTATCACGAATGTTCAAAACAAAATTACCAACGATATAACGAATAAATTCAACGATTTTACTCAAAACATAACGAATATTACGCAACAAGTTCAAGGCGATGCCTTATTATGGAGCAAAGAAGCTAATGCTTTTGTTGCTGATCATGGCAAAGATGATGAAAAGAAAAATAGTAAGCTTACACATCTTTTAGATGGAACTATTTCAAAAGATTCAACGGATGCCATAACGGGCAAACAACTCTATTCGATGAACGAAAAGTTTGCGACCTATTTTGGTGGTGGCGCCGGCTATGATACAGAAGGCAACTGGAAAGCGCCTACCTTTAAAGTCAAAACAGTTAAAAAGGATAGTAATGAAGTTGAAGAAATTGCCTATGATAATGTAGCGGATGCATTTGCAGGTATTAGCACTTCTATTACAGATGTTCATAATGAGGTGAATAACCAAATCACCAGTATTATTAGTGATAGTCTTGTCAAGCAGGATGAGACAGGTCTTATCAAGATAGGTGCAGAAAAAGAGGGTGGTGCAATCAATATTGCCAACAAAGATAAAGCAGATCGCACTCTTTCAGGTGTTAAGGCAGCAGTCAATGATAATGAAGCTGTTAACAAAGCTCAGCTTGATACAAACATCAATGAAGTAAATAATAATCTAACGAACAAGTTTAACGAACTGACTGAAAACATAACAAATGTTACACAACACGTTCAAGGTGATGCTTTATTGTGGAGCAATACTGACAAAGCCTTTAGTGCACAGCATGGCGAAGGTGATGAAAAGGCAGATCGCAAAATTACACACCTTAAGGCTGGAGACGTGACTGTGGATTCCACGGATGCGGTTAATGGTTCTCAGCTTTATTCCTTACAGGATCAGTTTGCAAAATATTTTGGCGGTGGAGCAGGCTATGATGAGAAAGGCAAGTGGAGTTCTCCTGTCTTTAAGGTTAAGAAGTTCGATGATAGTGGCAAAGCAACAGAGCAAGAATATAAAACTGTAGCTGACGCCTTTGAAGGTGTAAATCAATCATTCACGAATATTCATAATGAGGTGGATGAGAAAATTAACCAAGTTGTAGGGGACAGCCTAGTTAAGCAAGATGAGAAGACACATGTCATATCGGTTGGTGGTGAAACGAATGGTACTCAAGTAAGTTTTGCCAATACTGATGGTATAGAGCGTGTCCTTTCTGGAGTTAAAGAAGGAGATCTTTCATCCAAATCAAAAGAAGCGGTAAATGGTTCTCAGCTTTATTCTATGAGCAATACGTTAGCGAGCTATTTTGGCGGTGGAGCAGGTTATGATGAGAAAGGCAAGTGGAGTTCTCCTGTCTTTAAGGTTAAGAAATTCGATGATAGTGGCAAAGCAACAGAGCAAGAATATAAAACTGTAGCTGACGCCTTTGAAGGTGTAAATCAATCATTCACGAATATTCATAATGAGGTGGATGAGAAAATTAACCAAGTTGTAGGGGACAGCCTAGTTAAGCAAGATGAGAAGACACATGTCATATCAGTTGGTGGTGAAACGAATGGTACGCAAGTAAGTTTTGCCAATACTGATGGTACAGAACGGGTTCTTTCTGGAGTTAAAGAAGGAGATCTTTCATCCAAATCAACAGAAGCGGTCAATGGTTCACAGCTTTATGCTTTGGGTAGCAGTGTTGCACAGTACTTTGGTGGTGGCGCTGGTTATGATAAGGAAGGCAATTTGAAAGCACCAAGCTTTAAGGTTAAAACAGTTAAGGATAATGGTGATAAAGAAGATAAGACTTATCAGAATGTAGCAGAAGCTTTTGAAGGTGTTAGTACTTCTATTACGAATGTTCAAAACACAATCACCAATGAGATCACCAACCAGATTAATCATCTTCAATCAGATGATTCAGCGGTTGTTCATTATGATAAAAAAGAAAAAGATGAAATTGATTATACGAGTGTAACTTT
>NZ_JADB01000003.1 GCF_000518165.1 Bartonella elizabethae F9251 = ATCC 49927
GTGCGCTCTGCTTTGTCTCGTTGGGTGCGCGGCAAATAGGGCAGTTTCTTGTGTTGGTTGGTTACCAATTTATTTGGACAAGCAAGATCTGACCGCGATTAGTCCCAATTTAGCAAGAGATATATTGAAGCATAATCAACAGGGAGCACGCTTATGTGATTGGCAAAATGAGTAGAAAACAAAGTAATCAGGAACGAGATCTCTCAGAGACAGAACAACGGCTTCTTCATGAGATGATAGAAACCTATCAAGGCTTAAAGATGATGTCACGCATCATGAAGTGGATAGCCCTTATTGTCTTTATGTGTGTAATCGATTTTGCCCGTTTCATGGACGCGCTAGGGAATAGCTTCTCACACTTAAAAAAATGGATAACCAAGAGTTAGATATTTCTTCTGTAAAAAAAGAGATTGATATTAATTATAAGTTAAACTATGTTTAACTATGTTATACAATGTATAATCACTAAAATTTTAAAGAGGAGGTATTATGAGTATAAAAAGTGAACTTATAGCAGCTAAAGTAGATGTAAATTTAAAAAATGCATTTATGGCTATAGCTGAAAGAAAACACCGTCCAGCATCTCAAATTTTACGTGATCTTATTCGTATTTACGTTGAAAATAATAAAATACCTAATAAGGAAACGCTTGAAACTTTTCATAAAACCGACAGAAATGAAGATGTTTTTTATGCTAAAAATATTGCTGATTTGATGAAGCAACTGGACATCTAATTATGCGTTCAGTGAGTTATTCAGGAAAGTTTAAAAGAGATGTAAAACGGGCAAAAAAACGTGGGAAAGATATGCGAAAGCTTACAGAAGTTATGCAACTTCTCATTCATAAGCAGCAATTGCCTGCTATTTTAAATGATCACGCATTACAAGGCAATTGGAAGCCTCGTCGAGATCTTCATATAGAGGCAGATTGGTTATTAATTTATATAGTTGATGAAGAGCGAGTCCATTTTGATAGGACAGGTACGCATTCAGATTTATTTAAGTAAGAAATCGATAGTGAATTCTCAAAAAAATTCTGATTCGCATTAGCAATAATTGAGGAAAGTTTGAAAAAGATTTGTTAGAATCAGAGGAAATATTTCTTCTCTAACAGGACTTTTTATATGCTTACATCTTTTGGTAAAATTTTACGCAAAATTCGCGTTGATCATTTTGAACGACTCTTAAATATGGCTGATAAATTAGGTATATCTGTAGCATTTTTATCTTCAGTTGAGATTGGCAAAAAATCCGTACCCGTTGGTATGGAAGACAAGATTATAGAGCTGTATGCCTTAGATCAAGAGACAGCTTCTTTGTTAAGAAAGGAAGCTGATGTTTGTCGCAAGAATTTCACAATGAAATCTTCTAATTCATTGCAACATGAAACTATTGGTACGTTCGTTAAAAACTTAGAGAATCTTTCACAACAAGACTTAACAAGATTTAAAAAATTTGTAGAGAAATTTGATAAAAAAGCAGGCGTCCTATAGAGGCATGTTGCAAAATCCTATTCCCTTACACTTATTCGGGTATCCCTTACCTCTTAAAATATACGTGAAATCAATATATTATATATAAAAAAATAGGTAATGGTACGCCCAAGGGGAATCGAACCCCTGTTTCCGCCGTGAAAGGGCGATGTCCTAACCGCTAGACGATGGGCGCAAACCAATGATGAGGCTTATAGAGAGGATCTTTTTACTTCGCAAGCCCTCAGGGGCATTTTTTTTAAAAAAAGTGTGCTTTATGGAATGATTTTTGAGTGTTTTTTGTTGGGATCATTTTATTTTTTAAGATTTTTTGTCGAAAAAATATAGAGTTATCATGATGGATAGAAAATTTTACTGCAAATATCATTTACTGCAAATATCATATTGAGTGAATGATATTTTTTGTTTCATTTCAGTTTGAGGTTATAGATAAAAATAATCACAACAACATTTAAAAGATGTTTATTTTTGCATATTTTATTCATCTTTGTTTCATGCTTCTACATGTGAATATTTTGTGACTTGCTTGAGAGAGCTTTGATACAGAAAGCTGTTTATTTGAGCTTATCATAAAGAAAAACCATATAATTTATGAAGGAGAAAGCCAATATTTATGAGCAAGTTAACAAAGAGTACGAATCACATAAAAAGTTTTCTTTTGAAGCACAAGCCGTAGAAACTGTTCAATTTCAAAAAAAGAAAATTTGTAAGATAAAATGGAAGATATTGAGGAAAGTTCTATGAAATATCCTAAAAATTATTTTTTCTCAAACTTACTTTTGCACGATTGTAAAAAATTTAAATGTTTTTTATTTGTTCTCTTACATCTTTAGAAAGTTCTTTATTTGAAAATGAGGCAGTACAGATAAAGAGTTTATTGAGGTTTTTGTCATTTCAATTCGTTCGTTTTTCAAAAGAGTAGCAATAAGTTGAGATAAAATATGCGAATTTTGCAAATTTATTCTCCATATTTATAATGTTTCAGAATTATGCTGTACACATATGAGTTTTTGCTTTTTACTTTAATGTAAGGTTCTGTTTTTATATAGGAGAGCGTTAAGATTTTTGCATTAAAGAACGAGTTTAAGCTATATAATGGTAGGAAGGAATGTGGTATTATTTACTCATCTGCTTTATTTTATCCATTCTCCTTACGTATCACATAAGAGAATGTTTTTTGTTTAATACTTGTTGATTTAGAAGAGTTGTGTTTTTGTTTTCTTACTAAGTTTTCAATATTCTTTCGCTTGTTATTGATTTTTTTTGAGAGATTTTTTCTATCCTTTGTTGATAGAGTTGAGTTTTTGTGAGAAGTTTTTTGCCTATTTTTAAATAAGGAAATTTTAAAAGGAAACTTGCATTTATCCGTTTTGCAGATTTTCATTTTGAATTAATTTTTTTATAAAGGTTGTGAAATCTTTGAAAAAATAAATATTTTTATTTTTAGGAATTTTGATTGAACAAGCGGGGATAATTCTATTAGAAAAAAAGAAAGTGGAGTGAGCAGGGAATTTCTTTTGTTTTGAGGGATATAAGCATTCTTTGTGTCGAAGACACATCATTTAAACGATTTTTCAATAAAGATAGTGGGCAGTGGTTAAATAATGGCAGAAGCTTTAAAAGTTGGTGTTGCGGGACTTGGTACGGTTGGTACTTCAGTTGTTCGAGCTCTATGTGAAAAAGCGAATAGTTTAGCTTGTCAATGTGGGCGATCCATCAAAGTCGTTGCTGTTAGTGCACGCGATAAAGGCCGTGATCGTGGAATTGATCTCAGTAATATAAGATGGTTTGATTCACCTGTGGAGATGGCTGCTTTTGATGAGATTGATGTTTTTGTTGAGTTAATTGGTGGTGAATTGGATATTGTATATACTGCTGTTAAAAGGGCGCTTGAGGAAGGACATCATGTTGTGACAGCCAATAAAGCTCTTCTTGCTCGACATGGAGTAGAGCTAGCTATAATTGCAGAACAAAAGGGTGTTTTTCTTCATTTTGAAGCAGCTGTTGCAGGGGGAATCCCTGTTATTAAAGCGATGAGAGAATCACTTGTCAGTAATCACATATCGCGGATTTATGGTATTCTCAATGGAACCTGTAATTATATATTAACACGCATGTTTACAGAAGGTCTTTCATTCAAAGATTGTTTAGCAGATGCACAAAGACTGGGGTATGCTGAAGCAGATCCAACTTTTGATATTGAGGGAAATGATACGGCGCATAAATTAGCTTTGTTAACAAGCTTAGCATTTGGAACAGCTGTTTCGTTAGATGATGTTTATGTTGAAGGAATTCATAATATTTCGCAAATTGATATTCGGGCGGCTGATGAATTGGGATATCGAATTAAGCTTTTAGGGGTTGCATTAAAAACGGATTCTGGAATAGAGCAACGCGTTCACCCGACAATGGTCCCAACATCTTCAATGATTGCACAGATCAATGGTGTAACCAATGCTCTTTCTATTCAAAGTGATTTATTAGGTGAATTACTGTTTTCTGGTCCTGGCGCTGGAGGAATGGCAACAGCATCAGCTGTTATTGGTGATTTGGCTGATATAGCAAAAGCACGTTCTGATTTTCACTATGCACCTGTTTTAAGACGTCCAGCTTTAGAGCTTACTCCTCATAAAAAAGCACGCATTTCAAATCATGCAGGGGGCTATTTTATACGTTTAAATGTTCATGATCGTGCTGGTGTTTTTGCCACGGTTGCAAGGCATATGGCTGATAATCATATTTCGTTAGAGTCGATTGTTCAAAGACCTTTTATAGAAAACCAGATTGAAAAAACGATTATTTTAATCACGCATGAAACAACAGAAGTAAATGTACGACAGGCACTTGCAGAAATTGAAAAAGATGGACATCTTGTTGCAAAATCTCAATTCATTCGTATTGAACGTATGGCAGAGAATTGATAATTTATATTGATTTGACAAGCTGGAATACTTTTATCTCTTGTGGAAAGTTTTTATTTTTGCCAAAAGCTTTACTTTTAGAGCTTAATAGGGCTCATATTTTTCTGGTATTTATTCGGTAGGATTTTTTCACATGCCCACAACTCAGAAGACTTTAAATGGACTTGACCGTATTTTGACACTTGAATTGGTGCGTGTCACTGAACGTGCTGCTGTTGCTGCTGCGCGCTGGCGTGGACGTGGTGATGAAAAGGCTGCCGATCAAGCTGCTGTAGATGCAATGCGGAGGGAACTTAATCGATTACCTATTGAGGGTACAGTGGTGATTGGTGAAGGTGAGCGGGATGAAGCTCCTATGCTTTATATTGGAGAAAAAGTAGGTCTTCAAAATGGACTGGCAATCGATATTGCACTTGATCCATTGGAAGGAACAACGCTTTGTGCTAAAAATCTTGCCAATTCTTTAGCAGTGGTTGCCATTGCTGAAAAGGGAAACCTCCTTTATGCTCCTGATGTTTATATGAACAAAATTGCTATCGGTCCTGGTTATCCAAAGGGAGTGGTGGATATAGATGCTTGTCCTACCGATAATATTCATGCTCTTGCAAAAGCTAAAGGAGTAGCTGTTAATCAGATTACTGTTTGTATTATGGATAGGCCTCGTCATGAAAAATTAATTGATCAAGTGCGAGCGACAGGGGCATCGATTCGCTTGATTGGTGATGGAGATGTTGCTGCTGTTATTGATACAACTGATCCAGAAGAAACAGGTATCGATCTCTATATGGGGATTGGTGGAGCTCCAGAGGGTGTTTTAGCATCTGCTGCTTTACGCTGCATTGGAGGACAGATGCAAGGTCGTTTGTTGCTTGATACAGAAGAGAAAATTGCTCGTGCAGCCAAAATGGGGATTAGTGATCCTAATAAGGTTTATACAATGGAAGAAATGGCAAAAGGTGACGTTTTGTTCTCAGCGACAGGGGTGACAGATGGTAATATGCTTTCTGGTGTTAAATTCACGCCACGCTACATCCAAACGGAAACTCTTGTTATGCGTTCCCATACGGGGACAGTTCGTAATATTAAAGCACAGCATAGAGATCATTCGAAATTTGATTAAATATTTTTTCTTTTGTCATCCTTAGAAAAATAGAGAGATTATTTTTAGTGTCTACACTTCCATGAAGGTCTAATATATCTTCATGGAAGTGTTTATAGATATGAGAATATCAACTTATTATGAGAGCTGGACAGAATGAACCCAGCCATTTTTATCTTCTATATTCCCTTTTTGAAGATCAACTAATTGTGTTCGAAGTTGCTTTGTGACTTCTCCGACTGTTTCATTTCCGATAATAAATTCTCCTCCTTTATATCTAAAACGGCCAATTGATGTGACAACGGCAGCTGTACCACAGGCAAAGACTTCTTTAAGGTGTCCACTCTTTGCATCCTCTTGAAGCGATGCAAAAGAATAAGGACGCTCTTCTATCTTTAATCCTATTTGTTGAGCCAACTGCAAAATTGAATGACGTGTTATTCCTGGAAGAATCGTTCCATTAAGGGGAGGGGTTACGAGTGTGTTATTATCCATAATAAAACAGACATTCATACCGCCAAGTTCTTCAATCCATGTATGTTCAACCATATCAAGGAAGAGCACTTGGCTACAATTGTTTTCAATTGCACTTTTTTGTGCAAGTAAGCTGGCTGCATAGTTTCCACCACATTTGGCAGCACCTGTCCCTCCTGGACCAGCACGGCTATATTCTGTTTCAATCCAGACGCTGACAGATTTTTCTTCTCCTTTGAAATAGGATTCAACTGGAGAGGCTATGATACAAAAAAGATATTCTTGAGAAGGGCGAACGCCCAAAAAGTTTTCATTGCCAAACATAAATGGACGAATATAGAGACTGGCGTTGGGATGATCAGAAACCCATTTTTGATCAATTTTTACGAGTTGATGAACGGCATCCAGAAAAATATCTTTTGGTAATTCTGGCATGGCTAACCGTTTTGCTGACTCTATAAACCTTTGTGCATTGGCATCAGGACGGAAGAGCAAGATGCGTCCATCTTTTGTGCGATATGCTTTTAAACCTTCAAAAATTTCCTGTCCATAATGCAAGGCAGTACTTGCAGGGTTAATTTCTAAAGCTTTGTATTGAGAAATAACGGCGTTATGCCAACCTTTGTTTTCCGTCCATTGAATAGTACACATATGATCTGTAAAAAATTGACCAAAACCCGGATTTTTTAGAATTTCTTCACGTTTTTCTTCTGGCAAAGGTGATGGGTGCTTTTCTATTTTAAAAGTAAGTGACGATAGGGGAGATTTCATAAGAAAAACCTTTTGAGAATGTTTTATTTTTTATTAATAAATGATAATAAGATATTTTGATCATAACTGTATTATTAGCAAATCCTTTGTGTCAATGTTTTATTGTAGAACTCAAAGGCTATGGTTGATATTTTAATTCTATTCTCGGCTCTTTTTTCCATCTTTATGCAGGTATTTGGAACCTTTATCTCTCTTTATCGTTTTCTCAAAATAAGTATCTGAATAATTTCATATATGCATATTTTCTAGAAATTTAAAGGTAAGGGAATCGAGAAAAGGAAATCCACTATGATTGATAAAAATTATCACACATATGAAGAACGTATGGCTGAAGAAAGAAAAGATCGTGAACAGCGTGTTTCAATCGCTAAGGGTATTTTTGCTATTCTTCTCGCGCTATTTATTATCTGGTTTATTTTTGGTTTTTTAGGATCTTTTTTTGCAAAATCTCCTGAACATAACTCATATTATAATACTCCAGAAAAAAACCAGAGCATAACAATGCCCCAAAAAGATTTAAATTCATCTCCTCCTGTACCTTATACCTATAAGAGTACGCAGTGATTTTTTTGTAAACATAATCTTTTAAATAAAGCGAAAACTGACGTAGTTTAAAAAATAAAGTCAGTTTAAATACATAAGCAAAAAAGATTGAGATGATTTTAATTTCTGAAGTTTTTGATAAATCTCATTCAATGCTATTGAAATAAATGGCCTTAAAATAAATCATGTAACGGTTTTAACAACCGTTACATGATTGGTTTAACGTGTGATGAAGCAACTTCCACCAGAATTTTTAATGGTTTCACAAAGGATTATAGCTTCATTACGGTTTTGCGTTTGAATACGAACACGGTAATAGGTTCCTTTTCCTGGTATAAAAGCCGGCTGAATATTTAAAGGACGGGACCCGATAATGAATCCAAATTTGGATTTCATCTTTTTTAAAGAATCCTTCGCTAATTCATGCGTTGGTTGAGAGGAAAGTTGTACATAATAATCCTCTGAATTTTGGGGTGAAATTCTGTTTGCTGATGTGGGACGAGTGGCGGCGTTCGTTTCGACTTCTACATTTCTCTCTGCATGAGATGGAATTGGGATAAATTTTTCTTCAATACTCGTATTAGAAGTATTTTCAGCGATTATTTTATCAATATTATTTTTGAGATCATAATCACTTTCTTGGTCATTTCTATCGGAATTATGCGATGAAACAAAGGATGACTCTTGAATCTCGTCAGGAATTTGATCGATGGATTGTGTAGATTGAGCAGCTGTTTTGCTCTCTGTTTGATGTACAGGAGCCAGTGTAATTGTACCATCTTGATTGACAATAACGGTTTGTACTTCTCGCGTTGGAACAGTATGATTGATAGCTTCAGTGACTGCATCTTCAACATCAGATTCAGTCGAAGGAGAGGGTGAAACGTTTGGAGCCTCTTCTGAATTTAATCCCTCTAAGCTATCAGGTTTTTCAGAGCTATCAATAAGAAGTTGTTGTGTATTTTCTTGTTTGTCATTTTGTCCAGTTGTTTGTTTATAGACATCTAAATTATGGGCAATATCATTTTTCGTTTCAGTTGTTTCTGGTTTGAATTTAAAAGGTGTATTATCAGCGTGGATAATGACCCTTTCTTCATTTTTCTGTGATGGCATGAAAAAATAAGAGTAACCAGTAAACCCAATGGCTATTAAAATAAGAAGAAAAATACCTTTGATGAAAACTTTCCCCAAAACAGAACTTTTAAAGGGGGGAGGCGCTGAGGGAGGCGTAGGGATTCCATCTGAGCTTGTGTATGGTGAATTCTCACTCAAGGAGGGGGAATTATATTCGATATTGCCAGCAGAGAAATAGTCGGCATTTTGTTCTTTAGAGTTTATATACCCCCCTTCTTTTGAATTTTGCATAGTTTGATGAAAAATTTCAGTGAAAGCTTCATTGTTGTGTTGTTTTTGAGAAAAGTTATCTGTTGGAACATTTCCTACATTGAGTACATCTGCAAATTCTTCTTCTAAACCACCTGCTGGTACATCATATTCTGGGGCTTCATACGGGACTTCTGGAACCATAATAGGACCAGTTTTTTCTACGATTTCTTCTGAAAATTTATAAGTATCAACATTAGGAGGGGGCGTATCTCTGTGTGTATAATTATGGGCAAAAAAGCTCTCTGTTTGTTTCGTATGAAGAGGTTTTGATGAGGAAAGAAACTCATCTAAATTATTTTGATTATATGAAATTTCTCTATTTGGGTTAGAGACATTTTCAGGCTTATTGATGTATTGGGGTTGAGCCTGATTATATGTTGGAAATTTTTCACTATAAGTTTCTTGTTGTGAGGGATTTTCTTCAAAAAAATAGGGGTAATTGGTTGTATGATCCTCTTGTGAAGATCTCTCTAAATAAGATTGTCGGTCAACGTGTGTAGAATCCAAAGGAGAGGAGAAGCCACTTGTTGTTTGATTTCTCGGCGTGTTTTGTTTTTCCGACACAAGGTTGGAAGATGAGAAAAATTCATCTTCTTTTGAAGAAGAGGAGACATTCGTATAATCTTCTTGGGTCCAATTTTCTTGATTTGCTGAAATTTTATAGGGATGGTTTATAGAACGAACATAGAAGTCTTGATTGTCATCATCAGCTTTTTGTATATTCGAAGTTTCAGGTTGTTGTGAAGTCGTTTGTGAAAAACGGTCGGTTCTTTCAACAGTTTCTGTCTCATCTCTTTTATTTTCGCGTCTTTCAGATTCATTAAAAAAGATATTTTCTGATTCTGATTGTGAGATAAAATTCCTTTTTTCAAAGAAAGGATGAGCACGTGTTGCTGTCTTTTTCTGTTGAGACAATTGATTCTTTTGGATTGGTAATGGAGAAAGCGCGTCTAAAATTTGTTCTTCATCATGACTGGTCGGTGAAGAATATTTTTCTTCAGATAAATTATTTTGTTTTGAATGGTTGAAAGAACCAGTTTGTGCAATATCTGAGGCTGTTGCAGTGCTGGTTGCATGCGAGTTCCACGGTTTTTTTTGATCATCAAAGGTTGAGTCGCGTGTTAAATTATTTTCAAGTTCTTCTTCTAGGAAGGACAAATCAAAATCATCAGAAGATGATGTTTTGGAATGAGATGTCGAGCGATCTGTCTCTAAAGAAGAGTGCTCATTTTGGTTTCCGCTTTGTTTGGTCGGATTAAAAATGCGCGTAAGTCTTTCTAAAGGATCATGGTGTTCATGATCTTGTTTTATTTCGTGCGGATTTTTGCGATCGTTATCGCTCATAGCTTTTCTCACATAATGATTTGCACTGACGTGCAATCAATGGTTAATTTTGATTTGTTATGTTAAAATTATAAATTTTCCCCCTCTCATGCAAGGATACATGAAAAAGTTTACCAATAAAGTATCTATTGTATGTATTTATAGAACTTTTTCAACGCATTTCTATTGGGGCTTCGACTCCTATGATGCTAAGTCCTGATGATAAAATATTGATAACAGCTTGTATCAAGCCCAATCTTGCAAAGGATAACTCTTTATCATTAGGCTGAATAAAGCGTAAATTGAGACTTTCACTCCCTTTATTCCAATGGGTGTGAAAGCAGGAAGCAAGATCATAAAGATAAAACGCTAATCGATGGGGTTCTTTATGAACGACGGCTTGTTCAATGATACGGGGATATTCAGAAAGTTTGCGTATTAATAATATTTCATTGTCATCTGTTAGTCGATGAAGATGGGAGATCAATGTGTCCTTTGAAAAGCTTTCAATATGAAGTACTTCTTGTGCTTGACGAAAGACTGAGTGACAACGTGCACTTGCATATTGTACGTAAAAGATGGGGTTATCTTTTGATTGTTCCGTTACTTTTGCAAAATCAAAATCAAGAGGTGCTTCGCATTTGCGGTATAGCATCATAAAACGTACTGGATCACGACCAACTTCTTCGACAACATCTCTTAGAGTCACAAATGATCCGGCTCTTTTTGACATGCGTACAGGTTGACCATCGCGAAAGAGTTTTACCAATTGGCATAAGAAAACACTTAGTTTGGCTTTATCCCCAGAAATTGCTTTTGCCATAGCTTCTAGCCGCTTTATATAGCCAGCATGGTCTGCGCCTAGAATATAAATCATTTCATCAAAATGACGATTAAATTTATCCCGAAAATAAGCAACATCAGCAGCAAAATAAGTGTAAGAACCATCAGATTTAACCAAAACACGGTCTTGGTCATCACCAACATTTGTTGAACGAAACAAAGTTTGCTCGCTTTGTTCCCAATCTTCTATATTTTGTCCTTTGGGAGGGGGGAGTTTTCCTTTGTAAATATAACCATTTAAAGTGAGGTCGTTAATGGTATTACGAATAGCTCGGGCATTATCTGCGTAAAGCATTCGCTCAGAGAAAAAGATATCATGATAAATATTAAGAGCTGCCAAATCTTCGCGAATCATGGACATCATTGCCTGAATCGCTCGTTCTTTCACGATAGATAAGGCTTCATCTTTATCCATGGAGAGGAGCTGGTCACCAAACTCTTGAGCCAACGATTGACCCAATGGTATCAAGTACTCTCCAGGATAGAGCCCCTCTGGAATTTCATTAATTTTTTGTCCAAGCGCTTCACGATAGCGCAACAGTACAGAATGAGCGAGAACTTCGATTTGTTGACCAGCATCATTGATATAATATTCTTTCGTGATGTTATAGCCCGTAAATTGCAGCAAATTGGAGAGAACATCTCCAACAACGGCTCCGCGACAGTGTCCTACATGCATAGGGCCTGTAGGATTTGCTGAGACATATTCAACATTGACGCGTTTTCCCTGTCCCATCGGCATGCGACCATAAGAAAGGCCTAATTCAAGCATGGACTTTATAGCATCTTGCCAAAATAATTTTGTAAGCTTGATGTTGATAAAACCAGGGCCGGCAACATCAATATTCTCAATAGAAGAATCATTTTTAAGTAGTTCTATGATTTTATCGGCAAGCGCACGGGGCCCCATCCCAATAGATTTTGCAAGCACCATGGCAGCATTGGTTGATAAATGACCATGGGAGGAATCACGTGGGGGATCAACGGTGATTTTTGATAAATCTAGATCTTCTCCATTTTTTCCTTTTATATCAGATAATTCAATTGATTTTTTAATTTTTTTTTCGAAGTTTTTAAAGATATTCATATTGAGCTTCCATGATGATGCTAAAAGCCATTAAACGAAATGATCTGTATGGTCAAATAAACGGTGATATTCACGTAAAGCATAGTGATCAGTCATCCCTGAAAGAAAGTCAGCAATCAGACGTGCTAACTCTTGATTTTTTAAGTGCACTGCTTTTTTGCACCAACTTTCAGGCATTGTCTCTGGATTCTCATAATAACAATTGAATAATTTTTGTACAATGTTTTTTGCTGCATTGCGACGACTGAGAACTTGTTTGTGATAATAAAGATTTTTAAAAAGAAAATTTTTTAGTTCTTTTTCGTAAACGGTCATTGACGGTGAAAAGGTAACAATAGTTTGTTTTGCTTGGTAAATATCGCTTATACTGGTTGGTTTGATGCGTGCCAAATTTTCATGTGATTGTTTGATAACATCTTCGACCATGGTTGTGATTTGTCTTCGTACCAGTGTGTAACCGCGTCGTGCTTGGTCGAGCTGGGGGTGCTCATCGGTTATGTTTTTTAAGATGGCTGCTGTTAGAGAAACGTGTTCAAATTGATCGAGGGTTAAAAATTGCGATCGTAAACCATCATCAATATCATGGGCATTGTATGCGATATCATCTGCAATCGCAGCACATTGTGCTTCTAGTCCTGCAAAACAATCGAGTGCAAGATCTTGCTTTGCATTGTATTGTAAAATATCGGTGGAAACTTCTTTATTTTTCGCGTGAGGACCTAGAAGAGGCCCGTTATGCTTTACAAGACCTTCGAGGGTTTCCCATGTAAGGTTGAGGCCATCAAAATTTGCATAGCGCTGTTCTAGTTTTGTAACAATGCGTAAGGCTTGTGCATTATGATCGAAGCCGCCATAATCCGCCATGGCTTCATTGAGAGCTTCTTCTCCTGCATGGCCAAAGGGCGTGTGTCCAAAGTCATGAGCAAGGGCAATGGCTTCGGCAAGATCTTCATCAAGATACAGAGCCCTAGCGAGTGTTCGTGCAATTTGAGAAACCTCTATGGAATGGGTAAGGCGGGTACGATAATGATCGCTTTCATCAGCAATAAACACTTGCGTTTTATGTTTAAGACGTCGAAATGCATTAGAATGGATAATACGATCTCTATCTCGTTGAAAGGGTGAGCGCGTAGAGCTCATCGTTTCATGGAATAATCGGCCGCGGCTTGTTTGCGGGTGAGCACTGTAGACGGCTCGAGATTGGTAATTGAAGTTGATCGTGCCTATATCCATTGCAAGCTGTCCATTATCATCTTAAAATTAAGAGTGGTTTATGTGAATAAATTTTCTCTTTAATAGTGTGGGATACTCTTTCTTGATGGTTTAATGCAAGGATATATAAAATGAATGTGAAAATTTCAGAGGCTGCTGCTCAGCAAATTGTACAGATACTTTTGCGTGAACCTGATAAAATAGCCTTACGTATTTCTGTTGAAGGCGGTGGATGTTCTGGTTTTTCTTATAAATATGACTTGGTTTCTGAAATGTGTAAAGATGACCTCGTTTTCAAAAAAGATGGGGCAACGGTGCTTATTGATTCACTATCGATTCCTTTCATGGAAGGAGCTGAGATTGATTTTGTTGATGATCTTATGGGACAGTCTTTTCAGATTCATAATCCCAATGCCGTTTCATCATGTGGTTGTGGTGTAAGTTTTTCAATTTGAGAGTGGGGACTTTGTGATATTGTTTCTTGAAAAAAATATCATGTTGGTCAACAATGTAAAAATGGCTAGTCTTATAAAAATAGTGCACCGATGTGTGCGGTTATGCGTGGTGCTTACTTTGTTGATCTGGAGCCATTGTGCTTTTTGTGAAGAAGGAGTAGATCAACAGCAGGGACAATCACGGAGTTTTATTCTAAAGTCCCAAGAACAGCAAAAAGAGAATTTAGCATCTCAGGCACAACTCATTTTGAATGCTCGGTTAACAAATAGCCGTCAAGATATTGAGAAAGGGCTTGTCTGGCGCCTTTATGCCCCTATTCTAGGAATTGATAATAAATTACCATTAGTGGCAACCCATAAGGGGGGAAGTGCGCGTTTTGATTTAGAGCCAGGAAGTTATCTTGTTCATGTCTCATTTGGTCATATGAGTGCTATGCGCCATATTCGTCTAGAAAATGGGCAGTGTCTTGTGAAAAACTTTTATCTTGAGGCAGGGGGTCTTATTTTAAATGCAACACTGCTCAATGGTGAAATCAATGAAAAGGAATTACGTTTTACGATCTATGAGGATGAAAAAGAAAATGATGATACGGGGATCATTTTATCAAATGTTAAACCTCAATCCGTTGTACGTTTAAAAGCTGGTCGCTACCATGTTGCTTCCCATTATGGTTCCATTAATGCGACGGCTCGTTCGGATATTCAAGTAGAGGCTGGTAAAATAACGGAAGTTACTCTTGAACATCAGGCTGCTCAAATTGTGTTAAAGCTGGTACGACAAGAAGGAGGAGAAGCACTTGCAGATACAAGTTGGTCTCTTGCCAATGATTCTGGCGATATTGTATATGAAACAGTTGGGGCTTATGTTTCACTCGTGTTAGCGGAGGGAGAGTATATTGCCATTGCTAAAAATAAAGATAAAATTTATCAAAAGGTTTTTTCTGTCGTTTCTGGTCATGATGAAGATATAAGTGTGGTTGCGAATGAACAAAATATGCAACGAATTGATGAAGATATGGATTGATCGTTGTTCATAGAACTAAACCGTGATGAAAGATGGGGTGTGCGTTTTGATTGAAATTTCAACAATTAGTGTGTTTTTTGCGGGGGCTCTGTCTTTTCTGTCACCCTGTGTTTTGCCATTAGTTCCCCCTTATTTATGCTATATGGCAGGGATTGGTATTGATGACTTTCGATCAGAAAAGCGTGATGAGAAAGTCTTTATACGGTGGGCTTTATTGTCTTCTGTTATCGCTTTTGTTCTTGGATTTACCACTGTTTTTGTTGCTTTAGGTGCTAGTGCAAGTACAATTGGTAAATTCATCGGTTATTATCGTGATTGGTTTGCTCTTGCTGCTGGAGTGATCATTATTATTTTTGGTTTAAATTTTTTAGGGCTTTTCAAGATTTCGTTTTTATTTCGTGAAGCGCGTTTTCAGACTCATAAAACACCTGCTGGTCCTTTAGGAGCCTATGTTATTGGTTTAGCTTTTGCCTTTGGTTGGACCCCGTGTATTGGTCCCATTTTAGGACCTATTATAACGCTTGCTGGAACAAAAGAAACTGTGGGTGAGGGCGCTATTCTATTAGCAGTTTATGCGTTAGGTCTTGCTGTTCCTTTTGTATTGGCAGCCTTATTTTCGAGTCATTTTATGCGGTTTTTAGCAGCTTTTCGTATTCATTTAGGAAAAGTTGAAAAAATTATTGGTGTTTTTCTTATTCTTACAGGGATTTTGTTTCTAACAGGCTCTATGCAGGATCTTTCATTTTGGCTTTTAGAGCATTATCCTTCATTGAGTTATGTTGAAGATATTCGTTGGCACGATATTGTAAACTTTTTTGGATTTTCTCGTTAGTCTGATGTGTTTTTATGGTTAGAAGTTGTCTTTCTATTGTTCTTGCTGCAGGTGAAGGGACGCGCATGAAATCGTCTCTGCCTAAAGTTCTTCATAAAATTGCTGAATTGCCTCTTATATGCCACGTTCTAAAACAAATAGAATTGGCAGGATCTTCACAATTGGCTGTTGTTGTGGGATTTGGTGCTCAAGAGGTTGCACATGTTGTTCAGTCATGTGTAAAAGATGTGATGATTTTTGAGCAAAAAGAGCGTTTAGGAACGGCGCATGCTGTTTTATCGGCTCGTTTAGCTTTGCAAAGGCGAGTGGATGATGTTCTCATTGTTTTTGGGGATACGCCTCTCATTCAGCAAGATTCATTGCAGCAAATGCGTACACAGCTTGCTGATGGAGCAGATGTTGTTTTTTCAGGCTTTCATACCCAAGATCCAACAGGTTATGGACGTCTTCTCGAGAAAAATGGTCAATTGATTGCAATTGTGGAAGAAAAAGACGCAAGCGACGAAGAAAAAAAGATTTCTTTTTGTAATGGGGGAATACTCGCTATGCGTGGAAAACATGCCCTTTCTCTTTTAGAGAAGGTTGATAATAACAATGTGAAAAAAGAATACTACTTAACCGATATTGCTTCTCTGGCAACACGCGAAGGGTTGGATGTACGTGTCGTTGAAGTTCCTTTTGAAAATATCGCAGGAATTAACAACTCTCTTGAGCTCTCTGAGGCTGATTCTTTGTGGCAAAAACGTAAAGCGCGCGATTTAATGTTATCGGGTGTTACACTCTTAAAACCAGAAACAGTCTATTTTTCTCATGATACAGAAATTGAACCAGGTGTGGTGATAGAACCAAATGTTTATTTTGGATTAGGCGTGAAAGTACACTCTGGTGCTGTTATTCGTGCATTTAGTTATCTCGAAGGTGCTGTGGTGGGTCAAGATGCGCAGATTGGTCCCTATGCACGTTTGCGTCCTGGAACAGAGTTGGCAAAATCCGTAAAGGTTGGAAATTTTTGTGAAGTCAAACAAGCTAAGGTAGGAGAATCTTCTAAAATAAATCATTTAAGTTATATTGGTGATGCCGAAATTGGTGCACATACCAATATTGGAGCCGGTACGATTACGTGTAATTATGATGGATTTAACAAATATAAGACCACGATTGGTGATCATGCTTTTGTTGGGTCTAATACGGCGCTTGTTTCCCCATTGGTGATCGGGGATGGCTCTTATGTTGCTTCAGGAAGCGTTATTACTGAAAATGTTCCTATGAACAGTATGGCTTTTGGGCGTGCACGACAGGTTATAAAAGAAGGCTATGCAACAAAATTTCGGGCACGCTTGTTAGAAAAAAAACAGAAAAAATGATCATTTTCAATCTATTCCTTTGTTTTGTACTGATCCAACGATGGAGAGGAGGTTAATTCTTAAAGATTGCCGTACTCCATGTTTGAATTATTTTATTATTTATCGTTTTAAATAAAGGCTATTAGATTGTTTTATGATATTTAAATCTTAAAGATATGTGGGTTGGAGCTTTTTAATGTGTGGAATTATTGGAATTCTTGGAAAGAGGTGTGTTACATCCTCTTTGGTTGAAGGATTAAAGCGTCTTGAATATAGGGGGTATGATTCATCTGGGGTGGCAACAGTTTATAATGGGCATCTTTATCGTGTACGTGCTGAGGGGAAGCTTGTTCATTTAGAAGAAAAATTAAAAAAAACTCCTCTGGAAGGAAATTTAGGGATTGGACATACACGTTGGGCGACACATGGCGTTGCTGTTGAGCGCAATGCGCATCCTCATGTAACTGAAAAGCTTGCGGTTGTGCATAATGGTATTATTGAAAACTTTGTAGAATTGCAAAGAGAACTCATCGAGGATGGTTATATCTTTGAGACAGAGACGGATACAGAGGTTATTGCACATTTAATAACGCGTGCATTAAAAAGTGGTCTTTCTCCGCAAGAAGCTATGCGTAATAGTTGGAAAAGATTGCAGGGGGCTTTTGCACTTGCTCTTATTTTTGAAGGTGAAGATAACCTTATGATTGCGGCTCGCTCTGGTCCACCGTTGGCAATTGGTTACGGAAAAGATGAATTTTTTGTGGGGTCAGATGCTATTGCTTTGGCCCCATTCGTTGATCATATTAGCTACTTGGAAGATGGGGATTGGGCTGTTCTCACACGGGAAGGCGTCACAATTTATGATGGAGACAATCAGCCGGTAAAACGTTCTGTGACAACCTTACTTGAAGAAGCATTATTGATTTCTAAGGGAAATCATCGTCATTTTATGCACAAGGAAATGTTTGAGCAAGCTGAAGTTATTTCTCATAATTTGGCGCATTATCTTGATCTTGGCAATTATACCGTTCGATCTTTTGAGAATTTGATTGATTGGAAAAATATTCATCGTCTCCTTTTTGCGAGTTGTGGAACGGCTTATTATTCAACCTTAGTTGCGCGCTATTGGTTTGAGAAATATGCCGCTTTGAGCGTTGATAATGATGTTGCGTCCGAGTTTCGTTATCGTGAACCCCCTATAACCTCTGATGTATTATCCCTGTTTGTTTCTCAATCTGGTGAAACAGCTGATACATTGGCTTCTTTGCGTTATTGTCGTGAGCGGGGTGTAAAAACAGCAACAATTGTGAATGTTGAGCAATCAACAATGGCAAGAGAGGCTGATTTTATTTTTCCAACACTTGCTGGACCGGAAATTGGTGTTGCTTCAACAAAAGCCTTTACCTGTCAATTGGCAACACTTGCTTCACTCGCACTTAGTGCTGCTAAACAACGAGGTTATCTCACGGTTCAAATGGAACAGCAATTGGTTCAACAGTTGGCAGAAGTTCCCCGTATTTTAAATGAAGTCTTAAAATTAGAAGGTAAAATTGAATTTCTTTGTCGTGATTTGGTGAATGCAAAAAGTGTTCTTTATCTGGGACGTGGAACTTCTTATCCGATTGCTTTGGAGGGAGCTCTTAAATTGAAAGAGCTTTCTTATATTCATGCTGAAGGTTATGCGGCGGGCGAATTGAAGCATGGACCAATTGCACTGGTGGATGAGACAATTCCCGTTATTGTTGTGGCTCCTTATGATCGGTGGTTTGAAAAAACTTTGTCTAATATGCAAGAAGTAGGAGCGCGCAATGGTCGTATTATTTTGATAACCGATAAAAAAGGAGCAGAAGCAGCTTGTCTTAAGACTTTATCAACGATTACTTTGCCCGTTGTTCCAGAATTTATTACTCCTATTATTTATGCGCTTCCCATTCAGTTAATCGCTTATCATACGGCTGTTTTATTAGGAACAGATGTTGATCAACCGCGTAATTTAGCAAAATCAGTCACTGTTGAATAAAAATAAATTGTATATTTCTGAATTTTTGGAGAATAATCAAGTGTAACAAATTGATTTATAATGGTAGTTTGTTTTCTCATTTTTTCTGTTGAATGAGAATATCAAAGATAGGATTTTTCATTCCAAATCCTTAATGAAAGAATAAAAAATATTCTCTTAAGCGATCAAAAAATGGATCAGATCTATAAAGATAAGGGGCAAAAGAACGCATTATGCTTCTCCTCTTTTAATGCAAGAGTAATCCAGATTGAGAGAAAAGATGCTGCTGTTGGTTTGTTTATACTTTCATGAAGCATAGATGGCGTAGGGAGTTTGTTAAATCATTTATGAGTGATCCCAAGAAAGAATAGCTTATTTGCATAGCGGGTGTTTTTATTTTTATCAAAGGTTCTTTTCTATCATTATCCTGCTCGTAAGAGACGTGTAGCGTTGTCGTGTCCGAAAAGATAAAGGAGCAACCGTAAAGCTTGTCCTTGCTCAGAAGAAAGATGAGGATCGCGTTGTAAAAATAAGCGTGCATCCTTTCTTGCTATTGACAAAAGATCACTGTGAACAGCAAGATTTGCTATATGAAATTCAGGGACGCCAGACTGTTTTGTGCCCAAAAGTTCTCCTTCGCCTCGCAAGCGCCAATCTTCTTCGGCAATTTCAAAACCGTCTTCTGTATTACGGATAATATTTAGGCGTTTTGCTGCTGTTTTGGTGAGTGGATCTTTATAGAGCAAAATGCAGGAAGATTTTTTATCACCTCGTCCTACACGTCCACGCAATTGGTGTAATTGTGAAAGACCAAAATGTTCTGCATGTTCGATGATAATAATCGAAGCGTCTGGGATATCCACGCCGACTTCAATGACGGTCGTTGCAACTAAAATACGTGTATTTCCGCATTTAAAAGATGCCATAGCAGCTTCTTTTTCTGCTGTAGACATTTTGCCATGAATCATCCCAACGCGAGCTCCAAAGCGTTCATGAAGAAACGCAAAACGATTTTCAATTGAAGTAAGATCAAGAGCTGTCGATTCCTCCACTAAAGGACAAATCCAATAGAGTTTTTCTCCTTTTTCGAGTGCAATTGCAATTCGCTCTATAAGCTCATGCATACGTTTCAAAGAAAGCATTGCTGTTGTAATTGGTTGTCGTCCCATTGGTTTTTCTGTAATTTTGGATACATCCATGTCACCAAAAGCTGTTAAGACAAGTGTGCGGGGAATGGGTGTGGCGGTCATAACTAGCATATCCGGTTTATTGCCTTTTTCTGTAAGGGCAATACGTTGGTGCACACCAAAACGGTGTTGTTCATCGATAATGGTTAAAGCGAGATTGTTATAAGTAACACTGTCTTGTATGAGTGCATGGGTCCCAATGACGATAGAAACTTGGCCTGATAAAATATCATTCAGAATATTTGTCCGCAATTTTCCTTTTTCTCGTCCTGTTAAAAGCGTTGTTTGTAAGCCTATCTTTTCGGCAAGAGGAGTGATGGTGGCAAAATGTTGCCGAGCAAGCACTTCTGTGGGGGCCATTAAAGCTGATTGTCCTGAATTTTCAGCAATTTGTGCCATTGCCATTAGTGCCACGACTGTTTTTCCCGCGCCTACATCGCCTTGGAGCAGTCTTAGCATCGGTTCTGGTGAAGCAAGATCATTGGCGATATCCTCTACCGCTTTTATCTGTCCCTTTGTGAGCTGAAAGGGGAGAATATTAAGCAATTTTTTCGTATAAGTTTCCGTTGATGGTCGAGGAGTCCCAACAAGAGATTTTGTTTTTAAACGAACAAGACCTAGCGCCAATTGACAAGCGAGCAGTTCATCATAGGCAAGACGTTTACGTGCTGTACTTTCTAAGGATAGATCATCGGGGTTAATGGGGGCATGGATACGGCGTAAAGCAACAGAAAAGGAAGAAAAATTTTGTTGCTTTTTAATATTTTCATCTATCCATTCTGGGAGGAGAGGAATAAAATCGAGAGCGTTTTGTATAGCACGTCTTAACGTCTTTGAAGCGAGTCCGGCGGTAGAAGGATAAACAGGTTCGATGAGAGGAATCTGATTTGATTGTTCACTCGGGATAATATAGTCGGGATGCGCCATTGAAAGTTGCCCGTTAAACCATTCAACTTTTCCTGATACAATGACTTTTTTCCCCTCAGAGAGTTGTTTTTTGAGCCAAAGAGGCTGTGCATGAAAAAAAACTAAATTTATTTTTCCTGTTTGATCATGGGCAATAACACGATAGGGAATTTTCTTATGACCACGAGGGGGTGGTTGATGTTGATCGATGACAATTTCCAGCGTAACAGTCTCTCCTTCTTTTGCGTAAGCAATGCTGGGACGCATCCTGCGGTCTATAACAGAATGAGGCATTAATTGAAGAAGATCCATAAGGGTTGCTTCACGTTGTGTAGGATTCACATTTAAAAGTTTTGTCAGTAAACCATAGACTTTAGGTGTAATACCAGCAAGGGTTCGAATAGAATTAAAAAGAGGAGTAAGAAGACTTGGAGGCATAAGAAAATTTAACCTGCTCTTTTTGTTTTTTCTAGACCTTTAGAAGAGCTTTTTGGGGATAAATTCATAAAGAGGAAATTGTTTGATTAACTTATTGAGTTTTAGGAAGAAAAATGAATATTTAAAAAGATATACTAAAAGAATGCTAAAATTAAAGAGCTTATATGAGGTATATTTTGCTTCTTTTTATTTTAGGCGTTTATTTGCTGTGAATAGAAGAATTTTCTTGATAGAACTCTCTTATAAAGATCAATAAAATTGAGATATTTTCCTATGTGGAATGATAAATTTATAGTTTTAAGGTTATGCTAGCCTGAAATTTTTGCTCTAAGGGGTTTTGTTTAGCATTTAGTTTGTAGTGGGAAATTGTTAGAGTGATCAAAGATAAAAATAAACTGCAAGAGGACAAAAATTCTCTTCCTCGCTTTATTCATTTGAGAGTGCATTCAGCTTATTCCTTGCTTGAAGGGGCTTTAAAAATCCCACAAATTATTCAACAGGCGATTTCAGATCATGCACCAGCGGTTGCTATTACCGATACCAATAATTTATTTGGGGCTTTGGAATTTTCTCAGTATTGTCTTTCTCATGGGGTTCAACCTATTATTGGTTGTCAGATTACCGTTGATTTTTGTGATAAAAATGATCATTCACGTTTGGTTAAAGGACGGAATGCTTCTGATTTTTGTTCTGTCGTTCTGTTGGCTGCTAGCAAAACCGGTTATGCTCATTTGGTTCGTCTTGTAAGCCGTGCTTATCTTGATAAATGTGATACTGATCCTCCTCATATTAAAGCTGATTGGTTAGCGGCACACAGTGAAGGCATCATTGCTTTAACGGGCGGCAAGGGAGGACCTATTAATCTTTCCTTGGCAGAAGAAAAAAAAGAACGCGCCCTTGAGCGCTTAATTTATTTGAAAAAAACTTTTGCTGATCGTCTTTATGTGGAATTACAACGGCATGGCTCTTATGACCGTGGGGTAGAAGCAGATCTTATTGAATTGGCTTATGCGCATGAAGTTCCTCTTGTTGCAACGAATGAAGCTTTTTTTCTGAAGAGAGAGGGGTATGAAGCGCATGATGCATTAATGGCTGTTTCAGAAGGGCAAATCGTCTCTAATCCTGATCGCAAAAGGGTGACGCCAGATCATTACTTGAAGTCACAAGATGAAATGGTTGCATTGTTTTCTGATCTGCCAGAAGCTTTAGAAAATAGTGTTGAAATTGCATTGCGTTGTCATATTGCCACGCCTCTTCGAAAACCGATATTGCCTCGTTTTATAGAACAATCTACTAATTCAGAAACTACTTTAGAAGCAGAAGATAGTGAATTGTTAAATCAAGCTAAAGCTGGTTTAGAAATGCGACTTAAAACGATTGGATTGGCTGTAGGGTATACGATCGCAGATTATGAACAGCGGCTTGATTATGAGATCTCCGTTATTACGCGTATGCAATTTTCTGGATATTTTCTTATCGTTTCAGATTTCATAAAATGGGCGAAAATTCATGATATTCCTGTTGGTCCAGGGCGGGGTTCTGGTGCTGGTTCACTTGTTGCTTATGCATTGACGATTACCGATGTTGATCCATTGCGTTTTTCTCTTCTCTTTGAACGTTTTCTCAATCCAGACCGCGTTTCGATGCCAGATTTTGATATTGACTTTTGTCAAGAGCGGCGTGAAGAAGTTATTCAATATGTTCAAAAAAAATATGGACGTGATCAAGTTGCTCAAATTATTACCTTTGGTAAGTTACAAGCTCGTGCGGTTTTGCGTGATGTAGGGCGTGTTTTAGAAGTTCCTTATCGTCAGGTGGATTATCTTACAAAACTAATTCCTGCCACGCCAGGAAGTCAGGTAGAATTAGCGGATGCGATTAAGGATGAACCTAAATTTGAAGAAGAAAAGAAAAAAGATCCCGTTGTTGGACGCACATTAGATATAGCACTTCAGTTAGAGGGACTTTATCGTCACGCTTCCACTCATGCTGCGGGGATTGTTATTGGAGATCGTCCACTTTGGGAGCTTGTCCCGATGTATCGCGATCCTCGTTCTGATATGCCTGTTACGCAATTTAATATGAAATATGTTGAACAGGCTGGGCTGGTAAAGTTTGATTTTCTTGGGTTAAAAACGCTTACTGTTTTGAAAATGGCCGTTGATTTTGTTGCTAGACAAGGGAACAAAATAGATTTGTCAAATATCCCTCTGAATGATGAAGCAACCTACGCTATGATGGCACGTGGTGAAACGGTTGGCGTGTTTCAGGTGGAAAGTTCTGGTATGCGCAAGGCGCTGATTGGAATGAAGCCAGACCGTATTGAAGATATTATTGCGCTGGTTGCGCTTTATCGTCCCGGTCCAATGGAGAATATTCCAACCTATAATGCACGCAAACACGGAGAAGAGGAAATAGCTTCTATTCATCCTAAAATAGATCATCTGATTAAAGAAACACAAGGTGTTATAGTCTATCAAGAACAGGTAATGCAGATTGCTCAGGTGCTGGCTGGTTATTCGCTTGGAGAAGCTGATTTATTACGTCGTGCTATGGGGAAAAAAATTCATGCAGAAATGCAAAAACAGCGTACACGTTTTGTCAATGGAGCCGTTGCTGGTGGTGTTGATAAAGAGCAAGCGGATATTATTTTTGATCTTTTAGCAAAATTTGCCGATTATGGTTTTAATAAATCACACGCTGCTGCTTATGCAATTGTTTCTTATCAAACAGCTTATATGAAAGCTAATTATCCCGTTGAGTTTTTAGCTGCTTCAATGACGCATGATATGACAAATACGGATAAGCTCAATGATTTTCGGCGTGAGGCATTAAGGCTGGGTATTGAAGTTATTGCACCTTCTATACAAACATCTCATCGTGTTTTTGAGGTTGGTGAGAACTGTATTTATTATTCTCTTGCTGCTATTAAAGGGGTGGGAGAAACAGTTGTCGATCATATCGTTGCTTGCCGTGGGAATAAGATTTTTAAGAATCTGGAAGATTTTTGTGCACGTGTTGATCCTCGTATTGTTAATAAGCGTGCGATGGAAAGTTTAGTTTATGCTGGTGCTTTTGATTGTTTTAATATTGCGCGTGAAGTTTTATTAGCCAATCTTGGAACGCTTCATGCACGGGCACAGCGTATTCTCGATGACAATTCTAGTGGGCAGTTTGATATATTTGGAATGGAAGGCGGATTAAAAGAACCATTAATTTTATCCCAAACGACTCCTTGGTTACTGGCTGAGAAACTTTATCGAGAATTTCAAGCAATAGGCTTTTACTTTTCGGCTCATCCATTGGATGAGTATCAAGCTATTCTCGCCAAAAAACGTGTTCAGACTTGGAGTCATTTTGCCAATGCCGTTAAAGGGGGAGCAACAGCTGCACGGCTTGCTGGAACCGTTGTAGCAAAGAATCTACGCAAAACAAAATCTGGTAAAAAAATGGGAATTATTCATTTTTCTGATACAAGCGGACAATATGAGGCCGTTCTCTTTTCTGAAGCACTTTCGGATTATGAGGAGATGCTAGAACCTGGAAAATCTTTTATTATTACGGTAAGTGCAGAAAATCGCTCTGAAGGGGTTAGTTTGCGAATTGAGACAATTCAGTCTTTGGAAAAGGAAGCATTACAGCAGCATAAAATGATGCGTCTTTTTATAAAAACAGTTGAGATGCTTCCACAAATTGAACAAAATTTAAATCTTGGGGGAAATGGAGAGGTCGGACTTATTTTAATTCAAGAAAATGGATTGCGAGAAGTCGAAATCGCACTTCCAAAGCGATATAAGGTCAATTCACATGTCGCAAATGCTATGAAATTAATTCAGGGTGTTGTCGATGTAGAATTAAGTTAAAACAAGAGTAAAGAGAGGGGGATATTCGAGGGGATTTTTGCTTTTGGAAAAGTTGGAAGTTGAGTTTTGAAAAACAGATAAGTGATTTCGAAAGAGCTTGCTTTTATTTGAGTAAATACTGGTGGATTTTTAATGTCATAAAGTCAAAAAATCTATTTTCTTGCTAATATTCAAAGTACGGCAAGAACTTTATAAGTTTTGATCATTATTTTTTATGGAATTCATAACATCATACCTATAAAGCCAGTGGAGGTTTGACATAATGCTCTCAGATGTACGAATTTTCATTATAAGATTACGGGCTATTGCTATGGGGCCGGTTGCATGATAAGCTAATCTGTTGAAATCTCCGCGTTTTTTTACTTTTTCAAGACGGGGAATGCGTGTTGTTTCGTAAAGCGAAAGTGCTTTCGTTAATGAAAGATCTTTCAATGAAAGTGCTTCTGCTAATGTAGCAGCATCTTCGATTGCCATAGCAGCACCTTGCGCTGCAAAAGGTAAAGCTGCATGCGCACAATCGCCAACAAATACTTGTCTCTCTAAGCCTAGAAAACGATTTTGTTTCATGTGAAAGAGAGGCCAATATCTCCATTCATCAATATGATCAAAGATTTGTAAGATTTTTGAATTCCAATCCTTAAAAAGAGATTTAAGTTTTTCTTTATCTCCTTTATGTGCCCATCCTTCTTTTGAATTTTCTCCATGCGTAATAGCGACAAAGTTAAAAATTTTTTCTGACGACTGAAGGGGATAGACAACAAGATGATTGTTTGGTCCCATCCATGCTGTGATTGTCTTCATATTTTGTAACGAAGAACGAAAGCTTTGAGGAAGATTATCACATGCTGTTGTTGCACGCCAAGCAATAAAGCCACTAAAACTTGCTTTTTCATGAAAAGGAGCTTGTTGCCGTAATGTTGACCAAACGCCATCACATCCGACTAGGAGGGGCGTTGAATAAAGCTGTTTTGTTGCTGTATCTGTTTTTGTTGTCGTTATTTTAATGTTGGTTGCAGAGTGGGTAGAAGATATGATTGTTTCGCCTGCTTTGTATTTAATCAGGGGATTTTCAATCACTGCATTATATAAAATTTTTTGTAAAGCCGCACGATGAATGGTCATATAAGGGGCTTTCCAATATTTTTCTGTTAGATTGATAAGATGAGCATGTAGACGTGTTTTTAAAGATATTCCATCTTTTAACTCAAGAAAATCTGGGATTATTGCGACTTCAGTGAGTTTGTTAAGAAGTTTCCAGTGAGCAAGAATAGATGTTGCATTTGGAGTGAGCTGAATACCAGCACCTATCGTTTCAAGTTGCTTACATTTTTCGATAATGGTGCTTGCAATTCCTTTATGAGCGAGCGCTAAAGCGGTGCTTAAACCCGCAATTCCGCCTCCAACGATGATGGGTGATTGCTCCACAAATGATTTCATATTAAATAAGCAAAACTAAAAGAGTGGTAGAAAGCTCGATAACGCATTATACTGGCTCTTTTGGATGATATAAACATCCTGTTGGGTTTGTTTGATCGTAGGAGAGTGAGGGAACATAACGATAAAGGGTTGAGCAATAAGGGCAGATTTTCTCATCAGCTGCTCCCATATCGATAAAGATATGAGGATGATCGAAGGGTTGTGTTGCGCCTACGCACATAAATTCTTTCACACCAATTTCGATTGTTTTATATCCAAGGTCATTTTGGAAATGAGGAATGTTATGATCAGCCATGGTGTATAAACTCCAGAATAAATTGTCTCATCCACTATGATGAGGCTCTTCCATTTTACAAGCACGAGTTTGTAATAATGCTTATAATAATGCAAGATGCTTTTTAAGACAAAATGCTCTTCTATTATGCTATATAGAATGATCGGCATGTGTTTAGCACTTTGCATATAGAACTTTTTTCTAAGTATTTTTAAATATTAAATGGAAACATAATAATAAAAATGAGACATTGATGTATTATGAGGAGGATAACATATTATAGAATGTTATGTGAGGTATTTCGTCAAGGATTTTAGAAAGTATAAAAGAAGATTAATGAGCATATATGGAACAGAGGGTGGCAGATAAAATTTTTCTATCGGATATAACAATGAAAAATCCGGTGCGGTTTATTAATCGAGAGTTTTCATGGTTACAATTTAATAATCGTGTTTTGATGGAAGCTGCTAATTCGAAACATCCTTTATTAGAACGGTTACAATTTCTTTCGATTTCAGCAACAAATCTTGATGAGTTTTTTATGGTTCGTGTTGCTGGTCTTGTGGCTCAAATTCGTGCTCATGTTACAGCGTGCAGTGCAGATGGGTATACTCCACAAGAACAACTTGATGTTGTGTTAGCTGAGATTTCACGGTTGCAGGCTCATCAACTACGGGAATTGAATGTTTTACGTGGAGAATTAAAAAAGAATGATATTGAAATTATTTGTTCTAATGATCTTTCAGATATTGAAAAATCGTGGCTTGAAAAATATTTTCTTGATACAATTTTTCCTGTTCTCAAACCTTTGCCTGTTGACCTTACACATCCTTTTCCTTTTATTCCTAATTTAGGGCTTTCTCTTGCGTTTCAATTGTCTGAAGAGGCGGGGCAACACGTATGTACAGTGTTATTACCCATTTCAATGCTTTTAAGGCGTTTTATTCTTCTTCCTCAAGAAGAGGGGCATCATTTTCGTTTTATTGCATCTGAAGATGTTATTTACCTTTTTATTAAATATCTCTTTCCTCACTATGAAGTTAATGAAATTGGTACATTTAGAGTGATTAGGGACAGCGATATTGAAGTAGAAGAAGAAGCTGAGGATCTTGTTCATTTTTTTGAAAAGGCGCTTAAAAGGCGGCGGCGTGGGCAGGTTATTCGCATTGAATTTGACGCAAAAATGCCAGAGAATTTACGCCAATTTATAGCGAATTGTCTTGCTGTTCCTGATAACTGTATTCATGTTCTTGATGGGCCTTTGGCACTTAATATGGTCTCAGAAATTGTTTCTATTCCCCGTGATGATCTCAAATTTATTCCTTATATTCCTCGTGTTCCCGAATCCCTTCGTAAACATAATGGGGATTGTTTTGCGGCGATTCGTGAAAATGATATTGTGATTCATCACCCTTATGAAACGTTTGATGCTGTTGTCCAATTTTTACGTCAAGCTGCCCACGATCCTGATGTTGTGGAAATCAAACAAACACTTTATCGGACGTCAAATGATAGCCCAATTGTTAGCGCTTTGATTGAAGCGGCTAAACAGGGAAAGTTTGTGACCGCTTTGGTAGAAGTTAAAGCACGTTTTGATGAGGAAGCAAATATTCGTTGGGCACGGGATCTTGAATATGCTGGAGTTCAAGTGATTTTTGGTTTTATTACTCTAAAAACGCATGCTAAGATGTCTTTGGTTGTAAGACGTGAAGGAAAACGTCTTTGTTCTTATGTTCATCTTGGAACAGGAAATTACCATCCTGTTAACGCTAAAACTTATACGGATCTTTCTTTTTTTTCCACGGATGATGATATCGCTCATGATGTTGTGTTATTGTTCAATTATATTGCGCAATATGAGCGTCCACATGAAACAATGAAGATTGCTTTTTCGCCCTTAACATTGCGTGGTCGTATTCTTCGACATATTGAAGGGGAAATTGCTCATGCACAACAAGGAAAGTTTGCTGCTATTTGGATGAAAGTAAATGCATTAGTTGATCCTGAAATTATTGATGCTTTATATCGTGCTAGTCAAGTAGGGGTACAGATTGATTTGGTTGTGCGGGGGATATGTTGTTTACGACCTCGTATTCCAGGAATTTCGGATAATATTCGTGTAAAATCAATCGTAGGGCGTTTTCTTGAACATAGTCGCATTTTTTGTTTTGGAAATGGTCAGGATTTGCCTAACGAAAATGCACTTGTTTACTTAGGCTCTGCTGATATGATGCCTCGTAATCTAGACTACCGTATTGAAATATTGGTTCCAATTTTTAATAAAATGGTGCGGCGGCAGATTCTTTTACAAATTATGCTGGCTAATCTCATTGATAATCAACAAAGCTTTGATATACTGGAAGATGGAACATCGAAACGTATCACACCGCAGAAAGGTGAAAGTCCGTTTAATGCGCAGGAGTATTTTATGGCCAATACAGGTTTTGCGGGGAAAAATGAGTCTTTTGAATCTTCTATTCCGCGCTTGGTTGCGTTGCATCGCCAACAAGCTAAAATACATAAAGACTGAAATCCAATGACACATAGAGATGCTCAAGGTCGGCTAAAAGGGCGTAAGCCTGTTGCTGTTATTGACATTGGATCAAATTCTGTTCGGTTGGTTATTTATGAAGGGCTTGTTCGCTCCCCAACGGTTTTGTTTAATGAAAAGATTCTTTGTGGTCTTGGTCATGGTGTTGCAAAAACGGGGTTTTTAGAAGAAAAAGCGGTGAAAATGGCGTTGCAAACGCTCAAACGATTTCGAACACTGTGTCGACAGATTGGGGCAGATGAGGTCTATACTTTAGCAACGGCAGCAGCACGAGATGCAAAAAATGGTGTCGCGTTTATTCAAAATGCTGAAGATATTTTACAAAATAAAATATATCTGCTTTCAGGAAGTGAAGAAGCAATGTATTCCGCCTATGGGGTTGTTTCTACTTTTTATCAACCAAAGGGGCTTTCTGGAGATCTCGGGGGGGGAAGTCTGGAACTTATTGATATTGATCATTCTGATGTTGGTGAAGGGATTACGCTTCCATTGGGTGGTTTACGACTACAGTATATGTCAAATAATGATAGTGCTGTTGCTACAAAAATTGTGCATGAGCAATTTTATAAATCTTCTGTTGTGCGTACGCGTAAAGGCATGGCACGTTATTTTTATGCCGTAGGGGGAACATGGCGTAATTTGGCAAAACTCCATATGGCAATGAAACACTATCGTCTCCCTGTTATGCATGGCTATGAAGTTGATGCTATGGAAATGGAGAAATTTTTACGTCTTGTGGCAGGCGGCAATATTGATAATATGAGAGGGATTGCGGCGGTTTCACAGAATCGTCGGAAACTTTTATCGTATGGGGCAATTGTCCTTATTGAACTCATTCAGTCTATGGAGTTTGAAAAGATAATTTTTTCTGGTGCTGGCGTTCGTGAAGGTTTTCTTTATTCACGCTTGCCGCAGACTATTCGACTTTCAGACCCTCTCATTGCTGCATGTACAGAAATGGCTATTTTACGGGCACGTTCTCCAAAACAAGCAGAAGAGCTTATTGATTTTACGACGAATGCCTTTGACGTTTTTGGAATTTCAGAAACTGAAAATGAATGCCGTTATCGTCAAGCGGCTTGTCTTCTCGCAGATATTGGTTGGCGTATACATCCAGATTATCGAGGCAATGAAGCAGCCAATCAGATAGCATTAGGATCTTATCCAGGAATTTCTCATGAGGGGCGCCTTTATGCAGCGCTTGCGGTTTTTTTTCGCAATACAAGTGTATTGGTTGATAAAGAATCTCTTCCTATTTTTCAATTAGCAACGCCAAATATCATTGAGAAAGCACGTATTCTTGGTGAAACCATGCGTATTGCTCATCTGTTTAGCGCTTCTGTTGCAGGGATTTTACCTCATTTATTGTGGCTTAAAAAAGAAGATCATATCGTTTTGCAGATCCCCCAAAATTACGCTGGATTATTGGGAGAACGTCCTCTTGGACGATTAAAGAAGTTATCGAAAATAATAAAGAAACCTCTTGCTTTTGAAGTTTCTTGATTTTTCCTTCTCATTTATTCGCATTTTAGATCTTAAAAGATTAGGTGTTTTAGTTTCTATGCTCATTGATTTTTAATGATTGCATTGCCATTTTTATTAAGAATTTTTCTTTTAAAACTTTTATGAAAAGATTCGTGTTTTTTAGATTTTTTTAACAAAATTGTTAGTTGATTGAGCTGTTCTCTTTAATAAGCGTTTATGATTTAAGTTTTTTTAATTTGTCAGCAGCAGATTTTATTTATCCTATTTGTATTGTCCTATAGAGCATACTAGTTGATGCAGATAATAAGGAGCGTAATGGATTTTAAAAATGAGAATGTTTTAAATTTACTCAGAAGTTTTTTTTATATTATTTCAAATAAAATTGATTCAATAAGATGCAATTGTAAAATTTTTCTCTTTTGATTTGCTACTCATTTTGACACAATACGAGTTTCTCTTCAAAAGCATTTATAGCAATCTCAGGATGTGGAAGAAATATACATTAAAGCTGTTTTGTACTTATTTTTCCATCGTTAAAGTAAAATCCTATCTGTCCCTTTAGCAGTTGTTCAGCTTTTTGACCAAATATTTCATAGCGCCAGCCATTCATAGCAGGGATATTTTTCTTTATTCCTCCATTGGCGATTTTTTCTAAATCACTAGATGTCGCAATAATTTTGGGGGCAATGCTGTTTTCGTCTGCAACAAGTTTTAATAATACTTTGAGCAGATCGATAGCAGCGGCTGTCGTATCATTGAGTGGGTTATATTTAGGAATAGGGGGTAAAGTAGAAAGATCCGCCTCTAAGCCTTCGTGGACAGCCTTGATTAATGATGACGTCATTGAACGTTTATCCCAATTTTTATTAAGGCTGCGCAACCGTTTTAACGCAGATTCATCTTTTGGTTGTTGGGTTGCTATTTCTATGAGACATTCATCTTTCATGATATGACGACGGGGCATATTGTGTTTTCGTGCTTCACGTTCACGCCAAGCGGCTATCTTTTGTAGTACAGCAAGTTCACGCGGTTTTTTAACTTTTCCTTTCACTTTTTTCCATGCTTCATCTTCTGGCATATCATAGGTTTTAGGATTTAAGAGGATAGTTATTTCATCATCCATCCAGTGAGTCCGTTGATTTTTTTCTAATCTTTTTTTCAAGAGGAGATAGACATCTCTTAGATGAGTGACATCAGCAACGGCATAGAGTAATTGTTTTTCAGACAGGGGGCGACAACTCCAATCTGTAAAGCGGGAAGATTTATCAAGATGATGCCCCGTGCAGCGCTGTACAATTTGATCATAGGATATCGAATCACCAAATCCGCAAATTGATCCGGCTATTTGTGTGTCGAAGAGAGGGGAAGGAATAACGCCTCCAAGATAATAAATCGTTTCAATATCTTGGCGAGCAGAGTGAAAAACTTTGACAATTTTTTTATCGATCATGAGGTCAAAAAATGCTTGTAAATCAATATCTGGGGCTATGGGATCAATCAGGACTGTAACATCTGGTGATGCGAGCTGGATTAAACACAGTTGAGGCCAAAAAGTTGTTTCGCGGATAAACTCAGTATCAACTGTTACAAAATCAGAGGTCCGTAGAGCGTTAAGTGCAATTTCAAGATCTGTTGTTTGTGTAATAAGATTCATCATTTTATTATCATTCGATACATTAAATTTGTCTTTTATTGACTTTATTTTCCCGTTTTTATTCTCATATCTTGACAAATGGTTATTAAAAAGCGTTTGTAGCGCATGTGAATATTATAATCAAAGGCAAAAAACATGCACCGTTATCGCAGTCATCATTGTGCGGCTCTTCGTAGATGTGATGTAGGAACACAAGTTCGTCTTTCGGGCTGGGTCCATCGTGTTCGTGATCATGGAGGAATTCTTTTTGTGGACTTGCGTGATCATTTTGGAATCACACAAATTGTTGCGGATCCTGCTTCGCCAGCTTTTAAAGTTATTGAAAAAGTGCGTTCTGAATGGGTCATTCGTGTTGATGGGGAGGTATGTGCGCGGTCTGATGAGGTTATCAATGCAACGCTTCCAACAGGTGAAATTGAAATTTTTGCACAAGAGGTAGAAATTCTTTCAAAATCTGAGGAGCTTCCTTTACCGGTTTTTGGTGAGCCTGATTATCCAGAAGATATTCGATTAAAATATCGTTTTCTTGATTTGCGTCGGGAGACTATGCATAAAAATATTATGCGTCGGACTGAAATTATTGCGTCTATGAGACGGGCTATGCAAAATAATGGTTTTACGGAATTTACAACGCCGCTTTTGACAGCCTCATCGCCGGAAGGTGCACGTGATTTTTTGGTTCCAAGTCGTGTTCATCAGGGAAAATTTTATGCACTACCACAAGCACCACAGCAATATAAGCAGTTGTTGATGATGTCAGGTTTTGATCGTTATTTTCAAATTGCGCCATGTTTTAGAGATGAAGATCCGCGGGCTGATCGTCTTCCTGGTGAATTTTATCAATTAGATATTGAAATGAGTTTTGTTGAGCAGGAAGATGTTTTAGCAACGATGGAACCCATTATGCGTTCTATTTTTGAAGAATTTGCAGATGGGAAAACGGTGACACAAAACTTTCCTCGCATTTCTTATGAGGAAGCAATGCGGAAATACGGTTCTGATAAGCCTGACCTGCGTAATCCGATCATTATGGAAGATGTTTCTCAGCATTTTTATAATTCTGGTTTCAAAGTGTTTGCTCAGATTTTAGCGAATGATGAGAATGCACAAGTGTGGGCTATTCCGGCTAAAACGGGTGGAAGTCGTGCTTTTTGTGATCGTATGAATGGATGGGCACAAGGTGAGGGACAACCAGGGCTCGGTTATATTTTCTGGCGCGAAGAAGAAGGAAAATTTGAAGGAGCAGGGCCTATCGCCAAAAATATTGGTGAGCAGCGAACTGAAGCGCTTCGTAGACAACTTGGACTTGAAAATGGGGATGCTTGTTTTTTTGTAGCTGGAGATCCAAAAAAATTCGCATCTTTTGCTGGAGCAGCCCGCATACGGGTAGGAGAAGAATTAGGCCTTGTCGATAGAGAGAGTTTCTCTTTAGCGTGGATTGTTGATTTTCCATTTTTTGAATGGAATGAAGATGAGAAAAAAATTGATTTTGCTCATAATCCTTTTTCCATGCCTCAAGGGGGAGAAAATGCTCTGGAATCTCAAGATCCTCTTACGCTTAAAGCTTTTCAATATGATCTTGTTTGTAATGGTTATGAGATTGCATCCGGTGGAATTCGTAATCACTTGCCTGAAATGATGCTTAAAGTTTTTGAACTCGTAGGACTTTCTAAGGAAGTTGTGAAAGATCGTTTTGGTGCTCTTTATCGCGCATTCCATTATGGAGCTCCCCCCCATGGCGGTATGGCTGCGGGAATTGACCGCATTATTATGCTGTTGCAAGGTGTTAAAAATTTACGTGAAGTTGCTTTATTTCCTATGAATCAACAGGCACTTGATCTTTTGATGAGTGCGCCATCTGATGTTTCTTCTACACAATTACGTGAGTTAGGAATCCGTATGGCTCCTACGCACAAAAATAGTTCATAAAGTGATTTATAGATTGTTGTCGTTTCTTTCTCCATAGTGTGAAGTTTTTGATGCTTCTCAAGAGCATATCTGTTGTTTATCGACTTAGAGAGGTGAAGAATGCTATTGTATTAATCCTTCCAGAGGCATTGTTTTTAAAGAAATATCTCTCAATGTATAGTCTATCTCGTGTTATGACACTCTCTCATGAAGGATATAACTTAAAACCTCATGAGTGCTATGAAAAACCATTGCCATCTTTATTGAATAAAGAGTAAGCTGTCATTTTCCTTATCTTAGATAGTCGCTCTTCCCTTTGTGATAAGCAGGAAAATGATTGTGCTTGATTTATCATGAATAAATTGGAAATGAGAAAACTTTAGAATACTTGGGATTTTTATTTAAGTTATATATATAACAATATTTTATATATATTTTGTTGAATTTCTTACGACATGGTAAAAGATAATTATCTCTCTTCGCGTTTATGAAAATAATGCATTTTTTCTTCCTATGGGTTCAACCTTGGGGAACTCTATAAGCTTTGAATATTTTTTAAGTTTTTCATAGAAAAACAGGATGAAGTTGTTATACAATTTACCTTATACTGAAAGATGATGTTTGAAAGGTGCTTTTTTCATTCCTAAAAGGATGAAATGACTCTTTGTGAGCCCTCAAATTATATTGTCGGATTTGGAAAAACTTTCAATAAAGTTTTTGTTTAGAATAATTTGCACTCACAATATATTTTGGGAAAAATTGTTGTTGTTGGATAGACTATAAAAATTGATTTTACATCGTTTTGAAAAGTTATATCATAACTCCAGTTTTCTTAGATGTATCGGCCAATAATAGCATTGTTTTTAGATTTTTATTTATTTAAAAATGCTTGTCGCTTTCTTTAATAATGAAGATATTTTCTACTTCTTTTAGTTTGTTTTTTTACCTCTTAAAGAGGATATTGAAAGAAGTTTTCGATAATGTATTAAATATTTTCATATATTGTTTAGGACAAGAGGAAAGAGGCATATATAAATTTTTCAAATTGATATAATTTTCTGTTCATGTTCTAATTACAACGTTTATTTTTATGTCGTTGACTTTTAATAGAAAAGTTTACTCATAAGAGTTTGCATTAAATAAATCCTACATAATAATTTCTTATTATTGTGGGAGTTTTTGTTCTAATATTATGTTTGATAAAATGAATTTACCTTTTGATAAAGAACATATTGAGCCAATAGAGTTACGTTCCGCTTTACAGGAACGCTATTTGGCTTATGCACTTTCTACGATTACGCATCGTGCATTGCCTGATGTGCGTGATGGATTGAAACCTGTCCATCGTCGGATTGTTCATGCAATGCGTCTTCTTAAACTGAACCCTGGACAATCTTATGCGAAATGTGCGCGAATTGTTGGTGATGTCATGGGAAAATTTCATCCTCATGGAGATGCCTCTATTTATGATGCTTTGGTGCGTTTGGCTCAAAGTTTTTCGGTTCGTTATCCGTTGGTTGATGGACAAGGCAATTTTGGTAATATTGATGGTGATAATGCTGCGGCTATGCGTTATACTGAAGCACGCATGACTGAAGTGGCTGCGTTGTTGCTTGAGGGAATTAATGAAAATGCTATTGATTTTCGTTTGACCTATAATGAAGAAGATGAAGAGCCTGTTGTTCTTCCAGGTGCTTTCCCTAATCTTTTAGCTAATGGTTCTTCAGGTATTGCTGTTGGTATGGCAACATCTATTCCTCCCCATAATGTTGCTGAGCTCTGTGACGCAGCTCTGCATTTGATTGCACACCCTGATACGCGTGATGAGGATTTAAACCAATTTGTGCTGGGACCTGATTTCCCAACCGGTGGTATTTTGGTTGAACCTAAAAAGAGTATTGAGGAATCTTATCGTGTCGGGCGGGGTTTTTTTCGATTACGTTCACGTTGGCATCAGGAAACTGGTAGCCGTGGTTCTTATGTGATTGTTGTGACTGAAATTCCCTATCAAGTTCAAAAGTCACGCCTTATTGAAAAAACTGCGGAATTGTTGCTTGCGCGGCGCTTACCAATGCTTGAGGATATTCAGGATGAATCAGCAGAAGATATCCGCATTGTGCTTGTTCCTAAAAATCGGTCGGTTGATCCTGAACTTCTTATGGAATCTCTTTTTAAATTGACTGATTTTGAAGTAAGGTTTCCTCTTAATCTTAATGTTTTATCGTTGGGAAAAATACCGAATGTGCTCTCATTGCGAGAAAGTTTGCAACAATGGCTTGAACATCGTCAAGAAGTCCTTATTCGACGTTCTCACTATCGGCTTGATCAAATTGATGGCCGATTGGAAATTCTTCATGGTTATCTTATTGCCTATTTGAATCTCGATGAGGTTATTCAGATTATTCGTGAAGAGGATGAACCGAAAAAGGAGTTGATTAAGCGTTTTGAATTAACAGAAAATCAAGCTGAAGCTATTCTTAATATGCGCTTGCGTTCTTTACGCAAGCTTGAAGAATTTGAAATTCGTAAGGAGTTTGAAACGCTTAAAGCTGAAAAAGAAAAACTACAGAATTTGTTAGCCTCTCCTATAAAACAATGGAAAATAATTTCAGAAGAAATTAAAAAAGTTCGCAACACTTTTGGTCCTGAAACGCTCTTAGGGAAAAGGCGTACGACATTTGAAGAAGCACCAAGACATGACCTTGATGATATTCAACAAGCAATGATCGAAAAAGAACCGGTGACTGTTGTTATTTCTGAAAAAGGGTGGGTGCGTGCTTTGAAGGGGCATTTGCACGATTACAAAGCGCTTTCTTTTAAAGAAGGAGACAGTTTGAAGTTGGCATTTCCAGCATTTACGACCGACAAGATTGTGCTAATAAGTAATGGTGGAAAGTTTTTCGCACTTAGTGCAAATAGTTTGCCTGGAGGACGAGGACAGGGTGAGCCCATTCGTCTTTTAGTTGATATGGATGATGAGCATGATGTTCTTACAGCTTTTGTGCATCATGCAGAAGAAAAATTGCTCCTGGTTTCATCTCAGGGCTATGGCTTTATCGTTCCTGCTGCAGAAGTGATTGCCAATACACGAAAAGGAAAGCAGGTGATGAATGCGAAATCTCCTGATAAGGTAAAGCTTTGTGTTCCAGTCAATGGTGATCATGTTGCTGTGGTTGGTGAAAACCGCAAAATGCTTATTTTTTCTATTGAACAAATACCAGAAATGAATCGTGGTAAAGGGGTTCGTTTACAACGTTACAAAGAGGGTGGCATTGTTGATGCCAAGACTTTTAATTTATCAGAAGGTTTAAGTTGGCAAGATACTGCTGAACGAATTTTTAACCGTCAAGCTGATGATCTCATTGAATGGATGGGAACACGTGCAGGTGTCGGGCGTCTGGTTCCAAAAGGATTTCCAAAATCAGGAAAATTTACCAATTAAATAATAGAACGTTTTTATTTTAAGCCTATAAAAACGTAAAAGAAATGCTTATATATTTTTATCCCACGATAAGATATCAATTTATAAGAATAGTTTCAATATCATTCTCATGTTGAATGAGAAGCTCTGAGATCATAGGTTTTCTTATTTCAATCTTCTTCATGTTGAAACAATCAAAATGATCCACTTGTATATCACAAGTGGATTAGTATTGTAGATAGAAATTTATAAAGAAAAGAATTAAAAATTTCTTTTATGAGCTGTTTTAAGAGCCAAGAGATGTTGTAACATTGGGGGCAGAAATACAAAGGTAAAAGCTTTACACGCTTCATAAGCGTGGGGATGATAGAATGTTTTATATCATGTATAAGGACTATCGTGCAATAATTTGATGTTTTGAGAGGTATATCTTTAAAACAAATATGTGAATGTTTAACACAAAAATGTTCTATTGGGAGGTATTTTGTTTTGTGTGAAAGGCCTATCTTTCTTGTTCAAGAGAGATGTTATTAGTTTTCTCTTAAGTATGCTTATTCGTTAGGGTTATGATGATACTGCCTAAAGAGATGACCGCGTTCAGCCCATAAGACAAGAAGGATGGCAACGAGACTGAGAAAGAAAAATCCTGCTGAGTTTGGGATGGTTGTTTCATCAAATTGTTGCGCTACAAAAAAGCTCAACCCTGCACCGATAGATGTTTGGAGAAATCCGGAGACAGAAGAGGCTGTACCAGCAATTTCGCCCAGAGATTCGAGAGCAAGTGTATTAAAATTGGCCATTATACCACCGCAGGTAAACATTAATATACAATATAATGTCATATAAAAGGGGAAAGAGATAACGCCACCTGCTAAGACGGATCCAATAAACCAAATGCATGAAGTGGCACAAAAGAGCAAAAGCATCGTATGAGCAATACGCCGCATTCCAAGACGTCCAACAAGTTGAGAATTCATGAATGATGAGAAAGCCTGAAATGCAGCGCCGATGGCAAAAGCTATCGGAAACCAAAAGCCTAAGTTATAAATTCCTTCGTAGGTTTGTTGTGATGTATTAACAGCAATAAAAATACAGCCTAAAATGATGGACGTTGCAAGTGTGTAGCAAAGTGTAGTACGATTTGTCACAACAATCCATAAGTTGTGCTTAATGGAAGAAAAGGAAAGAGGGCGTTGTTCATGAAGTGTTTCAGGCAAGCGAAATAGAATCCAAATCATTAGCCCAAAACCAATCATTGCCATGAAAACAAAAATAAATTGCCAGTGCCCGAGCAGTAAAATAATCTGTCCTGTTGCGGGACCAACCATGGGGGCAACAAGAAAAACCATCATAACAATAGACATGACTTCTGCCATTTTTCGACCACTGTAGAGATCACGGACGACAGAAACTGTAAGAACGCGCATAGACGCTCCTCCAATCCCTTGCAAGACACGCAAAATAAGCAAGAGAGAGAAATCAGTTACAAAGGCACAACCAATCGCCGTAAATGAATAAAAAGCAAGCCCAATAAGCATAAGTTTGCGTCGTCCATACCGATCGCTTATTGGACCAAAAAATATTTGAGCAATACCATAGCTAATAAGATAACTCGAAATGATATAATGTTGATCATTCTCGTTGAGAACATTTAATCCTTCCAAAATATTGGGCATAGCTGGCAACATAATATCTACCGCTATAGCATTAATAGCCATGAGTGAAGCAATTAGAATAACAAATTCTTTATAGCCAATTTTTTTTCTAATCGCATCACTATGCGTTTGTTCATCAACTGAATATGACATATGGCATCCTTGAAATAAAAATTTCGTCTAAAAACAGCTCTCTTTTAAGAGTCTGAATAAAATAAAAGATACCTATGATTGATTACACGGAATATTCTTTTCTTTTAAAAGTTCCTGTAACTCATTGTTTTGAAACATTTCTTTAACAATATCACACCCTCCAATAAATTCACCTTTAACATAAAGCTGTGGAATTGTTGGCCAATTTGAGTATTCTTTAATCCCTTGACGCAATTCGTCAGAAGTCAGAATATTAATCCCTTTATAGTCCAATCCTAAATAGTTGAGGATTTGAACAACTTGTCCTGAAAAACCGCACTGTGGAGCGTCAGGCGTTCCTTTCATGAATAAAATGACGTCGTTTGTTTTAATCTCGTTGTCAATAAAATCATGAACAGTGGTCATTTTTATTCCTCGATATCTCAGATTTTTATAAGTGTGTAATGTTCGTACTATTTTTAATCGTATTGAATGAATGAATGCAAGAAGAAATTTTAGACTATTTTGGGATATTTGTTTGTAACATTAAGGCGTGAAGATCATTCCCCATATTACCTTTAAGGGCATCATAGACCATTTTATGTTGCTGAACACGGGTTTTACCACGAAAACTTTCAGAGATAACTTCTGCAGCATAATGTTCTCCATCGCCAGCAAGATCACGAATTGTTACAGTCGCATCAGGAATACCTTCACGAATAAGTGTTTCAATTGCATGGGCACTCATTGCCATCATTATTCTCCTATGTCGTTCATTTTTTGTAAGAGTTATTTTAAGAAAAAGAATAAATTTTTTATTCTTTACCCATAAATTGTGGAAACCAGTTCTCATAGGCTTGTGTGAGACTTTCTACTGAAAGTGCGAATATTCCATCTATATGAAGGGAATCTCCCTCAACTTGACCCAGCTCTATTAAAGAAATTGCGTGGGTTTGTGCATGCTCTTTAAGATTGTTGAGAGCATCAGGTTTGATGGCTAAGAGATAACGTCCTTGGTCTTCTCCAAAAAGTTCTGCATGGTGGGGAGATTTATTGCTTAATTTTACTTTGATTCCCTTCCCTGCTTTAATGACCATTTCTGCAAGTGCAATCGCTAGTCCTCCATCAGAAATGTCATGAGCGGCATGAACGAAACCGTTATGAATGACATCTCGGACAAATTGACCATGCTTTTTTTCAAGTTGCAAATCTACGGGGGGAGGGGCACCTGCATCAATATTTAAAATGTCACGTGCATAGATTGATTGTCCTAAATGAGAGCCGCAATCTCCTACTAAAATGATACTATCTCCATTTTGCATACCACTTATTGTGACCATTTTTGACCAATCATTCAGAAGTCCTACACCAGCAATTGTGGGGGTAGGAAGAATAGCTTCCCCATTTGTTTCGTTGTAAAGAGAAACATTGCCTGAAACGATAGGGAAGTCGAGCATTCTGCAAGCTTCTCCGATGCCTTTAATTGCAAAAACCAGTTGTCCCATGATTTCAGGTTTTTCAGGGTTTCCAAAATTGAGATTATCTGTCGCAGCCAGTGGTGTTGCACCTGTCGTGCTAATATTTCTCCAGCATTCTGCGACAGCTTGTTTTCCTCCCTCATAAGGGTCTGCTTCACAATAGCGCGGGGTTACATCAGAAGAAAAAGCAAGAGCTCGTCTACTCTTATTGTTGACGCGGATGACGCCCGCATCACTTCCTGGACAAATGAGGCTATTTCCTTGGATAAGCGTATCATATTGTTCATAAACCCATCGTCGTGAACTTTGATTAGCAGAATTCAATAAGGTTAAAAGCACATCACCAAGATTTTCAACTTTTTTGACGTCTTCTGCTTTCAGAAATGTTTTTTTGGCAGGCTCACTCCAAGGACGATCATAAACAGGCGCTTCATCACCAAGTTCTTTGATGGGAAGATTAACAACTTCTTCTCCCTGATGAAAGACACGAAAACGTAAATCATCGGTTGTTTTTCCAATAATGGAAAAATGGAGCCCCCACTTATGAAAAATTGCTGCTGCTTGCTTTTCTAGCTCTGGTTTAAGAACCATGAGCATACGCTCTTGACTTTCAGAAAGCATCATTTCATAGGCTGTCATGTTTTCTTCACGAACGGGAACTTTATCGAGATTAAGCTGTATTCCTAGATTTCCTTTTGCACCCATTTCAACGGCAGAAGAGGTGAGTCCTGCAGCCCCCATATCTTGAATAGCAACCACGGCTCCAAGTTCCATGAGCTCTAAACACGCTTCAAGAAGACATTTTTCTGTAAAAGGATCACCAACTTGAACAGTTGGGCGTTTTTCACTGATTGAATCATCAAATTCAGCAGAAGCCATTGTTGCTCCACCAACACCATCTCGCCCTGTTTTGGCACCAAGATAAACAACAGGGAGCCCTACGCCTTGTGCTTTAGAATAAAAAATGGCATCTGTCTTTGCAATACCGGCGACAAAAGCGTTAACGAGGATATTGCCATTATAACGCTCATCAAAATTGATTTCTCCACCAACTGTTGGAACACCAAAAGAATTGCTGTAACCACCTATTCCAGAGACAACACCAGAGACAAGATGGCGTGTTCGGGGGTGTTGAGGGGCACCAAAACGCAATGCATTCATCGCTGCAACAGGACGGGCACCCATTGTAAAAACATCACGTAAAATACCACCTACACCTGTTGCCGCCCCTTGATAAGGTTCAATATAAGAAGGATGGTTATGACTTTCCATTTTGAAAACAACACATTGCCCTTCACCAATATCAACAACACCAGCATTTTCACCAGGACCTTGAATGACACACTTTCCTTCTGTTGGAAGTGTTTTGAGCCATTTTTTAGAGGATTTATAGGAACAATGTTCGTTCCACATTGCAGAAAAAATTCCCAATTCAGTAAATGTTGGTTCTCTCCCGATTAACGTTAAGATACGTTGATATTCATCCTCTTTTAGACCGTGTTGTGCAATGAGCTCTGGTGTAATTGTGATGTTATTGCAAGGATTCATGAGTACTTATCCGTCAAATTAATCGAAATTCAGCATTTTAATTTTTTTTAATCTAGCAGTTTAGATTATGGAAAACTATGTGGTTTAATAAAAAAATATTCATCTGTAAGGTGGCAGATTTTGTTTGTTAGGTTGGGTGGATTTCAAGACCAAAAACAATCTTAAATAATTATGTATTTAATAATATCCATTGTTATTTGTATAGAATTCCCGTTTATAAATTTACAACGTGAGAAATGATATAAACTTTTGTTTTTAAAGTTATTGCGTATAGGGATTTTTGTAGCATTATCTATTAACTAATTCTAAAGTGCTTTGAAAAAGTAAACGACCGTCAATTCCTCCATGGGCAGGTTCAATAAAGTTTTCAGGATGGGGCATCATACCAAGAATATTACCAGCTTTATTAACAATACCAGCAATATCTTTTATTGAGCCGTTAGGGTTTGTATTTTCTGCGTAGCGAAAAACAATTTGTTCATTATCTTCCATCTGTTTTAATGTTTCACTGTCAGCAAAGTAATTTCCATCGTGGTGGGCAACAGGACAACGAATAATTTGTCCTTTAGAATAATATCGAGAAAATTTTGTTTTGGCGTTAACGACTTCAAGTTTGACTTCACGACAAACAAATTTTAAGGAGGCGTTACGCATTAAAGTCCCAGGGAGCAATCCAGCTTCCAACAAAATTTGAAATCCATTACAAATACCTATTATTGTAACCCCTTTTTGTGCTTTTTCACGAATAGCTTTTAAGACGGGGGTTCGTGCTCCAATAGCCCCACATCGCAAATAGTCGCCATAAGAAAAACCACCCGGAATAATAATAACATCTACATCGGGAATTGTTGTTTCTGTTTGCCAAATTTTGAGTGGCTCAACTCCTGTTATATGATGCAATGCTGCAACCATATCTCGGTCGCGATTTAATCCAGGAAGTTGAATGATGGCAGTTTTCATGAGGGGGCCCACTTAAAGAAGTTCGATAGTATAATTTTCGATGATAGTATTTGCGAGTAATTCTTCACACATCTTCTCAAGTTTTTTCTTTGCCGTTTCAGAGGGTTGATCATCAAGAACGATATCAAAAACTTTTCCTTGACGAATGGAGTGAATACCTTCGAAAGCTAAACTTTTTAAAGCACCGACAATTGCTTCTCCTTGTGGATCAAGGACGCTTTCTCTTAAAGTAACTATAATGCGTGCTTTCATTTTTTGCTTCCTGTTTTTAAAAGAACCTCTTCTTTGAAGAGAGATGTATTGATAGAAGGGGATAATTATTTTACCAAGACAGGACCACTTGGCCGAGTTGGTTCATTTTCATTCATAATACCAAGGCGTTTGGCAACCTCTTGATAGGCATTAATAAGCCCCCCCATATCACGACGAAAACGATCTTTATCCATTTTTTCTCGTGTTTGCATATCCCATAGTCTTGCAGAATCAGGTGAAATTTCATCAGCAAGAACAATGCGCATTGTTTCATCTTCCCATAGGCGACCAAACTCCATTTTAAAATCAATTAACTGGATATTGACACCGGCAAAAAGCCCAGAAAGAAAATCATTAATACGAATTGAAAGTTGCATGATATCTTCTAGCTCTTGTGGGACAGCCCACCCAAAGGCAGTGATATGTTCTTCTGTTACCATCGGATCATCGAGAGAATCATTTTTATAGTAGAACTCAATGATAGATTGCGGGAGTGGGGTTCCTTCTTCTAGTCCTAAACGTTTTGCAAGAGAGCCAGCCGCGACATTGCGAACAACAACTTCCAATGGAATAATTTCCACTGCTTTAATAAGCTGTTCGCGCATATTTATGCGTTTGATGAAATGTGTTGGGATACCCAAACGCCCAAGATGGCTAAAGATATGTTCCGAAATTCGGTTGTTTAAAACCCCTTTCCCGTCAATAATTTCATGTTTTTTTGCATTAAAGGCTGTGGCATCATCTTTAAAAAATTGAATATACGTTCCTGGTTCAGGACCTTCATATAAAATTTTAGCCTTGCCTTCATAAATACGGTGGCGACGATTCATTATAATTCTCTATTTATCTTGAGAGGTTTTTAATAACATTAGTCAATGATACTATCCTAATTGATCGAAATTCTCAATGATATTGCTATGATACTTTTATAATTTTTGTCATGATACATCTGCCTAAAGGAAAAAATACAGAGATAATGAGAAAAAGGCCCTCTCTTTGGATCAAATTTTTGCAAGAAAATGAGAGAGAACCATAAGTCCTTCAGGCCAAGGTCCGTGTCCAGATTCTGCGTTAATATGGCCGGAATACCCAGCATCAACAAGGAGTGAACCCCAGTCATGAGCGATTTTTTCTGCGACTGAAAATTGACAAAATTCATCGTTGCGGCTAGCTATGACAACAGAAGGAAAAGGCAACTTTTGACGATGATAGGGGCCAAATGTCATTAAATGTTTGGGACGTATTTTCTCATTAGCGACATCGGGAGGCGCAACAAAGAAAGCGCCACAAATTTTTTCTGCATTTTGTATCGTTGCATGAAGTGCGGTAGGAACGCCTAATGAATGAGCAATAATCATAACAGGCCTTTGAGCTTGTGCGATGGCGGTTTTAACTTCATTAACCCACTCATCACAAACAGGCTTTGACCAATGGGCTTGTTCTATGCGGCGGGCTGTCGACAGTTTCTTCTCCCAACGTGTTTGCCAATGATCAGGGCCAGATCCTTTGTAGCCTGGAACAATAAGAATATCGAGTTGATTTGCTTTCATGAATTAGTTTTCTTTGTTACAAGAGTTTTTTGATCATAGAGGGAATAGATTTAGGCTTTCTATGTTGTTCTATTGTTGTTCAAAAACACGTTTAAAAATCGTATTGATATGTTTGGTGTGATAAGAAAGATCAAATTTTTCTCGAAGCTCTGATTCACTTAAAGCTTTGCTAACATCTTTGTCGTTGAGCAGTTCTTCTAAAAAATCTTTTCCTTGTTCCCAAACCTTCATCGCATTTCGTTGTACAATCCGATACGCATCTTCGCGACTGATTCCTGCTTGTGTGAGTGCTAAAAGTACCCGTTGTGAGTGAACAAGACCTCGGAATTTATTGAGATTTTTTTGCATATTTTCTGGATAGACAATGAGATTTTCAATGACAGATGTGAGGCGAGAAAGAGCAAAATCAAGTGTAATCGTTGCATCAGGGCCAATATAACGCTCGACAGATGAGTGAGAAATATCTCGTTCATGCCAAAGGGCTACATTTTCCATGGCAGGGAGTGCAAAAGCACGGACCATACGGGCTAATCCCGTTAAATTTTCTGTTAAAACTGGATTACGTTTATGAGGCATTGCCGAGGAGCCTTTTTGCCCTGGTGAGAAATGTTCTTCTGCTTCGAGAACTTCCGTTCGTTGTAAATGGCGTATTTCTATCGCGAGCCTTTCAATAGAGGACGCAATAACACCAAGTGTTGCAAAAAACATCGCATGACGATCCCGTGGTATAACTTGGGTGGAAACGGGTTCAGCACGCATCCTCAAGGCTTTTGCGACGTGTTCTTCAACGCGTGGATCGATATTGGCAAAAGTTCCTACAGCGCCTGAAATTGCGCAAGTAGAAATTTCTTCGCGTGCTGCTAGAAGACGTTTGCGACAACGGGAAAACTCAGCGTATGCGAGAGCGAATTTGACTCCAAATGTCGTTGGTTCAGCATGAATGCCATGACTCCGCCCAATAGTGATTGTTTCTTTATGTTCAAAAGCACGTTTTTTTAAGGCTTCAAGGAGTTGGTCTATATCCTTGAGCAAAATATCACTCGCACGCATCAATTGAATGCTCAGCGTTGTATCAAGAACATCAGATGATGTCATACCTTGGTGGATAAAACGTGCTTCTGGTCCAATGAATTCAGCGAGGTGGGTTAGAAAAGCAATAACATCATGTTTGGTAACGGCTTCAATTTCATCAATACGATTGACATCAAATTTAGCAGCTGCCCCTTTTTCCCAAATGACTTTGGCGGCTTCTTTCGGAATAACTCCCAGTTGAGCAAGAGCATCACAGGCATGGGCTTCAATTTCAAACCAAATACGATATTTTGTTTCGGGAGACCAAATTGCTACCATTTCAGGGCGGGAATAACGTGCGATCATCATTTTTTTCCTTGTTGTGAGAGGAGAGCTGCTTGGCGCAATGCACTTATGCGTGTTTTGTAAAGCTCTTTGTTTCCGTTTTTATAAATTGCAGAGCCTGCGACAAATACATTTGCACCAGCTTTTGCAGTTATTCCAATTGTATCAACGGTGATACCACCATCAACTTCAAGATCAATAGGGCGATTTGCAATCATGCTTTTAACGCGCTTAATTTTATCTTTTATTTCTGGAATAAAATTTTGTCCACCAAAACCGGGATTGACGGTCATGATGAGGATGAGATCTAATTGATCAAGCAAATATTCAAGGACATGTTCAGGGGTGCTTGGATTGAGTGCAATTCCTGCTTTTTTACCCATTGCTTTGATTGTCTGGAGTGAACGATGTAGATGGGGACTTGCTTCAGCATGAATGGTTATAATATCTGCACCTGCTTTTGCAAAAGCTTCTAAATAAGGATCAACAGGTTTGATCATCAGGTGGACATCAAATATTGCTTTGGTGAATGGGCGCAGAGCCTTGACGATTTCAGGGCCAAAGGTGATGTTGGGAACAAAGTGCCCATCCATAATGTCAAGATGGAGCCAATCTGCACCAGCATCAACAACATCTAATATTTCTTGCCCAAGTTTAGAAAAATCAGATGCCAAGAGCGAAGGTGAAATGAGATGAAAATGGGGCATAAAAATCTCCTTGATTGGCTATTTTTATCATGTCGCTCTGTATACACAAATATCTTTTGTGTTATGACGAAAAAGAAAAATACGTATTATAGATTTTTTTTATACAAAGACCGCTTGAAATTTTAAAGTTTGATAAGTGAAAGATATGTCGAATCATAAAACATATTTGAAGCCTGAACTTCAAGATAATATTACTGTTTCTTCGCAAGAATATCGAGATGCTATGAGTCATTTTGCAGGCGCTGTGCATATTGTGACAACAGATGGCATTAAAGGAAAGCGCGGGGTGACGGTTTCGGCGTGTTGTTCTTTATCAGATAATCCTCCAACGCTTCTTGTTTGTCTCATGCGCCATAACCTGAAGAATCATGTGTTTATGGAGAATGGAATTTTTTGTGTTAATAGCTTGGCAGGAAAACATCGTCCATTAGCGGATGTTTTTTCGAGGCGTTGCAATGTTACACAAAATGAACGTTTTGATGTGGCTCAATGGGGAACTTTGCAGACGGGAGCGCCCAGTCTTTCAGATGCTTTAGCCTCTTTTGATTGTCGTTTAATTTGTTGGCACGAACATGCAACCCATTGTGTCTTGATTGGTGAAGTTGTTGCAATCAACCGTAGTCAAGAAAAAGATGCTTTGATGTATTTGAATCGTGGATATCACACTTTACCTTTATAAAGATTTTTATTTTTTGGCATTGATGAAATGATTTATTGGTGTTCCATTTAAATTTTAGTGCACTGAAAAAGGAGGAGCGAGATTACTTGGAACTTTCTTCTTTTTTCAGGTTTCTTAATAAATGAGAAAGATGACTTTGGGGTGATCTTCGATCAAAATTCCAGCTTAGGCAAAAAAGCGATCAGGATCAAACAGCATATTTAGACATATTTGTAGATTGTTATGAAAGAACATTTTATTCTTGTGTTGATGGGTATTGCACAATATATAGACCCCACAGAGCAGATGTGGAGGTTTTTTATTGCATGAGCGAAGAGATTGATGCTCAATATCGCCCTAGTGAAGATGAGCCTTTTATGAATGAACGGCAGAAAGCATATTTTCGTGCTAAATTAGTTTCTTGGAAGAATGATATCTTAAAAGAAGCGCGTGAGACTTTGGAAAATTTGCAGGAAGAGAATGTTGGTCAACCTGATTTGACTGATAGGGCATCTTGTGAAACTGATCGTACAATTGAATTACGTGCTCGTGATCGTCAAAGAAAACTTATTGCAAAAATAGATGCTGCCTTGGAGCGAATTGATAATGGAACATATGGTTTTTGTGAAGAAACCGGCGAGCCCATTAGTATCAAGCGTCTTGAGGCTCGGCCGATTGCCGTTTTGTCGCTGGAAGCACAAGAACGTCACGAACGTCGTGAAAGAGTTTATCGTGATGATTAAAGTTATGAGAACGATAAATAAACGAAGTTTGTAGAGATAAAATTGTATATTTTATTTTGGAGGGGTAGGAATAAACAAAGATGGTTCTTGTCTCCCTTCAATTTCGGCCGTGATGGCTGAATCTTTTACCGTTTGATTCGTAAAAGAAGAAGAGGTTTTATCTGTCGTCTCGTTTCTTTCTGTAAGGGAGGATGTGGGGTGGGGATGTATTTCTTTCTTCTGTGTGCTGGATGTGCTGGTAATATCCGATTCTACAACAACATCTGTTAATCCGCCAATAAGGAGTAAATGTTCTTTATTATCACAACGGACTAAAACAAGGCGGCGTGTTTTATCTATAGAAATTGCTTCACATAATGCTAATCGTGATAGACTTTTTTTTCTATTAGTGTTGTATCTTCCCGTATTCAAACGGCGTAAAAACAAGATAATTATGATAAGAGCTAGGACTGTTATTATGAAAAACAAAAAACTTATTGTTACGTTTGCAGCAGATACACCTATTTGGTCTGATAACCAAGTAACCATAGATTTTCTCCCATTGTGGTATGGAAATTATCATTTTTTATTGAGATAAATTTATAACATACCCTTAAAAGATTCACTTAAAGATAAAGAAATAAACTTTTTAACATTAAGTGAGCTTTCTTAGAAAGATAATATCATAGTATATATTGTATAACAATGAATATAAAGGAAGTTTCTTAGCATAAGAGACAGCTAAATCTAAGGCAAAGAGAGATGGATAAAGGTTTTGAGAATAATGAAAGATCAGTGTCTTCGTCTTCTGTTCGTCGGAGAGTTGTGATTTTAGGTGTTATTTTTATCTTTGTTTTCCTTTTCACTGTGGGCTTTTTAGATTTTTTTTATCCACAAAGTTATTTGCAAAAGGCTGTGGTAGCATCTTTTTTGATTCTAGCCACTATTGGTGTTGCAACACTCATTTTAAGTGGAATGGGAATTTTAAGATACCATGCATCGTGGTTGCATGAAGATTTTGATTTTAGCTTCTTTAATAGAAGCGATGATGCGATTGTAATCTCTGATCTTTCTGGTTTTGTTTATTATTCTAATCAAAACTATCAAAAAATTCTAACCTATAAGCCTGAAGGGTCTTGTTATAGGGTTATTGCTGATCTTCCAGGAGCTGGTGCACTTTCCTATCGCTTAAAAGCTGCTGCCTATAATAATCTTTCAGCGCAAGAAGAGTTAAGAGTAGAGCAACCAATCTTTACCGATTCTACACAAAAAAAATCTTTTTGGTATAATATCTCTGTTCAACCTATTACAAAACGGAAAAAAAAGCTTTTATTTTGGCGCATTAGCGATATTTCGCATTTACAACAAAACCGAGAAGTTTTTTTCTCTAACCTTCAAGAGGCGATTAATCACTTAGATCAAGCACCTGTTGCTTTTATATCCGTTAATACACAAGGTACACTTCTTTATGCCAATGCGGTTTTTGCCGAATGGTTTTCAATTGATTTAGCAAATTTCTCAGTTGGTCAATATCAGTTTGATTCATTATTTGAGAGCGTTGGCGCTAAAAGTTCATGGAGTGATATTTGTTTACAAACTAACAGATATCAAAACTCAGGTTACTCTTTACCTTATAGATTTTCATTGTGTTTAAATTCACAGACGATAGGTGAGAAAATATTTCATTGTTTTATTTCTGCTTCTCCTCTCTTAGAGGAGGAAGCCGTTTATCGTATTGTGATCATTCCACAACAAATACAAAAAGAAGAGGCTGATGAATCAAAATTACCCAGTATATTAGAAGAATATTTTGATGCGAGTCCTTTTGCAATTGCCGTGGTAAATCAGGAAGGGCAATTGATTCACATGAATAATGCTTTTTCATCACTTACGGCGTGTATGGATAAGACTATCAACTTTTATGATATTATTTCCCGTCGTGATTGTGTGCAGTTAGAGCGTGCTTTTCAGAAAATTGCGACCAATAAAAATTATTTTGTTTCTTTGGAAACGGTTTTAGAAAAGAATGAAGAACGCCATTTGCGCCTCCATGTGATGTCTGTACCACTCTATCATGGTGATGTGCTACAAGATTTGATCATTATCTCTGTCATTGAAACAACAGAACAAAAAACACTTGAAGATAAAATGATGCATAGTCAGAAAATGCAAGCTGTTGGACAATTGGCAGGTGGCATTGCGCATGATTTTAATAATGTTTTAACAGCAATTTTAATGTCATGTGATCTTCTTTTAAATACGCACCGGAGCTCTGATCCTGCGCATGCTGATCTGATTAATATTAAAAATAATGCTAATCGTGCGGCTGCTCTTGTCCAGCAATTACTCGCTTTTTCTAGAAAGCAAACCCTTCGACCTGAAGAGGTTGATTTCACAGAACTTTTATCCGATATTCGCAATCTTGTTTTACCACTTTTAGGGAATAATATTCAGTTAAAAATTATCCATGGAAGAGATTTGTGGAGCGTTGAAGTCGATCAAGCCTCTTTTCAGCGTGTGATTATGAATTTGGTTATTAATGCGCGTGATGCCATGTTTGATGGAGGTATTGTTACGATTACGACAAACAATATTACAAAACAACAAAGTGCTGACTTTAATCATCTTGGTTTAGCAATTGGTGAATATGTGCAATTAACTATTTCAGATACAGGAACTGGGATATCTACTGCTATACAAGAAAAAATGTTTGAGCCTTTTTTTACAACTAAAGAAGTTGGAAAAGGAACAGGCCTTGGTTTATCAATGGTTTATGGAATTATCAAGCAGAGTGGTGGGTATATTTATTGTGAAAGTAAAGAGGGAGAAGGAGCAACATTTCATATTTTTCTGCCTCGTTATATTCCAGATATAAAAGGAGAAATTTCTCAAAAAATTGAAAAAGAGGAAGAGAAAGATAAAAATATAGATTTAACAGGATCTGCGACTGTTTTATTGGTTGAAGATGAGGATGCGGTCAGAATGGGGGGGGTAAGAGCTCTTCAAATGAGAGGATATACGGTTTTGGAGGCAGCTAGTGGAGTGGAAGCCCTTTCTATTCTTGAGGAAAAAAAAGGCGTTGTTGATATTATTGTTTCCGATGTGGTGATGCCAGAAATGGATGGGCCTACTTTATTGAAGGAAGTGCGTAAAAGCTACCCTGATATCAAATTTCTTTTTGTTTCTGGATATGCAAAAGATGCTTTTGCTAAGAATCTTCCACAAGATGCTGTTTTTGGTTTTTTATCTAAACCCTTTACACTCAAACAGTTAGCTCTAACAGTTAAAGAAACACTTTCGTCATGAAACCCAAATTAATGCAATAGAAAAATTACGTATTTTAAGATTTTTTGGGAGAAATACGAAAGTATTTTGATTAATAGAGCGTGTATTAATATCCAGAAAACGAAATGAAGAAGAATGGTTTGGAAATTTAAATAAAACTCAAAACAATTGCACATTCTACGCAAAAATTTATGAAGAAATAGACTTAACCCCGTCAACTTCAGAGTTTTTTAACCATAGATTCTAAAGAGAAACTGTATCTACAACGTTGAAAAATTCTATAGACTGCTGATATACTCAAAAGGATAAAAGCTGTTGTTGCGTATCGACTCTTTTGCTTTTTCCTTCAATAAATGCTTTTAAGGCTTGGGGGTAGAGTTTATGCTCTACTTTAAGGACCCTTTGTGCTAAGCACTCAGTGTTATCATCCGGATAGACCGGAACGGCTGCTTGGGCAAGGATTTTGCCAGCATCCATGTCTTCTGTAACAAGATGAACAGTACAACCCGTGATTTTTACGCCTGCTTGTAAAACTCTTTCATGCGTGTTTAAGCCTTTAAATGAAGGCAAAAGAGAAGGGTGAATGTTTAAAATTCGCCCCTCATAACGTTTTACAAAGCGTGATGAGATAAGGCGCATATACCCCGCAAAGCAGATAAAATCTGGCTTATATTGATCTAAAATCTTGAAAATATCTTCTTCATGTTCTTGTTTTGTTTTATAGATTTTGCGATCAACAATATGAATTGGTAAATTATGATTTTTTGCCTTTTCAATACCGTTTGCACGTGGATTATCGCAAATAACTGCGACGATTTTAGCAGGATATTCCTTTTGTTGACTTGCTTGAGCAAGGGCGACCATATTGGACCCATTACCAGATATGAAAACGACGATTTGTTTTTTCATAAATGCAGTTTCCCTTTATAAAGTATTCCTTTATTTTGATCTTGGCGTTTTATTAAAATGCCAAGGGGAGTCACAGCTTCTCCATTTTTTTCAAGAGCTTGTGTAATTGTTTCAGCAGCATGCTGTGCTACGATAATGATCATGCCAATACCACAATTGAATGTTCGTAACATTTCTCTTTCTTCTATTTCACCTTGTTTGGCAATCCATGAAAAGACGGAGGGAACCTTGATGGTAGAAAGATTAATTTCAGCGCAAAGAGAAGAGGGAATGACACGTGGAATATTTTCAGGAAAGCCTCCACCCGTAATATGCGCTAGAGCCTTAATTCCTTCGTATTTTCGCATGATGGGAAGAAGCGATTTCACATAAATGCGTGTTGGTGTCAGAAGTGCTGTACCAAGGCTGTTTTGGGAGGCAAAAGGAGCAGGGTCATTCCATTTGAGATGACTTTGTTGAACGATTCGTCGAACAAGTGAAAAGCCGTTGGAATGAATTCCAGAGGCGCTTAGACCTAGGATAATATCGCCTTCTGTCAAGTCCTTTGAAGGGAGAAGCGCACTGCGTTCACATGCGCCTACCGCAAAACCTGCTAGATCATAATCTCCTTCTGCATACATTCCTGGCATTTCTGCAGTTTCTCCTCCAATAAGAGCAGCGCCGGCTTGTTGACATCCTTCTGCAATGCCAGAAACAATTGCAGCACCTTGTTCAGGGTCAAGCTTACCCGTTGCAAAATAATCCAGAAAAAAGAGAGGTTCTGCTCCTTGTACAAGTAAATCATTGACACACATAGCAACCAAATCAATTCCTACAGTATTATGGTGACCACTTTCAATGGCAATTTTTAGTTTTGTTCCCACTCCATCATTGGCTGCGACTAAAATAGGATCTGTAAATCCGGCTGCTTTTAAATCAAAAAGGCCACCAAAACCGCCAATTTCTGCATCTGCTCCGGCTCGTTTTGTCGCGCGTATAAAGGGTTTAATTTTTTCTACCATAGCATTACCCATATCGATGTTTACACCGGCTTTTGCGTAGGTAAGACCAGCTTTGGATTTAGTATTTGTAAGATCTTGATTGCTCATTGGAGCCTTCCTTTAATGGAAAATCAGGTTTTGATGTTATGCAATGCCATGATAGAGTTTTCTCTGCAAGAGATATTGATAACAAAATAAGCAACTTTACTTGTACCTTATTTTGAAGATGTTTATAATTTTTGTGAAGAATTTTTTTTAGGATATTTTATGAGCAAGATATCAGATAATCATGGGCAGTCTTCGTGGAAACTTATGAAAAAGAAAGGGAGTGAGGGTACATCCCGTGACCGTTATAAGACTTATACGCCAGCATATACACAATTACCGTTGCCAAATAATATGAAAAGACAAATCTTTTTTTGGCTGGGGACGCTGATTTTTTTCATTTTTTTTATGTTTGTTTTTGGATCAATTTTGCTTCCTTTTGTGGCAGGAATTGTGTTGGCTTATTTTCTTAATCCCATTGTTCAACTCCTTGAAAAGTTTGGTATTCGCCGTGTTTTTGGTACTGTCCTTATTACCTTATTTATTGTTATTATCTTTGTCGCTGCTTTAGTTATTCTGATTCCTATTATTAGTTCGCAAATACAGCAATTTGTGAGTGATGGCTTACCTGTTTATATTAATCGTATTCAAACTTTTTTCGTTGAGCATGATTTTGATTGGATAAGGCACTATTTTGGAAGTGATCCAAATGAATTACGGAGTAATATTAAAGGGCTTTTGGGAGAAGGTTCTGATTTTATTACATCTCTTTTGAATTCACTTTTGAAATCAGGCAAGTCTATTGTTAATATTGTTAGCTTATTTGTTGTGGCGCCTGTGGTGACATTTTACATGTTATTAGATTGGCCACGTATGGTGACAGCAATTGATTCGTTAATACCGCGTGATCATCTTGAAACCGTTCGAAGTATTTTTCATGAAATGGATAGAGCTATCGCAGGCTTTGTTCGTGGACAAGGAACCGTTTGCCTCATATTGGGGGGGTATTATGCGATTGGTTTAACGATTGCAGGACTCAATTTTGGTCTTTTGGTTGGTATGTTTATTGGTCTTATTAGTTTTATTCCTTATATTGGAACAATGAGTGGTTTGGTTCTTTCTGTTGGGATTGCATGGGTCCAGTTTTATCCCAATAATTGGGGGGGAATCATCATTGTGATGGTACTTTTTTTAATTGGTCAATTTATTGAAGGTTATATTCTTCAACCAAAACTTGTTGGTTCATCAGTAGGATTACATCCCGTGTGGTTGATGTTTTCGCTTTTTGCTTTTTCTTCACTTTTTGGTTTTACTGGTATGCTTGTTGCTGTTCCGGCAGCGGCGGCGGTGGGTGTTTTAGTTCGTTTTGCCCTTCATACTTATCTTAGTTCTCAGATGTATTCGCGAAGTGGAAAGTCGGAGCCACTAAAATGAATGGGCGAGAAACGCAATTATCTTTAAACTTCCCTTATGAGCCAATTTTTCAATTTGATGATTTAGTCGTAACCGATAGCAATCGTATGGCTTTTCAGCTTATTGATCACTGGCCTAATTGGAGCGTGCCTATTGCAGTTTTGGTTGGAAAAGAAGGATCTGGAAAAACCCACTTTTCGAGTATATGGCAGCAAAAAGCAAATGCATTCAGGATTCAGCGCAATAAAATTGATCAGGCTGTTGCTATGGCTTCTTTAGGCAGATCATTTTTAATAGAGGATATTGATGCAGCGGAAATTAATGAGACAGAACTTTTTCATTTAATTAACAGTGTTAAGCAAGCAAATGTCGATACACGACAAGCTACTTTATTGATGACGGCACGAACACTCCCTTCTACTTGGAAGTTAAAGTTAAATGATCTTAAAAGTCGTCTTAATTCAGTAATGTTTGTTGAAATTAATCAGCCTGATGATGCATTGTTAACAACTGTTGCCTTTAAGCTTTTTTCCGATAGGCAGCTTATTGTGCATCCAGATACGGTTTATTATCTTATCAGCCGTTGTGAACGTTCTTTATTTTCATTGAAGCATGTTATTGATTCTGTTGATCAGTTGGCGTTACAAAGAAAAAGAAAAATAACGCGTGCTGTGATTGCTGAAGTTTTGAATAGAAAAAAAACGTAAACACTTCTTATCATGACGTCACATGATATTTCCTTTTATTATTGTTTGAATATAAGGAAGGACGCGTCATTTAAATTTTCTGCTTTCTTAATATCTGTTAAAAGTGAAAGGTATTATTTTTATTTTTTGATGCGTTTTTTTAAATGGCTTTGAGATTTTATTGGATGAATATTCGTTTTATCATTTTTACAAGCCATATATTTTGTATTTGAAAATGTTTCTAAAAAGAGGCTTATTATTTTTTTCTATTGGTGGAATTTGGGTACAGGTGCTATTTTCTATTTTCGTCAATAAATATGTTATGGGGGAGGAAAAAATTTAAAAACGTTATTTTTTGTAAAGAAATGCAACAAAATTGAAAAAAAGTGTGTTTTTCTCTTGCACTTCTGTTGTGAAAATTTTAGGAAATGTGCATCAAATAAATGTTAAATGGCGGAGCGTAGCGCAGCTTGGTAGCGCACCTGATTTGGGATCAGGGGGTCGTAGGTTCGAATCCTATCGCTCCGACCATATTTGATAAAGTGTATGAGAAGACCCAGTTGGGTACGTGTGGTGAAAAACGATCATTCAAGTGTTATGTAACTGAAGGGAAAAGGCATGATCGCACGTATTTATAGTCCTGCTAAGACTGCTATGCAGTCAGGGAAGGGGAATACAGGCTTTTGGATTCTGCAGTATGAGCCGATGAAAGCAAAAATGCTGGAGCCTCTTATGGGTTACACGGCAACATCTGATATGAATAGTCAGGTAAGAATCCGATTTAATAGAAAGGAAGAAGCGATTGCTTTTGCACGCAAGAATGCTATCCCCTATCGTGTAGAAAAGACACATATGTCGATTCGGCGTGCTGTTTCTTATTCTGATAATTTTCGCAGTGATCGGCAGCAATCTTGGACACATTGAGTTGAAGATGCTATTTTGAATTGAGAAAATAATCAGTTGGGTCCCGTAGCTCAGCTGGATAGAGCAACGGCCTTCTAAGCCGTGGGTCACAGGTTCGAATCCTGTCGGGATCACCATTTTAAGAAAATTAATAGACAAAAAAATTGGGAATTTTCCTTTAATTCTCTTAATTTATTTTTCTGTACACCTTGAACCTTTTTCATGTTTTTTATTAATGCTATTGCCTGTTTTGTTGGTTGTTTGAGTATAAAGTGATGACATGTTATTTTATGGACAGCCAAAAGTACTTTAAGTTGTGATATAGTAGCTCCTGTATTTGCTTACCACGTATTGCTGGTCATTTTTTTACCCATTGCTGATTTTTTTAATGCAGCTGCATTCCATGCTTTAGAAAACAGATTGCCAAAGCTTTTTTTAGGTGATTTTTTTTATTTTTCTAAAAATGAATGTGCTATTTCTTAGATGAGGGGTAAGCATTGCGTTTAATGCCGGTAAAGTTGCACAAAAATGTCTACTTTAAATTTTTTATGAATAATATTATGATGTTTTTTAGTATGGTCTTTGGTAAGATTGGTTTTCAAGGCATGATAGATTCTATTTGGAAATATTTTATGGGATATTGAAGAATAAAAATGCTATCTGTTTATGATGAGAGTTTAGAGACCTATTCCTAGAGATGAAGGCTATCTTCTTGTATTAAAAGTTGTGCCTTATAGCGTATTACGACCTTAGAGTCTTTTGGTATAAAAAGAGGCTGTATGTGTACGCAGATAAGATATTTTTTCAATGCGATACATTTATTGCCAATCTAGTTGAGTGTGGTTATCGTTGTTTCTCAGGTTAAGGCTATAGATTGCAGCAATGTTTATGGTTTACTTAGTTTTATCAGTTTAAGAATCTATGCTGCGTATTTATAGCTTATCTTGTAGATATTCGTTTGAATTATGAATGAAGATGAATGGTATCTTAGATTTAAGTTATTAGATTTCGCATTTATATTTTCAAACGTTTTTTCTCGTTTGTACCTCATGCGAGAGCTATTTTAATCTTGAATAACGATTACACTAAAATGTTATGCGATAAAATCTAATGTTCTCAAACACATACAATTTTAGGTGATCATTGTTTAGGAATACCATGTGAAGAACAGAGCGCCATTGTATGGTATATTTATGCGTTGGTTTTAAAGAGACAGCCCTTAAAGCTCCTAAAAGCCTATTTCACACCGACTCTCATGAATGGTATAACGCTAAATCTATAGAGCTCTATCATTTTTACGCTTATAAAGAATAGGCTGAAATATCGTACACTTTGTCTATTTTCTAGTCACCAATGTTGCCATAGACTTTAGCTTTGCAGATCGTTATAGGTATTTTAGTGCTTTCTTGTACAATTATTATCCACATGCTCATCCTTCTTGTGATGTGCAAGGGAGATAGTTTTGATGATTCAACAGGAGAGAGGCTTGAAATGAAAGAACTCTATAATATTCGGATTTCTTATTCAACATGAATAATAGTAATATATGATTATAAATCAATGTTTTGAGCAAATAAAAAAGTTTCTTTTATCGTGTTTTTTACTTTTTTAGATACTTTATTGGTAACTTATCATTGGTGAACTTAAAATATCGCTCTAAAAACCAAGTTGTTTACGTACTGAAAAGAACTGTTATTATATTTCTAACTATTTTAACAATAGGTGTTCCGTCAATAGAGAAGAAAGAATCAAAAAAATAGAAGATCGATCAGAAGCTAAACAATATTTTTTAGAAAAGCAGCCGAAGTTTTTCGGAAGAACTTTACAATAAAACCTTCTAATCCGTTGAAACTGTTCTGGCATTTATGATTCTTTCAAATAGCGTATCCCAAGAGGCGTTAGCAGAACTCAAAAAATACCAGAAATATCCCATAGAGCATGCTCATTATAGAGGCATATTGCGAAATCTTGTTCTCTCATTTTTATTGATGAGTGCCGTACTCTGAAAAGAATATGACAAATTGATAAGTCACTTATGGTATAAAATCGAATGGTGGGCGTGACAGGGATTGAACCTGTGACCCCTACGATGTCAACGTAGTGCTCTCCCGCTGAGCTACACGCCCATTCACCGATGTTGCATACACCATATAGAATGACAAACGTCAATGCTTAATTTCATTTTCTTTTACAACAGATGCAAATAACTGAGAAAAATATCCCTTTAAGCAGCAATAAGGATCTTTTCAACCTCATTGACGAGCTCTCGTAAATGAAATGGCTTAGAGAGAACCTTTGCATCAGGAGGAGCATCACTATTTGAATTGAGTGCAACCGCTGCAAAACCTGTAATGAACATGACTCGTAAATCAGGGTCAATTTCAGTAGCACGTCGTGCCAGTTCAATTCCGTCCATTTCTGGCATCACAATGTCAGTCAGGAGAAGAGAAAATGGTTCTTCTTGTAAACGTTCATATGCGCTAATACCATTATCGAAATCGGCGACTTCATAGCCTGCACGTTCTAGGGCCTTTACGAGAAAGCGACGCATATCGTTATCATCTTCTGCGAGCAGGATTCGTTTCATGATTGTGTTCCAATGGCTCCATTTGTCAGAGTTTTTGCCATATCAATTATACAATATAGAGTATTTATAAAAAAGATCGAAAAATACTCATAATCGAAATGAATGGCAAAATGGTTAATTCTTATATTCTTATTCAAAATACAGCATATTCGTTGTGAGTTGGTTAAATTCGAAATATATGTGATTTGGAAAAAGCTGGGACAATCCAAAACTTTTAAACTGATTCATTACTATTTTTTTTAAATTATCTGTTTCTTATCAGAGCTCCATTAAAAAAAATTATGAAAACCGGTACTGTACGGATTGCTTCTATCGAGAAATGAGAAGAATATTATGTTAATTTATTGTTTTTGAAAGGTTATCCTAAAAAATAGGATTTTTATAGTTATTTGTTTTTTGTAGAGAATTACAAATAAATATTATAAATAATTTTTATTTTCAAAGTTATTTTTAATAGGTAAAAAATATTATTTTATTATAATAATATAAAAAACCACTTAATAATATATCAAAAATATTATTTTGATGTTTTATTTATAAATATTTATAACGATATATTAAGATAAATTTTTTATAGTTATTTTATCATTTTTATTATGCCTTGTGATGAATATTGGTTTCATGGTTTGTTTATAGAGCCTATAAAACGAATCATATGAATGGTTAGAAGATGGAATCCATTATATAGAAGATATTTATAGAACGATGTCGCTGATAGAAATCTTCGTTTTGGCAGAGCAAAATGGAAGTTGAGATTTTGTATTATTTTGTAGAGGCATTATCGAGAATAAATGCATCAAATGCCGCCCAAAATTGTTTTTTATAACTTTCATTATACATAATTGTATCAAGTTTAGCGCCTGTAATGGTAATACTTTCTGTCAGACGTGTGTGTTGGCATAATTCCCGTACTTCAATGTTGTTGGCGAAATTGTCTTGATTGGCGAGAATAAAGAGTGTTGGAACTTGTAAATGTCCGTGGAGTATATTTTTTTTCACAGAATCAATCGTATTAAATACCGATGCCATCCATCGGGATGTTGAGGATTTAATGAAAGGCAATGCTTCTTGATGCATGTGCTCCAATTGGATATTTTTGAGGTTTGTTTTTTTTAATTTTTTTCCGTCTTTTGCTGGTATAAAACCAAGGCCTATATCAGAAAGAAATTGTGTTAGTTTATGTTGAAAACCATTCGTTTTATTCCCGAATGGAGCAAAAAGGGGAGAAACACAGAGCAATTTATCAAACTGATGATTAATGATTTCTAAGCTGCTAAGAGCTATTAATCCCCCCACACCGTAGGTGAGCATGGAGTAAGGGGGGGGACAATTAGGATAAACAATATTTTTAAGAAATTCATATAAGTCATTAATATCATTATTTATATCAAAGTCATGATGTCGGCTTTTTTTTCTTGTTGTGAGGGATATTTTTTTTTGATCAAACCAGTCAAATATTGCTGTATGAAAACCGCGTTTGGAAATTTCATTGATGGGTAAAAAATATGTTTCTAAAGTATTTGCGTTGTTTTCAAGAATAACAATAGTTCCCTTAGATTTTTCTGCTTTAGGATATGTTATTGCAAAACGAATTTCGCGATCTATTGTTATTTTAAGGATACCGTGATGGATGTGAGGAGTTATGGAACTCCAGTCTATAGGATAAAGAGGTGTCTTCAATTGAAATCCTTTAAGTGTATTTGTTGCTGAGTACAACGTGAGATAATGAGAGCACTTTGATATTTATGTAATGATGAAGAAGGATTAAGAAAGGGGTATGTTGTTTTTTAGATAGTTTTTGTCAATTCAGAGATAAAAGAGTTGAAATAAAGGAAAACGATTACCAGATAATATAGTGTGGTTGCCATGATGGGGCCGCGGATTCACAAGTAAGTTTGCCATTTGGGAACTTTGTGAATCAATTTTAAATCTTAGTCGCTCTAAAGGAGGGCAGTATTATGCGCCAAGTAGATTTTTCACCATTTTATCGTTCCACAGTAGGTTTTGATCATCTTTTTAACTGGTTTGATTCAAGAACACAACCAGAGGAAGTTTCTTCTTATCCCCCTTATAATATTGAACGTTTAAGTGAAGATTCTTATAGAATTTCTATGGCTGTTGCTGGTTTTTCTCAAGATGAAATTGATATTGAAACCCATTGTAATCAGCTGATCGTTAAAGGAGACAGAAAGCCTGAAAAGGATGATGAAGAACGAGAATTTCTTTATCGAGGTATTGCTTCGCGCGCTTTTGAACGGCGTTTTCATTTGGCTGATCATGTGAAAGTTATCGGAGCAGAGCTTGGAGATGGGCTTCTTCATATTCAGCTTAAAAGGGAAATGCCAGCTGAATTAAAACCAAAAAAAATAAGCGTGCAGATGTCTCCATCCATTACAAAAAATGATAACAATAGCATTGTCACATAAAGAAAATTTAGAAAATATGAGAAGCAAATAACCATAAATTTTTTACAGAATAAAATAACGCGAGGCAAAGGTCTCGCGTTTTATATTTCCTTTCCTGAGAACGAAGATGATTCTCATAAAAACGCTCTCTCTCAAATTGATGATAAAAGTTTATTGCACTATTCTATGCTGAAAAAAAATCATGGATGCGCAATTGAAATAAAAAATTCTAAAGAAGCTTATTTTATAGCATTTAGAAAATGGTCGGAGCGGCGGGATTTGAACCCACGACCCCTTGACCCCCAGTCAAGTGCGCTACCAGGCTGCGCTACGCTCCGATTCCCGTGTGAAACGATTAAATGACTGTTTCTTTAAAGGCAAGAGAAAAAATAAACAGAACAAAATCTAAAATACGCTTATATTGACGGCTTTTGAAAGTAAAAAATTTTGTCCATTAATATCTTATTATTCATTCGATATAAACAACGAATCTGTAAAGTTTTTTGTTATCTTTACATTTTGAGATCTATAGTTAATAGAGCTTTATAGATTTAACTCCTTTTTCAGATTGTGAAGGGGAAAGATTTGTAACTTTAAGGGTATTGGGGAAGGAGAGCCCATAAGTACGGGAGGTTTATTTCCTTTATATGATAGCTCATTAAAAAATAAATATTTTCAAAATGTTAGGATTGAATGTATGGCATTGAAACGTTTTTTTTTCGTTTAGAGTGTTTATAGCAGAGGTATTTTACTTCTTATGGGGAAAAAATTTTAAATTCTAGATTATACAATCAAAAATCTTATTCTATCAGGATACATTTTTATCCCAATAAAAAGGTTGGGATGTTTTAATTTATGTCTTGTTGTTTTTCTTCTAAAATACCAGATAGGAAATATGGTAGGGAAAAAACGTTTAAAGTGTCTATTAAGCTAAGAAAAGAGTAACCAATGAGTCGTTTTTCGGTAATAAGTTTAACACACGCCGCTGTGAATCGTGTTAAAGCGATTATGGATGCTAAAGATGCACGAGGTATTCTTGTTGGGATTAAAAAAGGCGGCTGTGCAGGGATGGAATATACAATTACTCTCGTCAAAGAAGAGGGGATAGATGCGGATGTTGTTGAAGTGAATGGTGCTCGTGTTTTTATCGCGCATGATGCGGTGTTATTTTTATTAGGAACACAAATGGATTATGAAGTGACAACGCTTCGTTCGGGCTTTGTTTTTAAAAATCCTAATCAAGTTTCAGCATGTGGGTGTGGCGAGTCGGTAGAACTTCGTCCTGTTTCCCAAGATCAATATAAAACAAATCAAGCTTCGTAAAATTATCCAAGTTTAGAGAAATTATCATTAAGTAGATTCTGGGAGATTTATTCTTTTGGGTAGGAAAAATCTGATATTTTTTATTGTTCTTTTTTAGCTTTCTTCCAAAGTGCTTCCATTTCACTTAAGGATGCGTCAGTGAGTGTTTTAGATTGAGTGGAGAGCTTTTCTTCAATATAGGCAAAACGACTTCGGAATTTTATATTTGTTTTTTTGAGTGCTTTTTGTGAATCAATTGCTAAGTGGCGCGCGAGATTAAGAAGAATAAAGTAGAGATCTCCAAATTCTGCTTCTATTTCTGAACTTTTTTTATTTTTGATGGCTTCTTTGAGCTCTTCGAGTTCTTCTTCTATTTTTGCAAAAACTTTATCACTTTCTTGCCAATCAAAGCCCACTTTAGCTGCAGCTTCTTGTAAAGCAATAGCCTCTTGATTTGCTGGCTGGATTGGTTTTATTTTTGCAAGAATACTTGAATTGTTGTTTTCTTTGTGCAATTTTTTTTGTTTAGTCTGTTCTTCTTTTTTTATATATTCCCACTCTTCTTTTATAAAACCTCGTTTTTTTTGTTCAGCATTTCCAAAAACGTGAGGATGGCGACGAATCATTTTTTTCGTAATTGCATAAACGACATCTTCAAAAGTAAAGCTACCTTCTTCTTGTGCAATGGTAGCATGATAAACAACCTGTAAAAGAAGATCACCAAGTTCTTCACAGAGATCTTTTTGGTTTTTTCGTTCAATGGCGTCGATGACTTCGTAAACTTCTTCGAGCAGATAGGGTATGAGGGATTCAAAAGTTTGTTTTTTATGCCAGAGACAACCATTATCAGGATTGCGTAAAGCAGTGATAATTGCGATGAGATCTTTGATATTTTTTGAGGCTAACATTTGTACTTCCTCTGTAAGCAATAGAGCTTATGTTAGATGTCCCAACGTCTATGTAACCACATCCATTGTCCGGGATATTCACGAACCCAAGTTTCAACAATATCATTTAATTTTTGCGTGGAAGCAGCGATATCAATATCATCTTTTTCATCTCGTGGAAGTTCTACATGTTCATATAATTCTAAACGATGACGTCCTCCAGGTAGACGAATACAACGCGCTGGATAAATATCACAGTCATATTGTCGCGCAAGCTTTATAATTAAGGGATTTGTTTTAAGGGGTCTGTTAAAAAATGTTCCCATGATACCGCGGCGAAATTTTTGATCAACAAGCATACCAACATTTTCACCTTCTGCTAATTTGCCTGCTAATGTCCACGCTGCACCGGCTTTTGAGGGAACAAGATGTCCCATAGAAGTTTGTCGTGCTTTAAGAACTCGTTTGGCAACATAAGGGTTATTGGGTGGTCTAAATAAGACCGTAACATTTAGATCAAAACTTTGTGCGCAAATAGGCAGAAGTTCAAAATTTCCAGTATGCGCTGTGAAAAAAATATGGGGCTTTTTTTCTTCTTTTAATCGTTCAAAGATTTCAATTCCCTTAACCTCAATAAAACCTGGCTCTTCCGCATGAGGATCAAAATCAAAAATTTTATCAAGAAAAATATATTCGGCTAGGAAACGTCCTATATTCTCCCACATTTCGATTGCAATCGCATAGCGTTCTTGCTCTGTTTTTTCAGGATATGCTCTCCTAAGGTTTTCAAGGGTTATCTGATGACGATGTACGAGGGGACCGATTTTTTTTGCCAACCAAGAAAAAAAAGAAATTCCCATTTTGGCTGGAAAGCATTTTAGAATAAATAAAGAACCAAAAAGCAGATATGCCCATAACAAATAGGATATTTTTTTAGCTATAACTTTAATACGATAGATGAGATTTTTAAGAGAAAGCTTCATCATGATTCAATTGATTTTAAGAATAATTTTACCAAAAACATCACGGCTCTCCATTCGTTTTAAAGCAGTATCCATTTCATCAAGTCCAACAATTGTATCAATGACAGGGTGTACGGCTTTTTGTGCCATTTTTTGCATGGCGTTTTTCATATTTTCCATACGGCAGCCAAATGAACCGAATATCTTAAGTTGTTGCTGAAATAATTGCATGAGATTTATTGATGCTGAAACACCAGAGGTAGAACCGCAAGTTACTAAGCGTGCGCCTTTTTTCATACACAACAAAGAACCGTTCCATGTATCGACCCCAACATGCTCGAAAACAACATCAACCCCTTTTTTTTGGGTTAATTTACGCACTACACCTTCAAAACGATCTTTACGATAATTAATCACATGATCGGCTCCAAGAGACTGTGCTTTTGCAACTTTTTCATCTGAACCTACTGTCGTTATAACGGTAGATCCCATATGTTTTGCAAGTTGAATGGCAGCAGAACCAATACCGGAACCGCCAGCTTGTATCAGGATTGTTTCTCCTGCTTGTAGTTTTGCGTTATCGAAAAGCATATGTTCTACGGTACCAAAAGTAATTGGAGCAACAGCGGCTTGAAGTTCATCACATTGGGGAGGAGCTGGAATCAATAAACGTGCTGGCAAATTGACAAGCTCACAAGCAAATCCATCAAGATGAAAACCGTAGACTCCCTTTACATCTGTACAAAGATTATCCCTTCCTTCATGACAAGCTTGGCACACCCCACAGGTTTGTGCTCCATAAATTGATACAATCTGTCCAAGTTGGAGATGTTTAACGTCATCTCCTATCTGTATAACCTCACCGGAAGCTTCTGCACCAATGATAAGAGGCATTTTTCTTTTCGCGAAAGCCATCCCACGCCAGCCCCATACATCAATATGATTAAGAGCAACAGCTTTGATCCGCACTGTTACTTCATTAGGGCTAGGTGAAGGTGGCGGCGAAATATTGCTGATTTTAAGCTGACGATCATCGAAGAGTTGCAATGCACGCATTATTATTCCCTAAAATATATACTACCAGGTTAGCATTATAAAATTTTATTCTATAAAGGATTATCCTTTATAGGCTGTGATAACAAGACTCGTATTTTGACCACCAAATCCAAATGAGTTGGATAAAACCGCATTGACATTCGCTTTACGGCTATGATGAGGAACAACGTCTAAAGGGATAGCAGGGTCAGGATTATCGTAATTTATGGTAGGTGGAAGTATTCCCGATTGAATAGTCAAAAGCGAAAAAACAGCTTCTATGGCACCAGCAGCCGTTAAGGTATGTCCAATCATTGATTTATTAGAAGAAACTGGAATATGTTCTAGAACATCACCGAAGACTGTCGATAATGCAAGATATTCCATTTTCTCATTTTCAGGTGTTGAGGTTCCATGGGCATTAATATAGTCAATTTCATGAATGGTTATTTGTGCATCATTTAAGGCTTTGCGAACGGATTCAATGGCTGGTGATGCATCGGGTTTTGAACGTGTACGGTGAAAATCATCGGCTGTTTCTCCACAGCCTGCTAGAATTCCTAAAATTTTAGCATTACGGTTTAATGCGCTTTGAAGAGACTCAAGAACAAGAGAACCTGAGCCTTCTGCCATAACAAATCCATCTCGATCTCGGCTGAAGGGTTTGGCTGCTTTTTCGGCAGGTTCATTTTGAGTGGAAAGAGCAGAGAGTAATGAAAAGCGAATGAGAGATTCTGCTGAAACTGATCCATCTGTCGCAATAGTAAGAGCACGATTTGTTTCACCTCGTCGAATAGATTCAACGCCTAATTGAATTGCCGTTGCACCAGATGCACAAGCTGTGGAAAGGGTAACAGGAAGACCTTTTGTACCAAATGTTTTTTGCAGCTTTTCTGCAATTGCAGCAAATTGTGTGGTTTCAAAAAGTGCCTCATGGCGTTTATGCTGACAGATTTTAAGAAGGTGTGCATAAGAAGGCTCATGATTGAATTCTTCCTCTTGATCGAGACTAAAACGTGCTTTCCATTCAAGTTCAACAGGAGGTGCAGCTAGAAAGAGTGGCCCATTAAAGCTTGTTTTATCAAGAGCAGCTTGTTCTAAAGCTTCCTCAGCAGAAAGATGGGCAAGCTTTTCAGAAAGAGCTGAAGCACCAAGCGTACTTTCTTTAAGAAAATCAATTGTTCCAGCAATATATGTATTTAATCCATCAACGGGAAAACGCGTTATTTTGTGGATGCCGCTTACACCGTTTGTTAATTTTTGCCAATTTTCACGTTTCCCTTGTCCTAGTGATGTAACAACACCTGCTCCTGTTATAGCTACAATTGGACGCCCAAAATGATCATGATATTTCACGATAGAAATTTCCCTTCAAACAGCAGTAAGACGCACAACACCTTCAGCTCTTTTTATACCAATCGTTGTAACGAATATTTCATGAATTTCTTTAGAAAAAGGTTTTTCATGAGGACTTAACGCTGGAAAACAGTGTTTTTTCTCAATTGAAAGGGCTGCAAGGGCAAGTGCTAAAGGCAATTGTGCTTCTCGCATATAACCAAATAATGTTGTAATACCTCGGTAAGATAGATTAGCATCATCAAGAGCATTTTTTTCTGCTTTTGTTGCTTCATGAGCACCTGAAGCTGCTGAAATGACTAAGGAATCTTTAGTGCCTATTGTTTTCAACATTGTTGTAATTGATTCCTTAAGCGGCATTTTGGTTCTATCTGTTTGGTCTGTAATAATTTGACTAATTTCAGCATAAGCACGTGCATTCCGTTTTTTTGCATGTTCTCCACTTTCAAGAACCAGAAAGATACCACCAGAACCGGTAATAATACCTCCACCAGGATGAATTTCACGATCCCAGACTGAACTCCACCCATTATGGGTTAAAAGCCCTCCAAGCTCATGGGCTAATAACATATCATAACTTTGTGCGTTATAGGAACTGCCTATAAGAGCATGGGTACTTTGTCCTGATTGAATACGGGCGACAGCAATTTGAAGTGAGGAAAGTCCACTGCCTTCTTCTCCCATAAAGGTGCGGGATGATCCAGTGACTTTATGAACAATTGAAATGTTTCCCGCCAGAAGATTTGAAAGTTGTGCTAAAAATAATGTTGGACGAAGCTCGGTCGAAAGAGCAACATTTAACATAGAATCATGATCGGTAACTGCGCGCGCTTTAGAAAGAATCTGTGTATCAACAGGAATATCACGTTCTCCTCCACTTGCTGCTACGATCATGTCCATTGTTGACGTGAATTGTTCATTATTTTTCATGCCTGCATCATCAAGAGCAAGACCAGCCGCATAGGTACCAAGACGTTGCCATGTTCCCATTTGCCGTTGATCACTTTTTTTGGGAATTTGTAAACTCCAATCAACTTCGGGCAATTTATGAACTGTGTAGGGTGAAAAAGTTGTACAATCTAGGTTTGGTTTACAGATTGGATCATTTAAAAGATTCCAATGTTGATCAGTTCCTTCCCCCAGAGAGCTTATGAGGCCTATACCGGTGATGAATACAGATTGATCATGCATAGTCAAAAAATTACTCCGCCTGTTTTAAGGCAACGAGATCATCAATTTTTGCACAAAGGTTTTTAAGAACAAAGTATTCCTCTGTCGCAACCGTACCTTCATTGACTTCTTGCGTCCATTGCTCTAGGGGAACTTTTATTCCGAAAGCTTTATCAATAGCGAAAACAATATCAAGAAAGTCAAGACTATCGATACCCAAATCATCAATTGTATGACTTTCAGGTGTGATTGTGTTGCGGTCAATTTCACTGATTTCTGCAATAATATCAGCAACTTTATCAAATGTGGAAGGCAATGTATGGATTCCTTATTATAGAGTTAGTAAATTCAAAATACATTTAATATCCATCCTTTTAGCCTTTTTTCTCTTTAAAAAAAAGCCTTAATCCAGAACATAGCTGTCTTTTCTAGAGAGAAAAGAATTTTGCAAATGCGTGAAGTGCTATACCTTAATATTAAAAAAACTTTGAAGTTTTATTATACATTTATTTTATAAGTTTATTTTTTCTATTTGCAGCAAGGACGGCAAGGGCTGTGATATTAACAACGCCTCGGGAAGTTACTGAAGGCGTTAGTATATGGGCGGGGCGTGCGGCCCCAATTAAAATAGGACCAACATGGAGTGCATTTGTGAGGCTTTTAACAGTGTTGAGCGTGATATTGGCTGAATCAAGAGTTGGAAAGACAAGCAAATTTGCTTCACTTTTGAGACGAGAATCAGGAAAAACACGATCACGAAAAACTTTGGAAAGAGCAGCATCACCATGCATTTCACCATCTGCTTCTAAATGAGGATGTAATTTGGCAAGAATTTCTGTTGCACGGCGCATTTTACGCGCACTTTCTGTGTTTTTAGAACCAAAGTTTGAGTGTGATAGTAAAGCTGCTTTGGGTGTTATTCCAAATGCTTCAACTTCTTGAGCTGCCAATACAGTCATTTCAGCGATTTCTTCTGCAGAAGGATTTTCATTAACGTAAGTATCGGTGAGAAAAAGAGTACGCTGTTGAGAGATAAGCAAACTCATAGCAGAAAAACGATGAACATGAGGATCAAGTCCGATAATTTGTTCGATCAATTCAAGTTGACGTTCAAAACGCCCCTCTAAGCCGCAAATCATCGCATCTGCTTCTTCACGCATGACGGCAAGGGCAGCAATCGCCGTTGTTGATGTTCTCACGATTGTTTTTGCCATTTCAGGTGTAACGCCACGTCTTCCTGTATAATGAAAAAATAAATTAACATAATCACGAAAACGTGGATCATCTTCAGGATTTGTTAATTCAAAATCTATATTAGGGCGAATTTTCAAACCAAAGCGTTTTAATCTTGCTTCTACAACATGTGGACGGCCAATAAGGAGAGGTGTTGCTGTTTGTTCTTCAATGACAACTTGCGCTGCACGAAGGACGCGTTCATCTTCACCATTGGCGTAGATGACGCGTTTACGTTTTGCTGTTTTTGCGGCAGCAAATACAGGTTTCATTGTTAAACCAGAAAGAAAAACAAATCGATTGAGGATATCATGGTAGGCTTCCATATCTTCAATGGGACGAAGGGCAACACCCGTTGCCATTGCTGCTTTAGCAACAGCAGGAGCAATACGTAGGATTAAACGCGGATCAAAAGGAGAGGGGATCAGGTAGTTGGGTCCAAAATTAGGCGGTGCTTTTGCATATGCACGGGCTACAACATCTGAAGTTTCTTCACGAGCAAGGCCAGCTATAGCATGAACAGCAGCCATTTTCATTTCTTCGTTAATTGCAGTCGCACCTACGTCTAATGCACCACGAAAGATATAGGGAAAACAAAGGACATTATTAACTTGATTGGGATAATCAGAGCGCCCTGTGCAGATCATTGCATCGGGTCGTATAGAATGTGCTTCTTCCGGCATAATTTCTGGTACTGGATTAGCCAGTGCTAAAATGAGTGGATTTCGAGCCATTTTTTTAAGATATTCAGGCTTTAAAACACCACCCGCCGATAGTCCTAAAAAAATATCTGCATCATTAATAATATCAGATAAAGTTCGTGCGTCAGTTTTTTGTGCATAATTGACTTTCCAACGATCCATAAGGGTTTGGCGGCCTTCATAAACAACTCCCTCTAAGTCACTAAGCCAAATATTTTCAATTTTTGCCCCAAGACGGACCAAAAGATTAAGGCAAGCAAGGGCGGCAGCACCGGCACCTGAAGTAACTATTTTTGCATTTTCAATTTTTTTTCCTGAAAGATTTAAGGCATTTAATACAGCCGCAGAAACAATAATGGCCGTTCCATGTTGATCATCATGAAAAACTGGAATATTCATCTTAGCGCGCAGCTTTTCTTCGATTTCAAAACATTCAGGAGCCTTAATATCTTCAAGATTAATACCACCAAATGTAGGTTCTAAGGTAGATACCGTTTGTACCATTTGTTCTATATCGGATGCATCAATTTCAATATCAAAAACATCAATATTGGCAAATTTTTTGAATAAAACGGCTTTGCCTTCCATAACTGGCTTTGAAGCGAGTGGCCCAATGTTTCCTAAACCAAGAACAGCCGTTCCATTTGATATAACAGCGACTAAATTAGAACGAGATGTATATTGAGCAGCAAGATTGGGATCTTTATGAATTGCAAGACATGGTGCTGCAACACCTGGGGAATAAGCAAGAGCTAAATCACGTTGATTATCAAGAGGTTTTGTTGCTTGTATTTCCAATTTTCCAGGTTTGGGATGTTGGTGATAAAAAAGTGCAGCACTGTCAAGTTCAGCTATTGGTGAACTGAAATTACTCTTTCGTTCTCTAGACATTTTTATGATATCCAAGTTAGTGTATGTTTATTATATTTCCATCTACGATAAGGTTTTATCCATTAATAGATCCTCATTTCTCTGAATATCAAAATGCATGAGCATGAGAAAATTCTTCTGGATCGTAAAACCAGTTTGATGTTTCTTTTCATTTGTGCGCAGGAATAATTTTATTGACAGCGGCACGTTTGTTTTTCTTTCCTTAATAAAATGCGTAAAAGTGATTAGTCTACAAGCAAATAAAACATTTAATAATGATTACATTACCAAGCCATTATTCTTTTTGCAATGCTTACAAAATAAGGAAAGAAAAGAAGAGCTTACTTATTCATTTCATTCGCTTTTTATAAAGTATATATTTTATTTAAATTTCTATACGGAAGTAGAAGAAATTTTAAAACAGAAATTTGAAAGTTATAAACCGTTTGTTCAGCTCTTTTGATAAGAAGATAGGAACGTTGAAAATGGAAGATGTGTTTTTTATTGTTCAATTAATTGTTAATCGTTTAAAGTTGTATTTTTTATATACTGGTAAGTCATGTGTTGTAATAAACAAAAATTTCACTGAAAAAGCTTACATTGCGCATTTTATACAGGAATGCATATATTCCGTATAATGCGTTACTTTATAATTTAGAATGAAATATCTCGTATAGTGGATGGGAAATTTGAATACACTAAGATTCATCGATTTTAAATTCGTCTATATAATAAAGAATATTTACTTACATATTTTAAGCGAGAGCGGTATGTGGGTAAAAAAACTTTAAGAAAGGAATAGAGATGCTTTTTATGAGCTGTTTTAATAAAAAGCACGAAAAATTTTGAGAATTAGCAAATAAAATAATATTACTGGTTTTGTTCTTATAAAAAATAAAAAGATTAAGGAGAGGATAAAGAAGTAGAAAATATGTTTTATCATTTTTGAGAATGATAGGCTGTTTGATAAGTTAGTATGCTTTCTTTAGGGTTATCACTTAGGTTATCAAGGAAAAATGCGTGCCAATTATCAGTCTTTGAAGTACAAAGCTCCAGCTGACCGTAAAGCACTCTATGATGAGCAATTAAGACAACTGGAAAGAGAAAAGTGGAAAAAATATTTTTTCCACTTTTTTTGTTGTCTATTGAATTCGTCCACTTGCATGAGCAAGCATGGTATAAACTTTTCCTGTATCTGATATCAGGTATTTGCGAACTGAGTTGGAAGAACCAGAACTGCGCGATATATCACGTAAGAGCTTTTCGAAGTCCGAAACATATTGATTCACTGAACGCTTAAACTCAAAATCACTCATATATTTTTTCTTAATCATTTCAAATATTGTTTTCCCATTCAAGGTATAAAGGCGTTCTGTTACGATGTTTTTTTGGCCACGTTGATAATGATCCCATAGCTCAACAATGGCATTATGATTAATCGCTTGCACTATACCTGATGCTAACGCGTTAAGAGAACTGTTTGTAGGACGTGATTTTGTTTGTACTGATGTTAAAACAGCATCATTTGGGGTTTCATCATAAAATGTTTCTTCACGTGAAGCTCTTTCTAAGAGATTTGACACCCATTTATTTGGTCTTTTTATGCTTTGATCTTGTTGTAAAACAGGTTTAGGAGGAATGATCTTTTTAATGAACTCAGGAGAATTCTCACTTCTGTTATTAAGCACTGATGATGTAGGAAATGCCGATATTAACTGTTCTTTTGCACTCTTTTGATCATTTTGTATAACACTGATGAGATCTTTTAATGCTGCAATTTGCTCATTCAAAGCCGTACGAATTGTTTGCGTTGTTTCTTTTGTTTTTTCTGGAAGCTTTTTAGCATTTTCATGAATATCATTATTAATCTTTGAAAGCTCTAAACGAACTTCATCCGCGGAGCGACGTATATCTTCTGCTGCTCCCGAAAAACGCGTTGACGCTTCACTAATAAGCCTATTAAGCGATTGTTGGAATGAATCTGTGGCGTTACGCGCATTCTTATCAGAGCGTTCAAGGGCTAAGTTGAAGATTTTTTCATAATGCTCAATCATTTGATTAATTTCATGAGACTTTGAAACAAGTGCATCGCTTAATGCAGAAAGTGTATTACGTTTTTCTTCAAGCGTTGAACTTAGTGAATTTTCAGACTGTTCAAGAACATGAATAGTTTTGGAAAGTGTTTTCGCATGTTCACCAAAACTATTCGTTATATGATTAATTTGTTCAAAGGTGTTGTTTGAGAGTCCTTGCAGAATTTCAACATTATTATTAAGTGCTTGATTTGAGACTGATAAACGCTCTGCTACTTGGTTCGTGTTGCGGAAAAAATTGTTCGTTGTTTCATTAAACTGACCATCGATATTTTGAACAGCTGATAATAAAACATTACTATTTTCTTGGAAGTTGTAAATTGATTGATTCAACTGCTGTAAGATGGACGAGACATTATTCACAAGCTCTTCCTTCATAGCTGTTACTGTTTGAAGTGTTTCAGAGTTTGCTTTGTTTAAGCTATTCACTAAAGATTCATTATGTGCATAAATTCTTTGCTCAGCATCTTGTGTGGAGAGAGAGAGTTGCTCACCGATATGCTGCGTTAAAGAATCAATTGATTCTGTTGTACTTTGTGCTGCTTGATTTAAGTGGTTTGTCAGCTCTGTTATTTTTCCAACATGTTCTGAAATTTGTATTGCTGTCTGATTCTTCGCATCTTCCAGACGGCTTGTTACATCAGAAAGCTGATAGCCTAAATTACTTTTAAGACTTTGCATAGAATGATGAAGAACATCACAACGTTCATTAAGGACTTGCTCTATTGCTGTTGTTGATGTGTGAATTGTTTCATTCAATAATGCTTGTGCATTATGACTGGCTGTTGCGAAGGCTTCGACGGTATGCGCTGTTTGTTCAGACAGAACGGACAGAACTTTTTCACTGGTATCATACACTGTTTTCTTAACGTTTGATACGATGCGATTGCCTGACTCTGAGAGAATATTTTCAGCTTGTGCAGTAGCATTTGTAACAGATGAGAGAATTTGTTCACCCGTAGAAGAAAGCATATCAGAAGCTTTTATAATCTTATTATGCAGATTATCTGTGACTGTATTAACAGAATCTTCTAAGCTAACACGCATATTGTCAACACTATTTTCCAGCGCTTGTTGAATTATTTGACTTTGCTCATTACTCAGCATGAGAGACGTCTTTAACGTGTCAGAACGTTCCTCAATAACAGATGTTTGCATATCAATGGCTTCACAGACTTGGCTAAATTTTTCAGATAATGTTTCCTCTAGCGTTGTTGCCCGTTCAAAAATTTTGTGTGCACGATCTTCTAAATTTGTATCGAATGATTCCATACGCGTTTCAAGGGTTTCGAAGAAAACACCACTCGATTGAGAGAGAGTATTCTTTAAAACTTCAGCGTGGCTTTCAAGGTTTTTTATATGATCTTGAACTGTTTCAGTAATGTTTTTATTATTGGCGGCGATTGCACTCTCAACTAAGTCTATTTGCTGTTTCAATGCTACATCGACACGTATATCACTTTTTGCGATGAGATTATGGATTGTTTCCATGCGCTGTTCGAGAGTGCGCGCTTGATCAGCAAGAACTTCATTAAGAGAAAAGCTATTAATTGCCAAAGAGTCACGCAAAGCATCGGCACGGATATCAATATTTCTCGCTTGTGCTTCTAAAGCATCTTGCGTTGTATTGCAACTTTGTACAATGACTTCTTGTAATTTGTCAGTGCATTGAATGATATTTTCAATATGATTTCCAGCTTGTTTATCAACGAGTTGAGCATTCTCAGTCAAAACTTTTTCAATATGAGACGTATTTTGGACCAAGACATCAATCTGATTTCTTAATGCATCAGTGATTTTACCCTTCTCGCTATCAAGCATGTCTGCCATGAGAGCTCGTTGATCAGAAAGTTGTAGTTTAAAATCTTGTGAACGTTCTTGTATAATATCAACAATGGCATTGTCGATATGTTGAATTTCTTCTCTCAAGTTTTCTTTACTTTTATCAATAGCAGACAGAATAGCTTCACGTCCATTTGTAAATGCATGGGTAATGTCTGCTGTTTTTTCTTGGAGATTTTCATTTATTTTCAAAACATGAGCTTCCAAAAAGTTACCAAGTTTTTCGGCATTATCCTCTAAAGCTTGACTGCGTTCTATAAAGGAATCAATAATGGAGTTACTGTGTTCTTTAAGAGAAAGATCAACAGTTGCTAAACGTTGTTCAAAGGCTCCAATGGCTTGTGAGGTTACATTATCAAATTTAGAAGAGAGTTTATGTGCTTGATCATCAAGCTTTAAAATTTTCTCATCAAAGTTCTTTAGAGATTGATTATTGCGATCAAGAAGAGCTTTATCTAAGGCTTTAAACTTTTCATCGACAACGTGCAAAGTTTGATCGGTTACTGTTTGTATATGCGTTGCAATTTTAGCAGCATGCACTTCTGCTTTTGCTGCTGTTTCGTTAAAGGTTTTTTCTATTTGTTTCTCATTATAATCAAATCGTTTTGCAAAACCATCAAAGTTTTTTCCTAATTCATCAAAAAACTTTGTGTTCTTCTGCTGAATTTGTGTTGTTGTTTCGTTAAATTTCTCAACAAGCTGATTTGTTACACCATCACCGGCATAGGAAAGTTTTTCAACAAGGTCTTCACCCTGTTTTTGTAAAGTTTGAGAAAGAGTTTGTGCAAGCTTTTCAACATTGGTGACAATTTTAGAAGTAACCAAGCCAAATTCATCACTCAGTTGTTCTTGTGTTCCTTTAATTGTTGATTGTACGCGATCGGCATGATTCAAAATGGCTATGCGTTCATTACTCAATTCTTTGATGAGTGTATGAATGCGTGATTCATTTTCAGCATAAGCTTGTTCTAGGTTGTGAACTTCACCTTGTATGATTGCTTCAAGTTCAACAGCACGTCCAAGAGTCCTTTCAATCCCTTCGTTCATTGCTGCGACTTCTTCACGAATGGTTTGCCCTATCGCAATAGCTTGTTTTTCAGATAACTGTTGTGGTTCACTAAGGCGTTGCGCAGCATTTGTCATTAGAAGAGCAATATTATGCAATTCGTTAGAACGTTTTGTTAATTGAGCAACACCCCAAGATATAAGGATGGGAATTGCTGTTCCGGCCGCTACAGCGAGTCCTGTTGGGGATGTCACAAAAGTACTGATATTAGACAAGGAGCTTAGTCCAGCTGGGGCGAGTTTATGGGCAATAAAAGCTCCCCCAGTTGCCCATAAAGCACTAAGCGCTGTTGTATACCAGTAGATTCGAGAGGAAGAACGGTGCTTTAAGAGTCCAAAATTTACAGGGGTTGTTATATCATCATTTGCAGGAAGAAGTTTTGACGATAACAATGTATTGTGAACCGTTCCCCCTGAAATATCAGGTGAAGTTTTTGGAGCAAAAAGCTGTCCAACAACGGATTTGTCAATAACAGCATCATCATGAATATTAGAGACAAAAGTTGAAGGACCATTTTCAGCAAAAAATTCTTCTTCTGCCATTGCAATTTTTTGAATCAAATCATCGACATTAACGATATTTTCAGAGTTATTCGATGATATTGTCTCAAATTCTGTGTCATCGAAATCAAAGTTCATCGCTTTTGTGAGGGCTTCTTCAACTTCAACTTCAAATGTTTGCAATTTGGTTCTGCGTGCCATACTCGCCTCGTACTCTTACAGACGGGAAAAAGGGATACGTCCTCTTCCACATAATTTCCGCATACTAGCTGTTAATCATTTAGAAAGGAATATGCTGAGGAAAAAAATTTAAAAACTTATCAAAATAAAGTTAACGCAGTATCTTACACTCTGTTTAAAAAGGTTATAAAATATAATAAAAACAATTTATTATTTGATTCTAAAAAAAACAAAAATACTGTTTACAACTTGTGCTTATAAAAAACTTTATTAGCTTATTTTCTTTGAGATAAGGACAATTTAATGGCAGTTATATATTAATATTGAAAAAATAGTGTGGTGCCAATGCATTTTTGCTTATCGATGCGCGGTATAAGTGTTTTGTCTGCTTCCTTTTATTGATTCTAAATAAAGGGGATTAATCGTTTCATACGTCGTTTGTGATAGATTAGGATGTATAAAAATTTGTTTCTTAACTGTAAGTTCATAAAAAAGTAAACGTGAAAAAAATTTGAATTTAATGATAGATTTTCATAAGCTGTGCTTTATTATTGCTTTAAAGAGCAGTTTTTTCTAATATTTCAGTTGTTTGTTGCTAAAATTTGAAGCTTCTACGTTGACAATTGAATATTTTTCAGTCGATATGCATGCACGAATATTTTATGCAATCGAGATGAAGGTGTAAGAATAATGGCAGAGCGATCACAACACCTGCAAGATGTGTTTTTAAATACGGTGCGTAAGCAAAAAATTTCCCTTACAATTTTTCTTGTTAATGGCGTTAAACTCACGGGTATTGTAACTTCATTTGATAATTTTTGTGTCCTTTTGCGTCGAGATGGACACGCGCAATTGGTTTATAAGCATGCTATTTCTACGATTATGCCCGGACAGCCTGTACAGATGTTTGAAGGAGAAAGTCCTGAGTAAACACATCATTTTAAGATAAACCTCTTATCCCATTTTTAAAGTACTTAGATTGCTATGATAAATGAAAATGAGAGATTAGGAGGGGTATTTTCGCAAGTTATAAAACAAGTGCGCGCACTTGTTTTGATACCGATTTTTCAAGAGAATAGAACTGAAAACTCTTTGAGAGAATGCTCTAGATCTTCTCGCCTTCAAGAGGCATTGGGGTTAGCGCGTGCTATAAGGTTAGAAGTTGTTCATTATGAAATAATTAGTATTGCAACACCTCGTCCTGCGACTCTCTTTGGAAAAGGTAAAGCCGATGCGCTTGCCAATTATATCCATGAATATTCCATTGAGCTTGCGATTATAGATCACTTTTTAACGCCAATACAGCAGCGTAATTTAGAAAAATTATGGAATTGTAAAGTTATCGATAGGACGGCTTTGATTCTTGAAATTTTTGGTGATCGTGCACGAACAAAAGAAGGGGTTTTGCAAGTAGAATTGGCGCATTTGTCCTATCAAAAAGGGCGGCTTGTGCGGAGTTGGACGCACTTGGAAAGGCAACGAGGGGGGCGTGGCTTCTTAGGTGGACCTGGTGAAACGCAAATTGAAGCTGACAGGCGTCTTTTACAAGAGAAAATTATTCGTATTCGTCGCGAATTGGAAACGGTTATTAAAACGCGTGCACTTCATAGAGCAAAAAGAAAAAAAACATCTTATCCTGTTGTTGCTTTGGTAGGATATACGAATGCAGGAAAATCAACTCTTTTTAACCGTTTAAGCGGTGCTGATGTTTTAGCAAAGAATATGTTATTTGCAACGCTTGATCCCACTTTGCGCAAAGTTGTTCTTCCCCATGGAAAATCGATTCTTTTGTCTGATACTGTAGGTTTTATCTCTAATTTGCCAACAAATTTGATTGCAGCTTTTAGAGCAACCCTTGAAGAAGTGATTGAAGCGGATCTCATTATTCATGTAAGAGATATGTCAGATCTTAATCATCGAGCCCATGCCCAAGATGTCTTAGAAGTTCTTTCAAGTCTTGATATCGATATTGATGATCTAGAGCATATCATAGAAGTTTGGAATAAGATTGATATGTTAGATGAGCAAGCTTTGAATGTTTTACAAACGAGCGCAATGACACGGTCAAATCCTGCTCTCATGGTATCAGCACTTAAAGGGGATGGATTCGATCAATTATTAAAAACTATTGAAAAGCGAATTTTTGGAGAGGTCCAGAGCGTTGAATATCTTTTAAAACCTCATGAAATGTCACTTATTGATTGGTTTTATGAAAACTCTGCAGAAATAAAGCAGGAAGGACATGATGATGGGTCTGTTACCATTAGAGCTGTTCTTACTTCTGAAGCAAAAAAACAACTAGAAAATATCAAAAAAAATATGAATTAAGTTTTTTAAAGCTATTGTTGAACTTTTTTGCTCAAATTTTGTGTTTTTCTTATCTCAAAATAATATGACAGTAAGTTAAGAGGATAGTTACTACTTTCTCTTAATAAAAAAATATGAAGAAATATTTTGCTGGTTAAAATAAATATGAGTCTTAAATGGAATAAAAGACTGTTCGTGCGTGCAGTATGGCGAAACATTTTGATTGTTTTGCTGTTGCAAGTGCTGTGTATCTCTTTGATTTCGTTTTATTATTTTATTCAGCCCCGTGGTTATCAAGCAACTATAGCTTTTTCATTATCTGATTCTGTAGGAAAGCCATTATCCATTGAAAAACAAGACAATATTATCGCCTTTTTGTTTTCACAGCCCATATTTTTCGATGATTCGTCTTTTTCTTTAAGTGCTTCTTATAAGAAAAAAAAACAAGAAAATATTCGTTTATCGCGTCATGGAGATCTTATCAATCTTACTTTTCATGCTGAAACACTTGAAGCAGCGCAACAGGGTGTGGAAACTTGGTTTTCTGCATTTTCACAAGCAATCATACAACAAAAACAATCTTTGTTAAATGAGAAATTAAAAGACAAACAATACGATAATGCTGCAATCGTTAATATCATGCAAGGATTTCGTGCCTCTGTTGATTCTTTTATTCAGCATGGTGTAAAACAAACAGAACTTCATGATCTTTCGACGCAATTAACGCAAGCAACTTTAAAGCGTATTCATTTAACAAGTTTGAATTCAACAATTAACATGATGCGTGAAAAGGGGCAGTCTTTACTGTCTTTATCACTTATTGCAGGCAATTCAGCAATTGTATCTCTGGAATCTAAACGTGATCTCTTGGAAACACAAAGAGCACATATGGCTGCGCAATTGGGGTGGACACATCCTCAAATTAAGGCCATGACTGCGGAATTAGAGGCGGTTTCTTATCAATTAAAAAATAAAATTTTACAGATCGTTAATCAAGTTCATTCCGATGAGATTATTGCAACGGAGTTGGAAAAACAGCTCAAAAAAAGAGTGAGCTTTTTTGTAAAAGATCAATCCCAATCTTTGAATGAAATCTTTAACGCGTTTGAAAATAAAATAAAAGCAGAGATCGATGCACAAAATAAAGCGATGAGTAAGCCTACTCAAAGAAGCGAAAAAGTTATGGGTTCATATCGAGGATTGAGTGATAATTCTCTTCTCTTGCAAAATGTAAAGATCCATGTGGTTACACCAACAAAGTTAGCGCCAATTTCTTTTATAGCTCTTTATGGAAAAAATATTCTTGTGAGTGCATTGGTGAGCTTCCTTACTCTTTTGCTCGGAATAGTGTTATTTTATCCGTGCTTTAGAAGTAAAAAAGATCAACTCTCAGAAGAGAATTTGGGATCAAAAGAAAATGCTCTCAAGAAGAATGAGAGTATGTTAGTCTCTCAAGAAATGAAAAATTTTGAAGCTTTTATTACGATAGAGGGATTATCTGATGTTTTGAAATGGCGCGCTTCAACCGTTATTTCAATCATTGGACCAGAGGCTGCACGAACAGCGGCAAAACTTTCACTTCATCTTACAAAAGAGCACAAAACAATTTTGTTGGTTGATATCTCGGGTCAACAAATCGAGAAAGTCATTGGCCCACATCGGGGACTGAGTGATATTTTAACGGGCCATGCCCAGTTGCATGACGTTATTTACCGTGATTATGATACGGGGGTTGATATTCTCCCTCAAGGGTTAACAAGCGCTGTTTCTGCACAAGATTTTTCAAATAATATTTCCTATATATTACAAGAATTTAAGAAAGAGTATGATTTTATCATTTTAGAGATGGCAAGCGAACCTAAATATGGGGTTGAGCAATTTGCAGAGCTAACGGACTATTATATTTGTCATAGTGTTCTTAATGAACAGGACTGGATGATGCGGATGGTCAGTTGCTTTCCAAAGACTGTGTATCGTGTTGTTGCGTTATGAATTTCGTAAAAAAAGAAATATGTATTGCGTGTTATAGTGGTACGCTTGTTTTTTGCTAAAGTTATAGTACATACTAGTGTGCGGAGATTTTCTGTTTAAATTTAGAAATGCATTGTAGTTGGAGAGAAGCGTGGGGCAATCAGAGATGGCAGTAAAAAGATTAAACGATAACTTTTTAACACCTGTGCAAAAGAGAAATCGAAAGCAAATTCAGGTGTGGCTTTACTCTATTTTATTGCTTTGCTTAGCAATTGTTTTGGTAGGGGGAGCAACCCGTTTGACGGGATCAGGATTATCAATAACGGAATGGAAGCCAATTCATGGCGTTATACCACCGATTGGTGAGGATCAATGGCAAGAGGAATTTTTAAAGTATCAACAAATAGCGCAGTATAAATTGCTTAATTCTGATATGACTTTAAGTGCTTTTAAGGTTATTTTTTGGTGGGAATGGGCGCACCGTGTTCTTGGGCGTCTTGTTGGTCTTGTCGCTTTATTGGGATTAATTTGGTTTTGGGTGACGAAGCGTATTGAAAAAAATATTTTACTCCCGCTTATTGTTGTGCCGATCCTTATCGCCTTTCAAGGCTTTATTGGTTGGTGGATGGTCGCTTCAGGGATTGGGCAAAGTAATCTAACAAGTGTGAGCCAATATCGTTTGGCATTTCATCTTATAACGGCATGTTTGGTTATTATTTTTGTTACTTATTTATCTCGCGGACTTGCAGAATATTCAGAAAAACCAACCAATCAAAAGGTGCAATATTTTGCAGCTTGGCTCGTTATTTTCGTCTTGATAGAGATTTATTTGGGGGCTTTGGTTGCAGGGCTTCACGCTGGAAAAGTCTATAATACATGGCCTCTTATGGATGGTCAGATTATTCCTGATGGATTGTTGCAGCATCGTCCTTTTTGGCTTAATTTATTCGAAAATCCCTTAACGGTTCAATTTATTCACCGGTTTTTTGCTTATTTTTTATTTATTGTCTCGGCTCTTCATGCTTTCTATGTACAAAAAAATGTTCCACATTCAACGCACTCTCGTCGGGCATTCCTTATCTGTGTTATGATCATTATCCAAGCACTTTTAGGTATCTTGACACTGTTACATGAGGTTCCGATAAGTTTAGGGCTGATTCATCAAAGTATGGCATTAGCCGTGTTATGTTTTGCAGTTGCACACTGGCGAGCAACAAAAGGGGCATATCGCGTTGCTGAATAAAAGTTTATATCAAGATGGCGTTTAATTAACTGAAAGCATTAAATCGAGATTTTGGATAGCAGCAGCTGATGCGCCTTTTCCTAAATTATCGAAGAGGGCACAGAGATTAAAAATTCCTTCGCGATCGTTTCCAAATACGAACAGTTTCATACCATCTTTATTGGCAAAACATTCTGGATTCAGTCTTTGAAGAGAAGCCGTTTCATCTTGTGATGCCACTGAAATGATGTTTTGTCCATCGTAATGGTTTGCAAGAATTTCACGCAGATCAGAACAGTTTGCTGATTTTGTGAATAAATGGCGGTGTAGTGGAAGATTCACAATCATTCCTTGAGGAAAACGACCAACACTGGGCATAAAAAGCGGCGTTTGATTAATTTGTCCATGGAGTTTAATTTCTGGCACATGTTTGTGTTCAAGATTAAGGCCATAGATAAAATAATTTTCCTGAATATTTTCTTGAGATTGATTTTCCATTTGGGTAATCAATTGTTTTCCACCACCGGTATAGCCGGAGATTGCATAAATAGAGATGGGATAGTCTGCATCTAGCAATCCTGCTTCGCGAAGGGGGCGAATCAAGCTAATGGCACCGGTAGGATAACATCCAGGATTAGAGACGTAATGGGCTGCTTGAATGCGTTTTCTTTGACCTGCTGTCATTTCAGGAAAACCGTAGACCCAGTTTGGCGCAACACGGTGAGCTGATGAGCTATCAATAACCCTAATGTTTTTATTCTTTTTTAGCCAATGAACAGTTTTACGTGCTGCATCATCTGGAAGACATAAAATGGCAATATCCGTTTGAGTAAGATAGTCTTGTCGCAGATGAACATTATGGCGATCCTTATGAGCAAGAGAGAGCAGTTTTAAATCTGTACGTTTCTCTAAACGCTTTTGTATTTGTAGCCCAGTTGTGCCGTGTTCACCATCAATAAAAACTTTGGTTACCATTCTTAACTTGCCTTGTATTAATTTTCCCTACGATATCCAGCTTTTCTCATTATAATTTATTTTAAATCATTACCAACTTAAATCATAATCATTAACTTCTTGAATTTCTTTAGGTTATAGATATTTTTTATAAAAGCTATCGATAAGCGCGTAAAAGAAGAAACTTAACTTCATTTTTCACTTGTCTTATGAGCGAAGTTTTTTACTGTTTCTATGCGCGCAATAAGATAGATATTTGTATCAGTATTTTTGAGTGTAAGTGGTTTAAAATGTTTGGTTTGCGTGGTTTGCTGTGTTATCGTTTAGTGACTTTATTTTTTAATGTTAGGAATGTGTTTTATGACTCAGCAAGAAAATGACGCACAAAAGCGCTTTTTTAATGATAATTTACAGACAGTTGATGGTGCAATTTTTAATGCCATTAGAGGGGAATTTGAGCGGCAACAACATGAAATTGAGCTGATTGCCTCAGAGAATATTGTTTCAAGAGCAGTTCTTGAAGCACAGGGGTCTGTTTTAACCAATAAATATGCAGAGGGTTATCCAAGAAAGCGTTACTATGGCGGGTGTCAATTTGTCGATGTTGTTGAGGATTTAGCTATTGAAAGAGCAAAACAGCTTTTTGGTGCTGCTTTTGCCAATGTGCAACCTAATTCTGGTAGCCAAATGAATCAAGCTGTCTTTCTGGCGTTACTCCAGCCTGGTGATACATTTATGGGATTGGATTTAAATGCTGGTGGTCACCTTACACATGGTTCGTCTGTCAATATGTCAGGAAAATGGTTCGATGTTGTTTCCTATGGTGTGCGTCTGGAAGATCAGATTATTGATATGGATGAGGTTGAGCGGCTTGCGAAAGAACGTAAGCCAAAGCTTATTATCGCAGGGGGCTCATCTTATCCTCGATTCTGGGATTGGAAACGATTCCGTGAAATTGCAGATGAGATCGGTGCTCATCTCCTTGTTGATATGTCTCATATTGCTGGTCTTGTTGCTGGTGGTGTGCATCCTTCCCCTGTTCCCCATGCGCATATTGTAACGACGACAACACATAAATCACTTCGAGGTCCTCGAGGTGGTTTGATATTGACGAATGATGAGGCTTTATCCAGAAAAATTAATTCTGCTATTTTCCCTGGTCTTCAAGGGGGGCCTTTAATGCATGTGATTGCGGCAAAGGCTGTGGCATTTGAGGAGGCCTTACATCCTTCTTTCAAGAGTTACACTTCTAATGTTGTCGCTAATGCAAAAATTTTAGCAAAAACATTACAGGATAATGGTTTTAATATTGTGTCTGGCGGTACAGATAATCATTTATTGTTGGTTGATTTACGTTCGAAAAATCTAACAGGAAAACGTGCAGAATTGGCTTTGGGGCGCGCTCATATGACCTGCAATAAAAATGGCATTCCTTTTGATCCTGAAACGCCATCTATAACATCGGGAATTCGTTTGGGATCACCTGCTGCCACAACCCGTGGTTTTTTAGAAAAAGAGTTTACACAAGTTGGTCATCTGATTTCAGAAGTCCTTGATGGCCTTCGAAATGCAAAAAGTGATGAAGATAATTATGCCGTTGAAATGGCTGTTAAGAAAAAGGTGGAAGATATGACGAATCAATTTCCTCTTTATTCTTACCTTAGCATGCGTTAAGGATAAAAAAATGCGCTGTCCTTACTGTCAATATGAGGATACACAGGTAAAAGACTCACGTCCAGCAGAAGAGGGGGCGGTGATTCGACGCCGTCGTGTGTGTTCCGTTTGCGGTGGTCGTTTTACAACTTTTGAACGTGTTCAATTGCGTGAGCTTTTGGTTACTAAAAAAAGTGGACGATGTGAGCCATTTGATCGTGATAAATTAATGCGATCGGTTGATGTGGCTGTACGAAAGCGCAATATTGATCCTGATCGTATTGAACGAGCAATCTCTGGCATTGTACGCCAGCTTGAGAGTTTGGGGGAACCAGAGGTTGCTTCAGAAAAAATTGGGCATCTTGTGATGGAAGCATTAAAAAGAATTGATGATATTGCTTATATCCGTTTTGCTTCTGTATATCGAGATTTTCGTAGTGCAAGCGATTTTCACGATATTATCGATGAGTTGTCAAAGACTGTAGCGGATACAGAATCTCGTTTTAATGAATAAAAAAGTGCAAGATGAACGGTTTATGGCTGCCGCTATCCGTTTAGCAGAGCGCCATGTGGGGCTTACAGGTGAGAATCCTTCCGTGGGTACGCTAATTGTGCAAAATGATGGCGGTACGGGGCCATTTATTGTGGGCTATGGTGTAACAGCTCTTCATGGGAGGCCTCATGCGGAAGTGCAAGCTTTACGCATGGCTGGCTCTTTGGCTCAAGGAGCAACTGCCTATGTTACTTTAGAACCTTGCGCACATTATGGAAAAACTTCTCCGTGTGTTAATGTACTTATTGATTCAGGTATTTCCCGCGTTGTTGTTGCTCTGACCGATTGTGACAAGCGTGTGGATGGTCGTGGTCTTGCTCTTTTGCGTGCGGCGGGTGTTGAAGTCGTTGAGGGTATTTTAGCTGAAGAGGCTTTTGAAGCTTTATGGACACATTGGTGTATAAGAAAGTTGCAACGTTGTGCTGTCACTTTTAAAATGGCAATTTCTGCCGATAATAGCGTGGGAAAAAGAAAGGAGGGGGGAATAAAAATTAGTGGAACGCTTTCCCATACCCATACGCATATTCTACGGGCTCAAAACAATGCTATTCTCGTTGGTATTGGGACTATATTAGCCGATGATCCACAACTCAATTGCCGCTTGCCAGGAATGGAAATGCGCTCGCCAATTCGTATTATTTTGGATGCAGATTTATCTATCCCTCTTGATGCGAAAGTTGTCCAAACAGCCATAAAAACTCCTACGTGGGTTATTTGTAATGGGGATCTTTCAAAGAAAAACAAAAAAAACGCATTGGAGCACTATGGTGTGTCTGTTTATTCCGTAGAGATGAATAATGGTTTTGTAGACCCCTTTGTTCTTTTACAGATGCTTTATAAACAGGGGATTAATAGTGTTTTACTGGAAGGGGGCGTAAAGACAGGAGAACAGTTTTTGAATGCTGGTTGTGTTGATCATTTGATATGTTTTTATAGTCCCGTTGTTTTAGGAAAAAAAGGAATTACAGCCCCTCATTTTGAAAATTATCTCTCGCAATTTCGTGAGATTGAGACAAAAATGTTTGGAAATGACCGTTTTTATAAATGGAGACGTAAGACATTATGTTCACAGGAATTATAACCGATATCGGTTGTGTTGAAGATGTTCAATTTTTAAAGCAGGGGATGCGTGTAAAGATTTCTACACGCTATGCTATAGAAAGCTTAGCAATTGGTGCGTCAATTGCGTGTTCAGGAATTTGTCTGACAGTTGTGGAACGAGGTTTTAAACAAGAAGATTTCAATTGGTTTGTTGTTGAGGCGTGGGAAGAAACATTACGTTTAACAAATCTTGCCCAATGGAAAAAAGGAACTTTTGTTAATTTAGAGCGTTCGCTTCGATTGGGTGATGAGATGGGAGGGCATTTGGTTTCTGGTCATATTGATGGCTTGGCTGAAATCATTGAACAAAAAAATGAAGGGGATGCAATTCGTTTTTATTTAAAAGTTTCAAGACAATTTATGCCTTTCATTGTATCTAAGGGATCAGTTGCTCTTAATGGGACATCTTTGACGGTTAATAGTGTGGAGGATTGCGTTTTTGATGTTCTTATTATTCGCCATACACTTGAAGTGACAACATGGGGAGAAGCTAAAATTGGAGATTGGGTCAATTTGGAAATTGACCAACTTGCTCGTTATGCTGCTAAGCTTTTTTCTTTTAAAAGAGACGATGAATAAGCTACAATTCTATTGATCGTTTTTAGAATTTTATGCTCTATATTTTTGATTTTTTTGATTCGTTTTTTATGGAATTTCATTATGATGAAAGAGATACGTAAAAAGCCTCACGTATTGATTGTTGAAGCACGTTTTTATGAAGAGATTTCTGATGCGCTTTTGAAAGGTGCGGTGAGTGCTTTGCAAAAAGCTGAAGCAAGTTATGATATTATAACAGTTCCAGGAGCCTTAGAAATACCAGCTGCAATAGCTTTTGCTGAACAAAATAAAATATCTTATGATGGTTATGTTGCACTGGGTTGTGTTATTCGGGGGGAGACATATCACTTTGAAATTGTTGCCAACGATTCTTGTCGGGCCTTGATGGATTTAACTATTCATAAGCACTTAGCTATTGGAAATGGTATTTTAACTGTTGAAAATAAAGAGCAAGCATGGGTACGCGCAAAACAAGATAGCAAAAATAAAGGTGGTTTTGCAGCTGAAGCTGCTTTATGTATGATCGCTCTAAAACAGAGATTTGGAGATAATCGTTAAGTATGGCTGATATAAAAAGCAGACATTTTCCGCGTTCAGCCAATAAACGTGGAGCAGCAAGACTCGCTGCGGTTCAGGCTCTCTATCAAATGGATATCGTGGGTTCGGGAGTGATGGAAACGGCTGCGGAGTATGAGGCTTATCGTTTGGGAAAAGATATTGATGGAAACCAGTATCTTGAAGCTGATTTTCAATGGTTTTTGGCAATTATAACGGGTGTTGTAAAAGACCAAAAGCAGCTTGATCCTCTGCTTCATCAACAGCTTTCTGCAGAATGGTCTCTTTCACGTCTTGATTCCATATTGCGAGCAATTTTACGAGCCGCTTTGTGGGAGCTGATCAACCGTAAAGATGTTCCTGTTGCGGTCGTCATGAATGAATATGTTGATATAGCTAAAGCGTTTTTTGAAGGGGATGAGCCAAAACTTGTTAATGCCGTTCTTGACAGTATGGCAAAAAAAATCCGCTCTTAATGATGATATTTTCTCATATGATGAGGTCTGATAATATCAGACGTCATCATATTGGAACGATAAGCGGACGATATCTTCTACCTAGGGGGTGGTAGATTCGCAGGGCCTTTTATAATTTGAATTAAGAAGGGATGTTCTTTTGTTAATGTTGGTGTTGTTTGCGTAATGAAATCAAATACTTGACCGTCTTGTAGACCATAGTGAGCAACTTTTGTAACCTGATTGTTTTTATTGAAGTAAATAGCTAAAACTTTGCGGTCAATAATCTTTGTTTTCATAAACTGCATCCCACGATAACGTGTTTGTGAGATGTAATAAAAGACTTCATTATCATATTTTGTTTTTAATGAAGGGGTTCCTAAAGTTAAAAGAACTTGCTCTTGACTTGAGCCAATAGAAATAGAACTCAGAGCATTTTTATCAAGAATATAACCCTCTCTATAAATTTGGCTTGATCCTGAAGAATCGAGAAGACTACAACCCGCAAGTGTTACGATGCTTGCTATTGATAAACCAACCAACAATTTGCGTTTGATTAAGGCTATTATGTGAGGCATTTGAAACAATGATATCTCCTTTATACTGAGATGCGCGACAAGAAGGCAACCTCAAGTTTTTTCTAATTTTAGTTTAATCTACCGTAGCTTACATTGAGTTTCCCTGTTATAAGACGAATTATGCCATATAGAATTTCTTTAGAAAAGAAAAAAATGAATGAAATATACTTGAGCTAAATAAAAGTACTGTGCTTTATAGATTTTCATGTTTGGGAGTTGTCAATGAATGTTCAAAATATTTCTCAGATGGCATTTGCTTTGGCCTATCCAATATCCGTCCGTTCTCTTCCTGCTAAAGGGATAAGAGTTCATCTTTGTGCAAACAAAAAAGAATGTACACATTTAGCTCAAAACCATGATTTAGTTGAGGTAAAATCTTGTGAGGGAAAATTCCATATTCTTCCGTGGAAAAAACGCGGTGTGCGTATAAAAGGTTTGTTGCAAGCGCATATAATACAGTTATGTGTTGTTACATTAGAACCCTTAGAAGATATTCTTCGTGAAAATATTGAGGTTGTTTTTGTTCCCGAAGATTCAAATTTAACGAAGCCCAAAATATCAGAAGATACACGAGAATTGTTTTTAGATGTAGAAGGGCTTGATACACCGGAAGTATTTTATAATGATCGAATTGATATTGGTGCAATCATGGAAGAGTTTTTTGAGTTGTCTATTAATCATTATCCACGTAAAGAGGGGATAAAAATGCATGTGGTTAAAAATTTAGAAGAAGCAGAGCAAAAGTTTTCGCCATTTTCTGTTTTGAAAAGTTGGAAGTAATTGTAAAAAAATAAAAAAATTATCTATTGTATGCTATGATAAAAACGATATTTTCTGCGGAGCTGTTTTCGCAAAATATGTTTTATGAGTGTTTAGTCACCCAAAATCATAATATGCATTTAAAAATGTAAATGAAAAGATGTGGGATATGAAAGCGTGATTAGAATTTCTGTGGATGTTATGGGTGGTGATTACGGTCCAGAAGCAGCTATTGCAGGAGCAGCAATTGTCCAAAAATATTTATCAGATGTTTATTTTCTGTTTTATGGGATAGAGGAGGTCGTTCGTCCGGTTTTAAAAAAATATCCCCGTTTGGATTCTGTATCGCGCTTTTATCCTACAGAAAGTTATACACGCATGGATGAAAAACCAAGCCAAGCCCTTCGCAATGGACGTGGTAAATCATCAATGTGGTATGCCATTGAAGCGGTAAAAAATGGTGAAGCTGATGCTTGCGTTTCTGCTGGTAATACGGGGGCGCTTATGGCCATGTCTTATTTTTGTTTAAAAATGTTGGCAGAGGCTGAACGTCCTGGTATTGCAGGTATCTGGCCAACCCTTCGCAGGGAGAGTATCGTTTTAGATATTGGAGCGACGATTGGTGCATCTGCTCGTCAATTGGTTGATTTGGCAGTTATGGGAGCGGGGATGTTTCGCGCTTTATATCATATTGAAAAACCAAGTGTTGGACTTTTAAATGTGGGGGTGGAAGAGGTTAAAGGACTTTATGAAATAAAAAAAGCAGGCATGATATTGCGTGAAGTGCAATTAGAAGGATTGGAATATAAAGGATTTGTTGAGGGCAATGATATTGGAAAAGGGACAGTCGATGTTGTTGTAACAGAGGGGTTTTCTGGTAATATTGCTTTAAAAACTGCAGAAGGAACAGCGCGACAGATAGCAGAGATTTTAAATTCTGCTTTGCGCAGTTCTTTTTTAACATCTCTTGGTTATTTTTTATCGCGGGGGGCTTTTCGTACACTGAAAAATAAAATGGATCCCGATAGGGTGAATGGAGGCGTGCTTTTAGGTTTAAATGGTGTGGTCATAAAAAGTCATGGCAGCGCTAATGCTAATGGCTTTGCTTCTGCTATTCGTGTTGGTTATGAAATGGTTAATAATGAACTTTTACAAAAAATAACGGCTGATTTACGGCGGTTTCATGAGAATAAAGATACACTTTTTGATCAGGAAGATGAAGTGGTGATGAGTGGAGAATGATTATGATGAGCTCTTATAATGGAAATAAAAAGTCTGAAGAAAAGGTGAGAGCTGAATGATTCGATCAATTATACGTGGTGTAGGAAGTGCTTTGCCGAAAAGAAGTTTATCAAATGATGAGATTGCAAAGTTTGTTGAAACGTCAGATTCATGGATTGTTCAACGTACAGGAATACATCAACGTTATATTGCCAATGAAAATGAAACAACGGTTTCTTTAGGCGTTGAAGCTGCGCAAGCAGCTCTTATAAATGCTGGTCTTACAATAAAGGATATTGATTGTATTATTTTAGCAACCTCAACGCCAAATCGTACGTTTCCTGCTTCTGCTGTTGAAATTCAGTATGCTTTGGGAATGAGCCATGGATTTGCTTTTGATATTCAAGCTGTTTGCTCTGGTTTTATTTTTGCTTTAACAACAGGAGATTCTTATTTACGCTGTGGAGCCGCTAAAAGAATTTTAGTGATTGGGTCCGATACATTTTCTCGAATTTTAGATTGGGAAGACCGTACAACATGTGTTTTGTTTGGTGATGGTGCGGGGGCTGCTGTTTTGGAAGCGCAAGAAGTTGAAAGGCAAGGTGCTTTTGAGCGTGGTATATTGTCTGCGAAATTGCGTTCTGATGGTGCTTATATCGATAAGTTGTATGTTGATGGTGGACCTTCAACAACACAAACGACAGGTTATTTGCGTATGGAAGGACGAGAAGTTTTTAAATATGCTGTTGGTATGATAACGGATGTGGTTGATGATTGTTTTGCAGCTGCAGGTATAGATTCTTCACAACTCGATTGGTTTGTCCCTCACCAGGCTAATAAGCGCATTATTGAAGCATCTGCTAAAAAGCTGAAAATTTCACCAGATAAAGTTGTGATTACCATTAATCAACACGGTAATACGTCTGCAGCATCCGTTCCGTTGGCTTTAACAACAGCTCTTTACGATGGAAGGATAAAGAAAGGAGATCTTATCATGTTAGAAGCCATGGGAGGTGGATTTACATGGGGAGCAATTCTTATTCGTTGGTAAATGATGGTTACTTGACCATATTTGAATAAAACGTATAAGTCATTTTGTAATTTTTAATATTTTAATAGGTGGTTATAATGACAAGTAAGACAGTAACGCGTGCAGACTTAGCGAGCGTAGTTTGTAAAAAAGTGGGCTTGTCACATACTGAATCAGCAGCTTTGGTCGAATTGGTTTTGGATGAGATTTGCAACTCACTTGTAAGAGGTGAAGCGGTTAAATTATCTTCTTTTGCAACTTTTCAGGTTCGCAGTAAGAATGAACGTATTGGACGCAATCCCAAAACAGGTGTTGAAGCACCTATTCCGCCGCGACGTGTTGTGACGTTTAAGGCTGCAAATATCCTTAAACAGAGAATTTTAGATTCGCATCGAGCTAGACAGAAAAATAATCTCTCATAAATAAATGCCGTGATAATGTTTGGTATTTGTTAAAAAATGTATAAAATAAAGACTTATTAAAAAAGCTGTTTAGTAAGTAGTCGAGGTCCTATTTTTGACTAATCTTGTTGAGAAATTGAGACGTAATGAATCATTATCAAATTATTTGTCGTGTTTTAGATAAGGTGTTGCAAAATGGATAAAAGCTCTGATGCTTTTCGCACAATTAGCGAAGTAGCCGAATTATTGGAGCTTCCGCAGCATGTTTTGAGATTCTGGGAAACACGTTTTAGGCAGATTAAACCGATGAAACGTGGGGGAGGAAGGCGTTACTATCGTCCAGTCGACGTTGATTTGCTCAATGGTATTAAGCAGTTATTGTACGATCAGGGTTATACGATAAAAGGTGTGCAGCGCCTTTTGAAAGAAAATGGTGTTGCTTTTGTGACTGCATTTGGTAATGGCGATCTTGATGCTATGAATGTCGTCATAGAGAAAAAACATGCCGGGCAAACTTTTGAAAATACGAGCAATAAACCTAAAAAGTCTTCTTTTGGACTTTTGAGTTTCATGAGAAATGAGGGAGAGACCTCTGTTGGTTCTGTGAATCTGTACAAAGATAAAACCGATAAAGCATTGTTGCAAGAAATCCTGTTTGAACTCATTGAATGTAAGCGTGTTCTTGATAGAGCACGATAACAATAATGTTTTGCATTTTATATTGTGCTTCTTTTTTAGAAAAACATACGTTTTAAAAGTTTTTTATAAATCAATATCTAGCGTTTAGCGTCGCAAGGTATTGTGTGTAGATATTTAGACGCTTTATAAATGTGGCTCGAGATTTATTATGTTAACGAGCAACTCATATACCCGTGTGCATAGCTTACTATTTTTTTAGGAAGAGTTTTTAATTTGCTCAAATGTGAAGAGAGGAAAGAATGAACAGCAAATTTTGTCATTCTCCTTTGATTTAGCTTTATAATTCTCAAGAAAAGTAAAGTATATCTTCGTTGTGTAGATTGTGAGGTGCTTTTGTAGAGCGCTATTGAGTTATCAATTCACGTGCCTTATTTAAAGAGATTTTTCTTAAGGCTCTCAAGCCTATTTCACGACAGACTCCCTATAATGTTAAATTCCACTATTTTTACATTTGTGAAGGAGCAAGCTAGGCTTCATTACACACTTTGTCAGCCACCGAATGTTGTAAGACAAGCCCTTGGCACTTGAAACGGTTTAGACATTTTTTACTTTTTTATCCACACGAGCTTATCCTGTTTGTTATGTGCAAACGAATAATTTTAATTTCTGCAACATAAAACAGATTTAAAGTGAGAAAATTCTATGATGTTTGAGATTCTTTTTTTAATATAAATGAATATAGATCATCATTATAAATCAAATTATTATATTTATTTTATAAAGTCATCTCTTAATAAGATAATACATCATTATTCGACTAATTTACGTATTTATGATAATCTCATTTTTAGTTTTTTTCTTGATATTGATGTAATTATCGTAATGATCTATCCATGATCGTGGCGTTATCGTCCTATATCTATAATTTTTGTATTTAAATAACTTATAGCTTTTACATTCAATTTTTTCATCAACCTGCCTCGTAAAGTGTGATTACGTGATTTTTACTGATGATTGGTCATCATGTATAAACGTGAAAAACACGACACTATCAAGCCGTTTGATTTTGTACAAAAATTCACGATTTACAGTGAAAAATTAATGTCTTGCCATCTTGTATGATGTTATGCATTGATTACACGCTGTAAATCTGGAGGCGTGGCTTCATTTGAAAGTTGCTTAATTGCATCTTCTACAGATAAAAGGGTTTGATTTGGGCTTCCTAAGCGACGCATATTGACGCTGTTTGTTTCAGCTTCACGTTTGCCACAGACCAAAATGACGGGAACTTTTTGTAAAGAATGTTCTCGTATTTTATAGTTAATTTTTTCATTGCGGAGATCTATTGTTGCGGAAAGACCAGAAGCTTTAAGTCTTGCCGTTATTTTTTGGGCATATTCATTTGCTTCGGATGTAATTGTTGCGACAACAATTTGCTCAGGAGAAAGCCAAAGTGGCATATGTCCAGCAAAATTTTCGATTAATATACCAAGAAAACGCTCCATTGATCCAAAAATGGCGCGATGGATCATAACAGGCTGGCGTTTTTCTGAATCTTTATCAATATAGAATGCACCAAAACGTTCAGGAAGATTAAAGTCTAGTTGTGTTGTTCCACATTGCCATTCACGACCGATAGCATCCTTTAATGTATATTCAAATTTTGGACCATAAAAGGCTCCCTCACCTGGAAGGATGCTGGTTTTGATTTGTCCCGCAAATTTTGTTTCAATCGTTTTAAGGACAGATTCCATGATACTTTCTGCATGATCCCATAATGCATCAGATCCAACTCGTTTTTCTGGACGTGTTGAAAGCTTAAGGCTGATTTCTTTAAAACCAAAATCCGCATACGTTGATAAAATAAGGTCATTAATACTGAGACATTCATCGGCTAATTGTTCATCGGTACAAAAAATATGTGCATCGTCTTGTGTAAAACCACGCACACGCATCAGACCATGCAAAGAGCCTGAAGGCTCATAACGATGAACAAGACCAAACTCAGCAAGTCTAATAGGTAAATCACGATAAGATTTTAAACCATGTTTAAAAATTTGCACATGACCAGGACAATTCATTGGTTTAAGGGCATACACATTCCCATGGTCTGAATCTTCTGCGGCTGGAATTGCTTTGAACATGTTTTCCTTATACCAGCCCCAATGCCCCGATATTTCCCAAAGTGATCTATCGAGAACTTGTGGTGCATTTACTTCTGCATATTGGTGATCATCAAGGCGTCTACGCATATAGTTGATCAAATTTTGGAACATTTTCCAGCCTTTTTGGTGCCAAAAAATCATTCCTGGACCTTCTTCTTGAAAATGAAATAAGTCCATCTCGCGTCCTAAGCGGCGATGATCACGTTTTTCAGCTTCTTCTAGCATATGGAGGTAGGCTTTTAAGTCATTTTCATTTGCAAATGCTGTTCCATAAATTCTCGTGAGCATTGGATTATTGGCATCGCCACGCCAGTAAGCTCCTGCAACTTTCATTAATTTGAAAGCATTTCCAATTTGCCCTGTAGATTGCATGTGCGGTCCGCGACAAAGATCAAACCACTCTCCTTGATAATAGATTTTTAAATCTTGATTGTCCGGGATGCTATCAATAAGTTCAACTTTATAAAATTCCTTTTTCTCAGAAAAAACTCTTCTGGCTTTTTCACGAGACCAAATTTCTTTTCTAAAAGGTTTATTGCGTTGGATAATTTCACGCATTTTCTTTTCAATGATGGTGAGATCATCTAATGTGAAAGGTTGTTGGCGTGCAAAATCATAATAGAATCCATTCTCAATTACAGGACCTATTGTTACTTGCGTTTCAGGAAAAAGTTCTTGCACTGCTTCAGCAAGGACATGGGCGCAATCATGCCTTATGAGTTCAAGAGCCTGTGCATCTTCTCGGGTAATAATCTCTATTTGACCAGACTCTGCCAATGGATCTGATAGATCTCGCATGATGCCATCAAGACGATAGGCGACGGCTTTTTTTGCGAGTGATTTAGAAATGGATTCTGCTAATTCCAAGCCTGTCATTTCGGCGGGGTAATTACGTTTTGAACCATCGGGAAAAGAAAGAGAAATAGAGCAAGACATAAAAACACCCTTTTAATCCAATTCCGCCAACGATTGCGGATGGTTTCGTGAAAACTGAGTAAAAAGCTTATAGATTAACTCTTCTATCAATACATATGAAAAAAGAAAAGGATTATTTGGTGTGTTTTTCAGAAATTTTCCAGTAACGCCAAGGTTTATAAAAACAGCAAGAATTTCCCAGTGACGGAGGGACTGGATCAAAGCCATCTGTTCCAAAGGGACCACAACGTATGATACGAAAGAGCCCCATCCATGCACCAGCCCAAAGCCCATGGCGTGCGATCGCCTCATATATATATTCTGAACACGTTGGGGCGTGACGACACTGGTTGCCTATAAGACTCGAAAGTGTTATTTGATAGAAACGTATTAAGAAAATGCCCAGTAATCGTCCAGGTGTTTTTTGCCAAGCACCTGTGTAATTTCGAGTCATTTTTTTTTGTCGAAACTGTGATTTGAACATTTATTTTCTTCAATTTGTTGAATGCAGTCTATCGTTGCATCAAAGGGTAGTAGTGTTGCTGCATGGCGCACTTTATAATCTTTAATGGGCTGTAAGCAAGAAAAATCCTCAAAGGGAGCTTGAGGAGAAGGACCATCTTGGGTTAGCATTTGATAGATAACTTTACGTAATATTTTAAGATCTTGTGTTGTTTGTCCGATGATATGAGATGCTAAAAGTGATGCTGAGGCTTGCCCTAACACACATGCGTGTATTTCATGAGCAAAATCTATCACGATATGATCTTCCACTTTTAAGTCCACAGTGATTGTTGAGCCGCAAGGATGTGCCTGTTTTTTGGATGTTGCATCAGGATTATTAAGACGCCCAATTCTGCTTATATGTGCAGCATATTCAAGTATTTTATCACTATAGATATTATCACTCATGCGCTATTGCCTGAAATTTTGAGAGACGTGATTGTTTAAACTTTTAATTCGCTTATATAGAGATTATAAAAAATGAAATAGGTCTATAGCAAATGTTTTGTATAGAGTAAGGTTGGAGTTTTTGAATGCGTAATGGTGTTAAAAGAGGCGCAAAGGATTCTTTGTTATCTGAAAAAAAGCATCCGAGTCTTGAAGAGGTGGAAGAGGCGATTCGCACATTACTCTTATGGGTAGGGGAAAATCCAAGGAGGGAAGGGCTTTTAGAAACTCCAAAACGTATAGCCAAGGCATATCGCGAGCTTTTTAATGGTTATCATCAATCAGTTGAAGAAACATTAGGAACGGTTTTTGAAGAGGTTTCAGGATACAATGAAGCGGTAATCGTAAAAAATATACCTTTTTATTCGCACTGTGAACATCATATGATCCCGATTATTGGAAAAGCACACATAGGCTATCTTCCTGATGCAAAAATTGTTGGCCTTTCAAAAATTGCGCGTATTGTAGATATTTTTTCTCGTCGTTTACAAACACAAGAAGCGATGACAGCGCAAGTGGCTGATGCTTTAGAAATGCATCTGAAGCCTCGTGGTGTTGCTGTATTGATCGAAGCTGAGCACATGTGCATGGTTATGAGAGGAATCCAAAAGCAGGGATCTACAACAATTACAAAAAAATTTCATGGTTATTATGAAAAAGATCAAGCTGCACAAGCCCATTTTATGATGATGGTTCAAAGATCATCGTAACATCGGTATTTCTCATAATCTTTATTAAGTTATAAATCATCTGGATAAAATAAATTATGGGAAAGAAAAAATTGGCTTGTACCTTTCTTTCTGATTTGTTAAAGGCTGAAAATCAAAATTTTTTGCTTAATCACGTGCGGTCGTGGCGGAATTGGTAGACGCGCAGCGTTGAGGTCGCTGTGGGGCAACCCGTGGAAGTTCGAGTCTTCTCGACCGCACCATTGGCAATTAATTTCTCTGTAACGAGAAGAAGCTTTGCAGAGAAAGGGGGACTGCTGTGCGAGCTATAGAAAAATCTTTCCCATTATAGAAAAATCTTTCTTTGTATGTTATTTTGGGGCGTGTTCCTTATAACGTTTCATTTTTTATTCCTTTATCTTTGTATTTGAAATGTTATATTTTGTTATCGGATGAGGTGAAGTTGCAGTGAGAAGTAGAGTGGTTCTAAAGTATTTAACACTTCTTATTTGTATTTCTTTATTATCAGCATGTAGTGATTCGCGCGCTGTCCTTTGGCATGGGGTGCATGCAACGCCTTCTATGACTGCAGTAGAAAAAGAAGTTGAGGAAAAACCAATTTCTCCAAAAGCGATTGTTCCAGTGTATGTTGCAACAAGTCGTATGATGCAAAATAATTACGCTCAACCTTATGGATCAGAGCGATCAAATAAAGTACATTATAATCGCGTTGACGTAGGAATTCCTCAGCAGCATGTAAAGGGACTTGTTGAAATAAATGCCTATAAACCTACGCATGATAAGTATTTTGCAGCAGTCTCATTGCAAAAATATGATAATAAAGAACAGTTTAAACAGCAATTAAATGCTGCTTTAGCAAAAAAGCCAAAAGGAAAAAGAGAAATTTTTCTTTTTATCCATGGATATAATAATAATTTTGCGGATGGCACATTTCGTACGGCACAGTTTACATACGATTATTCTTTAAATGTTGTCGCTGTGCATTATTCTTGGCCTTCTGCTGGATCAATTCCTCTTTACATTTATGACCGTGACAGCGCTAATTTTGCCCGTGATGGATTAATAGAGCTCTTGACACTTATTAGTGAAACCAATGCTGATCAGATTTCGGTTATTGCACATTCTATGGGCAATTTTGTTATAATGGAGGCATTTAGAACCTTAGCTCTACAGGGAAAATATAAGCCTATTCGTCGTATTACAAGTTTATTAATGGCTGCACCAGATATTGATATTGATGTATTTGAGCGCCAACTTAATGATATAAAAAAACTTCCACAGCCAACAGCAATTTTAGTATCCAGAGCAGATAAAGCTCTCGCTGTTTCAGGACGTCTTACGGGGGGACATCATCGTGTGGGTGATGGTTCAGATATTGAGATGTTGCGTAAAAATGGAATAGCGGTTCTTGATTTCTCTCATGTGGATGGGGGAGCACACAATGTCTTTGCCTCTTCACCAACATTAATGGCCCTTTCTCGAGAAGGTTCTTTGGCTTCAACAATTATGCAAGGTACGGAATTGTCACCTAGCCAAGCTCTTCTTGCAGATGGTAGTAGTGTGTTAGAAAAAACAACACATCTGATCCTTTATACGCCTTTACGTTTTCTTTCTCCACGGATTCCAGGTCGATAGTAAAAAAAGAGGAGCAGGGACTATCGAATAGTGCATTGGAAAAATATTTTTTAGCACTTTCTTTAGAATGACTTTGTAAAATAAAAAAATAGCGGGATGAATGTAAAAAGCAGTTATTAGGTCAGTTTGTGATGATTGCAAGGAAAAGCTATGTCAATACGCCTACAGTTGTTGATTATTTATCTCATTCCGCAATGAAGTTGTTAGAAATTCATGCTATGCTTGTGAAGGTGAGAAAAGGTGATATGGGGGAAAAACCGAATTTATTGCGTCAAATTGATTCTACAAAAAAACAATTAGATGAAATAAGCCATGCTCTTATTTTAGAATATCGGAAACGCCAAGAAAATGAGCGTTTTTTTAAACAAATTTTACTCTCTATTTCCGATCAACTTTTTTCACTTAATAATGGTTTTAAGGAAACTGGTCGTCTTTTCTTTCAAGAAGTTAGAATACTTCAATCTCAAATGCAATGTTTATACGAAGGGAAGGAAAAGCTGCATTTGTTGAATAGTGAAGAAGCTCTTTGTTCTCCATCAAAAATTGATGAAGTCATTAAACAATTACAAAAAGCGCGAGAAAAGCTTATTGTTGAAAGCCCACATCTTTTTGAAAAAGAATGTTAAAGTGAAAAAAAGATTTTCTAAAACAAGCAAATTGATAAAAACATTTTTCCTTTAATCGTAAACAGTGCATTTAAATTACAATTATTTTTCTCTTTCTTTCGTTTTTACAATATCAGCTTATAGAGCATTCCAAATGCTATACCAAAGAGACAAAATATATTAACTATGCTGTATGCGAAAGAATATGTGATGATCTTAAAGAAGTGAGAGTCCGCAGAGGTACGCGTTAGTTTACAACATTTGGCTCTTCTTAATCCAGTTTCTAAAAAAAACAAAATGATTGACTAGGCGGCTTATCATGATAGAAAATACAATCGCGATGCTTATTTCATAGGTAAACACCGTTTCATCACTATAGTGTAAATCATTGACAAAGAAGAAAAATTGCCAATAGTTACTTTCAAATCTTCGCTCTCGACATTTGTTTTTTTCACTGCTCATTGTAATATTTTTCCTCGATTATTTCAATTATATAACGCTCAAAGGGGCAGAAGAGATTTATACAGTTTCTCTTGTTAAAGTGGGTGAAGGCAAACAGATTTGTGCAGATATTCTGGAGTGGATTCATAGCGAAAATGTAAATAAAAACATCTATAATTATACTTCTTTGTTTATACAGATAGTGAAAATTTAACTTTATAATGCAGTGTCTTGTTGCTCTCATTCTAATTTGAATGTTGAAAAGCTTTAAATTTTACAAGAAGTGCTTTAAGAAAAACTGCCTAAGTTTTATGGAAGATATCGTGAAGTACACAATTGAAAATGCTTTTACTTTCGCTTGGTATTATCAAACAGGTTTTTCCAAAACGCTCCAATTTTTTCCATTCTTTCTCCAACGATATTTCTCATTCCTAAAACAGAACCTATTGATGTGACAGGAGAGAGCGGATAAAATAGATCATAATGTTGACTATGGAGAGTATAACAGCCCCTTTGAAAAGTCTAAGCCAGTCCGATTAACAAAATCAATGGGGGTGATCATATGGCATGCTATCAATGGGTTGAATAACGGTGAAATTGCCAAAAATTTCCTGCAATGTGATAACTACTTTTTATTAATATCAGTATTTTGCTACTGCTTATAAAACGATCGATCTTACGCATTTTGGATATTTATCCGATGAAAAGTTTAATTTTGCGGCAAAGGGTTTAGAAATATTTGAATCAGAAGTGGGGGGAGAATCGTTAAAATAGGTATTTGATGATGTTTTAGAATAAGCAGTCAAAAGATTGATTTTGCATAAGAGCTATGCTCTACTTCGTGTTCGTAGATTGGCTTTATTAGGTGATATTGAGGTCTTAGAATCTTATCACAAAATCTTTGAAGCGGAGAGTTATCTAGACTTTAACAACAGTATCCCGCAGATTTATCTTAAAAGTGCACTGACTTTAGCCAAAGAAGTGGCAAACTCTAAATAAATCCACTCTGCTTTTATTGAGAAGAAGAAGGGGGGTGATTAATTAGACTATTTTAGAGGAAAGTTGCGGTGTTCTCTCAAAAAACTTAAGTCTATTCAAAAAAGAATCCATAATTATTGGGGTTGAACTGAGCGGATTATAGATTATGAAATGGATGAAGAAAAGAAAGCATGGGGCGACTGAGCTTTTTCAATTTAAAGGCAAAAAGGTTTATCAGGAAGATACGCTTTTTGAGCCTGAAACGATTTCTTCTTGGAAAGAAAAAGGGCAAATAGTATCTGGTACAAATGTTGAGAGAATGGTGTCAGGAAGAGCCCCTATTGGTATCGATTGCAGACCTATAATGTTGTATCCTATAACACAAGAGCAAAATGGACCTATAGTGGAGGTTCTCTACTCTTTCTATCAAGAAAAGAACTCTGTTACTTATATTCATCAAAATACAAATTTTATCCGAAAAGTGTTCTTTTGGATTTCTCAAAAAATTCTTTCTAGGAAGCAAGAAGAGAAAAAGTGATTAATGCTAATATTAAAGATATGGCATCAGGAAAAGATTCTATTGGAGCTGATAGCATAGCTTATTGTTTTGTATTATATGCTGCAAGTGCGAGGGTTATCATAAAGAGTGTCCAGTTATTTCAAGAAAAGAGCTCTTTTATTTTTATTAATCAAAATCTAAACCCATTGGATATCTGTAGATTAGTATTTGATCAATAGAAACATTCATAAGAAAAGACTTTTTACAATTTATGGAGCATAATTTATGGACAATTTCACATTATCTGACGTTACACAATTTATTGAGGTGCATAGTCATGTTATTAATTTTGGGACTACGGATAATGCGGTTGGTGATATAAGGATTAAAAAAGCTGAGGAAATTCTTGGTCTGCAATTCACATCATCCTATAAGAGTTTTTTGAAAAATTACGGAGGAGGAGAAATTGGTGGTGAAGAAATATTTAGCATTTACGAGATCTGTACGGGTATTCCTTCTGGTGATATTGTTTACCGAAACTTACTCGATAGAAGAGATGGGTTTATAAAGCCAAATCAGCTTATTGTTTGCACAACTGATTTTGGTGAAATGTTTTATTTTGATTATGCTCAATTTCAAGATGACGAATGCCCACTCTATCTCAGATTTTCCTCTGAAGATTTCCAGTATTACGCAAGTAATTTTTATGAATTCCTCTATAAAAGAATTAAGGAACATACAGTAGGGTAGTCTTTTATAGCGATTTTACTTTTAAAATATAATGCTAAACTGTCTATCTATTCCTGAATAGTGTGTAAAGAATTAGCTCTTTTAACTGAAACATAGACCAAGTCTATTGAAAATGCTAAACTTATAAAAATGAGAACGTCAAGTCTGTGAAAATGTGAAATAGCAACAAAATTGCTGAAATCATGTTTATCAAAAAAACTCTGTCTTCGGTTGACTGAGATAAAATAATAAAAGCTGTTTTTTAAAAAGATAAATATGCTATGAAAGAATGAATAAAGAAAAATGCATTAATTAAATTAACATTGATAAATAGAAAACTAGTATGCCTTCGTATTAGTAAAAGATTTAATCATATAATAAAAAAGTCAAAGGATTAAAAAGCTATCAAAATATCTAACTTATTTTACAATTAATTTTTAAAGATATAATAGTGTTCCAGAGAAAAATTTAGGCTTTAAACAAGATTCAAAGTATATAAAGATGTGTAAGAGCTTATTGTTGTTTATAGTTTGTATGCTTCAATAAAAAAATTAAGAATTAGAGAAAAAATCTCAAATCAAGAAGTTAAGATAACCTAAAGCTTTAGGTAAATTAGGGACATCATTTTTATCCATATAAATAACATCTTTACCTTCCTCAATTTCTCTTGTTTCCTTGCATCAGCGGCGTTTTTTTGATCGTCTCCCACATCTGTTTATAACCATTGGCTATACCTGATTCATCTCATGCACTGTATTTAAAATCCTTGTAAACTATTATTTCATGAATAACAACAATAGGGAGTATTTCCACCAGTAATGGCTTTGCTTTCACCTTGTTGGCAAGCCAGCAATTTGCCATCAATAGACTTTGTTATAGCATCATATTCTTCTATAAGGTGTGTGGCAAAAGCATTATCGCTTTCTGTTTTTTGATCAATAGAATTCACAATAATTTTTGCAAGAGTTGAGATAATTTTTGCTGTATAGTTGTCGCTCTGTGCTATCTCTTGAAGAATCTTATCAAGAGATTGCTGGTGATCGGATTGGATTTTGGGTATTCTATAAGATGCATTCAGAGAGGTAGCACACCCTGTAATACTTAAGGTTTTGTCGTGGATCGCTTAAGAAAAAAACTATATCTTGTGTATTTTTTTTATTTTTAAATAGAATATATAGAATATTTTTAAAATATTTTAGATGTTATAAATTAATTAAGAACTTATTATAGGAGGGAAGGGAAATGACAGGTTCAGAAATATTAGATGCCGTATATGTGATATCAATGATAGTTATCTCTCTCTTAACTGTAGCGTTTTGTTTACCTGCTGCTTTTTGATTTTTATTAATAGTTTATGGATCATATGCAATTACACATTTTTGAAAAAAATATAATGTGAGCAGTGTTCCAACTAAGTATTAAGCTCATGACAGATTGCTGTTGCCAAAAAAAGATCTTTTCAAGCTTCTTTCTTACACACAATTATCAATTATACGTAAGAGTTTTTGCACAATTGATATATTTATACGTATACCTTCTGCATTATTTTAAATAAAAGGAACTTGTATTAAAAAAACTCTTAATGACAAATCTTTTTTGACAACTTTCTGTTTTATTATTTCCTTAAATCTTTAAAGGAATAGGTACTGTATCGATATTTTCACATTAAGATTGTAGGCTTTGATTGCATTTAGGATAAGATTTTCTTTTTTATCAGCAGTAGAGAATAGATCTTCAAAATCAGGAAATTGCACACTAAAATATAATCTTTATTTTTATGGACAAGAGCAAATAGACGCACCTATACAAGATGCCAAATATGTTCATAGCCAATATTAACAAAATAACAAGCGGCGGTGTGAGATGGAACAAAGAATACAGAATGCTTTCAAGCCTATTTAGACAAATTCACTGCATCAAGCATTTACAACGTGATTAGTAAAACAGAAAAAGGAATGCTTACAAATATGAGGAATACCCGATTAAAGCTTATAATATTAAAGCTTATAATAGAGCGTTTAGCAAAAAAACAAGCCCATCTTATACAACGTCTACTATGCAATGGCGTATTAAACATGAAAAGAATGCCTTTAGAAAGTAAGCATTCATTTATGATATAGAGGTCAAGAAGTGTTGTTTCATTTAACATCCCGTAATGGAAAACAAATTAAACAGATTAATCAAGTTGTCGAAGTCTTTGTAGAGAAAGTTATTAAGAAGGTTTCGACAAAAAAACATGAAGTTATGGGAGCCTCCTTACAGCACCTCCGCTCTTTCTTATAAGAAAATTAAACGTATCTAACATCAAACGTACTATGTACAAGTCTGCTAAAGATGAAAAACTTTGCTTTTTTACCATTGAATATGAAGGAAAATCCTTCAAGAATTATCTTGATTGTCTCATGGAAAATAATATCAAAACTTTATGTGACGTTTGTAAAAATTAGATAAGTATTAAAAAGAGTTGTAAACAGCATTCATATTAACTGTTATTCTTGAACTTGGAATTGTCTCTAAAAAACAACAAAATTTAAAAATACAAAAAGATTTTGAACATCTTTTTGAAGATTAGCAAGATACAACCACCCTTAAGAATAGTCTTCATGCAATAGAAAAATTATACAAGCTTTTTGGACATTAAAGACGTGTTGCAATTACATGCTTTGAAATTGATCTGTGTATGAGTTATTGGGGAAAAATAACTTTAACTCTATAACATAAAAAATAGAAAAGTCATGAGATTATATTTGATAATGGCCAATAGATACGTAAAAAAAAACGTGAATATGCACAGCTTTTTAATGTATGTACAACAACGATTCGCAATTGGGTGCTTCAAGGGGTATTTCCAGAGCCATATAAGCTAGGGAGAGCAGTAAGGTGGAGAAAAAAAGAGATTTTAGCCTTTACTCCAAAGAAAAATACGGAGCAAATAACAACAAATTAGATAAAATTGTATAAACCACAATAGGTGGACTAAAAGGTGGTCTTAAAACAAAAAATTAAAGAGAAAATCTATATATTTCAATGCACTAAAAATAAAAAGTGGTGCCCCCAGAGAGACTCGAACTCCCGACCCCCTGATTACAAATCAGGTGCTCTACCAACTGAGCTATAAGGGCGTGACTAGGTAGGAGTTAGCATAAACTCACAAAAAGGAAAACAGAAAATTATCAATTTTTGTAGATATTAAAAGAAAATTATATAACAAATAAAAAATAATCAGCTTATTTCTTTTTTAACAATGTTTATGGCAGCATTGAAATTATCCTTACTTATAGAATCTGATGATAAGCTAATATTTTCGTTCTTGAATTAAAGGTCTAAAGAAGTTGATTGCTGAGAAAGATACTTCTCTAGCCAGTGAATGTTATAATTACCGTCTGCAACATCTTTATTGTTAATGAGATCACGAAAGAGAGGAAGTGTCGTTTTTATCCCATCGACGACAAACTCATCTAAAGCACGCCGTAAACGCATCATACATTCTAAACGAGTACGTCCATGAACAATCAGTTTTCCAATCATGCTATCATAATAAGGAGGAATCCGGTAACCTGAATAAGCACCTGAATCAACACGAATTCCTAGACCTCCAGGAGTATGAAAATGTGTAATGGTTCCTGGTGATGGTGTAAAGGTAAGAGGATCTTCTGCATTAATACGGCATTCAATGGCGTGACCGAAGAAACAAACATCGTCTTGTGTCACTGAAAGTTTGTAGCCTGATGCAATATGAATTTGTTCATGGACTAAATCTATACCTGTAATTGCTTCAGTTACAGGATGTTCGACTTGTAAACGCGTATTCATTTCAATGAAATAGAACTCACCATTTTCATAAAGAAATTCGACAGTACCAGCCCCACGGTATCCAAGTTGAGCACAGGCATTTGCAACAATACTACCAATTTTTTTTCTTTCAGTTTCATTAAGCGCAGGTGATGTAGCTTCTTCCCATACTTTTTGATGCCGTCGTTGAAGTGAACAATCACGTTCTCCTAAATGAATAGCATTTCCCGCACCATCACCTATGATTTGAATTTCAATATGACGGGGCTTTTCTAAATATTTTTCTATATAAACAGAATCATCACCAAAAGCTGCTTTCGCTTCTGAACGCGTTGTTTTAAGCGCTATCGAAAACTCTTTCTCAGAATGAACGACTTTCATACCACGCCCACCGCCACCGGCAGAAGCTTTGATAATAACGGGATAACCAATTTCACGAGCCGTGTGTAAAGCATCTGATTCTTCTGTGACAGCTCCATCTGAACCAGGAACGACAGGAATACCAAGCTTTTTGGCAGTTTTTTTAGCCTCAATTTTATCGCCCATGATTCGAATATGAGCAGCTGTTGGGCCGATGAATGTAATATCATGGGCTTCTAGAACATCTGCAAATTTTGCATTTTCAGAAAGAAAGCCATAACCTGGATGAACTGCATCAGCTCCTGTAATTTCACAAGCAGCTATAATTTGCTGAATACTCAAATAAGAATCGCGAGCGGGAGGAGGGCCAATACAGACACTTTCGTCAGCAAGACGAACATGCATCGCATCTGCATCAGCAGTAGAGTGAACAGCTACGGTTTTTATGCCAAGTTCTTTACATGCACGTAAAACGCGAAGAGCAATTTCTCCTCGATTTGCAATGAGGATTTTTCGAATCATGGTTGCCCCTCGCTTTATTCAACAATAATAAGTGGTTCACCAAACTCAACAGGTTGACCATCTTTGACAAGAACAGTGGTTACTTTGCCTGAGCGTGGTGATGAAATTTGATTCATTGTTTTCATGGCTTCAATGATCAGTAATGTTTCTCCTTCCGAAACATTTTGCCCTACTTCTACAAATGGCTGAGCACCCGGTGAAGGAGCAAGATAAGCTGTTCCAACCATTGGAGAGGTTATAGTATTTTTTGATTTATCTTCTTGGGGGGATTGTATAGGAGGTTCGATTGTTGGGACTGGAGAAGATGCTATAGAAAAGCTAGGAGTAGCAACAGGTGAATAAATTGCTTGTTCGGAAGAAGTAGAGGTATTTTGGCGTGAAACACAAATACGAAGTTCCCCTTGCTCAACTTCAATATTTGTTAAATTTGTGTCATTCAAAATTTCAGCAAGATCGCGAATAATTTTCGTATCAATTGCGGTATATTTTGCCGAATCTATTTTTTTTGTTGACATTTTATTTCTAACTCCTTGATCAATGAAGATCGTCATTATCTCATTTTATGACCGAACATCTCTAGATTAGGGATGATATCTTTAGGGGTTTTAAAGATATTTATTTAAGTCATTATACTTTGCAATTTTAAACTCGTATTTGCTTTACACAAAATTGCACTTATAAGCCTGTTGTCAAAAAAGAGAAAGCATAAAATCACTTCATTTACAGTATTCTTCCTAAAACGGATCAGTTATAGAAAAGCTATTCACTGTGTATTGTCTATCGCTTGTTTTAGAACATCTTGGCTGGCTGCTCCGATAAGTATTTTATTACCGATAATGTAAGAAGGTGTTCCCGTAATATGAAGTTGAGTGGCAATTCGAATATTTTCTTTAAAGTTTTTTTGTAGAGTAGGATCTTTTATTGTATTACGGAGTTTTTTTTCATCTGCTCTTAATGAAACAGCTATTTTTATAGCTTTAGCTTCATTTACACGACCCTGATGCATTAAAAGCGCTTTGTGAAACTCTGGATATTTTTCTGGAAATTGTTTGCGAAATGCATAAGCAACGGTATGGACCGCTAGAGAATCCGGTCCTAAAATTGGTAAATCCTTGATAATAACCCGTAGATCTGGATCCTCTTTTATCAAGTCTTCTATATCTGAATAGGAACTTTTACAATGTTGACAGTTGTAATCAAAAAAATCAACAAGTACTTTTTTCCCATTTGGATTGCCTAAAACAGCGTCATAAGGAGAGTGAAAAATCTCCTTTTCTAATAAATGGATGATAGAGGCTTGTCTTTGGCTTTCGTATTCATTCTGTTTTTCTAGCTTATCTTGAAGGATAAGCTGCATTTCAATCATAATTTCTGGATGAGTAAGAAGATAGTCTCTCACAATTTGTTGAATATGATGAGAATCAATATGGGGTGTAACTTTCTCTTTAAGCTTAGATAAAAAGTTAGAATCTTCCAGAAGTTGTATTTTAAGCTTTTCTAAGTTTAAATGATTTGCTGTTTTTGAGTCCGATGTTGCGTTTGATAAAGAAGGGGAAAAAATTAAAATACTCAACATAACAGGGGCTAAAATTTTTGAAACAAGCGTTATTTTTGAGTTTTGAGGTTGATGAATCATCTGTATCCCTTCGTATTTTTTATTGTGTCATTGAGTAAACTATATGAAAAGCGTTCTCTATGTGCAATAAAGCATCCGCTATAGTGTGTATCCACAAATGGAAAAAAACATCAATTTTTCTCTAAAAAATTTTATATGATGCACATTCGCAAAAATTATGTTCTCTAAAGGATAAAAAAAATCTCTTTAATTTGTCAAATGTTGTTTTGATAAAAGGGTATCAAAAAAAATTTTATGGGTGTTTATTGTGGAAAAAAGCTGGTTGAGCATACAATGAAGTGCACTTGTATTGATTTTTTACTGTTACTTTATTGAGTCGTGTGAAACAAAATTAAATAATGAAAAGTGAAATTATGAAAACCACAACGCATTATGAGCTGTTTATCATTGGGGGAGGCATAAACGGGTGTGGATTGGCAAGAGATGCAGCTGGACGCGGTTTTAAAGTAGGATTAGCTGAAATGAATGATCTTGCATCGGGAACATCAAGTGCATCAACAAAGCTTATTCATGGAGGGCTTCGTTACCTTGAATATTATGAGTTCAAACTTGTTCGTGAAGCGTTAAAAGAACGTGAGATCATATTACGTATAGCTCCACATATTGTGCGTCCTTTGCGTTTTCTTCTTCCTTATCATAAAGAATTGCGCCCTGCTTGGATGTTGCGTGTTGGACTTTTTATTTATGATTATTTAGGAAAATGGAATCAAAAATTGTGGCGTAGTAAAACAATTAATTTTTCAAAAAAGTTTTGCTCTATACTAAAGAAAGAATATCAGAGAGGTTTTGAATATTCTGATGCCAGAGTCGATGATGCCCGTTTAGTCATTGCCAATGCACGTGATGCAGAAAAGTGCGGAGCGGATATAAAAGTACGGACAGAAGTTCTCTCTTTAAAAAAAGAAGACAAAAAATGGTGTATTGTTTTACAAGATAAGTTAAGTGGCAAAAAATACAATGTCACAGCCTCTTATGTCGCGAATATGACAGGTCCGTGGATTGATCATGTTTTGACAAGCATATTAGATTGTAAAGAACATCTGCCAGTGCGGCTTGTAAAAGGTTCTCATATTTTGGTTCCCAAGCTTTATACGCATGATCGTGCTTATATTTTTCAAAATGGCGATGGGCGTATTATATTTGCTGTTCCCTATCAAGAAGATTTTACCTTGCTTGGAACTACGGACTGTAATTATCAGGGAAATCCAGCCGATGTTCATATTACTGACACAGAGATTGATTACATTTGCGCAGCAGCCAGTGAATATTTCATACAACCAGTATCGCCTAAAACGATTGTTTGGTCTTACTCTGGAGTTCGTCCACTCTATGATGATGGATCTTCAAAGGCTCAAGAAATTACGCGCGATTATGTTTTAAAAGAAATGGGAACAGGAAGTACGCCAAAGATTCTTAATCTTTATGGTGGAAAGATTACGACTTATCGTAAATTAGCTGAAGATGCGATGAAATTCGTTGAAAAAGAGCTTGGTAAAAAGGGATCATCATGGACGGCTAATGCAGTTCTTCCTGGTGGTGATTTTCCTTATAACCAATTAGATACAATCGAAAATAAGATTGCTCTTTTGACGCCAGATTTAGATGCTTTTACACATCGCAGACTTGCACGTTCCTATGGTACAGAAGCATTGGTGATATTTGCAGATGGTAAGGCGAATAGAGGAAAAAATTTTGGACATGGACTTTATGAAATAGAAGTAAAATGGTTGATGGAAAAGGAATGGGCGAAAACATCTGAAGATGTGTTATGGCGTCGTTCAAAACTCGGCCTTTTCTTTAATGAGCAAGAGGTTGAGACTCTTTCTTTCTATATGCAAAGCCAAAAAGAAATTGAAAAACGTTTATAGTCGTTTAACTTTATAGGTTTTATCTGCAATGTTGTAAAATATTTTTCTTCAGGAAATCTTGATACGAGCCATACATGTTGAAAAGACAACGATTGTCTGTATCCTCAATTTAGTTTTTTTGCAACAACCATAAAATGGCGAAATTGGATGGAATATTTAGAATGGAATTTGTCTATCCTATGAGGGAAAATTCAATAAATATCACCAAGAAAAGCGCATTGAGAAAAAATAATTTATAATCGGATTCGTATGGAAAAAAATTTTTGTTTTTTATCAGAGGAAAAATAAAAGCATCTTCTGTCGCATTTGCTTTACGATGAATTGAAAAAGGATGAAGAAAACTAAGCCTATCATGGGAAGTTGTAGGATGTTTTAGTTTATTATTTAAAACTCCGTAGTAAAATCCGTAAAGATGAAAAATTAATGGCATAAAAAGCTTGCAAATGAGTTTTTTACATTACAGATGACAATCTTCTTTTTTCGTGTTTATATACTTTAGCATTACTCTATGAAAAGTGTGGTTTAGTATGCTCATAATGGTCTCAAAGAATGAAACTTTCTGTAAACGAGAAGGTAAGTATTTTTTGCGTATGAAGAGAGAGCTATGAGGATATAAGAGCAATGACCTCATGATATTTTATAATCTTCCATCGCCTGTAAAATTTGCAGTAGCGCCAATGTTGGACTGGACAGACCGGCATTGTAGATTTTTTTATCGTCTTTTAACAAAAAAAGCACTCCTTTATACAGAAATGGTGGTAGCAGATGCCGTCATTCATGGTGTTCGCGAACAATTGTTGGCTTTTAGCCATAAAGAATGTCCCGTGGCATTACAATTAGGGGGAGAAGATCCAAAAAAGTTAGCAGAGGCTGCACGGATTGCTGAAGATTTTGGTTATAATGAGATAAACCTCAATGTTGGTTGTCCATCAAATCGTGTTCAAGCAGGTGTATTTGGAGCTTGTTTGATGTTAGATCCTGATACTGTGGCAAATGCTGTTGAAGCCATGAAGAAAGCAGTTACGATACCTGTAACGGTTAAATGTCGTCTTGGGGTCGACGAGCAGGATGAAGAATTCGCTTTAGATCTTTTAGCGGAGAAAGTTTGGAATGCAGGATGTGATGCCCTTTGGGTTCATGCGCGTAAAGCCTGGCTAAAAGGATTGAGTCCAAAAGAAAATCGCAATATTCCGCCCCTTAATTATGAAAGAGTTTATAAATTAAAACGTAAATATCCTCATAAATTCATTGGGATAAATGGTGGAATTAAATCAATTAATGAGATAAAAGAGCACTTGATTTTCTGTGATGCTACCATGGTTGGTCGCCAAGTTTATCATGATCCAACTTTGTTAAAGCATATTGATTTTGAACTCTATGGTGAGTCGAAGAATAATTTGAGTGAGAGTGATCTTATTGAACTCATGTGTGATTATGCGGCTCGACATATTGCATCGGGAGGGCGTCTTTCTCACGTGACACGTCACATGATTGGTTTATTTCATGGGAGGGGAGGGGCACGTCGATGGCGGCAAATATTATCGAATGAGGCGACAAAACCAAATGCAGATATCTATATTTTGAAAGAAGCTTTTTCCGCTCTCATGGGATAAAAGCGAGACACTAACATGTGTAAAGCTTAGATCCCTTGTATTTTGATTTTTTCGCGATAATTTTGATCATTCGAATTTTATAATTTTTGAAATCTTATAACTTTTATTATGGAAAGAATATTAGAATTTATACATTAAATGGCATGTTGATGACATCTATTAGACAGAAAAATAGAATATAAAAATCATCGCGTTTACAATATTTAATATTTTAAAAACACTGTTTAAAAAAGCAATAAATTATTCATACCCTATCTATATGACGTCATTTTCATAAAATATTGTAGATTTTTAAAGGTATTCTCATGACCGCTCGTCCATTTGATGATTTTCGTGCTTTGCTTACAAATTTACCTGTTGCTGATGAGTTTTCTATAATTTTGGCTAAAAAACGGCAAGAAAACTTAACAAAAGCACGAGGATCATTAGGAAAACTGGGAGATATTGCTGTTTGGTATGCGGGGTGGAGGGGTACAGAAAAACCTCTCATAACGCGGCCTTTGGTTGCTATTTTTTCTGGAAACCATGGTATCGTAGAAGAGAATGTTACACCATTTCCACAATCTATGACACAAAAGATGGTTCAAAATTTTGCATCTGGGGGAGCTGCTATCAACCAAATTTGTATAGCTTATGATCTTGGATTAAAAATATTTGATTTAGCACTAGAATATCCAACAATGAATATTACGAAAGATGCTGCAATGGATGAGCGGAGTGCTGCTGCTACAATGGCATTTGGCATGGAATCCATTGCTGGTGGGACAGATCTTTTATGTATCGGTGAAATGGGGATTGGAAATACAACAATAGCTTCAGCTTTATGCTTTGCATTATTTGGAGGAGAAGTTGAAGAGTGGATAGAAAATAGTATGGTATCGGAAGGGGATTTTTATCAGCGTAAAATAACAGCAGTTAAGACAGCTGTCGCTTTACATAAGAAGCATTTTAACGATCCTTTTGAGATAATGCGTCGCTTGGGAGGACGTGAAATTGCGGCTATGGTTGGCGCTATTTTAGCAGCAAGAATGGAAAAAATACCCGTTATTTTAGATGGTTTTGTGGCAACAGCAGCTGCTGCTATCCTTTATAAAATGCACCCAAGAGCTCTTGAACATACACTTGTTGGACATGTTTCTTCTGAGAAAGCTCATCGTACACTTTTAAAAAAAATTGGCAAAGAGCCACTTCTGGATTTGGGAATGCGCCTTGGTGAAGGGGCAGGGGCCGCTATGGCTGCTGGTATCGTCAAAGCTGCTGTTTTAACACATGCACAAATGGCAGTTTTGGAACAAGAAAGTTTAAATACCTAAAAAAGAATGATGAGAAGGATGTAAAAAACTTTTAAGTTTGTTCATTCGCTTTTTCATGTAATTTAATATAATTGAGTGGAAGTTCTGTTGTATATTTAATCTGTTCCATTGCAAAAGAAGATGAAACATCACGGATATCAATTTTAGAAATTAATTTTTTATAAAAAAGATCATACGCTTCAATATCGGGAACAACAACACGCAATAAATAGTCAATATCCCCACTCATTCGATAAAACTCAATGACTTCACGGAATTCTTGTACAATTTTTGAAAAGCGCTTAAACCATTCATGGCTGTGGGTGTTTGTACGAATAGAAACGAAAACAGTAACGTGCGCATTGACTTTTTCTGGAGAAAGAACGGCAACGCGACGCTGAATAACACCATCTTCTTCAAGTTTTTGAATTCTACGCCAGCAAGGAGTGGTCGAAAGTCCCACTTTTTTAGCAATATCAGCGACAGAAAGTGTCGCATTTTCTTGCAAAAGATGTAAAATTTTTCGGTCAAGACGATCCATATTTTTTCTCAATATTTTTAATTTATAAAAATTTACGCACTAAATGACGCAAATATACAATAAGCTCATCGTTAAACCATGGATTTTTCTGTAACCAAGAAGTATTTCGCCATGATGGATGAGGTAAAGGCATAACATTATAGCCTCGAGGTTGAGAGATGGAAAGGATATTTCTCCAATCACGAACGGTTGCTGAAACAGTTTTATGTTTTAATTCTGTAATATGCCACTTTTGCGCATAACTGCCAATAGCAAGAACAAGCTTTATTTGAGGCATCGCTTGAAATATCTTTTCATGCCATATTTCTCTACATTCACGTCTTGGTGGCAAATCAGCTTTATTTTTATCATAACCTGGAAAACAAAATCCCATAGGAACAATTGCAAAGAGAGATCTATTATAAAATTCTTCTTTTCTGACATTAAGCCAATCACGTAATCTTTCGCCAGAGCGATCATTAAAAGGGATAGATGTTTCATGAACACGCAATCCAGGGGCTTGTCCTGCTATTGCAATTGAAGCTGTATGGGATAAATAAACAACGGGATTTGGTTCATGAGGAAGAGGAGGGAAATAACGTGGCTGTTGGATACAAACCCGACAGGAATAAATTTCTTTTTCAAGTTTGATAATTGGGCTACATTGTTTCATTGGTCAATAAAATTTAAAAATATTTTTCTTATTCTGTGCGAGGATTTGCTTTGCGCCATTCTTTGGGGCGTTGAAAATTTGATGCCCATATTCCTCTTTTTTTTCTTCTGGCTTCTTTCTCTTCTTTGGGGTAATCATAATAGCTTACAGCCCAACCATTCTGTACAAGTGTGGCGTTAATATTGCTAACTTGTTTTGTTTGACATGTTGCAAGGATACGGTGATATTTATCTGTTTTATGCCAGTGACATGTAACAGATTGATTTTTGACCAATTGTTCTAAATATTTTTTTGCCTCAAGCCCACAAGGGTATCGTGCATCTTTTTTTCCACAAAATTGGTGAAGTTCAGGAGCATCAATGCCAACTAGTCGAATCTTGATGGAAGAAATCATGATAGAATCGCCATCCATAATAACCGCCTTTCCTTCAATAGAATTTTTAGAAGAAAATTTTTCTTTTGGAGGAAACAATTCAGTCGGTTTAAAATAAGTTGCCATAATGATAAGAATGCTAGCAGTAACAAAAATGCTAAAACCGATAATTTTTTTAAAGCTTCTTAAATTAAAATGAGAAAAAAATTTTTTCATGAAATAAAGAAACTACCACTATTATTATAACGCATTCTATTGAGCATTGTTTATAATTCTTTCAAAAAATTTTATTCACATGATGAAAAAATATTCCGTTTTAATGATAAAATTTCTGTTAGATATTACAAAAATCAAATACGCGCGCAGTATAATATGTAAGAAACTTAAACAATAAATCAACTTAGCTTAATCTGTATAGACCATACAAAACAAATTTAAAATTATACAGATTTTAAAATAAAATTAAAAAAACAAAAAACGCTCCTCAGAAAATAACTTTGAAGAGCAATAATCCCACATTTCTTTTGAAGTATAAAATTTATCAATAAGGATTGGCTGATTTATTTAATTTTTGTTTCTTTAAATTCAACGTGCTTTTTTACAACTGGATCATATTTACGTTTGCTCATTTTATCTGTCATTGTACGGCTGTTTTTCTTTGTTACATAGAAAAAACCAGTATCTGCAGTTGATAAAAGCTTGATCTTAATGGTTGCTGCTTTAGCCATAATGTAAAAACCCTATTTATACTGAAAAAAATATTATCGCTGTCAGAACGTATTTCCGACATCATCAAATTTTCTGGCAACAGTACGGATGTTCTCAAAAAAGTCAAGAGCTGATTAATTTTCTCATCAGTTGGACAAAGACCAAAGTGACATATAAACCTAAAAAAACAGTCATAGCTATTGAAAAACCAAAGATATCCATGGATTTTCCGATAAAGGTTGGTCCTATGAGCATACCAATTCCATAGCAAAAAATAAAAGCAGAATTAGCTGCAGCAAGTTTTTGCCCCGTAAGACGTGCTCCTAGATGTGCAAGACCAATTGTATAAAGGCCGCTGATCACTCCACCTAGAATAAATAGATCAAACATCAGAATCCATAGATATTGAATAATCCATGGTACTATAAAAGTTCCCACAAAACCTAAGATAGCACAACCTATCAGCAGATAGCGCCTATCTTTGACGTAGTTGCTTAATATGCCGATAGGAATTAAGAGGACAATACTCCCTAGTGCAAGGGTTGTCATTAAAGTGTGCTGCTTCATTCTCATGATAATCAATGGATAAACTAAAAGGGATTATAAGCGTTAATGTGCCCATTTGAATGGCCCCATAAACAAGGGCCACCATCATCGCACTTGAAACGTGAAAAAGATAACGAAAAAATGGTGTATCTTGATTTTTTTGAAATTCTGGATTTAATTTGCAAGCTGTAAGAATTGGTATAGTAGCAAGTATAATAAGGCTATAGCCAATCACAAAAGGAATAAATCCCTGTGTTCCCCCACTTTTGCTAGCAGTGTTAGACCTATCACAACCCCTAATCTTGAGACAATAGCATAAATAGTAAGGATCAAACCCCGTTTTTTGGGAGGGAGCATAACTATTGATCCAAAACTCTGATAGGATAAACATAACTGTCATAGCAAAATGCAATATAAACTTTAAATTGAGCCAAACCCATATGAATTCAAAAAATAGAATCCTAAAAAACTTAAAGATTCTATCGCCATCATAAGCAATACTGTTTGAGCGATGCCTAAACATAAGGCAATTCGAGACGTAAAAATAGCTGCAATAATTGTAGCAATTCTACCAACTATTCCACTATAGCCGATCGTACTGTTGGAAAGTCCTTTCTCTGCCATAAGAAGAGAGATAAGTTGTGTTCCCATTGCTAATGCTGTTTCAGCAATACCAATGGTTGCAATAGCAGCAATAATTGTACACAAACAATTATTTTGAAAGTCAAAATTTTTTTCATGAGAATGGTTTAAGGTACTTTTCTTTATTCAAACAACGAAAAGATGAGCTGAAATGAAAGAAAGATCAAACCAATTTTTGCAGATTCTCTCACTTCGTTCAGTCTAAAAACTCTGCAATAATTTTAATATAAAATAAAACATATGATCTTATATGATAAATAAAGAATATTTTATATATAAAATAATATATTATAGACAGTTTCTTAATTTAAAGCATTATTTGCTTATTTATTATTAAATATTTAATATTATATAAAAAGATTTAAATTATTTTCAATAAAACTTTTTATCATTTAAAATAAAGAACTGCCATATAAAAATTTAAGGAATATTTTTTTATTTTTAACTAATATTTGCTTTTTCCATAGAAACGGCGCTTTTGTTTTTTTAATTTGTTTTTATGGTAGGACGTTGATAAAAATTTTATTGGACGAGGCTCTGTTAAGAGCTCAAAGCTTAAAGCACCAGCAAAAGGTTGTACCATTATAAGTTTTACTTCTACAATATCACTGAGCTGATAGCCTTTATGGCTATGTTGTCCTATAAGAACATGTTGCCCTTCATCAAAATGATAATAATCATTTTTAAGTGTAGAAATATGGACAAAACCATCTGTATTGAGTTTATCAAGAGAGATAAAAAGACCTGCTTTTGTAACTCCAGAAATGCGGCCTGTAAAAACACGGCCAATTTTATTCGTTAAATAGTGCGCAACAAGCCGATCAATCGTTTCTCTTTCAGCGATCATTGCACGGCGTTCGTATAAAGAAATTTGCGTAGCGATGTCTGCAAGGTTTTGTTCTTGTGTATCCGTTAATTGATCATTTCCTAGTTTGAGAGCTTTAATGAGTGCTCGATGAATAATGAGATCAGCATAACGGCGAATTGGTGATGTAAAATGTGTATAGTTCTGCAAATTCAAACCAAAATGTCCACTATTTTTAGGATTGTATTCTGCTTGTGATTGTGAACGCAATATAACTTGATTGACGAGTTCTTGTTGTTCCGTATGAGCAACCTTTTCTAAAATTCTATTAAGGCGTGCTGATGTTAATTCAGCACTTTTTGAGAGCGATATTCCTAAACTTTGAAGGAAATTCCGCAATATTTCTTGTTTGGCAAGAGAGGGTTTGTCATGAATACGATAAATGAAGGCCTGATGATGTTTTTTTAATGTTTCAGAAGCTGCAATATTGGCTTGTATCATAAACTCTTCAATCAAACGATGGGCTTCTAAATGTTCTTCACTCACAACATCTTGGATACATCCATTTTGATCAAGAATAATCTTTTTTTCTGCTATTTCTAATTCTAGGGGCTGTCGACGATCCCGCGCGATTTTAAGGCATGCATAAGCTTCCCATAAAGGTTGCAAGATATTCTCAAGCAGGGGGGAATTTTTTTTATGGATATGTCCTTTTCTTGCCAATTGTACTTCTTGATAGGAGAGTTTGGCTCTTACACGTATCATAATACGATGAAAACTATGTTTTTGTTTATTACCGTTTGCATCAAAAATCATACGAACAGCTAAAGCTGGCCTTTCTTTTCCTTCACGCAGAGAACATAAATCATGAGAAAGGCGTTCAGGTAGCATTGGTACAACAGTATCAGGAAAATAAACAGAATTTCCGCGTTTTAATGCTTCTTTATCTAAAGCACTTCCTGTTTTGATATAGTAAGAAACATCTGCAATGGCCACAATAATAATCCAACCACCATTATTGCTTGGGTCCTTATCCTTGCTTGCATAAACTGCATCATCATGGTCTTTTGCGTCTTGTGGATCAATCGTAATAAATGGTATTTGTCGCCAATCTTCGCGATTATTCATATTGGCGGTTTTGATATGTTTAACTTCCTCAAGAACGCTTTCAGGAAAAATATAAGGAATTCCTTTTGAAAGAAGAGCAATCATTGAGAGTGTTTTCTCACTCTTAATATGTCCTAAAACATTCTTTATTTGCGCATTTTTCAGTCCATAACCCGTATTTTTTTTTATTTCAACTTCAACGAGATCACCTGTTTTGACATTTATTTCTGGAGACATTTCAACGATGAGCTCATTGGTTTTGCGGTCTACAGGCTCAAGGCGCCATTGATTATTTTCCAATTTTCGGATAACGCCCAATGTGCTCTTTGGAGATATATCAATTTTACGAATAATTTGCCCCGTATAAGGGGGGGTTTGAGAATTTTTATTTCGAAAAATTTTTACAAGAGCATAATCTCCAACGCCAATGCTCCCTCCCTTTATATGATGAAAAGAGTGTATTTCAATATTGGGTTTTGGCGTATCTTCCCATTCAAAAGGTTGTGCAATAAAACCACCATCTTTATCACGACCGCTAATTTTTACTAAAGCAACAGGGGGTAATTTCCCTTTGTTTATTGCTCTTTTGCGTTGTTTAGATATAAGATTTTGATCCTTTAATGCCCGTAATATATCTCTAAGCCAGATACGAGAATTTCCTTTTAAATTAAAAGCTTTGGCTATTTCTCGTTTACTTAATCGATCAGGGTTTTCATTGATAAAGGAAAGAATTTCTTCCCTATCAGGTAATTTTCCTCCTCTTGCTGCGGAGAGGGATTTTATGTTTTTTTCACCTTTAGCCAAATTTTATGTCTCTTTTGTTTTTGCTTTTGTTTTGGAAGAAGCTCTTTTTGACATTGTCTTTTTACTTGATGCTTTAGCTGATATAAGTTCTAATGCCTCTGAAAGAGTTACACTAATGGGATCTTTATCTTTTGGCAATGTTGCATTAACTTTACCCCAATTGACATAAGGACCATAACGCCCATTGCGCACAGTGACGGTTCCTCCTTCGGGATGCTCTCCTAATGTTGCCAATGCTGCAGATGTTGTTCTGCTTTGCTTAGTTTTATTTTCTTGTTGTTCTGCCAATACTGTAACAGCACGATTGATACCAATATCAAAAACTTCATCTGCATGAAGAAGGCGTGCAGATTTTCCATTATGACTAAGGTAGGGACCATAACGTCCAATTGTCGCCGTGATCATTTTGCTAGTTTCAGGATGAATGCCAATTTCACGGGGAAGGGAGAGTAAAGCCAAGGCTTTTTCAAGGGTTATATTTTCTGCCTGCCATTCTTTTGGTAGTCCTGCACGCTTAACATCTTTACTTTCACCCAATTGGATATAAGGGCCAAAGCGTCCATTTCGAAGAGAGACATCTTTTCCTGTTTCAGGATCAATACCAAGCATAACAGGTTCATCATTGTGCACAGCTTTATTTTCTTCTTCTGTCTCTGTTCCAAGTTGGCGTGTGTATTTACACTCAGGATAATTGGAACACCCAACAAAAGCACCATAACGACCGAGTTTTAAGGATAATTGACCATTTTTACACAGAGGACAGGAACGTACATCACTTCCATCTTCGCGTTCAGGAAAGGCGAGAGGTGCTAATGTTACATTTAAAACATCAAGGACATTGGCAATACGAAGTTCTTGGATATTGCTAATAGATGCATTAAATCCATCCCAAAAATCACGCAATACGTCTTTCCAAGAAAGTTTGCCATCAGAGATAAGATCCAGCTTTTCTTCAAGATCTGCTGTGAAACCATATTCTACATAGCGATTAAAGAAATTTTCTAGAAAGGCTGTAACAATACGCCCCTTAGCATCGGGAATAAGCTTTTTTTTATCAATGACAATATATCCACGATCACACAATGTCGCCAATGTGGAAGCATAAGTTGAGGGACGACCAATTCCTAACTCTTCAAGCTTTTTAATTAATGAGGCTTCAGAATAACGAGAAGGAGGCTCTGTGGTATGTTGTACAGATTCAACTTTTTCTTTCGTAAGTGCTTCACCCGTATTTATTTGTGGTAAACGTGTTGATTCATTTTCTTCATTATTTTCTTCGTCTCGTTGATCCGTATAGACGCAAATAAAGCCGTCAAAACGAACAACAGACCCTGTCGCACGAAGATTTGCACGATTGTCTCCTTGTTTGGCTTCAATTTCAACAGTTGTACGTTCAATTTCAGCAGAACGCATTTGGCTGGCAATAGCGCGTTTCCATATCAGCTCATAGAGCTTTGCTTGATCATTGTCGAGAAAATGACGGACTTGGTTGGGGAACCGTTGAAAATCTGTTGGGCGGATAGCCTCGTGTGCTTCCTGTGCATTTTTTGCTTTTGTTGAATAAAAACGTGGTTTTTCAGGAAGATAATCTTTTCCAAAAGATTCATGAATGACTTTTCTTGCAGCATCAATAGCTTCTGGCGCTATTTGCACACCATCGGTACGCATATAAGTAATAAGACCTGCCATTTCACCGTTAATTTCAATCCCTTCATAAAGCTTTTGGGCAATTTGCATGGTACGAGAAGCCGAAAAGCCTAATTTTGAAGAAGCCGCTTGTTGGAGTGTAGAGGTTGTAAAGGGGGGAAAAGGATTTCTCTTTGTAGGTTTTGCTTCAACACCGAGTGTATGATATTGGGACTTCTCCAACATAAGGCGAATTTGATCTGCTTGTTCTTGAGATTGAATATCAAGTTTGCCAATCTTTCTTTGATTAAACATCGTCAATCTTGCTTGAAAATGATCATTTCTGATGGTTTTTAATTGTGTTGTAATGGACCAATAATCTTCTTTGATAAAATGCTCTATTTCTGATTCACGATCACAAATAATCCTCAAAGCAACCGACTGAACACGCCCAGCCGAGCGTGCACCAGGTAGTTTACGCCATAAAACAGGTGAAAGTGTAAAACCAACAAGATAATCGAGAGCACGACGTGCAAGGTAGGCATCAACAAGTGATGTATCAATATCACGTGGATTGTTCATGGCATCAAGCACAGATTTTTTCGTGATGGCATTGAAGACAACTCTTTTAATAGGTTTATCTTTTAAAACTTTTTTTTGATGAAGAACATCCAGAATATGCCATGAAATAGCTTCTCCTTCACGATCAGGGTCTGTTGCTAAGATAAGGCTATCGGCTTCTTTAACGGCTTTTGCTATTTCATTTAAACGTTTAGCAGCCGCAGAATCTATATCCCATTTCATCGAAAAATCTTGATCCGGTAAAACGGAGCCATCTTTTGCAGGCAAATCACGAACATGTCCAAATGATGCGACAACTTTGTATTGAGACCCAAGATATTTATTAATTGTTTTTGCTTTTGCTGGAGATTCAACGATAACGATATTCATAATTTTACCCGAATATTGAAATAAAAAATTTTTTTATAAACGCCTTTCACGCGAATAGCTAATATCAATTGCTTAAGAACACATAAAAAAAATATTAGCCATATAAAAAACATGAATATTGTACAACTTGTGATTGTTATTATTAAAGTGCACCCTATATAGAATTACACGATTTATTTTCCACTGTTATTACAAAAACGTACGGCGAAATACTAAGATAACGTCTATTGAGAGGTAGGAGGGGAAATGCTCAAGGATAGAGGATTATGTTTATAAATCATTTGAAAGTTATCCAATATATTACAGACATGTCAAAGCAAATGAATCAGATGGCGCGTCAGGCGCATAGTCCGCTTTTAGCATTGCTTTTGGATATGGTTGCCAAAGAAGGCCAAAGCATTATTAATAGTGCTGAGGCTCTTGGGGAAGATCAAGATTCGACAATGACACACAACCACCAGAGTGTCGAATAAGCTTTCCAGCAAGCTCGAGTTCTACCAATAAGAGGTAGAGAGTTGGGAGCGGGACACCTGTGTGGGTGCTCAGTGTATCTATGTCGATTGGCGTTGTTGAAAGAGCACAAAGAACTGCTGCGCGTGCTGTGTCATCATCTGTTAAAGAGGGATGAGAGTTTTTTTCGTCTGCTAAATTAAAATTCTCCTTTTCAAGTTGTAAAGAGGATGGTTCCTCAAAAAAATTGAGTTGGGAATTTGGAAGCGGTGAAATTAATGGCGTAAGTGTTTCGATGATGTCAGAAGGATGTGTGGTGAGGAGAGCTCCATCCTTGATAAGGTTGTTTGTACCAACAGATCTTGGATCAAGTGGAGAACCGGGAATAGCAAAAATCAACCGTCCCATTTCAGCGGCTTGACGTGCGGTAATTAAGGACCCTGAACGCAGGGCTGCCTCCACAACCAACAAACCAAGTGATAGAGCTGCAATAATACGGTTTCTTCTTGGAAAATCGATAGCACGCGGCTTCCAAGAGATGGGCATTTCGCTGATGATGGCTCCACCGTTAGCGATGATGTCTTCATGCAACTTTTTATTTTCAGGAGGATAGATATGATCAATTCCTCCAGCCATGACTGCAACAGTTCCTGTTTTTAAACTTGCTTGATGCGCAACGCTATCAATTCCACGAGCAAGCCCAGAAATTATTACAAAGTCTGCTTCTCCAAGAAAATGGGCAAATTGAGCTGTAAGCTTTTTCCCAGCAGCTGAAGCGTTTCGAGAGCCTATAATGCCAATAGACGTTTTTTGAAAAATTGAAACATTACCTTTGATAGAAATAAGTGGCGGAGGGGCTTCTGTAACTTTCAGAAAAGCTGGATAATCTGGTTCTCCCATACCGATAAACCGAACACCTAATCTTTCAGCTTCTTGTATTTCTTTTTCTGCATCTTCTAAGCTTGCTATTTTAATAGATGCAGAACCACCTCCTTTTTGACTAAGTTCTGGCAGTGCTGCTAGAGCATTTTCTGCTGTTTTATAATGATCAATGAGATTGCGAAAACTAACAGCTCCAATATTTTCACTGCGCAATAACCTTAACCAGCTTAGACGTTGACGATCAGTAAGCAGGATTCCTTTATTTATCTCTGTTTTGCGTACCAACCTTACTTTCTTCCCCACTTAGTAATCTACTGATATTTGCACAATGTTTTATAAACACAAATAGGCTCATCGCGATCAGCATACAACAGAAATAAGAATCGGAAAAATAAAAAACAAATATCGGCGTGATTGTAACGGCAGCAAGCGCAGATAATGAAGAATAACGCATGAGAAGAAAAATCGCACTCCATACAATAATAAAAATAATTGCTGCAGGCCAATACACTCCTAAGCAAACCCCTAGATAGGTTGCAACACCTTTACCACCTTTAAATTTAAGCCATACGGGAAAAAGATGTCCTAAGAAAGCAAAAAAACCCGCTAGAGAAACAAGGATACTATTGTCGAGCGGATCATTAAAAAACTTTATAACGAAAACAACGATAGCTCCTTTTAGCATATCACAAAGAAGTGTTAGAGCAGCAACTTTTCTATTTCCTGTTCGTAAAACATTTGTTGCTCCAATATTGCCGGAACCGATTGCTCTTATATCACCAAGTTTGGCCAATCTTGTAAACAGAAGACCAAATGGAACCGAGCCAATGAGATAAGAGACAAGGAAAATAAACCATGGAGTGGACTGAAAAAATATTTCTGCTTCATTCATTCAAAAATCTCATTACGTTTGTCAGTCAAGTTTAAAAACGGATTTGCCTTTTACAAAGGTTTGGAGGACACGTCCTTGAAAACGTGCATTTTCAAAAGGGGTATTTTTTGAACGTGAATAGAACTTCTCTGTCGAAACAACCCATGGTTCTTCAAGATCCACCACAATAAGGTCTGCATAAGCACCTTTTTTCAGCGTTCCTGCATTGAGTCCAAAGAGCTTTGCAGGCGTCGTTGACAAAAGTTCAGTTATCCGGAGAAGAGATAGACTCTCATCATGATAAAGACGCAAAGTTGCACTCAATAAGGTCTCCATACCAACAGCACCAGCTGCTGCATCATTGAATGGTAAATGTTTTGTGTCACCCCCCTGAGGATCATGGGAAGAGACAATGATATCTATCGTCCCATCTTTTATTGCTTCAATCAGTGCTATCCGGTCTTCTTCTGTACGCAATGGTGGTATAAGGCGGAAAGAAGTTTGATATTGACCAATATCATTTTCATTGAGAGATAAATGATTAATCGATACACCGGCTGAAATTTTCTCATTGCGTTGTTTGCTTAAGCGAAGAGCATCAGCAGAGAGTGCTGTTGATATCTGGGCGGCATGATAGCGGGTTTGCGTTAATACCGCTAAGCGCAGATCCCTTTCAAGTGGGATAACTTCTGCTTCGCGGGGGATGCCAGAAAGACCAAGCCAACTAGCGAGCAATCCTTCATTCATTACGCCTTGTCCTGTAAGATCTTTATCTTGCGTTTCGTGGATCAATGGGACATCAAAATCGCGTGCATAAGTCATTGCACGTCGCATAACAGCTGAATTTTGAAGTGTTTTTTTTCCTTCACTAAAAGCAACGGCTCCTGCATCCTTGAGCAAACCAAATTCGGTTATTTCTTGTCCGTTGAAATTTTGTGTGATTGCCGCAACGGGATAAATATTGACCGATGACATTTCCCCTGCTGTGCGCTTAATAAATTGAACCAGGGCAGCGTTATCAATAACTGGACGCGTGTCTGGCATCATGAGAAAGGAAGTAATACCACCTGCTGCGGCAGCTTGACTTGCAGATTCAATTGTTTCACGATTTTCATTTCCTGGTTCTCCAACAAAAACACGTGCATCAACAAGTCCAGGAAGAATTGCTTTGTTTTGTGCATTAATAACTTCTGCTTCGGCAGGGATTCCCTGATTCAAAGCTTCTTTTCCAGCGGCTATAATTTGCCCATTTTCAACAATAACTGTACCAATTTCATCGATTGCGCGTGAAGGATCAATAATACGAGCCTGTTGAAAAACAATTGGTTTTATCATTTTTTTTCTCCATTGATCTTCAAGCGTGAATCTAATAAAGCTTCCATAACCGCCATACGCACTGCAATTCCCATTTCTACTTGTGTATGAATCATACTTTGTGGCCCATCAGCGATATCCGATGCAATCTCCACACCACGGTTTATGGGACCAGGATGCAAAATAATGCAATCACTTTTCGCATAGGCTAAATTTTCTTTATGTAAACCAAAATAATGAAAATATTCACGCGTGGAGGGAATAAAAGAGCCCGTCATCCGTTCATGCTGTAAGCGTAACATCATGATAACGTCAGCATCTTTAAGACCTTCTTTCATGTTGTTAAAAACCTCAACACTCATCTGATTAATTTCGGTGGGTAAGAGTGTTGAAGGGGCAACAGCACGAACACGAGCACCCAAAGCATTAAGGCTAAGAATATTAGAACGTGCAACACGTGAGTGCAAGATATCTCCGCAAATGGCAACCGTTAATCCTTCAATACGACCTTTAGCTCTTTTAATGGTCAGAGCATCTAATAAAGCTTGAGTTGGATGTTCATGAGCACCATCACCTGCATTAATGACACAACAATCAACTTTTTGCGCTAGTAAAGCTGCGGCTCCCGCACTGCTATGGCGAAAAACCAATATATCTGGCTTCATCGCATTAAGCGTTGCAGCTGTATCAAGTAACGTTTCTCCTTTTTTTACTGATGAGTTGCCAATCGCGACACTCATCACGTCTGCTCCCAACCTTTTGCCGGCTAATTCAAAAGAAGATTGTGTTCGCGTAGAAGCTTCAAAAAAGAGATTAATTTGAGTCCGTCCGTACAAAATAGATTTTGTTTTATCAATTTTGTTAGAAAGAATAACGTTTGCTTCTGCACGATCAAGCAATGTATTAAGGTCTTGTACACTCAGATCTTTAATAGCCAAAAGATGTTCATGAGGGAAAAGTGGAAAAAAATTATCTTGAATCATAGCATTCTTCTTTATCTCTCTTTAAAACAGATTAAACAAGCATTTGTTTGAATATGATAAATGTTTCTTAACTCTAAAAAGACAAATAGTCTATGATATGAATGATTTGAATATAGGAATACACCTATGAGTGCTGTCTCTGCGCAAAATGCTCGTCGAAAAAATACATTTCTTAGTGATACGCTTATGTTTCGTATGGCTTCTACTTTGCCTAAGTTTTTACTAGCAAGCTTTGAAGAAATAGGAGATTTTGCTGCGAGTCGAGAAGCATGGAAGCTTTCTTGCTCAGCGAATCATTATAAGCCTTTATTGTATTATAACGATGAATGGGGACAGCAGGTAGAAAAATTAGAAATACATTCTTCCTATCAAGACCTTCAACAATATTCTAGACAAGCGGGATTGGTGACTTCGCTTTGGGAAAATACTTCTTCAGAAAATGGGGTACGTTATCAAGCACGTGCGATTCGTTTGGCTTTATCTGCTGGTTTAGAAACAGGACATTTGAATGAGGTTAGTATAACGAGTGCAGCGATTGCTGTCTTAATTAGTGATAGTGATCTCTTCAAAAAATGGCAAAATGTTCTTTTGTCACGCCAATATGATTCTTCATCAAAGCCCATTCATCATAAAAAATCTGCTTCTCTGACGTGTGCATTTGATGACATTGAACAATACGCTTTTAATTTTCCAAGTGTTAAGAAAATTTCTTTCGATGAAAATATGGAACGTGATCTGTATCGTTTAAATGTTGTAAAAACCAATGTTATTAATCCTACAGCTGATGGATATCTTGTTAGTGCAGATTTAAATGGTCATTTAAGTTGCTTTTTTATTCCACGTATACAGGAAAATGGTGCATTAAATGGACTGATATCGATTCGTCATTTAATTCAGCGTTCTGGAGAACTTTTAACACCAGAGGGGGTTGTTGATTTTCAAGGCAGTTATGGCTGGCTTTTGGGAAATGCTGGAGAAGGTCTTAAAGTTATTAAAGATATCGAGACGATGATGCGTTTTGATCAATCTGTCATATCGGCAGGTGTTTTGCGCGCTGCCCTTCAATTTGGTATAGATTTTTTCCGGAAAAAAATGCCAAATCAGCCTTTACCACCACTGACAGAACGTATTTTTGCAGATATTGCATTAGATATTGCTGCTTCACAAGCATTGGTTTTGCGTTTAGCGAGAGCCTTTGACAATGCAGCAAATGACCGTTCTGAAGCCGCTTTCGCGCGCATTATGACACCTATTATTGCTTATCACGTCAGTCAATTGGTTGTGCCTATTATTGGTGAAATTATTGCACAACTTGGTATTGAAAGCTTTATAGAGAGTAATCCATTATCACAAATGTTGCATAATGGGCCTGCGCGAATTGTGAGAAATAGTTCTGCTAATCAATTGGTAAAGGATGCCATTCTTATTGCTGAAAAAGCACCAGGATTGTTTCAGAAATTGTTAGAAAAAATTGCTCTTGATATTGGACCTGCAGGACCACGCGCCATTGAAATTATTAAGTCTGCCGGTGATATGGCCGCTGCAAATGAAGGTGCAGGAAGGTTTTTTGTTGAACAAGTAGCCTATGCAGCAGCTGCTGCATCATTACGTTCTACGGATATAGAACATGTTGCAAATGCCTATATGGAAAGCCGCCTTGGGGGACAATGGAGATCTTCTTACGGAATGCTCATTGCACGCTATAATGCAGGGCATTTGCTCAATGTTCTCTATCCTTCCATATGATGAAAGTTTTGAATTCTATTGAGTGCACCTTGCAATATAAAAGCAGCAGCAGCCGAATCAATTCTGTTTGCTCTTTTTGTGCGCGATACATTCATTTCTAAAAGAGAACGTTCTGCGGCAATGGTCGATAAGCGTTCGTCCCAAAAAACAAATGGAATTTCTGTATACGCTTTCATATTACTTACAAAAGCTTTAGTTGCTTGAACACGAGAGCCACTGCTTCCATTCATATTAAGAGGTAAGCCAATGATAACAACGCCTACATTTTCATGATCAAAAATTTTAATCAGTGAATGAGCATCTTCTGTAAATTTTTTTCGCTGCAGCACAGGACGCGGATTTGAAACAATTAGCCCCATATCAGAAATCGCAATTCCAATCGTTTTTGTCCCTAAATCTAAGCCTGCTATTGTTTGTCCAGGCAAAAGATGTGTCATAACTTCATTGATATTAATAACAGTCATAAGAATTATAATACGTTTTTTAATATTTCAGATCTATAATTATATTCTTTATTCATGTTATCTAATATTCTTGCGCTTGCAAGCGCAGCCTTGTATAGCCAGAATAAAGATTAATAAATAAAACAAAACAGAAAGGCGTAAAGAGTATGTCTGTTGATCAAGAAACCGTTAAGCGGGTTGCACGTTTAGCGCGGATTGCCATCCACGATAATGAGATAGAACCTATGACAAAAAAATTCAATGCTGTTTTAGGTTTTGTAGAGCAATTGAATGAAGTTGATGTCAGTGAAGTTGAACCATTAACATCTCTGATACCAATGACTCTACGAATGCGTGAAGATCGTGTTACAGATGGCAATAAAGCAGCAGATATTGTCGCCAATGCCCCTGTTACAGAAGAGAATTTTTTTCTTGTCTCAAAAATTGTTGAGTAACTTTTTATATTTTTGAAATTTGAGAACCAATATGACTGATTTAACAACCCTCACAATTGCACAAGCTCGTGATGCTCTCATAAAGAAAAAGCTCAAAGCAACGGAATTAACGGAAGCTTATTTGAAAGCAATTGAACTGGCTAATCCAACTTTGAATGCTTATGTAACAATAACAGCAGAACAAGCAAGAAAAATGGCTGCTGAATCAGAGGGACGCTTGGCGAGAGGAGAGGGGAGGACTTTGGAAGGAATCCCCTTAGGAGTTAAAGATCTTTTTGCAACCCATGGTGTTCATACTCAAGCTTGTTCAAATATCCTTGATGGTTTTAAACCGCATTATGAATCAACCGTTACGGCTAATTTATGGCAAGATGGTGCCGTAATGCTGGGAAAACTTAATATGGATGAGTTTGCTATGGGCTCCTCTAATGAAACGTCATATTATGGTCCTGTTATTAATCCATGGAGAAAAAAAGGCTCGAATGAAAAGCTCGTCCCCGGTGGTTCTTCGGGGGGATCATCTGCTGCTGTTGCTGCACAAATTTGTGCGGGTGCAACAGCAACAGATACAGGTGGCTCAATACGTCAACCAGCCGCTTTTACTGGAACTGTAGGAATAAAGCCAACTTATGGACGTTGTTCACGATGGGGCGTTGTCGCGTTTGCTTCATCCCTCGATCAAGCTGGACCTATTGCTAGAGATGTTCGTGACTGTGCTATCTTACTCAGATCAATGGCCTCTTTTGATGAAAAAGATTCTACTTCCATGAATTTACCAGTTCCTGATTATGAAAGTTATCTTGGTCAATCAATTAAAGGAATGAAAATTGGTATTCCAAAAGAATATTATCTGGATGGAATGTCTTCTGAGATTATTGAACTTTGGCAAAAGGGAATAAATTGGTTAAAAGATGCGGGAGCTGAAATACACGATATTTCTTTACCTCATACAAAATATGCTCTACCTTCTTATTATATTATAGCTCCTGCAGAAGCCTCTTCTAATTTAGCGCGTTATGATGGTGTCCGTTTTGGTTTGCGTGTGCCTGGACAAGACATCATCGAGATGTATGAAAATACGCGTTCTGTTGGTTTTGGTGATGAAGTCAAGCGGCGTATTTTGGTTGGGACTTATGTTCTTTCATCAGGCTATTATGATGCCTGTTATCTCAGAGCTCAAAAAGTAAGAACACTTGTAAAACGTGACTTTGATCAATGTTTTGATTCGGGAATTGAGGCTATTCTTACCCCAGCAACACCAACACCTGCTTTTGGTATTGCTGATGAAAAAATAAAAAATGATGCTGTTGCAATGTATCTGAATGATATTTTTACCGTACCAATTAATATGGCTGGGTTACCAGGAATTTCTGTTCCTGCTGGTTTGTCATCAAATGGTTTACCTCTAGGATTGCAACTGATTGGCAAACCTTTTGCTGAAGAAGTTATTTTTCAAATAGCACACATTATTGAACAAGCCGCAGGAATATTCTGTGCAGAAAAATGGTGGATATAATCATCAAATTTCACAAAAAAGCATTTCTCATCAATGCTGAGGAATGCTTTCTTAAAAGTGAGGAGGAATAGATTCTATTTCCTTAATTTCTTGCCTTTATCCACCAAGATAGGCTTCTTTAACACGCGGATCAGAAAGCATAGCTTTCCCTTCACCGTGAAATAAAATGTTCCCTACCTCTAAAATATAAGCATAATCAGCGATAGAAAGTGCAGCAAATGCATTTTGTTCAATAAGAAGAACAGTTTTTCCCATATCATTAATTTTTCGGATAATCGAAAAAATCTCCCGAACAAGAAGGGGGGCTAACCCCAGAGAGGGTTCATCTAATATAACCATATCAGGATTGCTCATGAGTGCGCGCCCTACAGCAACCATTTGTTGTTCCCCACCTGACATTGTTCCCCCCAACTGTTTTGATCTTTCACGTAGGCGTGGGAAAAGATCAAATATCCATTCAATATCACGAGAAATTCCCTGTTTATCATGACGAATATAAGCACCCAGATGGAGATTTTCTAGAACAGTGAGATGAGGCATAATACGTCGCCCTTCAGGGCTGAGAGCAATCCCTAATCGCAAAATCTCTTCTGGTGATTTTTTAATAATTGATTCGCCATTATAGGTAATTTCTCCATAAACAGAGCGATTAAGTCCTGTAATAGAGCGTACAATACTGCTTTTCCCAGCACCATTGGCACCAATTAAAGTAACAATACTCCCTTTTTTTATGGACATAGAAAGATTTTGAACAGCTTTAATGGCGCCATAATGAACGTGAAGATTTTTTATTTTAAGAATATCCATAAACATCTCCGCCAAGATAAGCTTCAATAACTTTAGGGTCATTACGAATTTCATCTGGTGTGCCACTAGCAATGCAACAGCCATATTCCATAACCAAAATATGTTGGCAAAGCCCCATAACCACTTTCATATCGTGCTCAATAAGAAGAATTGTAAGATCAAAGTCTTTTTGCACTTTTGCGATGAATTTTCTAAGATCTTCACTTTCTTGAGGATTCATGCCAGCGACAGGTTCATCAAGAAGAAGCAATTTAGGCTTTGTGGCTAATGCGCGTGCAATTTCTAAACGCCGTTGTACACCATAAGGTAAAGCTGTTGCTAATTGATTGGCAAGGTGATCAAGTTGTAGCCGCTCAAGAAGCTCCATGGAATTTTTATAAACTTCTCTTTTTTCTTTCATTGCTTTTGAAAGAAAGAGGGCTGAAGAAAACCAAGGATATTTTTGACGGACATGAGCACCCACCATAACGTTCTGTAAAACCGTTAACCCTGAGAAAAGACGAATATTTTGAAATGTTCGGGCAATATGACGTCTACAAACAATATAAGGAGGTTCTCCAGAAATTTTTTGTTCATCAAAAAGAATAATACCACTGGTAGGGGCATAAAACCCAGAAATCATATTGAAAACTGTTGTCTTTCCTGCACCATTGGGACCAATTAATCCAGTTATACTTCCTCGTTTAATGACCATATTAACATTATTGACAGCAATTAATCCGCCAAAACGCATTACAATATCATTGAGTGAAAGAAGAGTGTCGTTCATAGCTTCCCCTCATACTTAGAAAGCCTTTTGCGTATTAGAAAGCTATAAATTCCATTCCATGAAAATTCACGTTGTCCCATCAACCCTTTTCTCCAAAATAAAATAATTACCAGCAATAAAAGAGAGAAAACAACCATGCGAAGTCCTGGTGTTTCTGGAATATGTATAAAACCTAAGTCGAATGGACTTTCAATAATACGAAGCCATTCAAGCATGACTGTAATGATAATGCTGCCAATAATGCTTCCTGTAATTGAACCAAGACCACCAGCGACAACAATCATCAAAATATTAAAAGTGAGCAAAAAATTAAACATTTTCGGATCAATGGTTGAAATAAGAGCAGCCATTAATGCGCCACCTATCCCTGCAAAAAACGCTCCAACAGTAAAAGAAAAACTACGGTAGAAAAAAGCATTAATTCCCATCGTTTTTGCAGCAATTTCATCATCACGAATAGCCCGTAATACATTACCCGTATTGCTTCGCAGTAAGAGAACAATAAAGAGAACTGTAAATGCTAACCAACCATAGTTCCACCATAATGTTGCATTTTGAGGTATTCCTTTGATTCCCAAAGAACCATTTGTGAGCGATGTTGCATTCGTAATGACAATGCGGATAATTTCTGCAAAACCCAATGTTGCAATCCCAAGATAATCACCACCAAGACGTAATATTGGCAAAGCAATCAATAAACCAATAATTGCTGCACACAAACCACTGACAACAACAGCAACAAAAAAAGGAAGCTGTAGATGGGACAAAGGTTCAGCGATAGGCTCAAGAATCCACATCATCTCTTTTTGTTCAGGAGAAAGAAGTAAAATTGCGCAGACATAAGAACCAATAGCCATAAAGCCGGCATGTCCAAGGGAAAACATACCTGTAAAGCCATAAATCAAATTAAGCGAAATTGCTAAGATCGCATTAATAGCAATCAGATTGATGATACGGAGTGTATAGTCATTAAAATGCTTATCTGCATAGAACAAAAAAACGATAAGAATGAAAATACTAATACACGATAAAAAAATTGTCGTTGACTTTGCCATTAGATTTTCTCCTGACTTTTTTTACCCATTAATCCCGTGGGCAATACCAATAAAATCAGAATCAATAAAATGAAAGCGAAGGCATCACGATATCCAGATAGCGCGGGGAAAAATGCGATAATCATAATTTCAATAAACCCTAATAACAATCCTCCCAACATTGCTCCTGGTATCGAACCAATACCTCCGATAACGGCGGCAATGAAGGCTTTAAGACCAGGAAGAACGCCCATATAAGGCTGAATTTGAGGATAACGTAAAGACCACATAATACCGGCTATAGCAGCAAGTGCTGAGCCTATACCAAATGTAAATGCAATGACTTTATTGACAGAAACCCCCATCAAACGGGTCGTTTCAATATCATGAGAGATTGCACGCATAGCAAGACCAGGTTTTGTTTTATGGATAATCCATAACAGTAAAACAATAAGAATCAATGACACAATGGGAACAATCAGTGACATGGGAGCAATTCTAATGATACCCTCTGCTTCTGATCCTAGGTGCCATAAAAATGGTGTTACCAGAAAATCTGGTTGTTTTACACCTTTTGGAACACCACTAAAGAGTACAGTAGCAAGATTTTCAATAAAAAAAGAAACACCGATTGCACCGATGAGTGCCGAAATACGCGGTGCATGGCGTAAAGGTCTATAGGCAAATTGATCAACAATAATCCCCACTGCACTTGTAATAAAAATGGAAAAACAAAGAGCTAAAACCCAGATCGGTGTAAAATTTTGTGGGGAAATTTTAAAATAATAAACAAATCCTAACGTCAGAATTAAAAAGACAGCAATCCAATAAGTTGGAGGACGCCTTTTAAATCCTATAAAGACTGAATAGTAAATAAGAGCAGCGAGGAATAAAAGAAGAAATGCAGCCCAAGCCGGCATAAAGCTAATTGTGGAAAAGAAAACAAAATAAGCCCCCAGCATAAAGATATCACCGTGAGCAAAGTTAATTAGTCTCAATATACCGTAAACCATGGTGTAACCAATCGCGATAAGTCCATAAAGAGACCCCAATGCCAGTGCATTAAAAAAATACTGGATGAACATTTCCGTGCTCATCTCTCATCCTTCCACATTTGTTAATTTACATAGGATAATAAGAAAATTTTAAGATTCTGGTTGAGAAAAATATCCTCAACCAATTCTTGCATTCCAATTTTAATAAATAAAACTTTTAAATTAAAAAGCAGGTTTAACTTCTTCTAAATAAACACGTTTTCCATCCTGTATTTTAATGATACCAATCGGAATCGTAGGGTTATGATTTTTATCCATTGACATATCACCAAAAGGCGTTTGAAAGTCTTTTAATTTGCTCAGTGCAATGGTAATTTTTTCACGATCAGCACTACCAGCATTTTCAATAGCCTTCATGAACATCATATAACTTGTGTATCCCAAAACTGAATTGATATTTGGCTCTTTGTCAGGATAAGATTTTTTCCATTCTTCCGTGAATTTTTGGGCAGCAACTGACATATTTGGCATATCCTCACTATAGGGAAGTGTCGTATGTAAGAAACCTTCTGCAGCACTTCCTGCAATCGTAATGGTTTCTGGATTATCCATGGCATCTCCGCCCATAATCTGAAACTTCGCCCCTAATTCACGCGCTTGTTTCATGATGATCGCACCTTCAGAAAAGTAAGATGGAATGAATAAGATATCAGGTTTTTGCGCGATAATCTGTGTGAGAACAGCTGAAAAATCCTGATCTCCAGAATTATAATTTAAATTTGAGATAACCTCACCCCCTAATTTTTTGAAAGCACGTGCAAAATAACTCGCAAGACCGATGGCATAATCGCTTGAAATATCTTTGAGAATAGCGGCTTTTTTTGCATGTAAAATCTGGCTTACATAAGTTGCAATTCCTATCCCTTGATAGGAATCAATAAAACAAGCGCGAAAGTAATATTTTTTACCTTGTGTAACAAGGGGACTCGTTGAAGAAGTTGCAATGGTCGGAGTCTTTGCCTTTTCAGATATTTCACCACCCGCTAGTGAGAGTGAAGAACCATAGCTACCAATGATTCCACTTACCTTTTCACTTGCTGTTAAACGCATAACAGCATTAGCCGCTTCCACTTTATCAGACTTGTTATCAATAATAACAAGTTCTACTTTACGTCCCAAAATTTCTGGAACTTGTTTATGGGCTAATTCGATACCTCGAATTTCAAGCTGACCTCCAAAAGCATTTTGACCGCTTAACGGAAGATAAACACCAATTTTGATAGGTTCATTCGCATAAACATTTGCTGTAAGTGCCATGAAAGCTGTGATTGTCGTAAGGATTTTCTTCAATTGCATTGCGCATTTTCCTTAATTGAATTGTCGTTTTTGCACCTTATATTGAACTTCTTCATCATGCAAGTTACACATTAATGAAAATATCATTATGTAAAAAAACTTTTATATGACCTTTCTTCTAGCGCGCTCTTTGTAAAATATGTAAAGCGTACAATCAAATAGTTTTATAAATATTTTTTGTAAATTTCATGTTGATATTAACATGTAAGAGATACGACAATATGGGGAAATCTTATCTTGGGACTTGCGTGTTGATACAAGAGCAATGTTTACTTAAACCTAGAGAATCAATATCGTGCAATTTATAAGCTACAGGATCACGTTATTATGACGAGTAAGGATGCATTAAAGGATTGTTCCCTATCTGAGGATAGTATAGGTGCTTATGGGGAGATTATCGAAATCAGTGGTGTCATTAAGTGGTTTGATGGAAGTAAGGGCTATGGGTTTATTGTACCTGATTTACCTCATTTCCCCGATATATTATTGCATGTTACAGTCATGCGAAGGGACGGCTTCCAAACGGCTTTGGAGGGTGCTAAAGTTACTTGTGCTGTGGAAAAGACGGAACGAGGATTAAAGTGCGTTCAGGTGAAATCTATCGATTGTTCTTCAGCGGTTCATCCATCAGAAGTTCCAGCCCGTACTCATGTTGTTGTTACTCCAGAAAGTGGACTAGAACGTGCAATTGTTAAATGGTTCAATCGTGACAAAGGTTTTGGTTTTCTTAGCCGTGGGCAGGGAACAGAAGATATTTTTATTCATATGGAAACGTTGCGCCGTTTTGGTTTAGCAGAGCTTCGTTCAGGACAAGTTGTTCTTGTCCGGTTTGGTAAAGGGGAAAAAGGTTTGATGACAGCAGAAATTTATCCAGATATAGGATTTCCTTTTGCGACACATTAAATCGCTACTCATTGAGCTTTTCAGTAAAATCAATATTTTTCTGTATTTTAAAAGGATAGTTATTGCGTAAACAGCTATAGAAGTATCTCTATTATAGCTCTCGTGAATTTATAAACTAAATGAGACAAATGTTCCTACTCTATTGAATAAAATAAAGAAAATAAGGGAAGAGCTTTCTTGTTTTTTGGCTTTTGAACTCTGATATTTTTTATGTCAGAAACAAAATTTAAGATTTTTTTGTGGTGGAGACAAGAATGTTAAAACCTTTTAAAAAAGGGTATATTATTTTATCGGCGATACTTTTTACGTTAGAAATGTCCGTTGTTGTTGCGAAGAAGCCCATGGAAATTCCTATTCATCCGATTCCTTTACAAATACACACAAACCAAGATACAGTTTCTTATAAGGTAGAGATTGCTTTTACCCCCTCTCAAGCAGCAGCTGGGTTAATGTATCGGACTGATTTTCCACGCGATCGTGCAATGCTTTTTAAGCAGCAAAAGAGTTATCAATCGGAAGAGGAACAAAAGTTTTTTATGTGGATGGCCAATACACCTTTGCCCTTAGATATGATTTTTTTAAACTCTAAAGGGGTTATTGTATCGATTATTGAAAACACTTCTCCATTTTCAAAAAAGACCATTTCATCAGGCGTTCCTGCGGCTTTTGCACTTGAGATTAACGCTGGTGAAGTTTCTGAAAAGCAGATAAAAAAAGGGCAACGTGTTATTCATCCTGTCGTTTGTGGAAAGTGTGATAAAAAATGACAGCTGAGGACGTTCATTTTTTTGAATATGATGGTTTGCGATTTGCTTATCGAGAAGAAGGGCAGGGCGCACCTATTTTGTTGATTCATGGTTTTGGATCTTCTGCACGAGTGAATTGGTATGCAACGGGTTGGTTTCGTATTCTCACTGAAGCAGGGTATCGTGTTATTGCTCTTGATAATCGGGGCCATGGAGATTCAGTTAAAAGTTATGATCCTAGCTTTTATACACCTCAAGCTATGGCTGGCGATGCGGTCAAACTTTTACAGTATTTAGAGTTATCTAAAGCCCATGTTATGGGATATTCTATGGGGGCTCGTATTAGTGCTTTTATGGCTCTTTTACATCCAACATATGTGAACAGCGTTATTTTTGGTGGTTTAGGTATTGGTATGGTAACGGGAGCAGGAAATTGGGAACCTGTTGCTGAGGCTCTTCTGGCCGAAGATCCCTCTACTATTACTAATACACGTGGCTTAATGTTCCGTAAATTTGCTGATCAAACAAAAAGTGATAGACGTGCTCTGGCCGCTTGTATTATCACATCAAAACAGGAGTTAACAGCGTCCGAAATTTATAAAATTGAACAACCTGCACTTGTTGCTGTCGGTTCATTAGATGAGATTGGCGGTGCTGCAGAGCCATTAGCAGCTTTGTTGCCTTGTGGTGAAGCTTTACCAATTCCTGGTCGAGATCATATGCTTGCTGTAGGTGATAAAGTTTATAAAAAAGGTGTTATCGATTTTCTTTCTCGTTACCCTATAAAATAAAATTTTTTGATAGATCTTAGCATTTGCAAAAATGCCCAATATTTTCGCGTATAAACTGAAAAGCTTATTTAAAATTTTCTATTTTGACATAAGTTTTTATAAAAAATAGGCAGAAAAATAAACTCTTATTCACTTATTTTGTGTATTTCTTAAACTATGTAATTCCTTTAAGGTTAGATAACTATATTTAAAATTCTTTGAAAAGAATTATTTTTAAGTGATGTAATAATATTTTTTTGCTAAAAAATGCGGTTTTAAATAAAAAATTATTATTATTTTAATTTTCTATAGAAAGGATAAAATTATAAATCGGTGATTAATTTTTCTTCTAAACATGCTTCATAAATGCAGATGCTAAAATTGGAGATAAAGTAAAATTATTTAAAATATACAGTTTTCTGCCATTTTTTTATCTATACGAGTATATTTAATAATGATAGACTCCTTTTATAAAAGTTCTTTATGAATATATAAAGAAAGAGTTGTAAATATATGTAATATTAAGTCAATATTCAGATTAAGCTTTTTTACTGGCTTTACAGAATCAAAGGAATATCTTATTCGCGCGACACGCAATTATTTTAATCGTCTCAAAAAACAGGAGAGCGTAGTGAATGCTGATGAAATAAAAAAACTTGATAATTATTTAAAAAATACATTCCAAAACTCAGCATTGCAAGTCAGAGCACGGCCTAAAAAGGATGATTCTTGTGAGGTTTATATGGGGGATGAGTTTTTAGGCGTTATCTATCGAGATGAAGATGAAGATGAGCTATCCTACAATTTCTCAATGGCTATATTGGATATTGATTTAGAGAATTGATTGGCTATTGATTCTTGAATGAAGTCTTTTTTCCCATAAAGTTTATATGAGTTTTAATGCTCTAAAACTTGTATGATTATGGCGTGCAATAATGAGGTGATCATGGATTGTAATTCCTAATGCATTTGCTGCGTCTTTTAATCTGTATGTCATTGTTATATCTGCATCGGAGGGAGTGGAATCACCAGAAGGATGATTGTGGACTAAAATAAGTCCTGACGCGGATAATTCTAAAGCTCGAGAAATAACTTCACGAGGATAAACAGGGGTATGATCAATGGTTCCAGTTTGTTGTACTTCATCGGCAAGTAAGCCGTTTTTCTTATCGAGAAATAAAATACGAAATTGTTCACGTGTTTCGTGAGCCATGACTGCTTTACAATACGCTAATACTTTATCCCATGATGAAAAAATATCACGTTTAAACAACTCTGCACGAGCAAGACGTCCAGCAACATCTGAAATAATTTTTAAATCAATTGCCGTTGCAGGACCACATCCTTGAACCTCTTGAAGTCGGTGAATATCAGCTCCTAACACATCCGCGAGTGAACCAAAATGTGCTATCAAATTTTTAGCTATAGGTTTTGTGTTTGCGCGGGGTATTGTGCGAAAAAGCAATAATTCAAGATATTCATAATCCTCAAGTGCATTTCCTTTTGACTTTAAATAGCGTTTTCGAAGGCGCTCACGATGTCCTTGATAATGTTTATCAAGCTGTGTATTTTTCTTAGGATCTTTACTTTTTCTTTCTAATATTGGGGTGGGTGGTGAACTTGATGTTAATGCAAAGTGATTACTTTGAATATCTTCCTTTTGATTTAATTTTTTAGCCATAACATCTCTACAGTGGATTAGATCTGAGAATTAGGAATATAAAAGATATTTTTAGGCGATTGTGTAAATATTTCATACCCTTCATTTGTAACACCAATTGTATGCTCATATTGTGCTGTCAGAGAGCGGTCACGAGTAACAGCAGTCCAACCGTCAGATAAAATCTTAACTTGTGGCTTACCAAGATTAATCATAGGCTCAATTGTAAATATCATCCCTTGTTTTAATTCGATTCCTTCTCCAGGATTTCCATAATGGAGAATATTGGGGGCATCGTGAAACAGCTGACCGATACCATGTCCGCAAAAATCTCTCACAATTGAGCACCGTTCTGATTCTGCATATTGTTGAATGGCTGCACCAATATCACCTGTCGTTGCTCCAGGTTTAACTACTGCGATTCCTCTCATAAGACTTTCATAGGTTATTTGTAAAAGGCGTTCTGCAGCACGTCTGATTTTTCCAACAGGATACATGCGGCTTGAATCACCATGCCAACCATCAAGAATAAAGGTTACATCAACATTCACAATATCACCTTCTTGCAAGGGCCTTTTATTGGGAATACCATGACAAACAACGTGATTGATAGATGTACAGCATGAATGGCTGTATCCATGATAATTTAAATCAGCAGGAAGAGCTCCTTTTCGGGCACCAAAAGTAAATACAAAATCATCAATTTCTTGTGTAGTGACGCCAGGTTTAATAATATCCATAAGAGCATCAAGGCATTCTGCCGCAATACGACCAACTTCACGCATTTTAGCGAAAGCGTAGTCATCGAAAATGCGAATTTTCCCGTTAAATTTTAAAGGGGTTTTATTATATTCAATATACTCAATCATTGTTTTTTCTGTTTTCTATTTTTACTCTCTGAATCGGAAAAATACCTTCTACAGTTACGTGACACTTTACAGCATAACATTCTACCCCTGATTTTAATGCTAAATCAAACTTACGTCCATAGAGCGGATCAAGATCGTGACAGATTGTAAAAGATGCACAATCTTCCCGTTGAATAACATAAAGCATAGCAGCTCGTTTTCCTTGTTGTACGACTTGTATGAGTTCTTCAAGGTGACGGGCACCCCGTTTTGTTGCGCTATCAGGAAATTCTGCTAATCCTTTTTGACGAATAAAATGAACATTTTTGACCTCTAGGTAACAATCAGGAAGAATGTCATCCCGCAAAAGAAAGTCAATGCGTGATTGTGTCCCATAGCGTTGTTCTTTTAAAATTGTTTTATATCCACTTAATTCTGGTAGTAATCCGTTTTGGATTGCTTCTAACGCAAGTTTATTTGGTAAAGCGGTATTAATACCAACCAAAGTATTATCGGATTCAACAATTTCTAATTGATAGGCATATTTTCTCTTGGTGTTTTTATGATATGAAAGCCAAATATTGGAATTGGAAGCTGTCAATCCAAGCATTGATCCTGTGTTTGGTACCGATACAGTGAAGATATGTTGGTCGTCCTGTTTAACATCTGCAAGGAAACGTTTATAACGACGGATAAGCTTTGCAGGAAAAAGTTTGGGAATAAAGTACATATTTCTTTTTTAGGATTTATGATTTCATAATTCAACTGAGATTATGATTTGTAAGAGTTATTCCCTATTAAAAAAGATAAAATGGATGTAAAAAATGCTACGACACCTTAATTATAAATTGTTATAAACTTCATCGTTCACTTTAATGGCTTTTAAAAATTTTATGAGAGAATCTACACGCGTTGAGTGAAAAAATAGCATTGTCTATAATTTATTATTAAACAGTATTAGCGTACTGTGAAGAAAGTTGCATTAAAAAATAGTGGAGAGGGAGATTATTTAAGTGAAACTAGGTAAGGTTGATGGCTGGAACGAATAAGAATCGTGAAAATTTAACAAATGGACCCATTATTATTTTAGTTGAACCGCAGCTTCCGGAAAATATTGGTATGGTCGCAAGGGCAATGGCAAATTTTGGGCTTTCTAAGCTTCGGCTTGTCAAACCTCGAGAAACATTTCCAAATGAAAAAGCTAGAGCTGCTGCAAGTAAAGCTGATCATGTCATTAACAATACCGTGATTTTTAACACATTGTGTGATTCAATTGCAGATTTACATTATGTTTTTGCTACAACAGCTCGTGAAAGATGTGGATTTAAAACTGTAAAAAGTGCTGTCGAAGCAGCAAATGTACTCCGTCAACGTGAGAATATCGGACATAAAACAGGTATTGTCTTTGGAAGAGAGAGATGGGGACTAGAAAATGATGAAATCAGCCTTGTTGATGAAATCATCACTTTTCCAGTTAATCCTGCTTTTGCGTCACTTAATATTGCACAAGCGGTTCTTTTGATGTCTTATGAATGGATGAAAACAGGTTTAGAAAATGTAAGCGATACGGCATTTCGTGCAGCAGAGATGGAGCCTGCAAATAAAACAGCGTTTCATGGTTTTTTATCTCAATTAGAAGAAGCTTTGGATATTCGTGGATATTTTAGACCCCGAGAACGAAAAGAGGTTATGCTTACAAATTTACGCTCTGTTTTTACGCGCGCTAACTTTAGTGAATCTGAGGTTCGCTTATTGCGAGGCGTTATATCTTCATTGGATCATTTTTCTCCACAATATCCACGGGGAAGTCGAGCCCCTAAAGAGCGTGAGCGTCAAAAAATTAAAAACAAGTGTGAAAACTGATGGATCTACGACCTGTTCTTTTTTTTGATAGTGGTGTTGGTGGTTTAACAGTGTTGAGGGAAGCGCGCGTTTTTATTCCTGAAATACAATTTATTTATGTGGCTGATGATGCTGGATTTCCTTATGGAAATTGGGAAGAAAATGTTTTAAAAGAACGCATTTTAAAGATTTTTACAAATCTTTTAACACACTATAATCCCGCCTTATGTGTGATTGCTTGCAACACTGTTTCTACATTGATGATGGCAGATCTACGACAGAATTTTCCTCATGTTCTTTTTGTGGGAACGGTTCCTGCAATTAAATCAGCTGCTGAACAAACGAAATCTGGTTTTATTTCCGTATTAGCGACTCCTGGAACAGTTAAACGTGCCTATACAAATGAATTAATTAACTCTTTTGCTGGACAGTGTCATGTTCAACTTGTAGGAAGTGAAAAGCTTGCTGGATTTGCTGAAGATTATTTACGAGGAAAATCTATCGATTTAGAAGAGTTAAAAAAAGAAATCCTGCCATGTTTTGTAGAAAAAAATGGCAAATATACTGATGTTATCGTTTTAGCCTGCACTCATTATCCTTTTTTGATTAAATTCTTTCGTGAACAAGCTTTATGGTCCGTTAAATGGATTGATCCAGCAAAAGCGATCGCCAAACACATCAGATCGTTATTACCTTTGTCGGAAAAAATACATCAGCACCCCATGAAAAAATATCAAGATTTTGCGTTGCTGACATCGAAAAATATCACTTCTTCAACGGAGCATTTGTTAAAAGGATTTGGCTTAAAACTTATGAAAGGTGTTGACTTTGAGATACAGGATCAATAAAGATACTCTAGCTTTTTCTTTCAAGAAAATGGCTTTCATTGACGTGTCCCGTGGGTAGCTTTGCATATGGTATGTTAAGCTGTTCTGTCAGTCTTTTTTATTTAAAGGCAGAGGAGGGCGCGTTTCCTTGAGATTTTCAGATCTCGTGTTTTATTTTAAAGGAAATGCGATGAGTAAACGCGAAACAACAAAATATAAAATTGATCGACGTATGGGAGAAAATATTTGGGGTCGTCCAAAATCTCCTGTCAATCGTCGTGATTATGGTCCAGGTCAGCATGGACAGCGCCGTAAAGGAAAACTTTCTGACTATGGGGTGCAATTGCGCGCTAAACAGAAGTTGAAAGGATTTTATGGCGATATTTCAGAAAAGCAATTCCATAAAACTTATGTGGAAGCTGCTCGTCGTCGAGGTGATACAGGTGAAAATCTTATCGGTCTTTTAGAATCTCGTTTGGATGCTGTTGTCTATCGTGCAAAATTTGTGCCTACGATTTTTGCTTCTCGCCAATTTATTAATCATGGTCATGTGAATGTAAATGGGCGACGTACAAATATTCAATCGTATCGTTGTAAGCCAGGTGATGTTATTGAGGTTCGGGAAAAATCAAAACAACTTGTGTTGGTTTTAGAATCAGTACAATTAGCAGAACGTGATGTCCCTGATTATATTGAAGCAGATCATAAACAAATGAAAGCGACCTTTACACGCATTCCTGCTTTTGCAGATGTTCCTTATGCTGTGCAAATGGAACCTAATTTGGTCGTTGAGTTTTATTCTCGATAACTTTTTATGAAAAAAATTGTTTCTCTTCTATTATTATAATTTCAAACTATTGTGTTGTTTTTATAATCTTTGGAGTTAACAAATATTTTGCGAATGGTTCTATACTAAGTTTATTCCGCTGCTTTAGCGTTATAAGCTTATATAGTTCCATTTCTTTTTTTCGTATCTGTTTTTATAAATTCAAAAAACTTAAATATAAGTTTGCTTTATATTTGTTTCTGTCTTTGCAAAATGAGCTATTACTTGTGCAGGATATGGTCTTATGAATGATGTTTCCGTTGAATATCAAGCAATAGAAGAAAATGAAGAGAAAGATGATCTTTTGGTAAGCAAAGCAGATGATTGTCACCCAATATTTCAGCGTGCTCCTTCAAGTGTAGAATTTAATAAATTGCGTAAACGACTTTTGCGTCATATGCGGCAAGCTTTGGATGATTTTTCTATGCTCTCTACTGGAAAAAAATGGCTTGTTGCTTTGTCAGGCGGAAAAGACTCTTATGGTTTATTAGCACTTCTTTTAGATTTAAAGTGGCGTGGTCTTTTACCCGTTGAAATTCTTGCTTGTAATCTTGATCAAGGACAACCAGGTTTTCCTAAACATATTCTTCCAGACTTTTTGAGTTCTTATAAAATTCCCTATCGTATTGAATATCAAGATACTTATTCCATTGTTACAGATAAATTGGCAGAGACACAGACATATTGTTCACTTTGTTCTCGATTGCGACGTGGTAATCTCTATCGCATTGCACGTGAGGAGGGGTGTTCGGCTTTAATTTTAGGGCATCATCGTGATGATGTTTTGGAAACGTTTTTTATGAATTTATTTCACGGTGGACGATTAGCCGCTATGCCTGGAAAACTTAAAAATGATGAAGGTGATCTTTTTGTGCTACGTCCTCTTGTCTATGCCGCTGAGGAAGATATGGAAAAATTTTCTCAAGCAATGCAATTTCCAATTATTCCTTGTAATCTTTGTGGTAGTCAAGATGGTTTACAAAGGAATGCAATGAAAGAAATGCTGAAAAATATCGAAAGACAAATGCCAGGACGCAAAGATACAATGATTCGCGCTTTAACGAATGTACGCCCAAGTCACTTACTTGATAAGAAATTTTTTGATTTTAAAACTTGTTAATAAAAATGAAGAATTTTAAAAAATAAGTTTAAAAATTTCAATTTAAGTCACTTATTTATAATAATAATTCACTGTTTTGCAATTTAACTCCCGTAAATGTTGAATTTTCTTATATTGTATCCATAAAAAAATATCCCCCCATATCACAAGCGGAACTCTTGGACGTATAAAATATAATTTAAAGAGATTCTTTTAAAATCGGTTTGCTCTTTTTTTAAAGTAAACATGAAAGAGCCTTGTAGATTTTATCTTATTCTGTTGTGCAATAAAACATTGTCATTTAGAGCGGTAAACGAAGAGAATATAAAATTCTTGATAAAAATAAGTTATTTTTAGAATGTACAGCGAGCATTCAAGATAGGGATTGCCTATAAACTCTCATGGAGTGATTTATATAAATAATCGAGTCTTATTGTGAACCGTTGCTTTTTTATAAACAAACTCTGATGAGAAACTTCATCATTGAGAATGAGAAAAAGTTCAATTTTTAAACGGCTATACCATAAAGGTCATAGGCATCCGATTGTTCGATTTTAACGGTGACAAACTCACCGACACGCAAGGGGCGTCGTGATGATATATGGACAACACCATCTATTTCTGGAGCATCGTATTGACTACGTCCTTTGGCAACCTTTCCTTGACTTTCATCGATAAGGACTTGGAGTCTTTTTCCAATTTTTTTCTTTAAAAGATGTGTAGAAATTTGTTGTTGTTTTGCCATAAAACGATGCCAGCGGTTTTCTTTCACATCTTCAGGAATATTTTCTAATCCCAAATCATTTGCAACGGCTCCTTTTACTTCTTCATATTTAAAGCATCCAGCGCGTTCAATTTTTGCTTCTTCTAGCCATTCTAGAAGCATATTAAAATCTTCATTTGTCTCGCCTGGAAATCCAACAATAAATGTTGATCGCAAAGTAAGGTCTGGACATATTTTTCGCCACTTTTCAATTCTACGGTTTGTTTTTTCCATAAGAGCAGGACGCTTCATATGACGCAAAACAGTCGGTGATGCATGCTGAAAAGGAATATCCAGATAAGGGAGAATTTTTTTTGCCGCCATAAGTTCGATAATCTCATCCACATGGGGATAAGGATAAACGTAATGCATACGTACCCAAATGCCCATATCACCTAGTTCGCGACAAAGATCAAAGAATTTTGTTTTAATTGTGCGATCTTTCCAAGAATTTTCGAGATATTTAAGATCAATACCATAAGCACTGGTATCTTGTGAAATAACTAAAAGTTCTTTTACACCTGCTTTTACCAACTTTTCAGCCTCACGAAGAACATCACTGATGGGACGTGAAGTGAGATCACCACGCAGGGTAGGGATGATACAAAAACTACACCTGTTAGAACATCCTTCAGAAATCTTTAAATAGGCATAATGGCGAGGTGTTAAACGAATACCTTGAGGGGGAACTAAATCAAGAAAAGGATTATGAACAGGCGGAATTGCTGTATGAACAGCTTCTATAACACTTTCATAAGCTTGTGGTCCTGTAATAGCTAATACATTAGGGTATGCTTGGCGAATAACATCAGGATCAGCACCAAGACACCCTGTTACAATAACTTTTCCATTTTTTTTGAGAGCTTCATCAATATTGGCTAGCGATTCTTTTCTGGCAGAGTCGAGAAAACCACAGGTATTTACAATAACGACATCAGATCCTTGATGTTGGCGTGAAATTTCATACCCTTCAGAGCGGAGACTTGTAATAATTCGCTCAGAATCTACGAGTGCTTTTGGGCATCCGAGGGAGACAAAACTAATACGAGGTGCTACCATGATAATCCTATAATTACTATGAAGATTGCGTTCCGCTTTTATTGACTTAAAAAATCAAAAAATGTTCTTTATTTTTACAGATAATAATCTGTTATAAATCGATTTGATTTTTTTCTACAATATTTTGTGTATGCTTACAATTTTACCTTATTATACATACTATTATTGAGAGCGATGATATAAGACAGACTCCTTCAAAACATTCAAGCTCTTTTAGAGTAGGTGGTGAATATTTTTAAGCTTTTTTGTCGAGCCTTACGTAAGTGAACAATATATGAGAGAAGAGGGGTAGTGAAACGCGTCCGATAAGGATTTAGATTTATTTATAAACCCAATTGGATGCATCTTTTAGCTATGGGGAGAAAATCAACTGCGTGTGGCATAATATTTTAAAATACTCAATAGTTTTTTACTGCACTTTATTAGCGTATGTATAGCGTATTATAATAGGATTGTTTTTTAATATTTGCGAATAAGTCCGGTAAGTTTTCCTTGTATTTCTACGCGCTCGGATTTGTATGTACGTACTTCGTAGTGAGGATTAGCAGCTTCTAATGCAACAGAGGTTCCTTTGCGTCGATAACGTTTTAATGTTGCTTCTTTTTTATCAATAAATGCGACAATAATTTCACCTGATATTGCTGTATTTTGGCGTTTTACAATAATCGTATCTTTATCAAGAATCCCAGCTTCAGCCATAGAATTATCTTTAACTTCTAATGCATAGTGCTCACCTATATTAACCATATCGTGTGGAAGAGAAAGTGTGCTTGTTTGTTGCAGTATAGCAGAGGCGGGCACACTCGCAGAAATACGTCCCATAATGGGGATTGTAATATTTTTTTTTTCTTCTTCCTCAAAACTTCCAAGATTAGCCAAGTTTTTTGATATTTCTCTTTTATTTTTTTCTATCATACTGGGAGAAATCTTACGGGCTAAAGAAAGGTTAAATGTTATTTTTTCAGGGAGTCGAATCACTTCCACTGCACGAGCACGATTGGGCAAACGACGTATAAACCCCCGTTGTTCCAAGGCAATAATGAGCTTATGAATGCCAGACTTTGAAGAAAGTTCTAAAGCATTTTTCATTTCTTCAAAAGAAGGAGGAACGCCTGTTTCTTTTATATGATTGTGAATAAACAAGAGGAGCTCATATTGTTTACATGTCAGCATTCAATGTTCCAATCAAAAAAATTACAGTAAAAAATACGTGTATATATAATAATTATACAATTTTTTTCGCTAAATCAAAATCATTTGCTTTATTTTTGATATTATAAGTAAAGTTAATTAGGCAATATCTTTATTTATAGACATATTTAATATATAATAAGTGCGAAATTTTACTTTAATAAATTTATCATAATATTTTTATATATTATAAAAATACAATAATATTAAATGATATATAAAAATATTTTATGGCTCTAACTGAATTATCCGACACTCAATTTTATGGACAGTATTATCCTTCTATTTTTTTAATATATCTACGTATTTTATCATTTTCTCATATAAAAAGTTAAAAAAATACATTCTTTCAATAGCGTAGCGGATCACTTTATGTGTATTTAGAATCATTTTCCACATTGTTTTTGTTTTTTATTGTTTAGTTAAATTATCTACAGCGACAATAATGTGCATCATTTATAGCCATGCCTGATATTTTCAATGAGACTAAATTTTTTTGTTTTACGTTTGCTTTATTCTATAGAATAATTGGCTTTCGTTATAGAATCATTGCACGTCAATAAAAAGTTACCTCCTCAAAATGCCATTGTTGCTCATTGTCATATTGATTTAAAAAAGAGATCTCTTAATGTGCTTTCTTCCATTAAGATGATCTTGCAGATAACATAAAATCTCTTAGGCAATGCTCTCTTCACATCTCAATAGTCTACAGCTCCCCGCCGTATTTATTTTGCCCACCCCTCATGTTGCGATAATTTTGGGTTATTAAAAAAATACAAGAGGTATTTTCATTTTTTTTAAAGCGTTTTATTCTTCTCTTTATGTTGTGCAAACAAATGATTTTTATGAGTTCAATATAAAAGGAACAAAAAAATTAGAAATAAAGAAACCTTACGGTATTCAGATCTCTCATTCGAGTGAAAAAAAGTAAATTATTATAAATCAATATGTTATTTTATAAATCTTTATTCATCTTTAAATTTGAAAACTAAAACATAAAGTATAAAAAATAATATAGAGTAGGAAGTATTTTTCTGTTCTCTCCATAATGTTTAACAACCCATGTGTGGAGGAGGAGGGGATATTTCTTATAATTTTAGCACTTAGAATCTATGAGATATTTTAATCATTAGATTATTTCTTTATCGAGTTTTCAAAAAGAAGATCCAAAAAACTCTATCTACAATGACGAAGAAAGGGGAGGAAACGGAAAATTATTGATAACTGAAAAAAATAATAATATTTTTTTCCAAAAGGTGTTGACCAAATGAAAAGTCAACCGTATGTTCCCTTCACTTTCTACAAATTAGATAGTCTGCAAACTAGATAGCTTGTTTGAGAGCGCGTAGCTCAGCTGGTAGAGCAACTGACTTTTAATCAGTAGGTCCAGGGTTCGAATCCCTGCGCGCTCACCAAATTTATATGATATGGATAAGCTATACAGAAGTTTGATAATCTTTGTTGCTTTGATTCTTTTTAGTTTTTTGTCCCCGCTAATTCTTTTTGGAATTTTTTTGATTTATTCTATAGCCAATTCTTTTCTATCAGCTGTTTTGCTATAGAGTACTCCTCTGCCAAACCCGAAAGAGCTTTAAAACTTGTGATATAATTACACTTATGTTGATAACAATTGTGGCTACTCGTTTTCGTAATTCATGGACTGTGTTTTAATGCCCACCACATCACGTGAAACAAGTTGGTAAAATCGATACTTATTCACAATTTGTGTTTATTCACAGCTTATCTTATAAAATGATTTTCTATAAGATTTTGATTTATATATATTTTATCTTCGGGCTTTTTCATATAGTGCATTTATTTCTTATGACAATCATAAAATGGTTAACAATGTGTTAATTTTTTGATAAAAGAAGCAAATTCAAGGATGGTATATGCGCGAGGGATATCATTTAAAAACGTGAATACTCCTCTCGCGTATAGAAAGCGTGACGTGTTTTTTACAGTAGTACTTAACAAAAATAAGTGGACTGAATAGATGCCTTCAAATAGTAAAAAGAAATTTACTTCTATTATCAAACAGACATTTCAATTATTTTCTATGATCGTTATTTCTCAATCATTGGTGTCTTGTTGCGCAAGCGAAACCGCACATTTTTCAATAAAAGATTCCTATCATAATAAACCAATTGACGTAAATACTTCTGTTCTACCGAAACAAATATCCAATAATAAAAATCAATCAGAAGCAAAAAAACGTGGGCGGGCGATTGTTGGTAAACCTTATCAGATAAAAGGAAAGTGGTATTATCCTGAAAATGATCCAACGTATGCACGTGTTGGCGAAGCATCATGGTATGGTTCAGATTTTCATGGGCGTTTAACGGCAAACGGTGAAATTTATGACATGAACCTTCTGACTGCTGCTCATCCTACAATGCCTTTACCTAGCTATGCTCGTGTTACTAATTTGAAAAATGGATCTTCACTCATTGTTAGAGTGAATGATCGCGGACCTTTTATGAAAGACCGTATCATTGATTTATCAAAGCAAGCTGCAACAATACTTGGTTATGTAGATAGGGGCGTTGCAGATGTTAAAGTAGAATATATTGCTGAAGCACCCATTGGCTATTATGATGGTGCGTATTTAATGGCCTCTTATACTCCTGGAAATACGGCCTCATACTCATTAGCGTCAGAAAACGTTTCGAAAAAAAGAGAAACTGTTTTGTTCAAGGAGCGCAACACAGAGAACAAAGAAGGATTAGCTAAAGCAGACCCTGTTTTACAGGAACAACGCAATAAAAATGTTGCAGTGAAATTACCAGAAATTGGTCCTATCATGGTTGATAAGCCGGTGCCATTCGATCAAGTTGCTTCTATAAATAAGCTCAACAAAAAAACAAAGGTCAATTGGCTACAACTATTTTAAGAAAAATGCGTTGATTTTTAATCAATATCATTTTCAAATAGAAAGAAAAAAAGGGGGGAGTATTATTAATAATAACTTAATGTGTCTCTCCAATTGATTGCCAGTCTATTCTTGCTTTTATGACAGTGTTTTCTGATAAAGCGCGTGTTTTTTTGTTGTAATCGCTTTTGCTAAATTGAAGGAAAGTAGGCCGCATGAATCTGTTTATGTAATCTCTGAAATGATTACACAATCTAATTGCGAAACAATATAAAATAATACTCCCTTTTGATTCGTCTTTGCAGCCTTCAAAAGCATATAAGGTAATTATGAAGAGATTACGTGTTGCCTCATGCTTTTTTCTCAATTTCTTAATGGAGTAATACCCTTCACGTAGGCTGAACATCTCAAACAAAATACACTTTATTGCCAATTCACAGGTACCCATTTTAAAGAAATATATGCTCTAAAATCTATTTTATGACAGCGTTCGTGAGAGGAGAACTGTAAAGCTATTAGGCATGACTCTCTTTACATGTATGAAGATATAAAGATACATTTTGCAAAGCTCTTATGTTTTGCAAAAGTCCTTAGTATTTGAGAGATTTATAAAAAGTATTTTTACACTCTCTTTAATAATCTTAATCTTTACCCCTATCCTAATCTTACTTATGAAAGATAAAAAAGTGATCATTTATTATAAATAAATCAACGTACTAATAATAAAAAAGCCCAAAAGTCTTTGCATCTTTCATGCTTTAAAATTTTAAAATTAACTCTCGCGTGGAAGATGCTCATGCTGAATGAAAATAAATTTTTTTCTTGAATTCTCAATAATTCTTTAATTTGCAGAAATAAAAAAGTTTTTTCCTATATAATGATTCTTGATGCTGATCTTTGGATGGGAGGAGTGACTCATGTATACAGTATTAAGGATCTTATTGACCTTATGGGGAATATTGGCATTTAACACGTGGGGGAGAGCACAAGATTTTCAAACTTCCGCTTCACAAGTGTTGTTACTCGATGATGATACAGAAACAATACTCCTTGAAAAACAAAGTGATATTCCTTTTTTTCCTGCTTCATTAGCAAAATTGATGACGGCGGAAGTCATCTTTCATCAACTAAAAGAAGGATTTTTAAGAAGTACACAGAAATTTAAGGTCAGTGAAAATGCATGGCGCAAGGGTGGGGCACCTTCCGGTACAACCACAATGTTTGCAAAAATAAAGACAGAAATCAGCATTTCTGATCTTTTGCGTGGTTTAATTATTATGAATGGAAATGATGCTGCTATTATTCTTGCTGAAGGAATATCAGGAGATGAGGCTCACTTTGCACAATTGATGAATCAGCGCGCTAAAATAATTGGATTATCTGAAAGCCATTTTGTTAATGCAACAGGGCTTCCCGAAGAGGGACAATTTGTGACAGTGCGCGATATGATTATATTAGCGCGTCATATTGCTCAAGAATATCCAGATTATTATGCACTTTATCGTGAGCCTCATTTTACGTGGAATAATATTTTTCAACGAAATAAAAATCCTCTTATTTCTAAGGAAATTGGTGTAGAAGGATTTGGTTTTGGCTACAGCGAAAGGGAAGGTTTTTCGATGGTTGCCACCATTTATAAAAATCATCGGCGTCTTTTTTTAGCACTCAATGGTTTGCAAGATGGTAAAAAACATACAAAGGAAATAGAACGCATTCTTCAATGGGGAATAACAGCTTTTGATCTCAAAACGATTTTTACAAAAGGAGAAACGGTTGCTCGTGCTTCTATTTATGGCGGGAAAGAAAATTTTGTTCCACTAATTGTTAAGAAGCCGATAAGTTTTATGCTTTCCAATGAAAAAAAAGCCAATGTTAAAGCAAAAGTTAAATATCATGGTCCCTTAAAAGCGCCCATCGTTGCAGGGCAATCAGTTGGCATTATTCAAATTTTAGAAGATAAAAAGGTGCTTTTGGAAAAACCAGTTTTTGCCGGTGTGAATGTTCCGGAAGGAAGTTTCTTTACAAAAGTAAAAGATGCATTCTATGAAATAACAATTGGATGGTTGCGAAAATATTTATAGTTACGCGCTAATAAGGTTAAGGTTTATACGTGTCAGGTTATTTTATTACATTCGAAGGAGGGGACGGGGTAGGAAAAACAGTGCAGATTGCTTTACTTGCTGAATATCTCTCTCGCCAAGGTTATGATGTTGTTACAACACGAGAACCAGGAGGAACACCAGGGGCAGAGGCAATCCGGCATATTTTGTTGTCAGGTCAGACACAACAATATGGACCGTTGATTGAGGCAGTTTTGTTTACAGCGGCACGCACCGATCATGTGAGCGAGATTATTGCGCCTTCTTTGCAAAAAGGTAAAATCGTTTTATGCGACCGCTTTATTGATTCTACACGTGTTTATCAAGGACTTAATGAAACTGTCAATTCTTCTATTCTTTCTGTTTTAGAGTGTATTGCGCTCAATGGTATCATGCCTCATTTAACATTTTTATTAGATATGCCAGCAGAGTTTAGTATAAAGCGTGCCAATTTGCGAAGAAAACAAACAGAAGAAATCGATTATTTTGAAAAAGATCAGTTGGAAATTCAAGAACAAAGGCGTCAAGCTTTTCTTCAATTGGCCAAACAAGAGCCACAGAGGTTTCGCGTTATTGATGCGACTGCCTCAGTGGAAGTCATTGCGCATCAAATAAAAAATTTTTGTCATCAGGTATTGTTGGATCAGTTTTCATGAGTGATGTCATAAATATCTTACCCCAATATGATGGTATTGAGACAATTTTATCTCCGTCCCAGAATAATGTTATCTTTGGTCATGAGGATGTTCGTGACTTTTTAACACAAATGCTTAAAGAAGAGCGTTTGCACCATGCGTTATTATTTGAAGGAGAATATGGAATTGGAAAGGCGACATTAGCCTTTCATCTTGCTTGGAATATTTTAAGTTCTCAAAAAGGAAATTTCTTAGAACCCGATCCTCATTCTATTCCATGGCGCCAAATTACACAAGGGAGTCATCCTGGTCTTTTGTATATTTCACGTCGATTTGATGTCAAAACACAAAAATTTAAAACAGGAATACTCATTGATGATATCCGTGATATTATGCATTTTTTAAGCCGAACATCGCAAGATAATGGATGGCGTATTGTTATTATTGATTCTGCAGACGATATGAATAGAAATGCCGCCAATGCACTTCTTAAAATACTTGAAGAACCGCCTACAAAGACGCTCTTTATTATTATCACACATTCTTTAGGAAAATTGCTTCCAACCATTCATTCACGGTGTCAAAAAATTTCTTTTCGCCCACTCAATCATGATGAAATGCAAAAAGTCATTACACATATTTTCACCAATCAGGATTTACCTGATGAAAAAACGATTGAAATGATTATTAAAAAATCTAAAGGAAGTCCTCGAAAAGCAGCTTTACTTATTCGCCATGGCGGTCTTGAAATTATTAAAACAATTGATGCCCTTCTAGAGCAACCTGTTTGTAACGCAACGATTGTACACACGCTTGCACAAACATTTTCATCTGTTTCTTCCCCATTCCAATTTCAACAATTTTGTGATGAAATTCTTGATAAAGTTCAACAAAAAGCTATCACGCTCGTTGAAAAAGGAAATTTATTTCTCTCAAAAAAATATGCACAAAAATGGCAAGAGTTCCATCAAGAAATAGAGGAGATACAACTGTTTAATCTCGATAAGAAGCAGCTTGTTATTAACTTACTTTTTAGAATTCATAAGATCATACATGAGGATTAGTTTTTCCGTGACAATGTGATGAACAAACGTTATGTCATTGTATCTTTTCTTTATTAGCGTTTTACAAACGAGTATGACATGCGTGACACATATTACATAACCACTCCCATTTTTTATCCCAATGGTAACCCGCATATTGGGCATGCCTATAGTGCCATTGCAAGCGATGTCTTAGCCCGCTTTCAACGATTAAACGGAAAAAATGTATTTTTTCTTTCTGGTACAGATGAGCATGGTCTAAAGATGCAACAAACTGCAGCAACATTGAACATGACACCTCAGCAACTTGCAGATCGTAATAGTGCTGTGTTTCAAAAAATGCTTGCGGTATTAAATTGTTCTAACGATGATTTCATCCGCACAACAGAAGAGCGCCATTCACAAGCTTGTCAAAAAATTTGGAAAAAGATGGAAGAGAATGGCGATATTTATCTTGGCCGTTATAAGGGGTGGTATTCGGTTCGCCAAGAAGCCTATTATGAAGAGAAAGACACGGAAATTGGACCCGATAATATTCGTCGCGAGAAAGAATTAGGCTCTCCTGTTGAATGGAATGAAGAAGAAAGTTATTTTTTTAGACTTTCTCGTTATGAAAAAGCTCTTCTTGAATATTATGAAAAATATCCTGATTTTATTGCTCCCATTGAGCGGCGTAATGAGATTATAAGTTTTATCAAATCAGGTTTAAAAGATATTTCTATTTCACGCACAAGTTTTAATTGGGGAGTTTCTGTTCCTGATAATCCAAAACATGTGATGTATGTCTGGGTTGATGCCCTTACAAATTACCTATCAGCAATTGATTTTTTTAATGAAAATTCAAAAAAGCGTGATTTTTGGCCTGCAAATACGCATATTATTGGTAAGGATATTATTCGTTTTCATGCCGTCTATTGGCCAGCATTTTTAATGTCTGCTGGGGTTGAATTGCCTCAAAATATTTTTGCACATGGTTTTTTACTTAATCGTGGTGCAAAAATGTCAAAATCTATAGGAAATGTCGTTGATCCTTTTGAAATGGTTGATCATTATGGTCTTGATCAGGTTCGTTATTTTCTTCTTCGTGAAGTACCCTTTGGACAAGATGGTAGTTATAACCATGAAAGCCTTGTAAACCGTATTAATGCCGATCTTGCTAATGATCTTGGTAATTTAGCACAGCGTTCTTTATCTATGATTGCTAAGAATTGTGATGCAAAGGTTCCTAGACCTGCTGCATTTTTAGTTCAAGATAAACAGCTTTTAGAACAATCTCTTCAAGTGCTTGAAACTGTAAACCAAGCAATGTCTTCTCATAGTATGCATTTAGCCCTTTCAGCTATTTTTTCACTTGTAGCAGATGCCAATCGCTATTTTGCCAACGAACAACCTTGGAGTTTACGAAAAAATGATCAAGAGCGATTTTCGACAGTTCTTTATATAACTGTCGAAATCTTGCGACGTATAGGAATTATGCTTTTGCCTTTTATCCCCCAATCCGCAGCAAAACTTCTTGATAGCCTCGCGGTTGCTGAAGATGATCGGTTATTGTATCATATAAGCCATACAAAAATTCAAGAAGGGGTTGATCTTCCACTACCAGAACCGATTTTCCCTCGTTATGTCTTGAAGAAAGAAGATTCTCATCATGCTCATTGATACACATTGTCATCTTGATTTTGAAGATTTTTCACAAGATTTGGATAATGTTATCCAACGGGCTTTCAATGCTGACGTTCAACGAATGATCACAATTTCAACCCATGTTCGTAAGTTAGATACGCTGTTAGCTATTGCACAAAGCTATGAGCAAGTCTTTTGTTCCGTTGGAACACACCCTAATCATGCGCATGAGGAACAAGATATTACAGCCAAAGAGCTAATACAACTTTCAAGACACCCTAAAATTGTTGCGTTTGGGGAAGGGGGGCTTGATTACCATTATGATTATTCTACACCAGAAGAGCAAAAGAAAGTTTTCCAAGAACATATCATTGCTTCTCGAGAAACACAGATTCCTCTTGTTATACATTCACGCGATGCAGATATCGATATGGAGAAAATCTTACGCGAACAGATAAAGGAGGGAGCTTTTCCCTTTATTCTTCATTGTTATTCGTCTGGAATGCAGCTTGCTCGTGCCGGCATTGAACTTGGGGGTTATATTTCTTTTTCAGGTATCCTTACCTTTAAAAATGCATTTGAAATCCGTGAAATAGCAAAAATTGTGCCCCATGAGCAGTTGCTGGTGGAAACAGATGCACCATTTTTAGCCCCCACTCCTCATCGGGGAAAAACCAATGAACCATCTTTTGTATGCTATACAGCAGCTATTTTAGCTGAAACAATTGGCTTAAGCATTGAAGAAACAGCTCAAATAACAACCCGTAATGCTTTTCGTTTATTTAGTAAAATGAAATAAGGCAAAAGCTATGTGTGATCAGTATCGATTTACAATATTAGGCTGTGGTCCCTCTCCAGGTGTGCCACGACCCAATGGCGATTGGGGAACATGTGATCCCAATAACCCTAAAAATAAACGCTACAGAAGTTCTTTATTAGTTGAACGCATTAAACCATCAGGGAAAAAAACAACGGTCGTTATTGATACAGGTCCAGATTTTCGTTCACAAATGATCGATGCACGTGTAAGTCATCTTGATGCTGCTCTTTACACGCATTCTCATGCAGATCATATCCACGGTATTGATGATTTACGCAGCTATGCTCTTGCACAAAAATGTTTAATTGATATTTATGCAGACAGCTTTACACTAAAGCATCTTAAAAATGCTTTTGGATATTGTTTTCAAACACCAAAAGATTCCTCTTATTCACCTATCTTAAAAGAGCATCTTATCGATGAAGATAGCCAATTTATTATTCAGGGGCAGGGGGGAGCAATAAGCGTCAATACGCATTTACAATATCACGGAAATATTCATTCCTTAGGTTTTCGTATTGGGAATGTTGCTTATTGTACAGATGTTAGTGAATTTCCTGAGAAAACATTATCCAAATTAATGGATTTGGATGTTCTTATCATTGAAGCCCTTCAATTTAAATCTCATCCGAGTCATTTTTCTGTTGATCAAGCATTACAATGGATAGAATATTTAAAACCAAAACAAGCCATACTCACACATATGGACAGATCGCTAGATTACAATAAGCTCGTCAATTACGTTCCGGCTTATGTAAAACCGGCACATCAAGGTCTTATTTTTGAAACAGAGGCATAACACCATCAACGCAATATTTTGCTTTAAATAAAAACCCTTTCTAAAAATTATTCTTTATTTTGTTTTATTTTTGTCGTAATTGGTGCTTTTTTATGTCAAAAGTGAGGTTTTTATGCATAAGTGTTTTAAGCGGGGAATATGTATTGTGGCTTTAGCGGTTTCCTTGACAGCATGTGGGGGGCGTTTAGAAAAAAATATTTCAACGACAACATTACATGATGGAACAATGAGTTGTGCTGATATTCAACGAGAGTTTTTTGCTAATCAACGTCAAATTAATGATACAATCGCAGAGCGTTCTAAAGCAAGAAACAAAAACGTAGCTTTAGCAGCAGCAGGTGTTATATTTGTACCTGCTTTGTTTTTTATGGATGTAAAATCAAGTGAAAGTAATGAAATTGCAGCTTTAAACAATCGTAATGCTGTTTTGAGTGATCTTGCACGTATGAAACGTTGTAAAATAGCACAATAATTTTTTTTAATAACTATCTTGGTCTTTAAAGAATATACTTTAAAGACCAATTAAGAAGCGTAAGCTCTAAAAATATATAAGCTAATATTCGTATGCCATTTTTCTCCAAATTTTCCATGATTTTTTTGTCGAGGATGTATGTTTTAAATTAGAGTTTGTGGTGTTTCCATTGCGTTCAGGAGGTTTTATTTTCTGCATTAAATTATCGCATAATATATATTATGGAACTTTTTGTGGGGAAGGTACGTTTTATAGCTCAGTACGTTGGAAAATGAATAACCATTCCAATGAATAACCATTCCTATGTCTGGCCAATTGTAGTCCGTATCTTTTTAAATTTTAAAACTTGGATGACTGATGACTTTAGATTGAAAACCGATCCTGTTTTATTCTGACTCGAAAATTTCAATCACAATTTTTTTTATTTTTTATTCTTTTAAAAAAAATCATCATAATTTGTAGGATCACAAAGACTAAAAATAATATCCCATGAAATAATGGTACAAATCGCTGATCAACAAAATTGGAATAATAAAGTGTTATTATTTCAATCAATGCTGCACTACACCATAAAATAATACCCCATAATGAATACATCCACAGTCCAATCAAGGCAACAGGATAGAGAATAGCCAATATCGCTGATGCAAATTGCCACTGCAAAGGCATAAGATCAAAACGCCATAGAATACCTGGAAAGACACCAACTAGGCGTATCCAATAAAAAATACTAAAGCTCAAGCAAATAAACGCCAAAAATCGTAAATAACAGTTATAAATTAAGTTGATTTTTGAAATCCGTTTGTGTGAATTATTTTTCACAATAATAACTCTTGTTCAATAGGTTGGAAATAAGCCTCTACCATTTCATCTGTTACATTTGAAAGTTTATCTGGCTGCCATTGAGGTGTTTTGTCCTTATCAATTAACATAGCCCGTATTCCTTCACAAAAATCGTGTGAATTAATCATATGGTGTGCAATGCGGTTTTCAATTTTCATACAATCTTCCAAAGTTTGAGCTGTATTTTGTCTCATTTGTTTCCAGATAACTTTTAAACTTATCGGAGAACGTGACTGCAGAATATCATAACATTCTTTAGCAAATAAAATACCTTCATTACTTTTTTTATGAAGCAATTCAAGACATTCTTCTAATGTCTTGGCACTAAAACAAGTGTTAATAATACAGCGTATTTCATGACTCGTTTCATAGTCTTTTGTAATTGCGTGCTCATTTAAAGCTAAAGTAGGATCTCCCTGCTCAATAACCGCTTTCCTAATCTTATCGAGCTCAACTTCAGGAACGGCATGTGTTGCTAATCCTAAATTTAAACAATCTCCCCATTTTAACTGTGCGCCAGTTAATGCAAGATAGATGCCAAAATGATTGGGAAGAGAGGGTAAGAAAAAACTTGCACCAACATCGGGGAAAAATCCTATCGCCCCTTCTGGCATAGCAAAAATTGTATTTTCTGTAACAATTCGATGAGAACCATATAGAGAAATACCTACCCCTCCTCCCATACAAATACCGTTTAAGAAAGAAATATAAGGCTTTGGAAAACGTTTAATATAAGCATTTAAACTATATTCCTCTCTAAAATATCGATAAGCAGAGGCACTTTTCTCCATATGATAGATTTCTACAACATCTCCACCTGCACAAAAAGCACGTCCCTCCCCTTCAATTAAGACACATAAAATATCATTATCCGTTTCCCATGTTGTGAGAGCTTTTTTTAAAGCGAAAACCATTCGCCCATTAAGAGCATTTAAGGCTAAAGGGCGTGTGAGCTTTATAATACCAGCACACCCTGCTTTCGTAAAAGAAATATCATTATCTGCTCCAAAATCAATTTGCATCTCACATCCTTCTTAAAACAATTATTTCATTGTTTTTTTATATTTTTTGCCCCAAGTTGAGGAAATATTTGCATGATCGCGCCAATGCAATAAATATAAATCCCTGTTATTGAAATTCCTATTTTAACCCAATAGGGAGCCTCTAATTGATAAAAGAAAGCCGCAACACCAAAGAAACACCATAAAAGGAAAATTGGAAAATTAATTTTCCGTAAACGACAGACTCTTACAGGATGGATGAAATAAATTGGTAAGAAAGATATGATGGCCGATAAAACAATAATGATAAAGGTAATCCACTCCTCTGGTCTTACGACAAAAAGTGTAAAAACCATCATATTCCAAACGACAGGAAATCCTTTAAAAAAGTTTTCTTTGGTTTTCATACCCGTATCTGCATAATAAATAGCCGATGAAATAACAATAACTGCACTCAATGAAAACGATAATCCTACCCCCATAAAACCACTTTGATAGAGAGCAAAAGCAGGAATTAAAACATAAGTTACATAATCAATGATATTATCTAACAGCTCTCCAGACCATGTTGGAAGAACGTATTTAACATCAAGTTTGCGTGCAATGGGTCCATCTATACCATCAACGAGAAGTGCAAGCCCAAGCCAACAGAACATAGCTGTCCATTCTTTTTGAGAAGCCGATATAAGAGAAAGAAACGCTAAAAATGATCCCGAAGCTGTTAATAAATGGACAGAAAAAGCCTTTGCTTGTGGCATTGTTACTTTTTTATGGCGTAATAATTTAGCATTTGTTTTGATTTTTTTTGTTAGTTTACGTTTCAAGGTTTTCTTATCCTCGTTTTTAAAGTCTTCATCCATCTACCAATACGCCATTTCCACCCATGATATGACTCAGCATAAAAAAATCATAAAAAGGTTACTTTTTTATATCGCATTATTTATTACATAATATAATAGAAGAGCTTCATACAATAAAAAGAGAGCAATCATTTGGAAATGTTAAAATATTTGCTCATTGAGGAAAGGCTCAGCTCGTTGTGATGCTTGAAAAGAAAGAACATAAAGATATTGCTGTTATTGGTGCAGGTCCTGTCGGGATGTTAACCGCATTGAGGCTTGCGCATAAGGGGTTTTCTGTTTTTCTTGTTGGCCCCCCTGCTCTTACAGATGAGTTAAGGACAACAGCTCTTATGATGCCTGCAATACACACGCTCCAAAAACTTAATATTTGGAATAGTCTTCAAAAAAAAGCTGCAGCTTTATCGTCCATGAGAATTATCGATATAACTTCTAGGATTGTGCGTGCACCTACGGTGCATTTTTCTTCTGCTGAAATTGGTGAAAAAGCTTTTGGCTATAATATACCCAATGTAGAATTGAACTCTGCTTTAGTGGATGCTGTTACACAGATGCCTAATATTAAAAGATTTGTTTCTGAAGCCAAATCTTTTCATCACACCAAAAGTCATGTCTCTATTACTCTTGCTGATGATAGTGTCATTCAAGCCCCCCTTGTTATTGCGGCTGATGGACGGCACTCTCTTACACGTGCGGCAGCTGGGATAACCGTCAAACAGTGGAACTATCCACAAAAAGCGCTTGTTCTCAACTTTTCTCATGAATTTTCTCATCAAAATACATCAACTGAATTTCATACAGAACATGGTCCATTTACACAGGTTCCGCTCCCTGGGCAAAAATCTAGTCTTGTATGGGTGGTTCACCCTTCTCGTGCTGAGGAATTATTGAACATAGAATCAAAAGAAATTGCAAAAATAATTGAAAATCAAATGCAATCAATGCTTGGAACGCTAACCTTAGAAACATCAATTCAAGCATGGCCGCTTTCAGGACTTCTCGCTCATCATTTTGCTGCGAATCGAACGATTTTAGTGGGTGAGTCTGCTCATGTTTTTCCCCCTATTGGGGCACAGGGATTAAATTTAGGATTCCGTGATGTTCAAACTTTGATTGATATTTTACCCAATCAAATATCCGATTTTAACTCTGAAATGATTGTTACACAATATAACAAATACCGCAAACCAGATATATTCATCCGCAGTGGAGCTGTTCATACCCTCAACTCTGCTTTACTTTCTCATATGTTGCCTGTTCATATCATGCGCAGTATTGGGCTTGGTCTATTACATAATTGCTCACCATTACGTAATTTATTTATGCGCGAAGGAATGTATCCCAGTTATGGTTTCAAGAAAATGATGCAAATATTTCCAACAAAATCGCCCAAACAACTTTATTGAGCAATAACGGATAATAACGCAAAATAAATACTCATTTTGTCTCTAACTTACTTATGCAAATAAAAACTATTAATAATTACACATAACGTATAAACACCCAAAAGGAATTATTTCATTCTTTAAGAGATAATATAATTCACAGCCTCTTTACCAGTTTTGTAAAAATTCATACTAGAATATTCATTCAATTGATTTGCGTGCTTGTTTTAAAGTAACATCTTCCACGTAAACTCGTTTCACAATAGCGACTGCATTAATAAACTATTAAACACTATTATTTTTCACTTATGACGGTTGAAAATCTGTACACTTCAGAACTGTTTGTCATCTTTTAATGTTCAGAGATTCCTCATATTTTAGATCATTTCTAAGAGAATTTTTATTCCTTTATAGCTTTGTACTCATACACCAGCTTCTTTGAGTTCGTATCATAATATATGTATAATTAATATTTCTTATAATCCTCTATAAAAACATCAAAGTTATAGATAAAAAATAATAAAAAACAGTTTTATTTAATCAATAAAATTTCATTTTTTTATTAAGTATAATATTAAAAATAAAATCATCTTGGGAACCTGTTAGCAATACAACGGTTAATGAAGTGTTGTTTCAACAGAGGTGACAATATGAAACTAAATAACATTTTGAAATTAAGTGTTTTTTTTATGATGATTGTATGTGTTTCATTGATCGTCACTAATTCAATCAGTGAAGTTTTTCATCTTCCTTATTGTCAAACCTTTACCTATAGCACTACTCAAAATGTCACTAAAATAGGTCAGAATTCATTTACTGCTTCACAAGTTAAAAATTGTCTTATGCAAAATGGTTTTGAGAACATTAAACGATTGCGTTTAGATGACAAAGGCATTTGGCGTGCTTTAGTAAAATTTAAAAAGTCTCACTTTTTCGTGTCCGTTGACTATTCAGGAACAATTAGCATTCAAAATGAAAGAAAAAAGTATGATTGATTTTAAAACTTACAGCAACGTTTCTATTCATCGTTTTAAGAAAAAGTTTTTCAAAAAGTTCTATCACTCTATTAAAGAATTTGCTTTTATTGGTGGTTTAAATGGTAGCATCTCAGGAGCAATCGCAGCCACTCTTGCTACTTATGGTTATATTGCTCTTCCAGGATTTGGTCCATTTATCGCAATGGGTGCAGGAGTAGCACTTTCTGCCGGAACGATAATAGGAGCGCTAATAGGATTAGGAATAGGAGGGAGTGTCGGTATATGCTGTATTGTATGGGAAATTTATATGAATCATAATAGTTCTTTCTCTTTATAAATTTCACAATGAATAGAAAACTAAAACTGTAGTCATTTTTTCTATGAACAAAACATTAAAATTATCAAGAAATTATAGGCTCTGTTTTTGGCTAAAATGATCATCATATTATTAGCTAACTTATTAAGATTAGTTGATTAATTCATTATTATACCTCAAAAAAATATATTTTTTTAAGCATCTCTTGAAGAAAAATAAGCGAGATATAATTATCCGTCTATAAAGGCTACATTTTTTATAGATCAAAAAATGAGAGTTATGTTCAGAAATATATAAAATATACTTTAGTTTATTTATCTTTATAGAAAATAATATTTCTATGTAATTTATTTTTATTAAAGTTAATTTTATAAATTAAATTTATTATAAAGTAATTATAAAGGTATTTTATGAAAAAAATATTATTCTCATTATTCGTTTTTATATCATTTATAATATATAAAAACTCTGCATTAGCACTATCAACAAAAGTAAATATTTATAAACTAGAAGATAATAATTCAAAAAAGGCTATTGGTAGCATTAAAATTGAAGAAAACACATACGGTTTGATTTTTATCCCTAATTTATCGACTTTACCAGAAGGGATGCATGGTTTTCATGTACATGTAAATCCTTCATGTGATACAAAAGATGGCGTAATTGCTGGAAGCGCAGGAGGACATTATGATCCTGAACATACCGGAAAACATTTAGGACCTTATAATGTCGATGGTCATCTTGGAGATTTACCAGTACTTTATGTTGATAAACAAGGATATGCCACGATGAGCGTTCTTGCTCCACGATTGAAAAAAATCTCTGAAATTACAGGACGCTCATTAATCATTCATTTAGGGGCAGATAATCAATCAGATAAACCATTACCCCTTGGTGGAGGTGGTGCACGTCTAGCGTGTGGCGTTATTGAATAAATAAAGAGGGTATTATGGTAAGCCGTATCGTATAACTTCCTTTTAACATAAAATGTGATAGAAATTTATTTTTTAGGCCATTTCAAAAAGTTAAGTAACCTATGAAAATGTTTCATAAAGTCATATTTCTTTTTGAATCTTTAATATAGATGATAAAGCACTTAACAGTAATCGAGACTAACACATTTGTATCAAAGGCGGCACAACAAATCAGCAATGTGCGATGGGAACCTACCTCTTCGCTCATAAGAAGGAGTTTGTTCATGGGTCATAGCACTTGTTGTTACATAAATATAATCTGTTTCAGTTGAATAGCCTTGAATCCAATAATAATTTTCATCCGGCGCATAGGCAAATCCCATATGTTTACTCACCGCTTCTGAAAGCATTATAGTATTATATTTGCGACTAATAATCCATTGTCCCCATGGATTTTTTTCTAACAGAGAAGGTGTAAGACAATAATAACGGAATCCACCGCCACCCTGCCAATTGACACTTTGGGAAATTCCCCATTGATCCATTCCATCAATCACCTGTTTTAAACGAGGAATAATATGGCTATGACAATGTTTATCAAGTTCAATCATAATCCACTTGCGTCCCATTTTATGAGCAACAGCAACAGTCGTGCCAGAACCTGCAAAAGAATCTAGGACAAGATCACCGGGATTAGTTGCAAGTTGTATGATGCGTTCTATTAACCATTCACAGGTTTGGGAGTTGTAAAAACATCATCAGAATTAAAAGCTTTGACTTCTCTTTTGGCATCTTGATTGTGCCTTACTTCCCTATAGGGTCAAATGGTCATTGAAACTATACCGTTTTTTACTTCTGATAAAAAACGCTTTATCGAGGGAACATTGCTTCCTGTTGAACCAAACAAAATACGATTATCTTTCTAATAATTCAGAGATTTTTTTACTAACACGCCAACTCGTTCCAGCAGGAGGCATCACTTTGCGTCCAGAAGGTGTAGTGATTTCATAAATATCTTTAGGCGTTACCCTTTTTACAGATAAATCTCCAGATTTCCAAGGACAACGCGGATCATTATCAGGATTTTTATAGCGCCATCCATATCGCTTGAACGAGGAAGCAATTGAGAGCGCCAAATCATTTTATCTTTGGCATAAACCATTATAAAATCATGGTTATCTGAAAGCCATTTTGTAGTGTATATTTCTTTTGCCAAATAATATTGTGGATGAAATTTTGGCGACCAAAAATTTCATCCATCATTACTTCAAAATAGGCCTGTTCGTCATCATCAATCGATATCCAGATACTTCCGTCATCCGCAAGCAAATGATGTAATAATTCTAATCTATCTCTCATAAGACTAAGCCATATGGAGTGTGCTCCAAACCATCTACATAATGCTCAAAGGCATTGCCTGTATTATAAGGTGGATCAATATAGATGTATTTTACCTTTCCCGTATATTCTTGCTCAAGTGCTTTGAGTGCGAGTAAATTATCACCAAAAATAAGTTTATTATCAAAAATATCTTAGGATGATATTTGATGCGAGGCATGATAAGATTTTTCAAGATTTTCTAATAAAATACGAGGTTCCAATTTGGGGTGTTTTTCTTTTCCAATCCAGATAAGTTCTAATTTTTGTGTATTATAATGCATGTGATCGTTTTTAAGTTTAACTGTTTGCGAAAAGCGATGTGTTTCATGAACAGTATTGTTAATACCATCCGACAGCAATTTGCGCTTCTTCTGACATACACTCAGGTGTCCACGGTGGATCAAAAGTCATCGTGACTTCAACATGCGAAACCCCTTCAACGGCACTGACAGCATTTTCTACCCACCCTGGCATTTCACCCGCAACAGGACAACCTGGCGCTGTAAGAGTCATTTCAATTTTTACTGAACGATCATCTTCAATATCAATACGATAAATCAGTCCTAGCTCATAAATATCAGCAGGAATCTCTGGATCATAAACTGTTTTAAGAGCAGCAATAATATCATTCGTCATACGATCAATTTCATCTGCGGGAATTGCTGATATGTAAGATTTTTCATTTTCGCTTACAATTTCAGTAGATTCTGTAGAATGACGCTCTTCTATTAACTCACCCATTAAAAAATGTCCTTGTTTCTTTTAATGCTTCGACTAATTGATCTATATCCTCTTGAGTATTATACATGGCTAATGATGCACGACAAATAGATGTTAAACCAAAATGCTGTAATAAAGGCTGCGCACAATGAGTTCCCGCACGGATTGCTACTCCTTTTCTATCAATAAACATAGCAATATCATGAGCGTGAATCCCTTCAATTACAAATGATATAATAGCGCCTTTATTAGGACAGCAACCATATATACGCAATGATTCAACGGTTTTAAGCTTTTCATGCGCATAAGCTGAAAGGGACATTTCATGGGCATGAATTGTACGGAGGCCTTTTTCTTGTATATAATCAATAGCCGCAGCTAATCCAATAGCTTCAACGATAGGAGGTGTACCTGCTTCAAAACGATAAGGAGGAGCATTATAAAGAACCTTATCGGTTGTTACCTCCTCAATCATTTCTCCTCCTCCTTGAAAAGGACGCATTTCCTCTAACCGATGTTCCTTACCATAAAGAACACCAATACCTGTGGGACCATAAAGCTTATGTCCTGTAAAGACATACCAATCACAATCGAGATCTTGTACATCAACGGTTAAATGTATTGCTCCTTGAGAACCATCAACAAGAACAGGAATAGAATTTTGATGTGCTCGCTTAATCATCTCTTTAACAGGAGGAATAGTCCCTAATATATTAGACATATGCGTTATAGCGACAAGCCGCGTTTTTTCGCTTAAAGCCTTTTGAAAATCCTCAATATGCAGAACTCCATTTTCATCAACAGGAACAAAAATAAGTTTAACTCCTTTTTGTTCACGCAGAAAATGCCAAGGAATAATATTTGCATGATGTTCCATGATCGTTAAAACAATCTCATCACCCTCCTTGAGTTTGGGCATCGCCCAACCATAAGCAACTGTATTAATCGCTTCCGTTGCATTTTTCGTAAAAACGATTTCTTCAGCTTTTTGAGCATTTAGAAAAAGACGAACAGTTTCACGAGAATTTTCATAGGATTGTGTTGCTGCATTGGCTAAAAAATACATTCCCCTATGCACATTAGCATAACGATAGTGATAATAATTATTCATTGCATTGAGTACTGATTGTGGTTTTTGAGCAGAAGCACCACTATCAAGATAGGCTAATCGCTTTCCATAAACTTGATGATGCAAAAGAGGAAAATCACGTCGAATTTCTTCGACATTATAATTGAATGTTTGTACGTCATTTTCCATTTTTTCTCTCTTAAACATTTTTTTCAAGCCATTGAGCAATGATATTCTCCAAAACAGTCTGGATATTCTCTTGCTGGATGTCATCAATAAGCTCGGCAATAAATCCTTTAATCAAAAGAGCACGAGCCGTTTTAAAGGGAATACCACGTGCCATGAGATAGAAAAGATAATCACGATTAATATTAGCAACTGTTGCACCATGACCACAGGCGACATCATCAGCAAAAATCTCCAGTTCAGGTTTTGCATTAAATTCTGCATTATCTGAAAGGATAAGGCTATTGCAAGCCATGCGTGCATCGGTTTTTTGCGCTTTTTGAGCAACACGTATGATCCCTTGAAAAACACCCACAGCCTTATCTGTAACTACATTGCGTATAATTTCAGTTGATGTTGAATTTTCTTCCACGTGACGAACAGTCATTGTAAGATCACTATGGGTTTGTCCTGATAGTAAATTTATAACACGCAATTGAAAATCAGATTTTTCTCCCTGTAACTCAATATCGACTTCCTGACGATTGAGTTGACTTCCTATATTAATGACATAAAGTGATAATTTTGCTCCTTGAGCAAGAACAGCACGCAATCGACCAAACTGCGTAGAATTAAAACCACGATTGCGAATAAGAATCCATGTAACTTCACTATGAGCGGCAATATTTAATGAAAATATTGAACTGACAAAGGTCTCTTGATCATTGCCAACCTGATGTTCAATAAACATAACTTGACTATTTTTATCAACTTTTATGTCTGAAAAAGTATGAGATTGTCCTCCCATTTGTATATTTTGTAATTCAATGGGCCTATTTAACTTTGTATTTTCAGGAATGTGAAAAAGCCAACCCTCTGTAACGAAAGCTGTATTTAATTGCCCAATAAAGTCCTCATCAGAAATATTTTGATCTATCGATACAGAATTGTCTTCTAATGCATCTGAAAGGCGTTTTACTGTAATCTTGTCGATCCTTGACTGCGCCGCTATTTTTCCATTGTTCATGGAAAAAACAGCGCTTTCTGAAAGTAATGCATCAACCGATTGATTGTCTTGGTCTTTTGAAAAATCGCTCACAGACTTCAGTAACGTGCGCAGATTGGTATAATGCCAATTTTCGATTTTACGAGAAGGAAGACGTGTCGTTTGAAACTGATCAATAGCTTTCTTGCGGATTGCTTTCACAGCTTTATCACCCGGTAGGTCATTGATATACTGATTAAATTTACTAAGTATATCCTCTTCAACCGCTAATAAGTTTTGCTGTATCTTCATAATAGCCTCAAACCGCCTCCTTGATAAGGTCAGCATACCCATTTTGCTCTAAATAAAGCGCTAAGGATTTGTCTCCGCTTTTAATAATTCGTCCTTTATAGAGAACATGTACCGTGTCAGGAATAATATAATTAAGTAGCCGTTGATAATGGGTAATCACCAAAAATGAACGTTTTGAATCCCGAAGTTTATTAACACCATCTGCAACAATTTTTAATGCATCAATATCTAAACCAGAATCCGTTTCATCTAAAATGCACAGTTTAGGTTCAAGAAGTGCCATTTGTAAAATTTCAGCGCGTTTTTTTTCTCCCCCTGAAAAACCTACATTTAATGGACGTTTTAGCATATCCATATCTATTTCAAGTTTCGCTGAAACCTCTTTAACATATTTTATAAATTCAGGAATTTTAAGCTCTTCACTCCCACGTGCTTTGCGTTGAGAATTCATTGCGACTTTTAAAAATTCCATCGTCGCCACCCCTGGTATTTCCATTGGATATTGAAATGCAAGAAAAATACCATATGCAGCACGTTCTGCTGGATCCATTTCTAAAATTGATTGGCCATTATAGAGAATATCGCCTTCTATTACTTCATAATCATCACGACCAGCTAGCAAATAAGATAAAGTTGATTTTCCGGCACCATTTTGTCCCATAATCGCAGCAACTTCTCCATCTTGAACCGTTAAGTTTAAACCACGAATAACTTCTGTATCGGTCCCGGCAATGCGGGCGCGCAAATTTTTTATCTCTAACATCATTAAATCCTGTTCTGGCTGTTTTTTTCAGATACCAATGCGTACTATTTTGCCTTAACATCCATCTCTTTTGTAATCACCATAGAGATCATTTTTTTACCTTATTTTCTACTGTTACAGCCGTGTTACATCAAGTCTTCGATTTCTCTCATTAAATAAAATTATCCAACACTCCCCTCAAGGCTAATACCAATAAGCTTTTGTGCCTCGACAGCAAACTCCATGGGAAGTTTTTGAATAACTTCTTTTACAAAACCATTGACAATTAATGCTATTGCCTCTTCTTCGGGAATTCCTCTCTGCATAACATAAAAAAGTTGGTCATCAGAAATTTTTGATGTAGTGGCTTCATGTTCAAATTGAGCTGTTGCGTTTTTTGCTTCAATATAAGGCACTGTATGTGCCCCACAATCATTCCCGATTAACAAACTATCACATTGTGTAAAGTTACGTGCATTTTGTGCTTTTCGATGGGCTGTGACTTGTCCTCGATAAGTGTTATTTGAAAAACCAGCAGAAATGCCTTTGGAAATAATACGACTGGAGGTATTTTTTCCTAAATGAATCATTTTTGTACCGGAATCAATTTGTTGGTAACCGTTTGCAACAGCAATGGAATAAAATTCTCCACGCGCATTATCACCACGGAGTAAACAGGATGGATATTTCCAAGTAATCGCAGAACCGGTCTCAACTTGTGTCCATGAAATTTTAGAGTTATGTCCTCGACAATCTCCACGCTTCGTCACAAAATTATAAATACCGCCCTTTCCCTCTTTATCGCCAGGGTACCAGTTTTGTACTGTAGAATATTTAATTTCTGCATTTTCAAGGGCAATAAGCTCAACGACAGCAGCATGAAGTTGGTTTTCATCACGTTGGGGAGCTGTACACCCTTCAAGATAAGAAACATAGGAATCTTCAGCAGCAATAATCAATGTTCGCTCAAATTGCCCTGTATTGCGTTCATTAATCCTAAAGTAAGTTGAAAGCTCCATAGGACAACGAACCCCTTTGGGAATATAAACAAATGAACCATCAGTAAAGACAGCTGCATTTAAGGCTGCATAATAATTGTCCCCTACTGGTACAACTGTTCCCAAATATTCTTTAATAAGCTCAGGATGTTCAATAATCGCCTCTGAAATAGAGCAAAAAATTACACCCGCACGCGCCAGCTCTTTTTTAAATGTTGTCACAACCGAAACAGAATCAAAAACCGCATCAACAGCCACCTGCCCCGATACAGACACATTGTCATCAAAGGTAGAAGGATCAGACTGTTTTCTGACCCCCGCTAAAATCTCTTGTTCCTTAAGAGGAATGCCAAGTTTTTCGTACGTTGCTAATAACTCAGGATCCACTTCGTCCAAAGATTTTGGCCCCGTATGATTTTTAGGAGCAGCATAATAATAAAGCTCCTGAAAATCAATTTTAGGATACTCAAGACGCGCCCAATGAGGCTCTTGCATTGTCAGCCAACGACGGTAAGCTTGTAAGCGCCATGTTAGCATCCATTCAGGCTCATTTTTTTTAGCAGAAATAAATTTGATAATACCTTCATTTAAACCTTTCGGCGCTTTATCCGTTTTAATTTTCGTTTCAAAGCCATATTTATATTGGTCAACATCTATTTCACGGACTTGGCGTATCGTTTCTTGTACTGCCGGCATAAATCTTCTCCATTTTTTGGCATCAAAAACCGGTAACTAAAAGTCTTGTTTTTACAAGATTAAAATTAAGCAAGTTATTTCTTAAGGCTATAGGCAAAGTGCTAAAATTTCAATCCAAGTTATTTGATTTTTAAAATAATTCTAATTTTTATAATTTTCTCATGATAAAATTTCATTCTTTTTTCTGCTTATCATTTGAGAAAAAAACAATAGAAAGTCATCAATATCTTCAGAGGTTGTCTCACGTCCCAGCGAAATGCGAATGGCACCATTTGGAATATGATACCCCATTGCTTCCAATACTTTGCTTTGTTTTACTTTTCCCGAAGAGCAAGCAGAACCAGCTGACACAGAAAATCCTTCTAAATCAAAAGCAATTTGCATGGTTTCAGCTTTTATATTTTTCACGGTAAAGTAAGTTGTATTTGGCAAACGTTGAACTCTTTTGCCAAAAATTTCAATATTTTGACTTATTTTTTGGAGTCCATCTTCTAATTTATTACGTAAATATAGTAGCTGTTTTATTTCTTCCTGTGTGAGACAATCAGCCATTGCTGCTCCAAAAGCAGCAATAAGAGGCAATGCTTCTGTTCCTCCACGTAAGCCTTTTTCTTGTCCCCCTCCGATAATAAGAGGATGTGGCATAAGGAGATTGCCACATGAAACAAAAGCACCAACTCCTTTAGGACCACCAACTTTATGGGCAGACAGTATAAAAAAGTCTCCTCCTAGCTGATTAATATCAACAAAATTTTTATCGATATATTGTGATAAATCAACAATAAGAGTACCGCCTAAATCACGAATAATAGCCGCTATTTCTTTTAACGGTTGAATAACGCCCGTTTCACTATTTGCAGCTTGAATAGCAACAAGCGGTAAACCTTTTGTTTTATCATGAGCCCTTAAGAGTGAATCTAATTTATCTTGTTGAATAAGCCCATCTTGATCAACTGCAATGACACTTATCAATTCTTTAGAGAAACGCCCTCCTTCTGCAACAGAAGGGTGTTCAGTCGCTCCAAGGTAAAGATGGGAAAATTTAACCTTTGCATTCCCCATCGTGTAAAAGGGTGTTAACAAAGTCATTGCTGCTTCACTCGCACCAGAGGTAAAGACAACGTTATCTGGATCTGTCTTAAGATTTTCAGCGATTTGTCGACGCGCCTTTTGCAATAAAGTTTTAGCAGCACGCCCTTCCTTATGAACGGATGATGGATTACCAAATATCTCTAAAGATTCCAGTAATGCCATCCGCGCCATTTTTTTTAGCGGTGTTGTTGCGTTATGATCAAAATATCGCCGTTTTATAACCATTTTACATCGCAATTATTAATCTTATGAATTGATGAAAAAATAGCGCAATTTTCTTGAAAAGTGCACTTAAAAAAGAATATCTAATGATTATTTAAGAGATTCTATGGTAAAAGTCGACCATGGTCAATGAGAGCCTTTTATAGCATTTAAGGAGCATTTATTTTATGCCAGAAATTATTTTTAACGGTCCCGCAGGTCGGCTCGAAGGGCGTTATCAACCTTCACAACAAAAAAATGCGCCCATTGCGATCATTTTGCATCCTCATCCTCAATTTGGTGGAACGATGAATCATAAAATTGTCTATGATCTCTTTTATATGTTCCAACAACGTGGCTTTACAACTCTCCGTTTTAACTTTCGTGGTATTGGTCGCAGTCAGGGGGAGTTTGATTATGGAATAGGAGAACTTTCAGATGCGGCAGCGGCTCTCGATTGGGTGCAAACACAACATCCGGACTCTAAAAATTGCTGGGTAGCAGGATATTCATTTGGAGCATGGATTGGCATGCAGCTTTTAATGCGCCGACCAGAAATTGAGGGATTTATCTCTGTTGCCCCTCAGCCTAATGTTTATGACTTTTCATTTCTTGCACCTTGTCCCTCCTCTGGGCTTATCATTCACGGTGGTATCGATAAAGTTGCCCCCCCAAAAGACGTTCAAATGCTTGTTGATAAATTGAAAACACAAAAAGGTATTATCATCACACAAGAAATACTGGAAGGGGCTAATCACTTTTTTAGTGGATTTCATGAAGAACTTATTGAACGATGTGCCCACTATTTGGATAACCATATTACCAATGAATTTCTCGCTCCCCCTCCTGAAATACTTTCACTCACTTAGGAAAACACAAAAGATTTATAAAAAAGTCAGCAAAAGCCATCCCTGATCATAACAAAGTGATTTTTTTAGATTGTATTTCTGATTTTTCTAAATTTTATTTCAGGATAGAAATAAGGATAAAAAAGAGTGTCTTTTTTATTTACTGGTTTCCGTTAAATTCCCTTTTTAAGCGTAAAAAGGGAATAATGCCTATATTATTATCTTCATTACCAATATGTCTGGTTCTCTTGTGATATATGTCATTTATGGTAGATAAAGCATGAATGATCCATTATATAATCATTTATTATATAAAATGATTGCCCTCTAAAAATTAGGAAATTGACTCTGTGTTTGCCTTTAAATCTGATTTTTTACACATTATGAGCGAACGTGGTTTTATCCACCAAATTTCGGATGAAAAAGGCTTAGATGATCTTTTTTCAAAAGAAACTGTCAGTGCTTATACTGGATTTGATCCAACAGCATCAAGCTTACATGCTGGAAGTCTCCTTCAGATCATGATGCTTTATTGGCTACAAAAAACCGGCCATCGCCCCATTGCTTTGATGGGCGGAGGGACAGGATTGATCGGTGATCCTTCCTTTAAAGATGAAGCACGACGACTGCTAACACAAGAGGATATTGCAGCCAATATTGATGGAATTAAAAAGGTATTTGCTAACTATTTGACGTTCGGTGATCAAGAAACCGATGCTTGTATTGTGAATAATGCGGAATGGTTGTGCAATTTAAACTACTTAGAATTTTTGCGTGACGTAGGAAAACATTTTTCTGTCAACCGTATGTTGTCATTTGATTCTGTCAGACTCAGACTTGAGCGTGAACACTCTTTGTCCTTCTTAGAGTTTAATTATATGATTCTACAAGCTTATGACTTTGTTGAACTTTATAAACGTTATGGGTTGCGTATGCAAATGGGAGGGTCTGATCAATGGGGCAACATTATTAACGGAATCGAATTGGGACATCGTTTAGGAACACCACAATTATACGCATTGACATCACCATTGCTGACGACCTCTTCCGGTGCTAAAATGGGTAAATCTTTGAATGGTGCTGTATGGCTTAATGCCGATATGCTTTCACCTTATCAATTTTGGCAATATTGGCGCAATACAGAGGACGCTGATGTAACACGGTTTTTAAAGCTCTATACTACATTACCCATGGATGAGATTCTTAAACTTTCTCTCTTACAAGGGACTGAAATTAACGAAGCAAAAAAAATTCTTGCAACAGAAATTACCGCAATGTTGCATGGACGTGCTCTCGCCGAGGCAGCAGCAGAAACTGCCCGCAAAACATTTGAAGAAAAAACACTTGGAGAAAATCTTCCAACGGTTGAAATGAGCGCAACAGAATTAAAAACAGGCACTGGATTGCTCTCTCTTTTAGTCAAAGCCGGACTTGCAAAATCAAACAGTGAAGCGCGCCGTCATATTCAAGGTGGAGGGATACGCGTTAATGATCAAATCATAAAGGATGAGACACACCTTATTATTGAAAAAGATGTCACAGTAGAAGGAATCATTAAACTCTCTTTTGGTAAGAAAAAACATGTATTGATCAAACCTCTTTAATCTATAGATGTCTCATTTGTTCTATAGATTTTATATCCGTGATAGGAGTATTTCTTGCGCTTTATTTGCTTATTTTTTCATTGAGCTTTTATGACAGAATAATTTTTATATGATAGCGAAAAATCTTTGAAAATTTTATTCTAGAGAGTTGAAACTTTATTCCTTCTCTGTATGCTACTCATTGATCTTTTCACTCAAAAAGAAAGATAAAACATGACAAAATCAATGAAAGGGACTCCTGCTCCTGACTTTAACTTGCCACGCGATGGAGGGGAGACTGTCCGTCTTTCTGACTTTAGAGGAAAACCTGTTGTCTTATATTTTTATCCCAAAGATGATACGAGTGGATGTACAAGTGAGGCACTTGATTTCACACAATTAAAGACGAAATTTGATGAAATCGATGTTGCTGTTATTGGAATCTCTCCAGATAATGTAAAAAAACACGATAAATTTAAAGTAAAACATGGACTTGATGTCATTTTAGTTTCTGATGAAGAAAAAACAACCCTTGAAGCTTATGGTGTTTGGGGTGAAAAAAGCATGTACGGACGCAAATATATGGGTGTCGAACGAAGCACTTTTTTAATTGATGAAAATGGAAAAATTGCAGAGGAATGGCGCAAAGTAAGCGTATCAGGACATGCTGAAAATGTTTTAGCTGCTGCAACGCTTTTACACCGTCATAATGGAGTATAAAATAGTATATTTTTAGAAGCAACAGAATCCTTCCCCAATAGATTTTATTTTTCCAACGGATTCAGTTTTTACAATATGTTTATTTATAGGAATAACTGATTATTTATTTTTTAAATCAGTCCTCCTGATATCGTAAATTTTCTCCTTTCAAATTTTTCTTATCTTAAATGAATCAAAAAATTCACTTGTTCCTGTCATAAGCAGGGTTGACTTATGAGAAAAGACTTTGAAAAAAGGACAATAAAATATGAAGCTCTCACATATCAAGGGCTATTAATATATTACAACATCCATAAAACGAGCAATTTAAGAAATAAATCTGCACAGTTGAAGGTGGAATATATCATTAACGAATATCCTCAACTTCTTTGTCTTTTCCATAAATACGTTGAGAAAGTGCGGCCTCTATAAAGGCATCTAAGTTTCCATTAAGAACGGATTGTGGATCAGTATTTTCAATCCCTGTACGTAAATCTTTCACAAGTTGATAAGGTTGAAGAACATAAGATCTAATTTGATGTCCCCACCCGATGTCTGTTTTAGAAGATTCAACAGCACTGTTTTCTTCTTCTCTTTTTTTGAGCTCTTCTTCATAAAGACGGGCACGCAACATTGACCAAGCTGTAGCGCGATTTTTATGCTGAGAGCGCTCAGTTTGACATTGAACAACAATACCCGTTTTTATATGTGTGATTCGAACGGCAGAATCTGTCGTATTAACATGCTGTCCTCCTGCCCCCGAAGCACGATAGGTATCAATACGCACATCTGCTTCTGAAACATCAACTTCAATATCATCATCAATAACCGGATAAACCCAAATGCTTGCAAAAGAGGTATGACGCTTTGCATTTGAATCAAATGGGGAAATTCGTACTAAACGATGAACACCTGATTCTGTTTTTAACAATCCATAAGCATTATGCCCTTTTACAAGAATTGTCGCTGACTTTATTCCTGCTTCTTCTCCATCATGAATTTCTAAAACTTCAACCTTCATTTCATGCTGTTCAGCCCAGCGCATATACATACGCAACAACATAGAAGCCCAATCTTGGCTTTCTGTTCCCCCCGCCCCTGCATGAACTTCTAAATAGGTATCATTAGGATCAGCCTCTCCTGAAAGAAGCACATCAATTTGCCTTTTATCAATCTCACTTTTAAGATTACGTATTGAGTTTTCTGCATCAGCGATAACTTCAACATCGCTTTCTTCTTCCCCCATCGCAATGAGTTCAATGCATTCTTCAAGTGTTTTTGTAAATGATAAAAGACCATTGATTGAATCATCAAGACGTTGACGCTCACGCATCATATCTTGTGCTCGTTGTGCATCGTCCCAAAGTGTAGGATCTTCTGCTTTTTGATTAAGATATTCGAGACGCTTTAGTGATTGATCCCAGTCAAAGATGCCCCCTTAGCAACTGAATTGCTTTTTGGATTTCATCAACTAATGTCTCTATTTCTGCTCGCATAATTTAACACCGTATCTTTTAACACTCTTTCAGGTTATGTCTCTAGCATTTTATATAAACTTAATAGCCTTTATCAAAGAACGGAATGGATCCATCATTCTATTTACAGGACTAACACCATTAAAAAACAGATAAAAACTAAGACTCATGGCAAAGGAGATTTGGCCGATTAATACAACCCACCAGTCCCACTTTCAAGGGCTTTATTGACTTGTGGAGAAGTGGTTATTGCTGGAACACCTTCTTGAAAAGAATTCGTACCCCCAATGACTTGATATATATCAGCAGGACCAGTTCCTGGTTTAAATGCTTCTATAATGACATCTTGCTCTCCTCTTTCCGCAAGCATTCCGGTTTTCCGATTAATTGGCATTAAAATCATACCCTTCGGCATCTTAAAGGGAACATCCGGCTTTCCTTTAAGAGCATCTTCCATAAATTCACCAAAAATAGGGGCGGCCAATGAACTTCCCGTCCCGTTGTATCCCAACGATGCTGGTTGATCATAACCAACAAAAACTCCAACGACGAGGTCAGGGGTAAATCCCATAAACCAGACATCTTTAGAATCATTGGTGGTTCCTGTTTTAGCGGCAATATGTCTATTGAGATAACGTAAACGTGCTGCAGTACCACGCTGAACAACCCCTTCCATCATCGATGTAATCTGATAAGCTGTCATAGGGTCAAGAACTTGATCTCTTTCATCAATTAAAGTCGGTTCACTTTGATTATTCCATGAATTCGCATTACAATTTTCGCAAATACGATCATCATGACGATAAATTGTCTTCCCATAACGATCTTGAATTCGGTCTATCAGAGAAGGTTTAATAGAGCGTCCTCCATTAGCTATGACAGAATAAGCTGTAACCATTCTTAAAACTGTTGTTTCAGCCGCTCCTAGGGCCATAGGGAGATAGGGTTGCAATTTATCGACCACGCCAAAACGCTCTGCATATTCAGCGACAAGAGACATTCCCATATCATTGGCAAGCCGTACTGTCATAAGATTGCGAGAATGCTCAATACCATAACGCAGTGTTGAAGGACCTGCAAAAGTACCACCATAATTTTTAGGTTGCCAAACCTCACCATTATATTGGCGAACTTCGATGGGACCATCTAAAATAACTGATGCTGGTGTATACCCATTATCAAGTGCCGCTGAGTACACAATGGGCTTAAATGCAGAACCAGCCTGACGATAAGCTTGTGTTGCACGATTAAATTCAGACGCAGCAAAAGAAAAACCTCCCACCATTGCAAGAACGCGCCCTGTGTGCGGTTCCATAGCAACAATCGCACCTTCAACCTTAGGGATTTGTTGTAAACGATAAGTGTTGTTTATATTGGGGAGTTTTTCAACAAAAATGACATCCCCAACTTGCAAAACATGAGACAAGCTCTGAACAGTTCTTCGATAACCATTTTCTTTCACAATATGAAGTGCCCATTTTGAATCAGCTTCAGATAAAACAGCAATTTCTCGTTTTTTTGAGAGCATACCTGAAGCTTCACGCTGTGGCTGTAAACCAATCTCTATTTTATTGGGATTTGCAGAAAGAACAACTGCTAAACGCCATTCAGGAACATCACTTAACCCTGTGATATTTGCAAGCTCAGCCCCCCAATCATCATCTTTCTTATCAATATGCGCATAAGCTCCACGCCATCCGTGTGCATGATCAAATTTAATTAATCCGTTTTGCAAAGCCCGCCGAGCAATCATTTGTAAATGCGGATCAAGCGTTGTACGAATAGACAGCCCACCTTCATAAAGTGTTTTAGCCCCATAGCGATGCATTAAACGGCGACGTACTTCTTCAGTAAAGTAATCAGCCGCAAAAACATAGCTATCGCTCCCGCGTATTGTCGCTCCCAAAGGCTTAGCTTTTGCTTTTTCACCTTGTTCACGGGTTACATACCCATTTGCAACCATCCGGTCTATAACCCAATTGCGCCGATCAATAGCACGCTGTGTATTCTTAAATGGATCATAATTTGCTGGTCCTTTTGGAAGAGCCGCCAAATAAGCACATTGTTCTAACGTCAGATCATTGACGGATTTATTAAAATAGGTCAAAGAGGCAGCAGCTATACCATAAGTACCACGCCCCAAATAAATTTCATTGAGGTAAAGTTCGAGAATATGATCTTTTGAGTAAGTTTTCTCAATACGCATTGCTAAAATAGCTTCCTTAAATTTACGCTCTAACGTTGTTTCTGAACTTAAAAGAAAGTTTTTAGCGACTTGTTGCGTTATGGTTGATGCCCCTTCTGGACGCCTTCCAGAACCAATATTACGAATATTATTGATCAAAGCGCGAGAAAGTCCTTCGGGATCTAAACCAAAATGATGATAAAAGTTTTTGTCTTCAGCCGAAATAAAAGCATCTTTAACAAGCTTTGGGATTGATTGTATCGGTAAATAGAGGCGGTGTTTTGTTGCAAACTCTGCCATAAGACGGCCATCAGAAGCATGAACACGGGTCATTACCGGTGGCTCATAAAGTGAAAGGACTTCATAATCAGGAAGTGCGTTTGCTTGACCACTGGTCATAACACCCCATGTTATTGCGCCACAAAGTCCAGTGGCAACAAAAAAACGAAGAAGATATTTAAAAAAAATCATCATAAAAACGGCTATCGCTTTCTTAAGAATTGCTCAAAGAAAAAATATGTTATTTCAATCACACCACGTGGATATCACCACAAGATTGAGAAAAAGAAAATTTGTTTTCTATTTTTATATTTATACTAGGGTAAACTAAAATCCCATATTAATTACTCTATTTTCTTACAAATTTAAAGAGGCTGTACCATTTTCTGTCTATATTCAGCGAATTGACGAATAGAATGAGCAATTGAGAGAGCCATTTGTTTCCTCCAATGAGGATCGTTTAATAACTTTTCATCCTCTTTATTGGATAGATACCCGATCTCTATCAAGACAGAAGGGATATCTGAAGCTCTTAAAACTTGAAAATTAGCATAGCGATGAGGATTATTGATTAAGTTGATATGATTCTTCGATAAACTTGAAATAACACTATTTGCAAAATTAACCGAAAATGTATGCGTTTCACGCCGTGTAAGATCCATCAAGATATCTGTAACTTCAAGCGTTTCATCTGCAGGCAAACCATCAAGCAAATCAACTTTATTTTCACTTTCAGCTAAAGATTTTGCAATGGCATCAGAAGCTTTATCTGATATGGTATACACCGTAGCACCGCGAAGAGAATGGACATCTATTGTATCTGCGTGAATAGATATAAAAAGATCAGCATCAAATTCTTGCGCTTTTTTAACTCTTTCGCTTAATCTTAAAAAAATATTAGAATCACGCGTTAAAGCAACGCTAATATGAGGGTCTTTTTGTAATTCATCGCGCAATGCACGTGCAAAATCTAAAGTTACATCTTTTTCTAAAATTCCAGTGACCCCTCGCGCACCACCATCAATACCACCATGACCAGGATCAAGAACAACACGAAAATTTTGCGCCGGAATCAACGGTGGTTTGGTATCAAAATTTCTCCTTTGCTGGCTCTTTAATATCTTATCAAATTTTTCTTGTGTACTTTTACGAATATCAACCAGCAACTGCCATAAACCACTGTCTAATTTTTTTACGATACTTTTTTCAACAACAAAAGCTGTTTTGCTTGTCAAAATAATGCGTGAAGTTTGTATGTCAGAGAAAGCATAACGTACATCTGAGAGCATAACGGACAATGCATTTTGTTTCTTTAAAGGCATATTTTGCATTGAAAAGTCAATTGTAGGTAAATTGATAACCAAACGTGCAGGCCTATCCAAAATCTGCAAACGAATATTTGGTTTTGAATTGAAAAGCGCAATTATACGGGTATGAGCACTATCACCAATGGTTCTAAAATTGATAAGTCTTAAAGGATCTGCGGCTTGAGCACTGGTTTGACATAGCAAAAAAAATAATAAAAAGCATATGAATTGCGCAATAACATCCCAATAAACTGTTTTCAGCTTTTGGATAAAAAAAAATCTTATCATAAGCCCTCTTATCATAAGTAAAGTATTCTACAACGACATTTGTAATAATTTATCTTGGTCATATAAACACAATACACTAAATTTATTGTCTATTTTTCAATAAACGCTAAACTTCTCCATTATAAACACCCAAAAATGAAATTAAGATCACAAAAATATTATCATGATACATGATTTACATTGTTACTTGCCAAACGTATGATATCAACATAAAAGAATATTGGTGCTTCCTAGCTGATAATCGATCTAATTATCTGTAACTCATAGTAAGTTATCTTTAAAGGGGTTGTTGCATATTATGCGTTGAGACTTTGTTATGGATGAAAAATTTCTATGTTATAAAATTAGGATTGCATTATTTAAGATTCGTTGGTTCGGATATCCGAACTGTTTTAAAGATTATTTTACCAGAGACTTTTAAGAAATATGAGTCATAAAAAACAGATGGAGATAATGATGAGAAATGGTGTAAATGCAGTTATGCATCTACACGTGGTGTTCCGTCCTGTTTTTCTGGTACCTCCCTTTTATGGCAGACAGCTCTTTACATCTACGAATGATTACATCGTTCGTTTGAATAAAATTGGGCATGTCGCCTTCAGGATATTAACTTATGTCAAACAAAATGCTTATAGATGCCTCTCATCCGGAGGAAACACGTGTTGTTGTTGTTCACGGCAACAAAATTGAAGAACTTGATTTTGAATCAGAACATAAAAAACAGCTCAAGGGGAATATTTATCTTGCACGTATTACGCGTGTAGAACCATCTCTCCAAGCAGCGTTTGTTGAATATGGTGGAAACCGACATGGTTTTTTAACATTTTCTGAAATTCATCCTGATTATTATCAAATTCCTATTGCTGATCGCCTTGCTCTTCTTGAAGAAGAAGAAAAGGCAGCTGTAGGAGAAAATCCAACAGATGTTTTTACGGAAGAAACAACTAAAAATAAAAAACGCTCTAGAAGAACAAAGAAAAATGCGAAAAACAATGCTATAGCAGCCGATGTTGAAAATGATAATACCTCCGAAGCTGTAACTATTGATCATACAGAAGAAATATTAAATGCCGATGTTTCTTATGATGAGATCGAAATGGTCGGTGCTGAAGACATCCGTGAAGAGCTCCCAACATATCAAAGAAAACAAGGGCGCCAGTATAAAATTCAAGAAGTAATTAAACGTCGTCAAATTTTGTTGGTGCAAGTCATCAAGGAAGAACGTGGAAATAAAGGTGCCGCCCTTACAACATATCTCTCTCTAGCAGGTCGTTATTCTGTTCTCATGCCCAACACAGCACGCGGTGGTGGTATTTCACGAAAAATTACGAATATACAAGACCGTAAGCGTCTTAAAGAAATCGTAAAAGAATTAGCCGTTCCAAAGGGGATGGGCGTTATCTTACGAACTGCTGGCGCTAATAGAACAAAAGCTGAAATTAAGCGCGATTATGAATATCTTATGCGGTTATGGGATACGATTCGCACTTTGACACTCGAGTCAACGGCACCATGCCTAGTTCATGAAGAAAGTAATCTCATAAAGCGTTCTATACGAGATCTTTACAATAAGAACATTAGTGAAATTCTTGTCTCTGGAGACCAAGGATATCGTGAAGCGAAAGACTTTATGCGTATGCTTATGCCAAGTCACGCAAAAGTTGTGCAACCTTATCGCGATCCTACACCTATTTTTGCAAGAAATAATATTGAAATTCAACTTGATAAAATGTTGCAACCACAGGTTTCTTTAAAATCTGGGGGATATCTTGTTATTAATCAAACAGAAGCACTTGTTGCTATTGACGTCAATTCTGGACGTTCTACGAGAGAATTCTCTGTTGAAAAGACAGCTTTACAAACAAACCTTGAAGCTGCAGAAGAAGTAGCGCGTCAATTACGCTTACGTGACCTTGCTGGTTTAATCGTGATTGATTTTATTGACATGCTTGAAGAACGCAATGTGCGATTAGTCGAAAAAAAATTAAAAGACTGTTTAAAAAATGATCGTGCTCGTATTCAAGTTGGCCATATTTCACATTTCGGCCTTTTAGAAATGAGCCGTCAACGTATTCGCATATCAGTTTTAGAAAGTACAACACAACCTTGCCCCCATTGCGCAGGAACAGGAAGTATACGTTCTGAATCATCAATTGCTTTACATGTCATGCGCTCCATTGAAGAATATCTTCTTCATAATTCGCAACATAATATTATTGTGCGCACACCCGTAGCAACAGCGCTTTATGTGTTAAATCATAAACGCAATATTCTTGTTAATTTAGAAACACGCTTTAAACTTAATATTAGTATTGAAGCAGATGATAGTATTGGAACGCAACATCTTGTTATTTCTAAAGGCACAATAGCAGAAAGTATTTCTCAATCTCCATTGGAAGATGACAATAAGCAAGAAATTGAAGATTCTATTTTCATAAAAAGTGAATCTATTGACAATTCTCCTCCCATTGAAACAAAACAAAAACGTCGACGCAAAAATCGCCACGATGAAATTACTGATCATTCTCTCTCTGACATTCATAAGAAAGAAGAGACATTGAGTGATGATTCTTCTTACCGTCGAGGGCGCCGTCGAGGACGTCGTGGTGGTCGACGCAATCAAGATAATAATCTTCATCAGATTCGCATCCCTTACGCAGAACCAGTAGGAGATTTTGCTCAGCAGGCTTTAGCAGAAATTAAAGCAGCACACCGCAAACGTCGTGTTCCATCTACTCAATCTTCTAAACCTGAAGAAATAAAAAATGATACGCAAGCTCTTGATGTACAACAGCAAGATGAAGCTAAAAAAGTTGATGATACAAGTGTTAAACTTAAAAAACGTAAAACACGTTCTTCAAAGGCGGTAGAAAATACTCTCTCTCTAGAGAATGATCAAAATATCGCAGAACAAAAATCTCTTGAAGAAAAGCCTAAAAGCAGTTCGGTACGTAAAATTAGAGCAAAAAAAGCAGCACAATCTGTTCATGAAGGTGAGGATACCCCCCCTGAAAACACTAAGAAATCAACACGTAGAACACGTAAAAATTCATCCTCTAAAGAAATAGAAAAAACATTAGAGAAAGAAACTGATATGAAGGTGGAGAGAACTGTCGAAACTTCTCCTTCCCCAATTGAAGAAACAATCAACCAACCTGTTGTTATTTCATCAACATCTCATGATTCTCCTAAAACTGCGCGTATTGGTTGGTGGAAACGTAGAACTCTTTCAAAAAATTAACAATAAAAAGAAACCGCCACAATTTTTTGTGGCGGTCTCAATAAACAATCATAGAAAAAGTTTAAACCAATTTTATGGCCTGTGTGTATTATTTTTGTTTTGCTTTCTCTTGCTCAGCCCGCATACGCTCTTCAATTTCTTTTTGATTTGATTGAATAGCTTGCTGCAGCTTTATTTGCTCTTGTTGGAAATCTTTTTCTTCCATACCAGGACCGGTATACGCCGCTGTAAATCCATTAAGAGAAAATTCAATAGGATTAGCTGAACCACGGAAATTAACTGTGGTTACAACCATTTTTGTACCACTTTTCATAGCTGCAATAAGCTTATCATCTAAAACATCATTGGCAATACAACTTGGTCCATTACAAATGATATAAGGAATTTTTTTAGAGAAGCCATCACCTATTTGAATGTGAACACCTTCTGGCAAAAAACGACCTGTAGGCACTTGAATACCTATACGTTTTTCATTTTGCTTCCCTTTTATTTCAACAAGATTAAAAGCCGTTAAAGGTTGTCCCGTATTTGATAATACAGTATTCATTGTATTACAAATATCAACATCATGCTGCTTACTGCAAACTTTGTACCAACCTTGCGATAAAGTCTGCGCATTTGCAGAAATACTAGCTACAAGAAAAAGGGCAGCTGCTCCAACTAATACTGAAACAGCAGAATAAAAATTTTTATGCGACATGATTAAGTTAATCCTTTCAACGCGCTTTTAAGTAATTTAAAAAAAATATTAAGTAAAAAGTTCCAATTTAAATTTTATTAAACAATAATGAAATAAAACTTAATTTCATTACTTTTACTTCAATATAAAAAAAAAAGTCAAATTTAGAGAAAAACTACGACGATCTATGTAAACTTTTATATACCCATATAGCTTTCCCCTCTTTATCACACGGGTATTTGATGCAATCTATCCATAAAACACCTCTATGCAATTATGCTAAGATTACACAAACGAATCAATATTGCAATATCAATTAAAATAAACTCCTATGCACTTCTAAAAATCTTATAAATTTCAATTTTTTACACTTATTATTCTCCATGTTAGCCTATAAGGTTTTAGAAACAAATATTGCAGTGCATGAAGCTCCAAAATATTAGATAAAATTTGTGTTTTATATGTCCGTAGTATAACTGAAAAGGATAGAGTTAAATCATAAGGACACTTGATAAACTAAATATATTCCTAATCTGCAGCTTTTGAAAAATTGTAAGGATTTTTTTCTTATAAAAAATTAATAATTTGTTGTTTTTATAGAATAATTCTGAAAAGTAGAGGAATTGCTTTAAACAGAATTTTTTTCTGCCATTTCTACCAACTCAGTCATAATCGTTGCTGCTCCAATAAGTCTTTCATCAACTGTAGCCCAATCCCGAATAAGAGCAATACTTTGATCTGGACGAATTTTTGCCATTGAACCTTGTTTTCCCACCCACTGAACAAGAGCAACACTATTGGAAAAATAGTTATTGCGAAACTGTATGACAATCCCCTTTGGTCCAGCATCCAATTTTTCTACATGAGCTTTTCGACACAATATTTTGATATGAAAAACTTTAAGAATGTGTTGAACTTCAAGGGGTAAAGGACCAAAACGATCGATTAACTCGGCTGCAAACTCATCAATTTGTTCTAAATTCTCAAGTTCCGTCAAGCGTCGATAAAGCCCCATACGTAATGATAAATCAGGCACAAAACTTTCTGGTATCATCACGGTTGTAGCAAGTGAAATTTGAGGTGACCATTGCTTATCCTCACTTAGTTCTCCATCTTTTAATTCAGCAACAGCTTCTTCGAGCATTTTTTGATAGAGTTCAAATCCAACTTCTTTGATATGTCCTGATTGTTCTTCACCTAAAAAATTTCCTGAACCACGAATATCCATATCGTGACTTGCCAATTGAAATCCAGCCCCCAATGTATCAAGAGATTGTAACACTTTAAGACGACGATCAGCCGCAGGTGTTAAAACTTTACCAGATGGAAAAGTAAAAAGTGCATAAGCACGTTGTTTTGAGCGCCCTACCCTTCCTCGTAACTGGTAGAGTGCAGAAAGACCAAACATCTCAGCGCGATGCACAATTAATGTATTGGCTGTTGGAATATCAAGACCGGATTCAATAATGGTTGTCGATAGTAAAACATCATATTGCCCATCGTAAAATGCATTCATAATATCATCAAGCTGTCCAGCCGGCATTTGTCCATGTGCTATAACGAACTTGAGCTCTGGAACATGCATTTTAAGGTATTCTTCTACAAAAGCCAGATCAGAAATACGAGGACAGACATAAAAACTTTGTCCACCACGGTAGTATTCTCGAAGCAATGTTTCGCGTATAACAAGTGCATCAAATGGTGAAATAAAAGTACGAACCGCCATTCTATCAATGGGTGGAGTGGTAATTAATGAAAGTTCACGGACCCCCGATAATGCCAATCCTAAAGTTCGCGGTATGGGCGTTGCTGAAAGTGTAAGAACATGAATATCACTTTTAAGCTGTTTTAAACGCTCTTTGTGTTTCACCCCAAAATGTTGCTCCTCATCAATGATAAGAAGACCTAACCGTAAAAAGTTAACTGCACCACTTAATAATGCATGGGTTCCAATGGCAATATCAATCGTACCATCTGAAATCCCTTTTTTGACTTGTGTGAGTTCTTTCCCTTTCACAAGCCTTGATACATGACCAATTTTAACCGGTAATCCTTGAAAACGCGAAATAAATGTCTTGTAATGTTGACGTGAAAGTAAAGTTGTCGGTACAACAACAGCGACCTGATATCCATTTAATGCTGCAACAAAAGCACTTCGAATAGCCACTTCTGTTTTTCCAAAGCCAACATCACCGCATATCAAACGATCCATCGGCTTTCCTGAGGCTAAATCATCTAAAACGGCATCAATGGCGTTCATTTGATCTTCTGTTTCTTCATAAGGAAAACCAGCAACAAACTCATCAAATGGACCAACTGGTGGAAGTAAAGCAGGCGCAGCACGGGTCGCACGCTCCGCAGCTATACGAATTAATTGCCCTGCCATTTCCAATAAATGTTTTTTAAGCCGAGCTTTACGTGCTTGCCAAGCAACACCCCCTAATTTGTCTAAAGTTACCTCTGTTCCTTCTGAACCATAACGTGAGAGAAGCTCAATATTTTCAACAGGTAAAAAGAGTAAATCACCTCCAGCATATTTAATTTCAAGACAATCTCGTAAAATTCCAGTCGTGGTGATGGTTTTTAGACCAACAAATTGGCCAATACCATGATCAATATGCACAACAAGATCACCAGAATTTAAAGCAGAAATCTCAGAAATAAAATTTGTATTATTCTTACGACGCTTTGGTGATCTAATAAAGCGATCACCTAAGATATCTTGCTCTGCTATAATAGCTAGATCTTCAACCTCAAAACCATGTTCTATCATGATAACAGCTGCTAATATACGATCTCGTGGTGTTGCTTTGACTGTTTGCAAGGATTTTACAACGTCTATTTTTTTCAATCCATGCTCATCAAGAACTTGTAGCAAACGATTGAGAGATCCTTCACTCCAACACGCTAAAAGTACTTTTTTGCCAGAAGCACGTAAAGATGCGATGTGATCAATAACACTTGAAAAAACATTCTTTTCTTGCGCATTACGCTCTTTTACAAAATCATATCCCTGTTTTACTTGTGTGTGAATAACTGTTTCTTCCAAACTTTGTGGAATATTAAAAGGCGAAAAATCAATACGCTGTGAAGATTGTTGCACACACCCTAAAACACGCTCTGGCGTTAAATAGAGAAGACTAGGATCTATCGGATGATAAGACGTTGTATTTTCTTTATCATTTTCGCGTTCTTTACGCGCGTTATAATAGTCTTCAATAAGGCGATAACGCTCAACGAAAACTTCTTCTATGAGATGTTCAAAAACAAGCGGTAAATTGCCACAATGATCAAAAAAAGTATCAAGGCTCTCATAAAAAAATGGGAGCCAATGCTCCATGCCAGCAAAACGCCGACCTTGAGCAATTGCTTCATAAAGCATATTATTTTTTTGTGATACACCAAATGTACGGGTATAATTGCTTTTAAAACGGCTGATGCATTCATCTGTCAAAACAACTTCGCTCATTGCCTGTAATAAAAGTTCAGTTTTTTGGCGTATTGTTCTTTGACTTTCTGGATCAAATACACGGATGCTTTCTAGGGTATCTCCAAAAAAATCAAGACGTAAAGGCTGAGTATCCATAGGAGAAAAGATATCTAGTATTCCTCCTCTTACAGCAAACTCACCAACATCACGAACAACCGTAACGCGTTCAAAACCATTGGTTTCTAGGAACTGAATGAAATGCCCCATGTTATGGCACTGGCCAACATGTGCATGAATAAGCTGAGCTTCTATCATTTCACGAGGAGGCAACTTTTGCATAATTGCATTTGCTGTTGTTAGAATAATTGCAGGATGTGGATTTTGACGCAAATTGGCTAGGTGTGCCAATGCTGATAGTCGACGTGCCATAATAGCAATTCCTGGTGACACGCGATCATAAGGCAAACAATCCCATGCAGGAAATTGAAGGACGGGTAAATTGGGTTCAATAAAATTTAAAACTTGTTGTAAGTGCGCAATTTTTGTTCCGTCTCGGACAACATAGATGAGTGGTTTACCCTGTGCAATTTCTGAACTTAATTTCGCAAGGGCAAAGGCTTCAAATCCATCAGTAATGCCATCAAAAATCATATGAGCAGGACTATTGGGGGGGATGATATTTTTTTTAAATATAGGCATTTAAATCAATAAGTTAAATAAGTACGATAATTGGCAATATCACGAAAAAGAGGACTATTAATTTCAGAGGGGGGTGAAATTTCTCCGGTAATCCATGTGAGTAAGTCGCGATCATCAAAAGACATAATATACTCAAGTTCAGAGAGTGTTTTATCATTCATTCCAGTGATATGAGCATTAACATAATGTCCAAAAATGAGATCCATTTCACGAATACCGCGATGCCATGCGCGAAAAATCAATCGGCGACGACGCATATCCAATTGATTTTTGTCGTTGACAAAAGCTGTCATAAAAAGTCTCCTTGAATAAAGTAATATAAACCATTCAATTAGTCGTATAAAATTTATACCTTGCCTTTAAGGAAGTTCAATAATCTTCTGATCTTTAAGTGTAATTCGACGATGCATTTGCTTTGCCAAAGCGTAATTATGTGTTGCAATAAGAGCAGAAAGACCAGACTGACGAACAAGAACAGATAAAGCTTGAAAGACATAAGCTGACGTTACAGGATCAAGATTTCCGGTAGGTTCATCTGCTAAAAGAACCGAAGGGCCATTTGCTACGGCACGTGCAATAGCAACACGTTGTTGCTCGCCTCCCGATAACTCTGAGGGACGATGATTTGCCCGATGAGAAATACGCAAATACGTCAATAACTTACGCGCACGATCTTCTGCGATGGACTTGTTTAATCCTGCTATCATTTGCGGTATCATAACATTTTCTAAAGCTGTAAACTCTGGAAGTAAGTGATGAAATTGATAGACAAAACCAATATCATTTCGTCTGATAGCTGTTCGCTCACGATCAGAGCGTTTCGCACAAGAAACACCCCGTAACAACACATCACCAGCTGTTGGTTTTTCTAATAACCCCGCAATATGAAGAAGTGTTGATTTTCCAGCACCAGATGGTGCGACAAGTGCAACAAGCTCTCCACGATTAAGAATAAAATTCGCTTTATCTAAAACAATGAGCGGCTTATGACTCTCATAAAAGCGTCTTTCAATCTCTACAAGCTCTAAAATCGCTGTCATTATTCATACCTCAAAGCTTGTACAGGATCTAGCTTAGCAGCACGCCATGCCGGAATGAGAGCAGCAAGAAATGACAATAATAAAGCCATAAGAGCAACCAAAACAGTTTGTTTCCATTCAATTTGTGCAGGCAGTTTTGTTAAAAAATAAAGTTGAGGATTAAAAACATCGACATTAAATAACCAAGAGATAAAGTCTTGGATATGATTAATATTCGCGGTCGCGATAACACCCAAAATTAAGCCTAATATCGTTCCAATAAAACCAATCATCATACCTGTGATAATAAATATACGCAAAATTGCACTCTGTTGAGCACCCATTGTGCGTAAAATTGCGATATCATGACTTTTATCTTTTACAAGCATAATAAGGCCTGAAATAATATTTAAAGCAGCAACAAGAACAATCAGAGAAAGAATGAAAAACATGACATTCCGTTCAATCTGTAAAGCTGAAAAAAAAGCCTGATTACGTGTACGCCAATCAATTAAATAGACCTGTTGATCAACTGCTTTTTCTACAAGAGGTTTTATTTGATCAACAGCATCAGGATCGTTTAGAAATAATTCTAAAGACTGAACCTTATCGCCTAAATTAAAAAACATTTGTGCTTCATGGAGAGGCATAAAAACAAATATTGAATCATATTCAGACATACCAACTTCAAAAATAGCAATGACTTTATAAGCTTTTACACGTGGTGTAACACCAAAAGGTGTCTCATCACCATCAGGGGTAATAATACGAAGATCCCTCCCAACTGTAAGCCCTAATTTTTCTGCTAAACCACTTCCAATTGCAACACCGTCTTCTTGATCAAACTGAGAAATCGAGCCTAATTTAATGTTTTGAGAAACTGTTTTAAGTTTTTCTAGATCTTGTTTGCGCATACCACGAACTAACGCGCCAGAGCCACCTTGGGCTTCACCTTGAACAAGCGCTTGACCTTCAATAACAGGCAAAGCAAACTTCACACCATTTTTAGATTCTAAAGAAGAAATAAGAGTCTTATAATCAGAAAAACCAGAATCAATTGTTTGAACAATAAGATGCCCGTTCATACCAAGAATACGGTTAAGAAGTTCTGTGCGAAAGCCATTCATCACCGCCATAACAACAACCAGAGCAAAGACTCCCAACATAATCCCAATAAGAGAAATAATTGAAATAACAGATGCGACGACATGCTTTTTGTTGGGAATCATATAACGAAAAGCGATCATCCACTCATAAGATGAAAACCATTTATTTTTCAGCCTCTTCATAACATTTCCTATTAAATTATAGAAAGTTGGCTGAGCGCATCTTCAACCGTTAGAGATTTTTTTACACCTGTTTTTCGATCTTTAATTTCAACTTCATTTTCTGCAATACTGTTAGGACCAACAATGATTTGCGTTGGCAAACCAATCAAATCCATTGTTGCAAATTTTGATCCAGGACGTTCATTTCTATCATCTAATAATGGATCGAAACCAGCATCCTTTAATCCCTGATAGAGAAACTCACATGCTTTTGTACATTTTTCATCATCAGGTTTCATATTGATAATCCCAAAATCAAACGGTGCCATCGATTTTGGCCAAATAATTCCCTTTTCATCGTGAGAAGCCTCAATAGCGGCCGCAACAAGACGTGAAGGTCCAATTCCATAAGATCCCATCGAGACCACATGCTCTTTTCCATCTTGTCCCATAACTTTTGCTCCCATTGGAGCAGAATATTTCGTCCCAAAGTGGAAAATATGTCCGACTTCAATACCACGCGCTGAAAGACGATTTTCCTCAGAAATTTTAGTCCACTCTTCTTCATTATGCATTTCTTCTGTCGCTGCATAAAAAGATGTCCACTGTCTAACAGTATTATCTAAAACAGCTTTATCACTAAAATCGATTGAACTATCGGGAACGTTCAGTTCAAGAAATTGTCTATCACAAAAAATAGCGCTTTCTCCTGTTTCTGCCAAAATGATAAATTCATGACTAAGTTCCCCCCCTATTGGACCTGTATCTGCACGCATGGGAATTGCCTTTAAGCCAAGGCGAGAAAAAGTGCGTAAATAAGCCACAAACATACGATTATAAGATGTTTTAGAGCCTTCATAATCAAGATCAAAAGAATAAGCATCTTTCATTAAGAATTCCCGTGCCCGCATCACACCAAAACGTGGGCGAATTTCATCACGAAATTTCCATTGAATATGATACAAATTAAGCGGAAGATCTTTATAAGAGCGAACATAGGAGCGAAAAATATCTGTGACCATCTCTTCATTGGTCGGGCCATAAAGTAAATCACGCTTTTGACGATCTTTAATGCGGAGCATTTCCAAACCGTAATCATCATAACGACCACTTTCCCGCCAAAGATCAGCAGATTGAATTGTAGGCATCAATATTTCTATTGCACCAGCACGTTCTTGCTCTTCACGAATAATTTTACAAACTTTATCAAGCACTTTTTTTCCCAAAGGAAGCCAAGAATAAATCCCTGATGTTTGTTGTCGAATCATCCCAGCACGCAACATAAAACGATGAGAAACAATTTCCGCTTCTTTAGGATTCTCTTTTAAAAGTGGAAGGAAATATTGAGAAAGACGCATTGAAATAATTAACTCCTACTCAGATCTATCATATTGGAACAATTTAATATACCCTCTATTCATCTATAGCCGCATTCTGAATACTTGCAAATATAACGATCTTATTGTTTAAAAATTTGTTGTGCTTTATTCTCTATTTTTCTTATTGAGCAATAAAATAAGAATGCTCTTCTTTTTTTAATAACGTAATATGGAAATGCTTTATTTTGACTGATGTAAAAAAACTGTACAGAGAGGTTTTTTTTGCCAAATTTCATAAACAGCCGCTCTTACTGCACGTCGTGTTGCCTCTCGAATAACTTCATTATTTTTTCGCTTCATGCGTGGAATGTTATAAACTGTATTTTCCACAACCTCTAAAAGAATATCTTTTAATTTTTCCCCCTCTCCATTACTTTCAGGGAGTCCCAATATGCTTAGACCGATATCATCCAATAACTCATGCTTGCTATTCATATGGAGAGAAACTGCAACATGACCAGCATAACTTAATTTTCTACGCTCACGAATCCCTAGCTCATACTCATCTCCAAGAAGACAGCCATCCTTATAAATACGACCAACAGGCACGTAATCAATAACTTCTACAGGCGTTGGTGCAAGACGTAGCATATTACCATTTCTAATATCCCTAACAATTTTAATCCCTGCTTGACGCGCTAAAGCCGCTTGAGCAGTAAGATGTATTGCCTCACCATGCACAGGCACAAGTATCTGTGGTTTTATCCAATCATACATCTGTAAAAGTTCTGAACGACGGGGATGACCTGAAACATGAACAAGGGCATCTTCATTCGTAATCACTTTAATACCCAAATCGATAAAACGATTTTGTATCTCAAGAATCGCTTTTTCATTTCCTGGAATACTTCGCGATGAATAAATAACAGTATCTCCAGTAGAAAGCACAATATTCCTCATCCCCTCACGTGACAGCTTAGCCAAAGCAGCACATGGCTCACCTTGGCTCCCTGTGACAATTAAAACAAGTTCTTTTCGTGGGATGTAACCATAATCATCTTCCGTTACAAATGGCGCTAACCCATCCATATAACCAAGCTCTTGTGCAACCATAATACTTCGTTTAAGGGAACGCCCAATGACAAGAACCTTACGCCCAACAGCTTGAGCAGCAAGAGCAATAGAACGTATCCTACCAATATTAGAAGCAAAAGTTGCTATTGCAACACGTCCTTCAGCTTTCGAAATAATCTCAGAAAGACTGGTTTGGACCTGCTGCTCTGATGGAGATATACCATCCCGACATGCGTTTGTGGAATCACAAAGCAATGCTAAAACACCTTTATCGCCTAACGCTCGAAATCTTTTTTCATCCGTCACAGCTCCAAGCGAAGGCGTATGATCAATTTTCCAATCACCCGTATGAATTACAGTCCCCAAAGACGTTGTAATGGCTAAAGATACAGATTCTGGTATCGAATGATTAACAGCAATTGCCTCTATGGCAAAGGAACCAACCTGAAAACAATCCCCTGCTTGAAAAATATTAAATGACATTTTTTGAGATTCAAAATCTGATTGCCTTTTACTTTCCAATAACCCTGCCGTGAAAGCTGTACAATAAACTGGAACTTGTAATTTTGGCCATAAATCAAGAACAGCCCCATAATGATCTTCATGTGCGTGTGTTAAAACAAGACCACGTATATTATGTTTTTCACTTTCTAAAAAACGAATATCAGGGAGAACAAGATCAACTCCTGGTAATTCAGAACCAGCAAAACTAACGCCCATATCAACAAGTAACCATTCACGAAGATTTTGGGAGCCAAATCCATAAGCAGCTAAATTCATTCCTATTTCACCTACACCACCCAGAGGTAAAAAAACAAATTCACATTTACTGGTTGCAACCATTAACATCTCCCAAATCATTCAGACAATCTGATGGTAAAATAATTTCGTTAATAACCGACTGCATGAACAGAAGCAGCCGAACCAAAATGAACATCTCCCGCTGTTATAATGGCTGTCTGACCATTTTTTTGTTTTATGATACCGTTAAAATCACGATCAAGTCCCTCAAAAATACCCTCAACGATTTTTTCATCATTCATTACTTTGACATATTTTCCGAGGTGAGCTGAATATAAAAGCCATTTATTTCGGATTATTTCACACCCTTTTGGTTGTTTCCAAAGAAGGTAATTTCTAGAAAAAGATTCCGTCAAAACCGTAAATAACTGCTCTGCTTCAATATGCAAACCGATACTCTGTAAACTTGAAGTGGGATAGAGTGCATCTTCGTAATTATATTTCACATTTATTCCAATACCAATAACCAATGCATCTTGTTGTGATGGCAATTTTAAAATCTCGAGCAAAATTCCAGAGCTTTTAGCACCTCTAAGCAAAATATCGTTTGGCCATTTTAAGCTTACAATATTTTCATTGCCTGTTTGCTTTTCAGCTTTTATAAATTGTTTTATGGACTCTGCCACACTGACTCCAGCAACAAAACCAAGTTGAGCAGCGCTTTGATGAACAATATCATCCATTAACAATAGACTACAATAAAGGTTCCCTTTTGGACTATTCCATGCCCTCCCTCTTCTAGCCCTTCCTTGTAATTGCTCTTGCGCAACAATCCAAAGATAACCTTGATGACCAGTTTGCGCTTTTCGTTGAGCAATGAGATTGGTTGAATCAACGCTTTCGTACGATTCAACAGTGTATCCTTGTCTCTTTGCAAAATCTGATAAAATATAAACCATATTCATTAAAATAATGCAGCGGCCGCTTGTTCTGCCAATTCAGCAAACCAAATTCCAAAAAAGGTGTAAAATAAAATAAATAATGCAGAAAGACCAAGACAAAACTGAAGCTCTTTTGATAAAATAGCAAAATGCGCTTTTGCATCATCAAACCACATAATTTTAATAACCCGTAAATAGTAAAAAGCGCCAATGACGGAGGCTATCATACCAACAATAGCAAGTGGTGTCAGACCAGCATGAACAGCAGCAGAAAATGTATACCACTTCCCAAAAAAACCAGCCATAGGAGGTATACTGGCTAGCGAAAAAAGCTGTATTGTCATGACAATTGCCATAAATGGATTTGTCTTTGCTAATCCTGAAAGATCATAAATATTTTCAACATTGCCACTCTGGGATCGCATTCCAAGAATAAAAGCAAATGAGCCAAGAGTAACACCCAGATAAATGGTCATATAAAGGATAACGCTTTTTACCCCAAGCATATCTCCAGCCGATAAACCTACAAGTGCATAACCCATATGGCTGATCGACGAATAAGCCATTAAGCGCTTAATATTATTTTGACCAATTGCAGCAAACGCACCAAGTATCATTGATGCAAGTGCCATGAAAACCAAAATTTGTTGCCATGCAGGCATCGCGCTATCAACATGCCCTAGGGGAATAAAGGTCATCACAATAATACGGATGATTAAAGCCATTGCAGCAACTTTAGGCGCCCCAGCAAAAAATGCTGTAATCGGTGTTGGGGCACCTTCGTAAACATCAGGTGTCCACATATGAAATGGAACAGCAGAAATTTTGAAAGCCAAACCAGCTAAAATAAATACAATTCCAAAAATAACGCCCAATTGTAAATTTTCACCTTTTAAAGCAAGAGCAATTTCGTGAAAACCAATTTGACCGGAAAAACCATAAAGCAAAGAAATGCCATAAAGCAGCATTCCTGAAGATAATGCTCCTAAAACAAAATATTTTATACCGGCTTCAGAAGATTTTACATTATTACGATTAATCGCTGCTAAAACATATAAAGCTAAGGACTGTAGTTCTAATCCCATATAAAGTGATAGCATATTCCCCGCTGAAATCATCAGCATCATGCCAAGGGTTGCTAAAAGAACAAGCACTGGAAATTCAAATATATTGAACTTTTGCGCATTCGCAAAACCAACAGACATAATAAGAGCAAAAAGTGCACCAATAAGCGTTAAAATTTTCATATAACGACCAAAAGAGTCAATAATAAGCGCATTGGTTTGAAATAAGCCAGTCTTTGGAAAAACGATGAGAATAATAATGGTTGCCACAAGAAGAGCCATGGCTAAACCTGTCACCGTTAAAGAAGCACGTGCATTGGAATAAACACCAACCAAAAGCAACACTATTCCCCCTAATGCAATTAAAATCTCTGGAAGAATTAAGACTAATTGTGTTATCATTTCACTTTGCATGAGAATTCTTCCCTTATCTAGTGTAATTTATTGATGAGGGCTTCTACGGAAAACGCCGTCGCTTTAAGAAGTGGCGTTGGATAGATACCAAAGAATATTGTAAGAATAACCATTGGGTAAAGAATAAATTTTTCTCTTGACGAGAGATCTATCAGTACTTTCAAATTCTCTTTATCCAAGGAACCAAAAATCACACGCCGATAAAGATAAAGGGCATAGGCTGCTGATAAGATAACACCTGTTGTCGCTAAAATAACAACCAATTTATTCACTTGAAAAACACCTATTAAGGTTAAAAACTCACCCAAGAATCCTGAAGTTCCAGGAAGTCCTACATTTGCCATCGTGAAGATTAAGAAAACAACAGCATATTTTGGCATATTATTCACTAAACCACCAAATGCTGAAATTTCACGCGTATGCAAGCGATCATAGATCACCCCAACACAAAGAAATAACGCTGCTGAAACAATTCCGTGCGATAGCATCTGATAAATAGCCCCTTGTATTGCCTGTTCATTCGCAGCAAAAATACCCATCGTGACATATCCCATATGCGCTATTGAGGAATATGCAATAAGTTTTTTGATGTCACTTTGAACAAGTGCAACCAACGAGGTATAAATAATTGCAATAAGCGATAATGTGAAAACAAGAGGTGCAAAATCTGCTGAAGCAATAGGAAACATAGGCAAAGAAAAACGAAGAAAACCATACCCACCTAATTTGAGTAAGACACCGGCTAAAATAACAGAACCTGCTGTCGGTGCTTCCACGTGAGCATCAGGGAGCCAAGTATGAACTGGCCACATCGGCATTTTAACAGCAAAAGAAGCAAAAAATGCAAGCCATAACCATATTTGCATATGGGCAGGAAACTGATAATTGAGTAAAGTTGGTATATCAAGTGTTCCTGCCTGCCAATACATAGCCATAAGGGCAACCAGCATAAGCACTGAACCAAGTAAAGTGTATAAGAAAAACTTGATACTTGCATAAACACGACGTGCACCACCCCACACCCCTATAATGATAAACATTGGAATGAGGCTACCTTCAAAAAACACATAAAATAATATTGCGTCAAGAGCACAAAAGACTCCAATAATCGCAACTTCAAGAAGAAGAAAAGCAATCATATAAGCTTTTAATCTCTCTTTAACATTCTCCCAGCTTGCTAAAATACAGAAAGGTAAAAGAAAAGCCGAGAGAACAACAAAAAGAATAGAAATACCATCAACCCCCATATGATAGCTAATGCCATTCCCTAGCCAACTGAATTTTTCAACCATTTGAAAATTGGGGTTGCTAGAATCAAATCCTATCCAAATAATTAAAGAAATAACAAAAACAAATATCGTCGTAAAAAATGCGACATTGCGTATATTATGGCGTGCAGCTTCACTATCATCTTTGATAAACAAAATCAGAAGCACACCCACAAGTGGCAAAAATGTAACCGTAGAAAGAATAGGCCAATCGGTCATTAGTTTACGCCCCCGATCATCATCCATGTAATCAGCAATGCAACACCTATAAGCATCGCAAATGCATAGTGGTAAAGATAGCCTGTTTGCATCCGAACAACTCTATTTGTAATATCAACAACACGCGCTGCGATACCATTAGGACCTAGACCATCAATAATTTTACCATCTCCCACTTTCCAAAGAAAAGAACCAACCTTAAAGGTAGGACGAACAAACAAAAAGTTATATAATTGATCAAAATACCATTTTTGGTAAAGAAATTGATATAATCCTGGCATAAGACGAGCCATTTTCTTGGGAAGAGATGGAAAAGAAATATAGAACAAATAGGCAAACATAAACCCAAGAACCATTGCTATAAAGGGTGACCACTTTACCCAATTAAAAACGTGGTGGGCATCATGAAGAATATGATTGTGGCTGCTTGTAAACAATGCTCCCTTCCAAAAAGCATCATAAAAGTCACCAAAAAAGTAAGGTTGAAACACAACACCTGCAAATATTGCCCCAAGAGATAAAATAAACAGTGGCATTAACATAACTGGAGGTGATTCATGAACATGATGCATAACATCAGCTGTTGCCCGTGGCTTCCCATGAAATGTCATAAAGATAAGCCGCCATGAATAAAAGCTTGTTAAAAAAGCCGCAAAAACAAGGAGATAAAAAGCATATCCTGAAGCAATATTATGCGATGCAAAAGCAGATTCTATAATCGCATCCTTTGAAAAAAAGCCTGCCGTCCCAAAAAGTGTTCCTGGAATTCCAACACCCGTTAATGCAATGGTTCCGACCATCATCATCCAATAAGTGACCTTTATATGCTTGCGTAAGCCACCCATTTTTCGCATATCTTGTTCATCAGATACAGCATGAATAACAGAACCTGCACCAAGAAATAATAAGGCTTTAAAAAAAGCATGCGTAAAAAGATGAAAGACAGCAGCACCATAAGCTCCAACACCTAATGCTACAAACATATACCCGAGTTGAGAACATGTAGAATAAGCAATAACACGCTTAATATCATTCTGCACCAATCCCACAGTTGCTGCAAAAAACGCTGTTGTTGCGCCAACAATAATAATCACGGTCAAAGCAATCGAAGAAAGTTCAAAAATTGGCGACATACGCGCAACCATAAAAACACCCGCCGTTACCATTGTAGCGGCATGAATAAGTGCTGATACAGGGGTTGGTCCCTCCATTGCATCAGGAAGCCAAGTATGTAAAAGAAATTGTGCTGATTTTCCCATCGCACCAATAAACAATAAAAGACATGTAATAGTAAGTGTCGCCTGTCCATCAAGCTGCCAACCTAAAAATGTCATATTTTGTACAAAGCTATTGTCTGCAGCTTTTGCAAAAATAGTGGCAAAATCAACGGATTGGAATAAAATGAAAATACTAAAAATTCCTAAGAGAAAACCAAAGTCTCCAACACGATTGACTACAAAAGCTTTCATTGCAGCCTTATTAGCAGAATCGCGCTGAAACCAAAAACCAATCAAAAGATAAGAAGCAAGTCCCACACCTTCCCAGCCAAAAAACATCTGAATCAAATTATTGGATGTCACCAACATAAGCATCATAAATGTAAACAAAGAAAGATAAGAAAAAAAACGAGACCTTGAAGGGTCATGGTGCATATAACCAATTGAATAAATATGCACTAATGCCGAAACACTGTTCACCACAACAAGCATAACAGCCGTTAATGTATCAATATGGAAAGCCCAGTTAAAGCTTAAATCACCAATGGTGAGCCAATGTAATACTAATACATCAATCGCTGAATTATGACCAAGTGCAAGCTTGAAAAATGCTATCCACGACAATATGGCAACAATCACCATAAAGCTACATGTTATCAATTCGCTTGCACGATCTCCTATGGTTTTTCCACCTAATGCAGCAATTAAAAAACCCAAAAGCGGAAGAAAGACAATCGTATAATACATCACGGGTTAGCCTTTCATTACATTAACATCTTCAACCGCAATGGAACCACGATTACGGAAAAAAACGACAAGAATTGCTAAACCAATGGCAGCTTCAGCAGCTGCGACGGTTAAAACAAATAAAGCAAATATCTGACCAACGAGATCATGAAGAAATGCCGAAAATGCAACAAAATTGATATTAACGGAGAGTAATATAAGCTCAATAGACATCAAAATAATAATCACATTTTTTCTGTTGAGAAAAATTCCAGCAATGCCAATTGTAAACATCAGAGCAGAAACAGTCAGATAATGCGCAATATCGATAGACATATCCATAGCCCCCCTTAAATACCTTTACCTGATTCAACTTGCTTGATTTCAATAGCACTTTCTACCGTTCTAGAAACTTGCTCCGCAATAGACTGTCGTTTGACTCCCGACTTATGGCGAAGTGTTAAAACAATAGCACCAATCATTGCAACTAATAAAATTATTCCAGCAATTTGAAAATAGAAAACATAATCCGTATAGAGAATATCTCCTAATGCTTGTGTATTTGTTCGCTGTCCTAAATCCGGCATTGATTGTGTAACATGCGTTCTTACAACTGGAGAAAAATGGCTACTCACAAAAACAACAATCAATTCTACAGCGATAATAATGCCAATAAGAGCTCCAATAGGTGCATATCGAAGAGCACCACTCTTTAACTCAGCAAAATCAACATCCAGCATCATTACGACAAATAAAAATAAAACAGCAACAGCTCCAACATAAACAACAAGCAGAATAAGCCCCAAAAACTCCGCTCCTGCAAGCAAAAATAAAGCCGCTGCATTAAAAAATGCAAGGATTAAAAATAAAACAGAATGCACAGGATTGCGTGCTGTAATAACAATCACTGCACTTGTTAACATCATAAAAGCAAACAAATAGAAAAATGCCGCCGCTAGATCTGTTAGCATAGGCTTCTCCTTAATTATTCAAACAATTGGTACAAACTTCATACCAGATTACACTTTATCGGAAAACTATCCGACACCTCATTGAGCGATACACTTAACGATAAGGTGCATCCATCAATATATTGCGAGCAATTTCTCGCTCCCAACGATCACCATTCATTAAAAGCTTTTCTTTATCATAATAGAGTTCTTCACGCGTTTCTGTTGCAAATTCAAAATTTGGACCTTCAACAATAGCCTCTACTGGACAAGCTTCTTGACAAAAACCACAGTAAATACACTTAACCATATCAATATCATAACGAACAGTTCTCCGCGTACCATCATTACGTCGCGGTCCTGCCTCAATTGTTATCGCTTGCGCAGGGCAAATTGCTTCACATAATTTACAAGCAATACACCGTTCTTCACCATTTGGATAGCGACGCAATGCATGTTCACCACGAAAACGTTGAGAAACAAAACCCTTTTCATAAGGATAATTAATCGTAGGCTTTGGCGAAAAAAATTGACGCATGGCTAAGAAAAAAGCACTCACAAACTCCAATAAAAGGAGTGACTTTGCCGCCTGAATAAAACCTGACATTGTAAAATCTCCTCTTAAACGAAATTCGTAAACTTTAAAAAAGCCGCAGTTATCACAACCATTGCCAGTGAGAGAGGAAGAAAAACCTTCCAACCAAGCCGCATGAGTTGATCATAGCGATAACGTGGAACAAACGCTTTGACCATAGCAAACCAAAAAAATATAAAACAAACTTTTAAAACAAACCAAATAACACCAGGAACCCAATTAAGCCACCAAACATCCAAAGGAGGCAGCCACCCCCCTAAAAATAAAATGGTTGTCAAAGCGCACATTAAAACAATAGCAACGTACTCACCAAGAAAGAAGAGCATGTAAGGCGTTGAAGAATATTCTACCATATGACCAGCAACAAGCTCAGACTCCGCTTCCACCAAATCAAATGGAGGACGGTTTGTTTCTGCAAGCGCAGAAATAAAAAATATAATAAACATTGGAAAAAGAATAAGCCAATTCCAATCAAGAAAACTATTAAAAGGAAGACCAAGACTTGTTCCAAGCCCGTGACTTTGTTTCTGCACAATTGTTGTAAGATCTAATGAACCACTTACTAAAATGACCGTCACAAGCACAAAACCAATAGAAACTTCATAAGAAACCATTTGTGCTGCTGAACGAAGAGCTCCTAAAAAAGGATATTTTGAATTTGATGCCCATCCCCCCATAATAACACCATAAACTTCAAGAGATGAAATGGCTAAGATATAAAGCAATCCAACATTAATCTTTGCGACCTCCCAGCCCTCATTGACAGGGATAACAGCCCAAGTTGATAAAGCAAGTGTCGCTGAAACAAAAGGCGCTAAAAGAAAAACCCCCTTATTTGCACCTGCTGGGATAATAGGTTCTTTCACAACAAATTTAATTAAATCTGCAAAAGACTGTAGTAATCCCCACGGACCAACAACATTGGGACCACGCCGTAATTGTACCGCAGCCCAAATCTTTCTATCTGCATAGAGAAGATAAGCAACTAAAACCAACAAAACAACCAAAAGAAGAAGTGTTTTTCCAATGATAATAAGTAATGGCAATAGCCAAGTCATAAAGAAATCATACATCATTATTCCTTTTCCTTTGCCCTTACTCTACAGCTTGCATAGCACGGCTTCTTGCAAGAGATGAACATTCAGCCATAACGGCAGAAGCACGTGCTATTGGATTTGTCAAATAAAAGTCTTTAACCATAGAAGTAAATGCTTGACTTTCTAGAGAAACCATTTTTGAACCAAGCGTCTTAAGACCACTTATATCAGAAGGCATTATATCATCAATGGCACAAAGATGTGGATAATCATTAAACAAGCATTGTCTTAATTGAGAAAGAGAATCAAAAGGGAGCCTTTGTCCTAAAACATCCGATAAGGCACGCAAAATAGCCCAATCTTCTTTTGCTTCACCTGGAGCAAAACCAGCCCGATTTGTCATTTGAACACGCCCTTCTGTATTTACATAAAGCCCTGATTTTTCCGTGTAGGCCGATGCAGGTAAAATAACATCAGCAGCGTGTGCACCATTATCACCATGGCTACCAATATAAATTTTAAAAGCTTTTATATTGGCCAATTCCACTTCATCAGCACCAAGCAAAAATAAAACTTCACAGGTTTTAAGAATATTTGCAACCCCAAGTTGAGACGTAAAACCTATGTCCAACCCTCCAACGGTCGACGCTGCATTATGAAGAACCCCAAACCCATTCCATTCTTCACTCAGAGCTCCAATATTATCCGCTAATTTAGCAAGGCTTTTTAAAACAGATAACCCTTTATTTCCGCAAACAGCCCCCTCTCCGATAAGAATAAGAGGCTTCTTTGCTTCTTTTAAAACATTAAAAAAAGCATCCTCTCCCCGAATAAGTGTCTTTAATGCGTCACTCCCAGATCCAAGATAAGAATAAGGATACCGTAAATCGACTTCCTCTCCAATGAGCGCGATAGGAAAATTTCCCATCCGTTGGCGTTTTAAAATACGCGCATTTAAAACAGCAGCTTCATGGCGTGGATTAGATCCCACAATAAGCAGGGCATCAGCCCGTTCAATCCCTGCAATTGTAGGATTAAAAATATAACTCGAACGCCCAAACTCAGGCGATAAAGCAACCCCTCGTTGACGACAATCAAAGAGCTTTGAACCCAACGAGATCAATAATGCTTTAAGGGCATACATTTCTTCAACAGAAGCAAGATCCCCAGCAATAGCTCCAATTTTTTCTGGCAAGATTTTTGAGAGAATCATTTTAATTTTTGCAAAAGCTTCTGTCCAACTGACAGGTTGAAGCTTTCCGTCTTTACGTACATAGGGTCTATCAAGTCGCTGAGTCCGTAATCCATCCCAAATAAAACGGGTTTTATCAGAAATCCATTCCTCATTTACATCTTCATTCGTACGCGGCATAATTCGCATAACTTCACGGCCGCGGCTATCAATACGGATCGCACTGCCAAGCGCATCCATAACGTCAATCGATTCTGTTTTAATCAATTCCCAAGGACGCGCATGAAAGGCATAAGGTTTTGAAGTTAAAGCTCCTACTGGACAAAGATCAATAACATTTCCCTGTAATTCAGATGTCATTGCTTTTTCAAGATATGTCGTAATCTCAGCATCTTCACCACGACCAATCAACCCAAGCTCAGAAATACCTGCTACTTCCGTTGTAAAACGAACACACCGTGTGCAATGAATACATCGTGTCATAACAGTTTTGACAAGAGGTCCAATATATTTATCTTCTACAGCACGTTTATTTTCTGTATAACGAGAACAATCACGCCCATAAAGCATTGCTTGATCTTGAAGGTCACATTCCCCTCCCTGATCACAAACAGGACAATCCAAAGGATGATTGATGAGAAGAAACTCCATCACACCTTCACGCGCTTTTTTTACCATCGCCGTATTGGTAAAAATTTCTGGTGCTTCACCATTAGGCCCCAGTCGTAAATCGCGAACCCCCATCGCACAAGAAGCCTGAGGTTTTGGAGGTCCACCCTTGACCTCAACCAAGCACATACGACAATTTCCAGCAATTGATAAAGTTTCATGAAAACAAAAACGCGGGACTTCAGCACCAGCCGCCTCCGCTGCCTGAAGCAACGTGTAGTAATCAGGGACTTCAATCTCTTTACCATCAACTTTGATATTTATCATCACCCATCCAACCTGCGGACAATCCACTTAAAATTTGCATTCGGTTGCTCTTAAAAAAATCTTCTATCCCACTGCTTCCAAAGCAATATTCTTTCTTTGAACAACATTTCGTGTATATTCATCAATCCTACGCTCGATTTCCGGACGAAAGTTGCGGATCAACCCTTGTACAGGCCATGCTGCAGCATCGCCAAGTGCACAGATCGTGTGCCCTTCAATCTGTTTAGAAACCTCAAATAGCAGATCAATTTCACGCTTTTGCGCTCTTCCCTCAACCATACGTCCTAAAAGGCGCATCATCCATCCCGTACCTTCACGACATGGTGTACATTGACCACAACTTTCATGCTTAAAAAAAGCTGATATCCGCCAAATCGCCTTGATAATATCGGTTGATTTATCCATCACAATCACACCCCCTGTGCCAAAAGAAGATCCGACATCGCGCATCCCATCAAAATCCATGATTGCATCAACCATATCTTCACCGCGAACAACCGGACAAGAAGCACCACCTGGAATAACGGCTAAAAGATTATTCCATCCGCCACGAATACCCCCCGTATGTTTTTCAATTAATTCACGGAAAGAAATACCGAGAGCTTCTTCAAAGGTACAAGGAGCATTCACATGCCCAGAAACCATAAACAACTTCGTTCCGACATTATTTGCACGCCCAATTGATGAAAACCACGAAGCCCCTCGACGTAAAATCGTTGGAACAACCGCTATCGATTCAACATTGTTGACGGTTGTTGGACAGCCATAAATCCCCATATTTGCCGGAAATGGTGGTTTGAGACGAGGTTGACCTTTTTTCCCTTCAAGACTTTCGAGAAGTGCTGTTTCTTCACCACAAATATAAGCACCAGCCCCATGATGAATAATAATATCACAAGCATGACCATATTTTGTTTTTTTTCCAAGCAAGCCTGCTTCATAACATTCATCCACAGCCGCTTGAAGCGCTTCACGCTCACGAATATATTCACCACGAATATAAATAAAAGCAACATTTGCTCCCATTGCAAACGTAGCAATAGCACATCCTTCAATCAAAGTATGGGGATCATGGCGTAAAATATCGCGGTCTTTACATGTTCCAGGCTCTGATTCATCAGCATTAACAACCAAATAATGAGGACGACCATCATTCTGCTTTGGCATAAAGGACCATTTCATTCCGGTAGGAAAACCAGCACCACCACGACCGCGTAAACCTGACGCCTTCACCTCTTCAATAATCCAATCACGACCTTTATCAATAATCTCTTTTAGGCCATTCCAATGCCCACGCAACATCGCAGCCTTTAATGATTTATCTTTTAAACCATAAATATTGGTGAAGATCCGATCTTTATCAGCAAGCATACCCCACCTTTTTTTCTATTACCCGTAGCATTTTTAGCTTTTCCTCAAATGCAATTTTTAAAAAACTTCTTAAAACTCTCTACTTTCAATTAAACGTCGTTATAATATGGATAAAATAATGAAATATCTTTTCAAAAAAATATCTCACTCAGATCCCATTCCTTTATGATCCTTTTTCTTTGAAGATTTGAGAGATTTCCTTTTTTCTTCATCCTCAAGAAGAGAGGTTAAACCACTAATCGGTTCCGATGATTTACGACTGTTTTGTGGCCCCACCGTTATTTCAGAACCTTTTCCTGCTTCAAATGCATCAATAATCTCTTCAAGACGCTCTGCTGTAAGATCTTCATAAGTATCTTTAAAAATCATAACCATAGGAGCATTCACACAAGCGCCAAGACACTCCACCTCCTCCCATGATAATGTTCCATCCTGATTAGTCGTAAAAGGTTCATGATGAATTTTTTTCTGACAAACTTTAATCAATTCATCAGAACCACGTAACATACAAGGAGTCGTACCACACACCTGAATATGCGCTTTTGTTCCTACAGGCTTAAGCTGAAACTGAGTATAAAAAGTAGCAACTTCTAAAACACGAATATACGCCATAGAAAGAATTTGAGCAATATGCTCAATTGCAGCACGTGTCACCCAACCATCTTGCTCTTGTGCACGCATTAATAACGGAATAACAGCCGATTGTTCGCGCCCTACAGGATACTTTTCTATAGTACTTTTCACCCATATCTGATTTTCCTTTGTAAAAGAAAATTCTGTGGGCTGATAGACATCATCTGCAAGACGGCGTACGGACATTAGCGATCAACCTCCCCAAAAACAATATCAATTGAACCCAAAATAGCTGTAGCATCCGCCAACATATGGCCTCTGGTTAAAAAATCCATAGCTTGAAGATGAGCAAACCCAGGAGCACGCAACTTAACACGATAAGGCTTATTGGTTCCATCAGAAACAAGATAAACACCAAACTCACCCTTTGGCGCTTCTACTGCAACATAGACTTCTCCAGGAGGCGTATGAAAACCTTCCGTATAGAGTTTAAAATGATGAATTAGCGCTTCCATCGAGCTTTTCATTTCACTTCGCTTTGGTGGTACAATTTTGCGATCCAAACTCGAAACGGGTTCATTCTTTTCAGTCCCCAATAATCGTTCTACGCATTGACGCATAATTTTTGCTGATTGGCGCATTTCTTCCATACGAATAAGATAACGATCATAACAATCACTATTTTTACCTATAGGAATATCAAATTCCATTTCATCATAACATTCATAAGGTTGACTTTTACGCAAATCCCATGGCACACCAGCTCCACGGATCATAACCCCAGAAAAACCACGCGCCCAAGCTTCGTCAATACTGACAACACCAATATCCACATTACGCTGTTTAAAAATTCGATTTGGTGTCACAAGCGCATCAAGTTTTCCAAGAGAAACAAGAAACGGATCAATAAAATTACCAATATCCTCAACTAAAGATTCGGGTAAGTCTTGATGCACACCACCGGGACGAAAATAATTTGCATGAAGACGAGCACCACAAGCACGCTCATAAAAAATCATCAATCTTTCACGTTGCTCAAACCCCCAAAGCGGTGGGGTCAAAGCACCAACATCCATCGCTTGTGTCGTTACATTAAGCAAATGATTAAGAATACGCCCAATTTCAGAAAACAAAACACGTATCAATTGCCCTCTTTTAGGAACTTTAATACCCAACAACTTTTCAATTGCAAGAACAAAAGCATGTTCCTGATTCATAGGAGCAACATAATCTAAACGATCTAAATAAGGCCCCGCTTGAAGATAAGTCTTTGTTTCCATTAATTTTTCAGTACCGCGATGCAATAACCCAATATGTGGATCTACACGCTCAACAACTTCACCGTCCAACTCCAAAACCATGCGCAAAACGCCATGCGCTGCAGGATGCTGCGGACCAAAATTGATATTAAAGTTTCGAACATTGACCTCAGCCACAATCAACCCCTTATTTTTTTAAAACTTCATATCAAATCTTAAAAAAAATCTATCATACTAAAAACATTTAACTACTTAATAAATACACGATTCTAATATAATGCCTTATCAAAACCAATCTTATTTTTTTCCATCTTCTTTTCCATCACAGGGTAAAATATATTCTGCTCCTTCCCAAGGAGAAAGAAAATCAAAATTACGCATTTCTTGGCGCAAAACAACAGGCTCATAAATGACCCTTTTTGCTTCGTTATCATAACGGCATTCAACAAATCCTGTTACAGGAAAATCTTTGCGTAAAGGATAGCCTTCAAACCCATAATCTGTTAAAATCCGTCTCAAATCTGGATGATCTGAAAATAAAATCCCATACATATCATAGGCTTCTCGTTCATACCACTCTGCACCAGGATAAACCGCGCAAGCTGAAGTAACAGGCGTATTTTCATCTGTGCGAACTTTGACACGTAAGCGTAAATTCTCACGAGGAGATAATAATTGGTAAGAGACATCAAAGCGCTTATCGCGAGAAGGATAATCCACACCACTAATATCTGTAAGATTAATAAATTGACAGCGAGAATCATCACGAACAAACATTAAGACATCGGTAATTGCATCAAGACGTGCCACAATGGTTAATTCACCAAAAGCAAGAACGGACTCTTCAAGTTTATTGCCTAACTTGTTTTTCAAATAAACCGCAAGTTCAACTAATGCTTCATCCATCATAACACGAAAACTCTCTAACGCTCTATGGATCCGGTACGACGGATTTTTTTCTGTAACAACAATATTCCGTATAATAATGCCTCTGCTGTAGGCGGACACCCTGGAACATATATATCTACAGGCACGATACGATCACATCCACGCACCACTGAATAGGAATAATGATAATATCCCCCACCGTTTGCACATGACCCCATAGAAATCACATAACGTGGCTCTGGCATCTGATCGTATACTTTTCTTAAAGCAGGTGCCATCTTATTTGTTAGAGTCCCTGCGACCACCATCACATCAGATTGACGGGGTGAAGCTCGTGGTGCATATCCAAAACGCTCATTATCATAATGAGGCATTGAGCATTGCATCATTTCAATAGCACAACAAGCCAAACCAAAACTCATCCACATCAAAGAACCGGTACGTGCCCAAGTAATCAAGGTATCTGCTGAGGTAACTAAAAAACCTTTATCTGATAATTCAGCATTAATATCACGAAAAAACTTATCATCTGATCCTATCAATTTACCCGTATTGGGGTCAATGATTCCTTTTGGTTTTGGAGCGGTAATCGTTGAATTATTAGATCTTAATTCCATTCAAGAGCTCCTTTTTTCCATTCATATATAAATCCAATAGTCAAAATCGCTAAAAACACAATCATCGACCAAAAGCCAAACATACCTATCGATTCGAATGAAACAGCCCAAGGAAAAAGAAAAGCAACTTCAAGATCAAAAATAATAAATAAAATTGAAACCAAATAGAAACGAATATCAAACTTCATACGTGCATCACTAAATGAATTAAACCCACATTCATACGCCGATAACTTTTCAGGATCGGGAGAACGATACGCTACAATGTAAGGTGTAATCAATAAAACCCCAGCAATAACCGCTGAGACAATAATAAAAATCAAGACTGGCAAATAAGAGCTCAATAAATAAGCCATAACCCTCTTCCATCTTAATAAAATGCCTGAATTTAACATAATGATCCGATATTGCGAAATCAAACAGACAAATTTAATAATCGCTCTATTAATTCTACTCACACTGCTTGAAAGGTATACAGAGCGATACTTTTCTTATCGGCATAGGTAACGCAGAGCAACAAAAGACGCAAGCCCTATTCTCAACAAACCATGTAAAAAGGAAGAAAAAATATATCCCCCCTAAATTAGACACTCTACCTAATTCACAGCACATGAATACAGTAAAAAGAAATCCATAAAGAAATATAAAATGGCGCGAGTGACGGGGCTCGAACCCGCGACCTCCGGCGTGACAGGCCAGCACTCTAACCAACTGAGCTACACCCGCGCATTCTTTTGCACCAATTTATTCTCGGTACAAGCGGTCGTGTAAGGGGTTCGTTCGTTTATGTCAAGAAGGATTATGCATTTTTTAAAAAAATTATCAAATAACATCTTTATTCTTGCGTTTAGAAAATTTTTTCCTTAAAGAGGACCCATTCAGTTGCTGATCATTGCATTGGGCGATTAGCTCAGCTGGTAGAGCGCCTCGTTTACACCGAGGATGTCGGGAGTTCGAGTCTCTCATCGCCCACCATATTCTTTTACTTTTTATTTAAATTACTGATTTTGAATATTTTTTAAGAAGTGAGATATGCCTGAATAAATATAAGGGTGTAGATTTTTGAAATTTTTTTGTTAAGCTTTATGCTTTTGATTTATGCCTGATTAGTACTGTTAAGTTGTATTCTTTAAAATACACAGTTTAACAAATGCTCTAGCATTTTCAGAATCGCTTTCCATCTCTTTAATATCGTTCAAAAAATTAAAAGATGTTATTATGAAAGTTTTGATTCTTTCATAAAAGGACTTCTCTCTATTGATCTAAGTGTATCGCTCAAAAAGCTTGTTCCTCTATTCAAATCAATCCCTTGCTAATCTTATAGAAAAAAGTGTTATAAATATAGCTAATTTTCAGTCTTGCTTGGAAGAATTTTTACACCGCCAATGCAAATCTTGCGTAAAATTTTATTCAAATAGTGTAAGAATTAATAAAACTCACTGTTAATCAATAAAAACTTTGCCGTGATTATTTACTGAATTTTTCAGTTTTTTCTCTATGAGAGTAAATCAGCTGTTTTCTTCAAGTAAATCTTTAACTGTACGATATATCTAATTTATCTCTCGTAAACTGTCAGAACAATGATATCTTCTTTTCGCACAATATGGATGATCTAAATAGAGTAAATATCTGGAAAGGTAAACTAATTCAAAAATATACGTCCGAAAAAAATTTACTGTAATTTATAAAACATCCCCAACTAAACATATCTTATCATTAAGAAAATGATTGTCAGAAATTTTAACAATAAAAATATTGTTTTCTGAAAAACTTTTAGACAGGAAAATGAAATGATAACTGTCATATTTGCCTTTTATTTTTTCAAAAAAAACTATTATGTTTACAAGTAAAAATATTAAGGTAACACACTCAAAGAATTGACTTATGAGGAATTATTTTGTTTGAAATTTAAAATAATTTGACAAAAACACTTTAGAATACGTATTAAAATGATTGACCTTTTGTAAGAAGTTTGTCAAAAAGCGTATCTAATTTGGAGGGGTGGCCGAGCGGTTTAAGGCACCGGTCTTGAAAACCGGCGTGCAGGAGACTGTACCGTGGGTTCGAATCCCACCCCCTCCGCCACAGCACTTTTATTGTTGTAGCTTGCCAGCAGGTTTTGTATATTTTGACACTAGGTTTTGTACCAATTTATTTTCTTTCACATGATTTTTAAGGGGTTCTCAAAGGGTCTTCAAAGGGTGTTTTAAGATTCGTCATTTTTTATGAGAACCTATGGGATTTTGCTTCTCAATCATCAGATCACTATTTTGCGCTCAAGCGGATATTTCTGGAAAGTTGTCGTTATCCGTTAGGTCATAGAAGCATGTAAAGTCAGATTGGAAAGCCAGAGGGACGATTCCTGTTGGTCCATGACGTTGCTTGGCTATGACAACCTCAGCTTTGCCCTTAACTTGCTCCATTGCTTCTTTCCATTTGTGATATTCAGCACTGCCTTCTTTTTGTTCTTCATTTTTGAGATAATATTCTTCACGATAAACAAACAACACAATATCGGCATCTTGCTCGATTGAACCTGATTCACGTAAATCGGAGAGTTGGGGACGTTTATCTGTTCTATTTTCAACTTGTCGCGATAATTGTGAAAGCGCAATGATGGGAATATTGAGTTCCTTTGCAAGTGCTTTAAGCCCCATAGTAATGGCTGTAATCTCTTGAACGCGGTTTTCAGAAGAACGCTTTGAACCGCTTGTCATCAGTTGAATATAATCAATAATCAAAACATCTAGACCATGTTGTCGTTTAAGACGCCTTGCACGCGCGGCTAGTTGCGCAAGAGATACAGCTCCCGTTTGATCGATATAAAGAGGAATGGTTTGAAGGGAATGCGTCATATGAACAATGTTTATAAACTGATCATCAGAAAGATTACCCCGTCGTATATCAGAAGAAGAAACCTTTGTTTGTTCAGAAATAATACGGGTTGCAAGCTGTTCTGTTGACATTTCAAGGGAGAAGAAACCGACAATCCCCCCTTCACTGGCTTGGCTGGCATCATGATTCTTGCAAACATTGGCAATATTAAAGGCAATATTGGTTGCAAGGGACGTTTTACCCATCCCAGGGCGCCCTGCTAGGATAATCAAATCAGATGGTTGCAACCCGCCCATTTTTTCATCAAGAGTTTTAATATGGGTTGCCATGCCAGAGAGCTGTGAAGAACGCTTTTTTGCAGCACTTGCCATGTTAATGGCTTTTACAATAGCTCTATCAAAGTTTTCAAAACCCCCTCCATATTTGCCTTTTTCTGCCAATGCAAACAACTGATTTTCAAGCGCTTCAATTTGTTGCGAAGGGGTAAGTTCTAGAGGAGAAACAAAAGAGCTATTTACAATTTGAGTGCCAAGGTTAATTAAAGAACGCCGAATAAACAGATCATAAATAACCTGTCCATAATCTCGAGTATTGATGATTGTGACAGCTTCTTTGGCTAAACGAACAACATAATTAAAGACTGTGATATCTCTAATTTTCTCATCATTTGCAATAAAGGGCTTCATGGTAATCGGGTCTGCAACTTTTCCCTTTTGAACAATTGTTAAGATGATATCAAAAAGCCTTTGATGGAAGGCTTTTAAAAAATGTTCTGGTTTGAGAAAATCAGAAATGCTCTCAAGAGCATCATTATTGATCATGATTGCCCCGAGCAGCGCTTGTTCTGCTTCAATATTATGGGGAAGTTGCCGAAAAGAAGGGGAAAAATTGTCTCTTGGGTTTTCTGTTTCTAACACGTTTAGGTTTCTCATGCCTCTTTCCCCTTATCTGGTGCCTCTAGCGTGATTTCTGTGGTGTATCCGCTTTGCTTTTCATAGCAATGGGTCACGGTTGCAGCATGCCACGTGCCATTGATTTCGCCTCGAAACCCTTGAAGCAAAAGCGGTTGACCGGCCATGATTTCAGGGCGCCCCTCAAGGCTTAAAGAACCACTACCCATGGCTCGACAAAGCCTATCCGACTCAGAAAGCAGCCGCAGCTTGTGCTTCTTGCTCACAAGGGTAGCACGTCCGCAGACGGCGAATGGGCCCCGTATACCTTGTGCGATGTGTAACAACGTGCTGTTGCCCTTTTGCGCGATCAAAATATCGTGCTTCTATCATGCTATATTGGGTGCGTGGCTCGAGACTAAATTCCCAATGCGAACACTCCTGTTGATGAATTGTCTGGAGGGGGAGATTGTCCCCGCTTAAAAATAAAAACTTATTGTCTTTGATCAAAAAACGCGCCTGCATCCGATCAGAAAGCCTAGTTAAAAAATCAATCGCCGATTGATCGGTGCGTACCACATAAGGAAGAGTCTGTTTGGTGAATTTTGGGCTCACCTTTGCTTGATAACCATGACGTTTGGCAAGGGTCTCAACAATCTCAGCAATGGTTTTGTGGTCAAAATGTTCGCTGTCCTGTTCTTTGATCTCCGCACGCATCGAGGCGCTTTTGCCACAAAGGCGCAAAATCTCTCCATCACTGCCCCCACAACTGATCACCGTCTCCACAATAAAACGCCCCATAAAGGCACGAATGCTGTCCTGATAGCCAAAGGTGACATGGAGTGCACTGTTACTGGAGGGAATCTCTAAATCATTGCCGCTATCATCAAATTCCGCCTCGAATGTATCGGCTTCATTACCCGCATTGTCTGTGATGGTTGCCGTTAAAAGACGTTGGTAAAAAACTTCATGAACAAGCTTATCCCCTACCTTCACCTCAATAAAGGGATGTGTGCGCATTAATCCCATAGCCGTTTGACCACGCTGTTCTTTTCTTGGGGGATAAATTCAGGCAGAAAAACTTTTAAGCCCCGCGGCAAAAAAGCATCATACCCAGCGATCTCTGGATTAGCCTCCAGTGTAGCTTCTAAATAACCTTTCAGTAAACCCGCTTGCCTCCGATCTCCTAAAACAGACAAGACATGATGATAACAAATCAGGTCTAAACTCATATCCTCTAATTCAATCACGAGCTGCTTTGCGGGGATCTTCATGGCATATCCTCCTCTTGCTCCCCTTGGTATTGCCCTATTTGATATGGCCCCACTTGATATTGACCTTGTGGTTTTCCCCCATCAAAAAACGGCAACAGACTAATGGAATGGCGAATACGCCCCGATTGACCAGATTAATTTGTCATAAAATTCATAAAGTTATTCACTATTTAAAGTTTTCTTAATTCCGTCACTGGAACACCACCAATTCCCCAATTATCCGTGTCCACTTCATCAATTACGACAACAGTCGTTCTCGGATTTTTATTAAGAACATCAACCAATAATTGAGTGGCTCCTTCAATCAGCTGTCGCTTTTGTTCAGAGGTAACATCTTCATTAGTAATTTTAATGTTTACGTAAGGCATAGGATCTCCATAATTTATAAATATTGAATAAAGTAGCTAAAATAAACGAACATGAAAAGATTAACACATAACAGATATGCATCTTAAAATTAGTATTTATCGGCGATAACATGCAGGTTGCGAGCAGAAAAATAGTGTTTATTGATACACGAAAAAGAAATTGAGCAGAGATAAATAAATCAATCCAGACTAAATAGTCTGAGACTTCATAGGCTATCGGCGCCCCTCGTAAAGGAAAGATCAAAGTAAAGGGCATGTATAGCATCGTCGAAAGCAAATAACCTGTAACCGTATCTTCATCCAACAGAACAAATAGCCAAGTTCTTATTGAAATAGACGTCAGAAAAACGAAGCGCATCAATATTATTGCTATAGTGGATACTGATGACATGCGGACCAAAAAAATTTTCATAACATCAATGTACATTAACTGTCGAATCTTTGCCTGAGTAGCGATGAAAAAGCTGCTCGTACATGTCAATAACACAGCGCCCTGCATCCTACAGTGCTCGCGAATTAACGAACGGTCTAGGCAAAATATATGTATAAAAGTTTATTCCCTCTACGGGGTTACCCAACACCCATAGTGTGTTTTGTACTTGTCCTTCTGTGTTTATAGGATGCTGATGACAATCAATGTCAATACCACCGGGATGATATCCATGATTGATAAATGGCCTAATAATGCCCTGAGAAACAAGATTGCGAATAAAAGAAGAATTGTCATCAAAAAGAGAAAAACTATCAATCTTAGCTTTTATCAGCACATCTCCTTCAACTAAACTACTCTCATCTTGGAAAATGGGATGTATTTCGAAACGACCAGTATCAGCATTGAGAACCAATGTGGGGGACGGGCCGCCAGCCAGAGTTACAATACCAGCTTCCATCAATGCCTTCAGTTCTTTGTTCCGCTGCATCGGGGGTCCTACAGAAATACGATTGAAATTCGGATTGAAATGTTCAATAAAGTATTTATGAGATGAATCCGTTAACCCACCAAAATCGATTGCAGCGCGTAAGATATCTCGAACATCTCGCAACACATCCGTAGCTGCCTTCACTGGGCCATCAACATTACCTGCAGTAGAAGCAAAAAGATCTTCCTCCAAGTACTCAATAAAGAATTGTGTATAGTCATCCAAAGATGTGAATGTTTTATTTTGATGAGGATATAATAACTCTTGAATACACTGCTTATCTTTAGGAGTAACAATATAAGATTCAGGGGAGAGCCAACGCCCCAGTTGCGTACTTCGATAAACGTAGCTCATTTCTTTAAGCAACAATGGTAAAATCTGCGTTTCAAAATTTATCTGTGGCGAACCGGTAGCAATGCTATATTGTTCACCATCACCTTTCTGATTAACTCCACGGCTACTAAAAGGCAATGTTTGACGAGAAAATAGAGCTATCGTAGGCTCTTTTCCGCTTGGTATGTAGTGCAACTGACCAGCATCTTCAGTAAAATTACCACCGCGACCATAAGTCAATTGCGATAAAACATCATAGGCGCTTAATCCAATTCCTTGCATCAAAACATGAGATCGAGGCGCTATAGAATTCAGCTGTTCGATTGGATAAGGAGTTGAATAATAGTCTAAAAGCGCATTTTTTATTTGATGAGCAGCCACAAACTGTTGCAAACTCTCATCATGCTGAGAATATATATTCTTACCATGGCCTGTCGTGATATAAACGAAATCTGCACTGTAATGATGACCGTCTGCCAGAACAATATCCATCTTATTGTTCTCTGGGCAAAGATGGAGATTTTCAGCTCTTTGTCGAATCTCCTTAATACGAATACCTGAAGGTAAATTCTGTGTGAACTCTCTGTAAGCCAAAGATAGATATTCGCCTAATAAGCGACGTGATAAATAATCATTTTCTTTGATCTCTCTCCCATCATATTTTGTACGAGAAAAAACACCGTTAATATTACGATAGCCTTGTTGAATAGCCCATTGATAAAAATTGGGACCTTTACGAATAAGACCCACATTCTTAACTGTATCATCACCAAACAAAGTAATTTGACAAGCTACTGTGTTAACCAACAAATGATCTGGCTAGTGTATACTATGCACGCCAGTTCCCATCTCGTTGGGATCAATCAATAAAATATCAATATTCCCAGAAAATGGATAATGACAATAAAGCGTGAGCAAACGTTCAAGAATACTGATTCCACGAGGGCCAACGCCTAAAATAGCAACTGTAGAGTGAAGCATATTATCATCCCCCTATAATAATTCAACCTTCATAAAATATTTAAAAAATGGCTTGACAAATTTTCTCAGCCTTTAGTGAAAGTTACAAATTTATCAAACACCAACTATCTTTTTACAAAGACAATATTGACAGATTCCGGCAGCGGCAAAAAGTGCTAAGGCACCACAGATAACCGAAAATATAATAGTATATGAACCAAATTGCATAAGACCGGTCAATAAAGGCCCCAGTATTTGGCCGAAACCGTAAGTTAATGTAATAAATCCGAATAAATTTATACCATATGGTGCACGTAAACGCTTGGCTAACAGCATAACCAAACAGGTCGTCCCCATAAAAGTGAATCCAAAACCTAGGCAATTGAAGATGACCAAAATAGGAAACTGGTTGAAGAGTGTCAATAAGACGCATCCTGCTTGGATAAGCAAATTGAACATCAGACAACGTAATATCCCCCACCGATGTGCAGCCCACAACCAGATAAAACAACTGGGAACAATGGCACTTCCAACAAGCGACCATAAGTGACTCGCAAGGAGTTGGAAATGAAATGTTTTAGCCATCAAAGGAAGATATGTTGCGACAATAATGTAACCGAATCCGGCTAACCCATAAAGTAGAGCGAGTTCCCACCAAACAATATTTTCATGCACTAACGGTACCTTAACAGAAAATTGAGGCACATCAATACGCCGTGGAAACAGAATAAATAATAAAAGCAGCAATACAACAGATATTAAGCCGGCTCCCAACCAAATATTTGTCGCGTCAAGCGCCTTATTCAAACCAATGATAACGTATTCATTACCCAGTAGAATACCAACTCCTACACCTGCATAAAGCGAAGCAACAACCCGCCCGTTATGGCTATGCTGCATAACCATAATAGAACCAAAAACCATCATCGCTGCACTTGCAACACCAGCAATAAAACGGATTAAAAAAACTAAGTAAAAGCTTGCCGTTAATGCCATGGAGATAATAAGTGCACTCGTCACTATGGCCGCACCAGATAGCATGCGAGGAGCAAGAGAGATATTCCCAATTCTACCAAACGTAAAGAACATACTCCCAACTAAATAACCACCATAATTAGCACTGGCTATATAAGAAAGTTGATGAAAGGTAAACAACCCCTCATCCAACATAACTGGCAATATCGGTGTATAGAGGAATCGCCCAATACCCATCCCCAAAGTCATGACAACCATACCGAATAAAGCGATTTTGAAAGAATTCAAATCTAGATGATTATTTTCCCCCCCATTCCTTATTATTCCTTTAACTGGTTATATTTCTCATCCGCGTCTCATCTTATCATAACAGCCTTTAGCTCAAAAAATAAAAGCAGATCTCTTTATTTTAATGACCATTACAATATATTTAATGTTCTAGTGTCAACATCACTGAATCAATGACATAATAACAGATTGAATTAAATGTGTTTTTATGTTATCCATCGATCTTTGTTTTTTATCTCGATATTTTAAATGATTAACTGAAACAATTATAGATGCAGTCATAAATTTTACTTCTTTCAAAATCATTTTTTCATTTGCGGCAAAACTGAATAAACAACTCAACTGATTTGCCACTCATTTTCATAAAAAGGAATTCTGCTTCTTCTAGGGGAAATTGTTATTGAGGCTGATATGAAATTGAAGAGTTTGGTGCACCCGACAGAATTCGAATCTGTGACCTCTGCCTTCGGAGGGCAGCGCTCTATCCAGCTGAGCTACGGGTGCTTTACACCGATTATCAAAATCAGTTGTGGTCTTTTAACTAATCATACGATCAGCTTCAATGTTTAAATGATCATTCTCATAAAAAAATTACTTATTTGTAATTTATCTAACAACGCAATCTTCTTTCTTTTCTACAATGATACTTTATCTTGAAATAGCTTCTCTTTTTGTCTTCAATACTCTTTTTATTATAAAAAGAGCTTTGATGATAACTTCAAAACTTTCAAAAAATAAGTTACAAGATAAATTATAAGTATCAGGATAATTCTTAAATGACTACATTACCAAGTCGCTTTCATTTTATTTCCGCAGAAACTGAGGAGGCTCTCAAAGCTACCCAGAAATTAATTTCCGTCTACGGTCATTCTTCTCTGGAAGAAACTGATATTGTTGTTGCAATCGGTGGTGATGGAACAATGTTACAAACCGTACGAGATGTTATGAACACTGGAAAACCCATTTACGGTATGAATCAAGGTTCTGTAGGATTTCTTATGAATGAATTTCATGAAAAAAAATTGCCCAATCGTATTGCTGTTGCCCATAAAAAAGAAATTCATCCCTTGCGCATGATTGCAAAAGCTGACTATCAAGAATCGATCGAGGCACTTGCAATTAATGAAGTATCCCTCTTTCGACAATCTTATCAAGCAGCAAAAATTCGCATCACCATTGATAACAACATACGCATGGAACAGTTAAGTTGTGATGGTATCCTCGTCGCGACACCGGCAGGATCGACTGCCTATAATTTATCAGCACAAGGACCTATTCTCCCCCTTATGGCCCCCCTTATGGCCCTCACCCCTGTGAGCCCTTTTCGCCCAAGACGTTGGCATGGGGCATTGCTTCCCAATACAGTAACAGTGCGTTTTGATATGCTTGAACCTGACAAACGCCCTGTCAATGCTGCTGCAGATAATGTTGAGGTTAAATCTGTCCATTCAGTGACGATCTCAATGGCAACAGAAGTAACAGCTTCAATCCTTTTTGACTCAAGTCATTCATGGGATGAACGCATTTTATCAGAACAATTTCGCTATTAATGATTGTATTATGCGCTTTATATGTATATGATTGTTATAGTTGGCTTTTTTTGAAAGTATCTTAATACTCTTTAAGAGTAGAGAGTGTTGGTTGTACTTATTATTGAGATAGCGAAGTTAAAAGCACAGAGCAATTGATAAAAAAATGATACCATCTTTGAATAGTTTTGATGATTTAGGTCTTTCCGCAAAGGTTATTAATGCAGTAAAGTCAGCAGGATATACAGTTCCAACACCTATTCAAAGTGAAACAATTCCTCATGTCCTTCAAAGAAAAGATGTTCTAGGAATCGCTCAAACAGGAACGGGTAAAACCGCCTCTTTCGTATTGCCTATGCTCACTCTCCTTGAAAAAGGTCGTGCAAGAGCACGAATGCCCCGTACACTTATCTTAGAACCAACACGGGAAATCGCAGCTCAAGTTGAAGAAAATTTCGATAAATACGGAATAAATCATCGTTTAAATGTTGCTCTTTTAATTGGTGGTGTTTCTTTTGAACACCAAGATCGTAAACTGGAACGAGGAGCGGATGTGCTTATCGCAACACCAGGGCGTCTTCTTGATCATTTCGAGCGTGGTAAATTACTCCTGATGGGCGTTGAAATCCTTGTTATTGATGAAGCTGATCGCATGTTGGATATGGGCTTTATTCCTGATATTGAACGTATCTGTAAACTAACACCTTTCACGCGTCAAACTTTGTTTTTTTCAGCAACAATGGCGCCAGAAATCACAAAGCTAACAAAACAATTTTTACATTCTCCTGTATCTGTTGAAGTGACAAAAGCATCTTCAACAGCAACCACAGTTACACAACGGCTTGTCAAATCTGGAAATAAGTCATGGGATAAAAGAGCGGTTTTACGAGAGCTTATCCAAAATGAAGGTTCTAAGCTTCAAAATGCTATTATTTTCTGTAATCGAAAGAGAGACATCTCTGAACTTTTTAGGTCACTCATCAAACATAACTTTAATGTAGGCGCACTTCATGGAGATATGGATCAATATTCACGCATGAATACCCTAGCCGACTTTAAAAATAATAAACTTACGCTTCTGGTTGCTTCTGATGTTGCTGCTCGTGGACTTGATATCCCAGCGGTAAGTCATGTATTTAATTATGATGTTCCTACACATGCTGAAGACTATATCCATCGAATTGGTCGTACAGGGCGTGCAAATCGTCGTGGAAAAGCCTTTACAATCGTAACAAAAGATGATCAAAAATATATCAACGCCATTGAAGAAATAAGCAATGAAAAAATTGAATGGCTCAATGGAGATCTTTCGACTTTAATAACCGATGATCAAACAGAAGATATTGTTGTAAAGAAAAAATCTTCACAATCATCAAAGAAAACTGCTGCCAAAGAGCCTCTTGCCCCTCCTAAAAAGACTGTAAAAGAGAATAAAGTAGATTATATCAAAAATGTGAAACGTAAAGAAAATCCATCCGAGCAACAACACTCACGAAAAAATAGGAATTACGTGCCTCTTGGATTTGGTGACGATATTCCTGCATTCATGCTCATAAAAACGCGTAGATAAACCCGTGTTTCATTCTACACGTAAAAATAAATAAAAAATGCTTTTAAAAAGTTTCTCTTATTTCCTAGAGAGTCTTTCTATTACCTTTTCGCGCCCTAAAAGCTGTAAAAGCTTTCCCATTTCTGGTCCATGATCAATGCCCGTAAGTGCTTGACGTAATGGCATAAATAAAGACTTTCCTTTCCGCCCCGTTTTTTCTTTTAATGCTGTCGTCCAGACTTGCCAACTTTCATCCTTCAATACCCCCTCAGGTAAGAAATTGAGTGACTGCTGTACAAACTCACGGTCCTCTCGTGCCACAGTATCAAAACTCTTTTCTTCATGAATAATTTTCCACCACAAGACAGCATCATTGACTTTATCAATATTGCTTCTTATCGCATTCCAGAAATATTCCGCCTTTTCTCCTTTAATAGAAAGATTTTGAAGACGCGTTTTAACGTCATCATAATTTAGTTCATGAACAAGATGACTATTCAAAGTATAAAGATCAGAAATATCAAATTTTGCAATGGACTTTGATGTATTTTGTAAATTAAAATGTTCTAAAAGCGCTTCTTGATGGGGGTAGGGATGCACATTTTGTGATGTCCCAATCAAAACAGCAAGACACTGAACAGCTATCGATTCAAATCCTTCTTCCCGTAGGGAACGAATAGAAAGATCATTGTTACGTTTTGAAAATCCTTTTCCTAAAACTGTTGCCAATAAATTGAAATGACCAAAAACCGGTAATTCCGCATCAAGAGCTTTAAAAAGAGCAATCTGAGCTCCTGTATTTGTAACATGATCATCGCCACGAATAATATGTGTAATGGCCATATCGACATCATCCACAACAGACGGTAATGTATAAAGATAGGTTCCATCTTCACGAATAAGAATAGGATCTGAAAGAGAAGCTAAATCTATCGTCTGATTTCCCTTTACAGCATCATTCCAGCAAACTTCTGTTCGCTTTGTTTGCAAAGGATTATTTTCAAAATTAGGAAGAAGAAAACGCCAATGCGGTTTACGACCTTGTGATTCAAAGTTTTTTTTCTCTTCTGCTGTCAACTTCAATGCTGCACGGTCATAAATGGGAGGCAGTTTGCGTGAAAGCTTTATTTTACGGCGTCGCTCTAATTCTTCTGCTGTTTCATAACAGGGATAAAGCAAACCACGTTGTTTGAGAATTTCTGCCACTTCATCATATCGATTAAATCGTTTAGATTGGTAATAAATTGCATCTGGTTGAATACCAAGCCATTCAAGATCAACAGCAATAGCATCGATATATTCCTGTTTAGAACGCTCAATATCTGTATCATCATAGCGCAAAATAAACTTTCCTTTATGGGCCCGTGCATAAAGCCAATTGAAAAGCGCACTACGAATATTACCAATATGAATATAACCTGTTGGAGAGGGAGCAAAACGAACTTTAACCATAAAAGAATACTCAATTTTTATCGCGAAAATAATTGACAATAGGATAACGACGATCGCGTCCGAAATTCTTGTAACTGATTTTTACACCGGGTGCAGATTGTCGCCTTTTATATTCAGCACCATAAAGAAGCTGTTCAATTTTCTCAACAGTTTCTCGGACATGCCCACGTTGAACAATATCACAAATACTCATGTCATTTTCTACAAGAGATTGCAAAATATCATCTAGAATAGGATAAGGGGGTAGAGAATCTTCATCTTTTTGATTTTCCCGCAGCTCTGCAGAAGGTGCTTTTTCTATAATATTGAGGGGTATGACAATTCCTTCTGGTCCCTTTAAATGATGCAAATAATTTTTATTGCGCCACTCAGCTAATGCATAAACTTGCATTTTATAAATATCCTTAAGAGGATTAAAACCTCCATTCATATCACCATAAAGTGTTGCATATCCCACAGCAATTTCTGACTTATTGCCTGTTGTCACCACCATTGAACCAAATTTATTTGACAGAGCCATTAAAAGTGTACCGCGTATACGACTTTGAAGATTTTCTTCTGTTACATCAGAGGGTAAGCCTAAAAAAAGAGGCGATACTATATTCAAAAAAGCCTCAACAGCTTGCTCAATCGGTATGATTTCATAGTGACATCCCAAAAGATGGGCACATTTTTTGGCATCGTTTAATGATTCTTGTGAAGTATAATGATAAGGCATCATAAGAGTGCGAACCCTCTCAGCACCAAGAGCATCCACCGCCATTGCCGTACACAGGGCTGAATCAATGCCTCCTGAAAGACCAAGAATAACATCCTTAAAACCGTTTTTATTAACGTAATCTTTCAAACCTAAAACACAAGCTTGATAATCAGCCGCTAATCCATTGAAAAGACTTTCTTTCGGACCTGAAACACAGTGCCACCCTGTCGTTGTTCGTTGCCAATGACTCAAAGCAAGATGGCTGTCAAAGTGTTTCATTTGAAACACCTTTTGACCTTGTCCATTTAAAGCAAAAGATCCTCCATCAAAAACCAGCTCATCTTGACCACCAACTTGGTTAGCATAAATAATCGGCACTCCAGATTGTAGAGCTTGCATATGAATAATTTCTATACGTTTTAAGGTTTTATTACGATAGTAAGGAGATCCGTTAAGGACCAGAATAATTTCAGCGCCTTTATCTTTAAGCTCTGTACTAAGAGAGAAATCATTCCAAATATCTTCACAAATGACTATTCCCAATTTTATCCCATGATAAATAATAGGCTCAGGTCGTGATCCGGAAGAAAATAGACGCTTTTCATCAAACTCAGCGTAATTAGGTAAATCAAACTTAAAGCTCTCGGCAATGACTCGTCCTTCATCAAGAAGCATGACACCGTTATAAATATTGCCATTACGCCTTAAAGGAAGACCAATGACAATTCCAGGCCCACCTAGCGTTATTTTTGCTAATTTCTCAACAGCCTCTTCACATGTTTTTGTAAAAGAAGGCTTTAAAACAAGATCTTCCGGCGGATAAGCGCTTATAAAAAGCTCTGTAAATAGAACAAGATCAGCCCCCTCTTCTTTAGCCTTTTGATGCGCCATAACGGCTAGAGAAAAATTCCCTTCAATATCACCGACAATAGGATTTAATTGGGCAACGGCTACCCGAAAGTTATCTTTCATAAGTCTTTGTATCACTTCATCAGTTTGGCAACCACAACTTTATTCTTCACCATCGAAAATATTATTTTTTTAATTCTTTTCGGCCATAATGATCTAAAATAAAAAATGCCAGAAAAATTTTTTCCTACCCACCAGCAACAAGTGCTAATGAATCAGCCACACGATTTTTTTTAAGGAGTTCAGCAACAAGAAAAGCTAATTCTAACGCTTGATCTGCATTTAATCGTGGATCACATTGCGTATGATAACGATCAGATAAGTCATCGATAGAAATAGCATGCGCCCCGCCCGTACATTCCGTTACATCACGACCTGTCATCTCAATATGAATGCCTCCTGGATAGGTTCCCTCTCCACAATGTACTGCAAAAAAATTCTCTACTTCTTTTAGAACATAATCAAAGGGACGCGTCTTATAACCATTGGCAGTAATTGTATTGCCATGCATTGGATCACATGACCATATAACCTCACGCTTCTCGCGTTCAACGGCACGGATGAGTTTAGGCAGATAACTTTCAACCTTATCATAACCAAAGCGCGTAATAAGAGTAAGCCGCCCCGGCTCATTTTCAGGATTTAAAATATCAATTAATTTTAGAAGCTCATCAGACTCCATGGAAGGACCACACTTTAATCCTATAGGATTTTTAATGCCGCGACAATATTCAACATGAGCATGGTCAATCTGACGTGTACGGTCACCAATCCATAACATATGACCAGATGTTGCATACCAATGCCCTGAAGTTGAATCAATACGAGTCAAAGCCTCTTCATAACCAAGCAAAAGCGCTTCATGACTGGTATAAAAAGATGTCTCCCGCAATGAAGAATGCGTTTTGGATGTAATCCCTATCGAACGCATAAAATCAATTGCTTCAGAAATACGCTCTGCCAATAATTCATAACGTTCCCCCTGCGGACTGTTAGAAATGAAACTCAACATCCATGTGTGAACATTTTCTAAATTAGCATAACCACCTTGCGAAAAAGCACGCAACAGATTAAGGGTTGCCGCTGATTGGCGATAAGCCATAGACATCCGTTGCGGATCTGGTATACGAGAATCGGCTCCAAATTCAATACCATTAATAATATCCCCCCGATAAGAAGGAAGCTCGACTCCCTCTTTGCTTTCGACATCAGAAGAGCGGGGCTTTGCAAATTGACCAGCAATACGACCAATTTTAACAACGGGTTTAGAACTCCCAAAGGTTAAAACAATCGCCATTTGCAAAAATACACGAAAAAAGTCACGAATATTATCAGCTTCATGTTCTGCAAAGCTTTCAGCACAATCACCACCTTGCAATAAAAAAGCTCTGCCTTTCGCAACAGCTGCTAATTCATTTTTTAAATCACGTGCTTCACCGGCAAAAACCAAAGGCGGATATCTTCTCAGCTTTCGTTCAACATCTTCCAACATAGACTTATCCGGATAAGTCGGAACTTGCTTAATTGGCCTTTTTCTCCAAGAGTCAGGCGCCCATTCTTTTATCATTATACTCTCTCTAAAAAATTAAGCTTCCAGCTTAGCATATCAAAAACTTTTTACCACACTATGGGGTGTTGTTTAATTCTCTATTTTCTTGCCATTTTCATATATATAACTTGGTTTATACATCGTTACCAACTCTTCTGCCATCGTTGGATGCACCGCCATCGTTTCATCAAAAATATCCTTCGTCAACTTACCCTTGAGAGATATTCCAATAAGTTGCGCCATCTCACCAGCGTTTTCTCCTAAAATATGAGCGCCTACAACAATACGACTTTCACCATCAACAATGAGCTTCATAAACATTTTTTCTGAACTACCGGAAAGAACATTCTTCATAGGACGAAAAACTGTCCGATAAATTTCAAGACGCTTATAACGCTGTATCGCCTCTTCTTCTGAAAGACCTACCGTTCCAATCTCAGGCTGTGAAAAAACTGCTGTTGTAATTAAATCATAATTAGGTTTTGTGGGAATATTTTCAAATGCTGTCTTAACAAAACACATTGCATCATGGATCGCAACAGGTGTTAATTGAATATGACCCGTTACATCCCCTACAGCCCAAATATGAGGGATATTTGTGGTCATTTTCTCATCAACAATAACACCACCAAAAGCATTAACTTCTATACCTGCCCTTTCAAGTCCTAAACCCACTGTATTGGGCATACGCCCTGTGGCTAACATAACTTGATCCGTGTTGATCATTTGCCCATTTGATAAAAGAACATTATAGCAATTTTCTGCCGCCTGCACTTTAGAAATTGTTACTCCATAGAGAATAGAAATCCCTTTTTCAATCATTGCATCATTGAGAAATTGTCGCAAATCGTGATCAAAATCACGAAGAATTAAATCACCTCGATGAAGGAGTGTCGTTTTTACACCTAACTCATGAAAAATATTAGCAAATTCAACACCAATATATCCTCCACCAACAATGACTATTGATTTTGGGAGTTCATCAAGATCAAAAATCTCATTAGAAGTCAGACAAAAATCGACGCCTTCTATGGTCGTATTTGGTGCAACTTTTGCCCCCGTTGCAATCAAAATTTTTTCCGCAGTTACCCGCTCACCCGTAGCAGAAAGCTCTAATGTGTGATCATCAATAAAAGTAGCACGACTTTCATAAATATGCACATTGTTAGTTTCTAACCCCTGACGATACAGCCCTTCTAATCTTGATATTTCTTCATTTTTAGCCGCAACCAACTTTTTCCAGCTAAAAATTGGATCCGCATATTTCCACCCAAAACCCACGCTTTTCTTAAATTCTTTTGCATATTGTGAAGCATAAACATAAAGCTTTTTGGGAACACAACCACGAATAACACAAGTCCCCCCTATACGATATTCTTCTGCTATAGCGACACGCTTACCAAGACCTCCAGCAAGCCTTGCTGCACGTACCCCACCAGAACCACTTCCAATAACAAATAAATCAAAATCAAAAGAGCCCACAAACTATTCCTTCTCATATATTTGTAATGATAGGCTAAAGTCATTTATTATTAAATGAAAGTCTTTTTTCTTTTAAAAGAATATTTTTCTATAAAGCAATAGTCTAAAAGGACAGACTCTTAATAAAATATTAAAAACGGCGGAAAAACCGCCGCTTTTAAAAAATCAGAAATTGCAGATTACTGTCACTATATCAATCAAGTTATTTTTTATTTTCTGGAGCTTCTGATTTTGGAGGTATCGTAGAATTATTCAAATTAAGTGTTTCAGACATTTCTTTTTTCACATTTTCTACAAGATCCTGCATAAGAGCAGAACGCCATACATCAAATGTAGAATAGGAATCACGTGCAATATTAGGAACCTCTGTCAAAAACTTTTTACCAGTATCAGAATTATAAAATGCTGTGATTGCATCAAGCTCTTTTTGAGTAAAATATTTTGCATACACATGAGCAATCTCTTTTTCTAGATCAGAGCGCCTTTTAATTAAAGCAAGCGCTTGCTTATCAACGATATCAGAAATAGCTGTTGCCAAATTCGGATCATCACTGATCAGTTCATTTTTAAAATCATGAACTGCGTTCGGTAAAAAATTATCAAATTGATCCGTTGCATGAATGGCCCTAATCGCCTTTCGAGCTGAATCTAAATGTTGATCACTCACACCTTGTGCATAAACCATTCCAATATTCACAAAAAAAATGATCATTGCACCCAAATATATGAAAAAACGCTGAAAAGAAAATATTATTCTCATTTAATGATTACCCCAATCGCTAATTATAATTTAAATTCGTTATTCTACCCAAAATCTTTTTTATTGTGCTAACATATCACCATGTAAATGTCTTTTCTAAAAATCAAATGGTTCTAAAACTTTTATTTGACCATCCGCCATAGCGACAATTGCACGTGAAGCCAATCCCAAAAAAAGACCATGTTCAACAACACCAGGAATGGCAAGAAGCGCATCCGATAATAATTGGGGCTGCAAAATGCATCCCCAAAATGCATCAAAAATAAAATGACCACCATCTGTTTTAAAAGGATTTTTTCCATCCATTCGCAATGCAATTTCTCCAGAAAGTCCTAAATCCCCCGCGACTTTTTCGATGGCTTTGCGTGTTGTATAGATACCAAATGGATTCACTTCAATCGGTAGTGCAAAAGCACCAAGTCTTTTGACTATCTTTGTTTCATCAGCAATGACAAGCATTGCACGAGATGCCGATGCAACAATTTTCTCATACAACAATGCTCCCCCTCCCCCTTTAATGAGCATCATTTCAGGACCAATTTCATCTGCTCCGTCAATATCCAGATCCAGTTCAGGTATTTGTTCTAAAGTGCGAACAGGTACCCCAAACTTATGACAGAGTTGTTCAGAATATCGTGAAGTCGCAACACCAGTCACCCGCAGACCATCCGCAACACGCTCACCAAGAAGACGAATAAATTCATTAACAGTTGACCCCGATCCGATGCCAAGCCGCATATCATCTTCAATAAATTCAAGCGCTTTAATAGCCGCTCTCTTTTTTAACTGCTGAACATCCATGAATGACTTTACCTTTTATCCGCAAACAACATTTACCACCACTCTTGCCACCAATAACAATGATAATAAAAGGCAGCCTCTTAAACTCAGTCTATCTAAACTTAACCGTCATCTTTCTCTTGAAGAGATGTTACTCGTTATAGAAATATATGATAAGAATAAAATAGGATAATCAACAATTATCTTTTTTATTTCTTCGAGAAAAGTTGTTGGGGCTTTTCCTCATTCACAATGCAATTGATAAACTGATCAATTTAAAAAACGTAAAAATGTATCAGAAAAATCTTCTGTTATTTTTTGTTTTGTCAAGTATCCAGATATGAAAAAAATGCGATAAATTATGGGATTTTTTGTGAATGCTGTCTGTGCATATTCCACGGTCTATGAAACCCTCGTGAAGACCAAATAATATCCCCGCCTTTAGTCACCATAACGCTTCCTCGTGATAATACTTGTTGAGGCGTAAAGGTTATTTTTGCCTTCTTATGACATGTTGGATTCTGCATTACAAATGTCTGAATGAGGATATCTGCCTCTATACAGTGATCTATTTTTTCACGTAAAATGATAATTTTTAATCCATTCTCTAATAAGGATGTGCATATATAATGATCACAAATAAATTGTCCAAGAAACGAAGGACCATACTTTGTTGGTTTAATTGTTTCATTCAAATGAAATGACTTTTTCCAGATGGATGTCGTAAACTTAGAATAATGGTAACGATCAATATATAATTTTTTATCCTGGATAACACCCACAAAACGCATATTATCTGCTATAATCAATTGTACAGGTGAATGCATTATACAAATAGAAATACCAGCTACAATAAAAAGATTAAAAAAGAGCCTGATGGGTGTTCTGCAAAAAGTCAGTCCAACCAAGCCTATGCTCAATAAAACTAACGCAGACAACGGCATAAAACCAGGATTCAAATCAGGAGAAATAGTCTTGATAGCATGTGCAATCTTTATCACAAGATCAACACCAAATCCCATAATTTGAAGAGGAAGCCATTCGAATCCTCCTAACATTGCAAGAACTGCGATTAATCCGAAAGGGATAACCAAAATTGAGATGATAGGCAAAGCAAAAGCATTACTGATAATGCTTAAAGATGCCATATTAGAAAAATGATAAGCAGCATAAATTCCACTTGCACTCCCTGCTATAAGCGAAGATGCACATGTTGAAAATATTGATATAAAAGCGAAATTTATCACTTTTTCTCCAACATAAGAGGAGATTATTTTTCTTGTACGAAAAAGTGACCTTCTGCTCCACCAATCAAAAAAAGCAATCAAAGCAGCCGTCGCAGAAAAAGACATTTGAAAGCTAGGACCTAATATTTCATGGGGTCTAATCGCTAGAGTTATCAACCCCGCAATAGAAAAATTACGCATTGTGATAGCTGAGCGATTACATAATATAGCAACCAACATGACAGCAATCATCACAAAACTTCTTTGTGCTGATATTGCTAAGCCCGACAAGAGTAAATAAAAAGCTGTTATCATAAATGCAACGATAGCAGCCAATTTTTTACTGGAATAATAGGAAGAAAAAACTGGAAAAAATGCTAAAAAGCTACGGATAGTCAAAAGAACTAGTCCGCTCAACAGAGCCATATGTAAACCTGATATGGATAAAATATGGGCTAATCCAGCCACACGCAGTGCCTCATTTGTCTCATTTGAAATACCAGCACGCTGTCCTGTTATGAGAGCTGCCGCAACACTTCCCTTTTCTCCTTCAAGGGCTAGACGGATTCTTTGTGTCATCTTCATGCGTAAATTTTCAATTTTCTGCAGAACAATAGCGAATATTCCATCAGACTGCGAAATGGATATTTTTCTTGGTTTTCCTAAATAAACGCCTTGCGCCCCAATCCCTTTAAAATAATTATGAAAACTAAAATCGTAGCCTCCTGGACGCACCGGTCCAGAGAATGCACGAAGCTTAACCTTCCCATAGAGTCCATCACCAATTACTAATCCAGATGGCAAATATCTTGCCGATAAACGAACACGATGAAGACTATGGTGTAATATGGGCTTTTCTGTACTTACAACATCCAAGACTAAACGAAATCCCCCTTTGGGGACTGATTCAATAGAAACAATTCTTCCCGTTAATGTAGTGACAATATCTCTGCTTAACATGGGTGTTGCAATACGCCATGTTTCTATTTTTGCCGCCAAAGCTCCCAATACAATACAAAACAAAAATCCCACGAGAATCCATATTTTTCGATAAAAACGCGCAATATAGAATATTCCCCAAAAGATGCTAACCAATGCCCCCAATTGTTCCCAACTTGGCTCCTGTTCTAAATGAAAATAAAAAATGATTCCTAGGGAAAAAAAGACTAAAATCAGTGAAAAATGGATACCAAAAGAAACTTCTTTATCAATACAATCCGCTAACCATTTTCTAATAACGATGATTGCTTCTTTGAAAGGCATCAATAAAAAAAGATTTTGTTGGTTATAAATACTATTCTTTGTATCATCACAGCTAGAAAAAATACTCCGCCCTATTTGACATGCGTTTTTTCTTTCTATAACAGATTTTACGGATAAACTCTTTTTAACTTTGCTTTGATTAAACATCCGCCCCCCACTTTAACGCGCAATGCGGCTATTCACACCCCGTTACCTATGCTAACATAACTTTTCTATAAAGTTCCATAAGTAATATCTCAATTTAAAGGAAAATATACTCGTGTCTGTTATTACTCGCTTTGCTCCCTCTCCCACAGGATTCCTTCATATTGGTGGCGCTCGTACTGCTCTTTTTAATTGGCTTTATGCAAAACATACCGGTGGAAAAATGCTTCTACGTATTGAAGATACAGACCGAGAACGCTCAACAGAAGCAGCTGTAAAAGCCATTATAGATGGCTTACACTGGATGGGACTTAGTTATGATGGTTCCCCTATTTCACAATTCGAACGTGCAGAACGTCACCGCCAAATCGCCGAACAGTTGGTCAAAAATGGCAAAGCATATTATTGTTATGCCTCACCTGAAGAGTTAGCTGAAATGCGTGAAAAAGCCCGTGCAGAAGGACGCCCTCCTCGTTATGATGGACGTTGGCGTAACCGAGACATTTCTGAAGCGCCTCAAGGTATCAAACCTGTTATTCGCATCAAAGCCCCTGAAGAAGGAGAAACAGTTGTACACGACCGTGTTCAAGGTGATGTTCGTTTTCCTAATAAAGATTTAGATGACTTTATTATTTTGCGTTCTGATGGTTCGCCTACCTATATGCACGCTGTTGTCGTTGATGATCACGATATGGGTGTCACACATATCATACGGGGTGATGATCATCTAACCAATGCAGCCCGACAAACGATCATCTTTAAAGCTATGGGTTGGGATATTCCTGTTATGGCCCATATTCCTCTTATCCATGGTGAAAACGGTGCAAAATTATCAAAGCGGCATGGTGCGCTCGGTGTTGATGCTTATCGAACAATGGGATACCTTCCTGCTGCTTTGCGCAATTACCTTGTCCGTTTAGGGTGGAGCCATGGTGATGACGAACTCATGTCACTTAAAGATATGATTTCTTGGTTTGATATTGAAGATATTAACAAAGGTGCTGCTCGTTTCGACCTCAAAAAGCTTGATTCCATCAACGGACATTATATGCGCATGAGCAAGGATCAAGAACTTTTTGATGCTGCTCTTGATATTCTACCAGAAACCGATGGGGGAGCACAAATCATTGAAAGACTTGATGAACAACGTCGTGTTCAATTTTTTAAAGCAATCCCACATTTGAAAGAGCGTTCAAAAACACTGTGCGAACTGATTGACAATGCCTCATTCATTTTTACGCAAAGACCATTAAAGCTTAATGAAAAGGCACAGACTCTCTTGGATAAAAATGGACGAACCATTTTAAATGATCTTTATTTTGCCCTGAAAGCTTGCCCCTCTTGGGATACAAAAGCCCTTGATGAAACTCTTCGCTCTTATATCCAAACACAGAATCTTAAATTTGGATCGATTGCTCAGCCACTTCGTGCAGCTCTTACAGGGTGTACCACATCGCCAGGTGTTTTGGATGTTCTTACTTTATTGGGACGCGATGAATCTCTTCATCGCATCAATGATCAGCTTATCACAACAATAGGTTCATAATGTGTACTGAGTATATCTCTTTACATGAGTATCTCATGTAGATACTTCAACGCAATCTAAAAGAGTTTTTTTATTTTATATCATTGAAATACAGTTTTTATTGAGTAATAATGATCAATAATGAAATATTTTTAGATTGCATGTCCTCATTTTTAGAGGCAATCTACCCTCAATATAAGTAAGAAAAGCTTCAATTATTATATATCTCGCACTCTCATGAAGCAGAGTTTTAATTTATAGAAGAGAAGGATCTGAAAGGAATACCGAATGTCTGAGAATAACGCACATATTATTGTGAACGATAAAAAAGTAGAACTTCCCCTGCGTAAAGGCACGAGTGGACCCGAGGTTATCGAAATCGCTTCTCTCTACAAAAAAACCAATATTTTTACTTATGATCCTGGTTTTACTTCAACAGCTTCTTGTGAATCAAAAATTACTTACATTGATGGCGATAAAGGAATATTGCTTTATCGTGGATACCCTATCGACCAATTAGCTGAAAAAGGTGACTTCCTCGAAAGTTGTTATCTTCTTCTTTATGGGGAACTCCCAACACAGCAAGAAAAAAATGACTTTGATCGATGTATCATGCAGCATACAATGGTCCACGAACAATTTTCACGCTTTTTCCACGGCTTTCGTCGTGACTCCCATCCCATGGCTGTCATGGTTGCCTGCCTTGGTGCTATGTCTGCGTTCTATCACGACTCTATTGATATTACAGATCCTCACCAGAGAATGATTGCTTCTGTTCGTCTGATCTCAAAAGTACCAACACTTGCTGCTATGGCCTATAAATATAGTATTGGACAAGCATTTGTTTATCCACGCAATGATCTTAGTTATGCTGCAAATTTCCTCCGTATGTGTTTTGCTGTTCCTTGTGAAGAATATAAAATAAACCCTGTGCTTGCCCGAGCAATGGATCAAATCTTTATCCTTCATGCAGATCATGAACAAAATGCTTCTACATCGACAGTCCGTCTTGCTGGATCATCAGGGGCTAATCCGTTTGCCTGTATTGCAGCAGGTGTTGCATGCCTTTGGGGGCCAGCCCATGGTGGCGCCAATGAAGCATGCCTAAAAATGCTACAGGAAATCGGTTCTATTAAAAGAATTCCTGAATTTATTGCTCGTGCAAAAGATAAAAATGATCCTTTCCGCCTTATGGGCTTTGGTCACCGTGTCTATAAAAATTATGACCCACGTGCAAAAATCATGCAAAAAACTTGTCATGAAGTTTTAAAAGAGCTCAATATTCAAGATGATCCGCTTCTTGATATTGCAATAGAACTGGAAAAAATTGCCTTAAGTGATGAATACTTTATTGAGAAAAAGCTTTATCCCAACGTTGATTTCTATTCCGGTATTACATTAAAAGCTCTAGGCTTTCCAACCGAAATGTTTACTGTTCTTTTTGCATTAGCACGCAGTGTCGGGTGGGTAGCACAGTGGAAAGAAATGATTGAAGATCCTGCACAAAAAATTGGTCGTCCTCGACAACTCTATACAGGCTATGCTACGCGTGACTATGTTCCTATAGATAAGCGTGTTAATTAAAGAAAGAAATCAATAAAGCTTCAGTAAACTGAAGCTTTATTGTAAATGATTAAAAACATCCTTTAAAATTTTTTAAAAAGGTAATTAATTAATTTTAAATAAAACTATTATTATTCATTCCATCATTAACAAGAACTTTCCTTCTTTCCTGTATTTCTCCCGTCATACTTTATACCAATAACTCATTTTTTTGACTGTAATTTAGCGTAATGATAGCAAAATGGAGACAGATAAATTTTTACATTGCTCCTAAAGAGCTTACAGATTATAAAAATGCCTCATAGTTTTATATTTGTCAGCTTATTGAATAGGAGAACATAATGAAGTTATTACGAAAAGCTCTTATAATAAGCGCAACACTCTTTACTTTATCGGCGAATTCTCAAACACTTAAAATTGCAAGTGATGCTTCTTATCCCCCGTTTAGTTATATTGATTCAAATAATGAGCTTAAAGGGTTTGATATTGATATATCTTATGCCCTTTGTGAAAAAATGAATATTGAATGTACAATTGTCACGCAAGACTTCGAGGGGATGATTCCCGGCCTTCTAGCCAAAAAATATGATGCGATTGTTTCTTCCCTTTCTCCTACAAAAGAGCGCTTACAAAAAATTGGTTTTACAGATCCTTACTACAACACAGTACTGGCTATCATTGTTACCAAAAATTCGGGGATTACAGAAATCTCAACACAAGCCTTTAGAGGTAAAAATCTTGGTGTACAATCGAATACAACACAAGCTGCCTATGCAGAGGATCATTACGCCTCTGAAGGCGTGAATATCAAACTTTATCCTACAGCAATAGAAGTTCATCGTGATCTTTTAAGCCATCGGCTTGATATCATCATCTTTGATAAAGTAAAGGCATTAAATTGGCTTGAGAATGAAGGAAAAGATTGCTGTAAGCTTCTAGGAACTTTGGAAGAAACAAAATTTCCTGTTTCAATTGCACTGCGTCAAAACAATAATGATCTTAAAAATAAGTTCAATGAAGCAATAAAAGAAATCCGTTTGGATGGAACTTATGAAAAAATTATGAGAAAATATTTTACATTCGATATCAATTAGATTTGAATCTTTTGAAGAAATGTCTTTTAACTTTTTGTTGGGCATGAAAAAATAGGTGAAAATTCAGCATTTTTATAAGAAGAATTTACATCTATCAAAAGAATTATTTTTTTCTCGATAGTTAAATGTTTATGAAATCCAATGACAACAATGAGGTTGTCTTATCTACATCTAATTTTATATTTAAATTGAATAGCCTTGCCTTGAAAGAAAATCTCTCAGTTTTTACTTATGAAATGATGTAAACTTAGCATTTCATAAAAATTAAGCCTTGTACAGAGTAAGATATTTATTCTTCTTTCAATCAATAAAAAAGATAATTTTTTGATAATAATGTCTAATATCATAATCTAAAATAAATACCGATAAATTTTTGCATTGCTCCAGAAAAGCTTACAGATTATAAAAACGTGACGATTTCATATTTGCCCGCTTATCCAATAGGAGAATATCATGAAACTACTAGCAGGAGCTCTTATAATAAGCGCCGCGCTATTCACCCCATTGGCTGATGCAAAAACATTAAAAATCGCCAGTGAAGGTACTTATCCTCCCTTTAGTTACATTGACTCAAATAATGAGCTTAAAGGATTTGATATTGATATATCTTATGCTCTTTGTAAAAAAATGAATATTGAGTGCACAATTGTCACGCAAGATTTCGAGGGGATGATCCCCGGACTTATTGCAAAAAAATATGATGCTATCGTTGCTTCCCTTTCTCATACACAAGAGCGTTTACAAAAAATTGACTTTACAGATCCTTACTACGATACAGCACTGGCTGTCATTGTTACCAAAGATTCGGGAATTAAAGAAGTCTCGTCACAAAGCTTTAAAGGCAAAAATCTTGGTGTACAATCAAATACAACACAAGCTGTTTATGCAGAAGATCATTATGCCTCTGAAGAGGTAAACATCAAACTCTATCCTTCTACAATAGAAGTGAATCGTGATCTTTTAAATCATCGACTTGATGTGATTATTGTTGATAAATTACAAGCATTAAATTGGCTTAAAAATGAAGGAAAAAATTGCTGTCTCCTCCTAGGAACTCTGGAAGAAACAAAATTTCCTGTTGCAATTGCGCTGCGTCAAAACAATAATGATCTTAAAAATAAGTTCAATGAAGCAATAAAAGAAATCCGTTTGGATGGAACTTATGAAAAAATTATGAGAAAATATTTTACAAGCGATGTTTATTAAAGATCACTATGATATTTAGATGAAACTCACTGTTGATTTCTAAAAACATTATCTAACTCTTTCATGAGGAACACAAGAATGATTGAAAATTTAGCATTGCTATCGTTTAGCAATGGTGGATGGGGAGCGGTTATACTTTCTAGCGCAGGAATGACATTGTCACTGGCTTTATGTTGTGGACTTCTAGGACTTCCTCTAGGACTTCTAAATGCAGTCATGATTCGATCTGATATTAAGATGGCGAAAACTATAGCACGTCTTTTTTCAACGGTATTTCGTGGGCTCCCAGAGCTTTTAACCTTGTTTTTAGTGTACTACGGATTACAAAGCCTTATCCAAAATGTCTTTGACTATTTTAATCTTGAAGTCATGTTCAGTATCAATGCTTTTGTTGCTGGTGTTCTTGCACTAAGTATGGTTCTTGCCGCTTTTTCTTGTGAAGTTTGGCTTGGAGCATTCAACATTTTTGATAAAGGGCAATATGAGGCTGCTAAAGCTTTAGGGCTTTCACGCTCAACCACATTCTTTCGTATTGTCTTTCCTCAGCTCATCCGAAATGCCTTGCCAGGACTTTCCAATAATTGGCTTACTTTACTGAAAGATACATCCCTCGTTTCAACTATCGCGCTTGTTGACCTCATGCGACAAACAAATTTAGCTGTCGCTGCAACCAATAAACCCATGCTATTTTACCTTGTGGCCTGTTTACTCTATTTATTATTTTCAGCGCTTTTTGGCGCAATCTTACGCCATTTGGAAACATACACTCAAATAGGCTATAAAAAGGTACCAAGTCAATGATTCCTGAATGGCTTTATTTCCTTTTTAATCCTGATCTTTTAAGCCGTTATGGGCCAAAATTTATTGATGGCTTTATTGTTACTGTTGAGCTTGTTTCTATCTCTTGTTCTCTTGGTTTTTTCCTTGGAATGCTTATCGCTTTTGCACGTTTATCAAAAAATACGTTTTTACAATATTTTGCAAATGCTTATGTCTATTTTTTTCGCGGCTCTCCTTTATTAGCCCAACTCTTCCTTTTTTATTATGGGCTTGGTTCAATGAACAATTTTTGGCAACAGATTGGTCTATGGTGGTTTTTTCAAAACGCGTGGTATTGTTGCCTTTTTATTTTCACACTCAATTCTGCTGCCTATCAATCTGAGATCTTTAAAGGAAGTTTTCTATCCGTAACCACTGGACAACGTGAAGCGTCAAAAGCTTTAGGTCTGAGTAATTCTGTCACATTTTTTAGAGTTATTCTTCCACAAGCAATGATTGTAGCATTACGTCCCTTAGGAAATGAGTTGATTTTAATGATTAAATCCAGTGCCATTGCCTCACTTGTTACTGTTTATGATTTAATGGGAATTGCTAAACTCACTTATTCACGTACATTTGACTTCCAAGTTTACGTTTGGGCCGCACTTATCTATCTTTTTATTGTTGAACTCATTCATCGTTTTATTGTTTTTATCGAACATCATCTCACGCGATATTTACGGTAAAATAAAATGATCATAAAAAACTTTACCAAATCAAAATGGTGCATTAATCAATTTATTCATCAATGAAAGAATAAAACAAGATGAATTTAAAAAATAATCAATCAATCTATCCCAATAAAAACTCTGTAATTTCCATTCAAAACCTCAATAAATGGTATGGAAACTTTCAGGTCTTACACGATATCAACTTTGATGTTCAAGCTGGTGAACATATCGTTATTTGTGGACCATCCGGATCAGGAAAATCAACGCTAATTCGTTGTATTAACCAATTAGAACAAGCACAAAAAGGTTCAATCTGTATTCATAACGTTGATATCAATACCGCACCTATACAACAACAAAAAAATGTTCTACGAAAGATAGGAATGGTTTTTCAGAACTTTAATTTATTTCCCCACATGAGCGTTCTACAAAATTGTATTTTAGCCCCTATGACAGTTCAAGGGCTTTCCAAACAACAAGCAAAAGAAAGGGCAATTCGTTACTTAACGCATGTCGGTATTGAAAAACACTGTGAAAAATATCCTTTACAACTTTCTGGTGGACAACAACAGCGTGTCGCGATTGCTCGTGCACTTTGTATGGAACCTGAAGTCATGCTTTTTGATGAACCCACTTCAGCTCTTGACCCAGAAAGTGTGGGAGAAGTTTTGGAAGTAATCGCTCAATTGGCCGATACTGGAATTACAATGCTTTGTGTTACCCATGAAATGGGCTTCGCAAAAAAAGTCTCAGAAAGAATACTCTTTCTAGAAAATGGAAAAATTGTTGAAGACACAGCCTCTGATAAATTTTTTACCAACCCTAAAAGCCAACGTGCTTGTGATTTTCTTGCTAAAATTAAACATTAGTCATCAAAATATTGCTTTATTATTTATACAATTTTACCCTTACTTTTTAAAAGAGTGATAATTTTTTGCGCGCCAACAATCCCTGATGGGATTTCAGTTTTCATTTTCTGTTGCACTATCTCAAAAGCGTCGAGTTGAGCTTGACGCAATAAAGGATTAGACAAAAGTTGTTCTACCTGTCTTGCTAACATGCCAGGACGGATCAATTCATTCAAATATTCTGGAATAATCGGCTTATCAGCAATAATATTTGGAAGAGCAGCACTCCATAACATCATTTTAGGAAAAATAAATAATTTAGAAAAATGATCAAGTTTATAGCAAAGAGCCATAGGAATTTTTGCTAAAGCTAATTCAAGAGAAACTGTCCCATGGGCTGCAAGAGCAACATCCGCTCGTGCAAAAGCATGCCATTTTTCATCTTCACCCACAACAATTTCTACTTTGCTTTTCCAGCCCTGCACAAAATCACGAGTTCTATCCACCAAATGGGGTAAAGTGGGTAAGATAATCTGTAAATGAGGGATACGTTGTAAGAGAATCTCTACTGTTTCTCCAAAAATAGGCATTAAAGAACGAAGCTCTAAATTGCGTGATCCTGGCAAAATAACCAATGTAGGCGATGATGTTTGTGGACCACACAAATTTCTTTGTTCTTCTTGGCGCTTTTTTTCTAACTGAACTCTCAAAAGAGGAGGATATGTCAAAAGACGATGTCCAACATAGGTGGTAGAAGGACCTTCCAAATCCTGCATAACCTTTTCTTCAAAAGGAAAAACCGCTAAAATATGATCTACAAATTCCCGCATAGCTTTTGCACGCTCTGGCCTCCATGCCCAAACGGTTGGTGCAATATATTTAATAATCGGAATAGAAGGCGCTAAAGCGCGGACCTTTTTTGCAACACGATGCGTGAAATCAGGACTATCAATAATAATTAAACAATCAGGTTGCTCTTGTGCGATAAATTTGGATAAATTACGAATATGCAGCAGCAGCAACGGTAATTTTTTCAATACCTCCTTTAAACCTATTAAAGCAATATCATGAGAATCAAAAAAGCTTTTTAAACCTAATGCCTTTAAATGCTGCCCCCCAACACCTATCAAATGAATGTTGCCTCCTATTTGTTGTGATAAACAAGAAATTAAATCCGCTCCAAGCAAATCACCAGATTCCTCACCTGCAACCACAGCAACTTTTAAGAAACAATCATTCATGGTCAGCCTTTTCAAATGTTTCTATAAATAGAGAATATTTGTTGGCTTTTTCTATTGTTGTTTTCACCGATAATATGAGACTTCTATTTGCCTCCACCGCAATACCAGATAAACCACTCTTTGCAATATTCATTATTGTCGCAGGCCCAATTGATGGCAAATCAACGCGATTATCCTGTTGTGGCTTTGCACATTTTACAAGAACACCACCTTGAGGAGGAATTTGGCCTCTCTCTCGCATTTCACAAACACGCCATAACATATTATCGGTTCCCTCAGCGCCTTCTAAAGCAACCACCCTTCCTTGAACAACGACAACGGCTTGTCCTATATCCAATTGACCTAAAAGCTTTGCTGCTTGTGCTGCTAAAAAAATATCTTTCTTTTCTTTCTGCGTAGCACGCCGTACTGTTAAATTAAATTCCATAGGAGCTAAAAGATCTGGAACTATTTCGTGAGCACCAATAACAGAAAAACCGTGTGCTTCAATAACCCGTATAAAAGCTTTTAATAACGCATCGTCCCCCCTCCTCAAAGCCCCAATTAACTTAGGAAGAGCTAAAAATGTTGTCCAGTCCAATCGCAATTGTGTAAGAAGGGGTCGCTTTTTCACACCACCTGCCAAAACAACATTATAAACTCCAGCTTCTTTTAAGATTTTAACGAGTCGCGCTAACTCTACAATTGATAGCTCGCAGTGCTCATAACGATAAAGAACAGAATCTGCCTCACCATGCAAAAGCACAAGAAAAGGATTCTCTCCATTCTTCTCAAGAGCCTGTGCAACAGTAATCGGTAAAACACCACTTCCTGCTATAATAGCAGTACGGCCGGAAAGAAAATTTCTGGCTCCCCACATAGGCATTTTTAATCCTTATGCTCTTTTATTCTATCACCTTCAAATTTTGGTGTGCAATAAAAACGCTTTCCTTCTTCTTTAATAAAATTAACAACGTCAGCAACCGACTGAGAAGAAGAATAGAAAGAAGCAACATCATTAACACGCTCTTTAAATGGCTTGCTATGATCAAAAAGCATCGCAACCGCATGACGAAGTGCGTGGATATCTTCACGCTCAAGCCCTGCACGCTTCATACCAATAATATTGAGTCCGGCAAGTTTTGCCTGCACACCAACAGCTGTTCCATAAGGAATCAGATCACCCACTAGTGCAGATACACCGCCAATAAATGCATGATGCCCAACACGAACAAATTGGTGAACAGCAGCACCACCACCGATAATCACATAATCACCAACAGTAACATGACCAGCAATCATGGCATTATTAGCAAATGTAACATGATTGCCGACATGACAATCATGAGCGATATGCGCATAACAAAAAAATTGACAATTATCACCAACAACTGTCATCCCCACACTCGAATCGGAGCCTCTATGCATTGTTACGCCTTCACGAATCGTACAATTCTTACCAATAAAAAGTGTGGTAGCTCCCCCTTTATGTTTATTATTTTGCGGATCTGCCCCCAAAACTGCATGAGAAAAGACTTTACTCTTGGCGCCTAACGTTGTCTTTCCCATTATTACAACATGACTTGTCAAACTACATTCATCACCAATAACAGCCTCTGAACTAATATGGCAAAATGGTCCAACGCGTACATTCTCACCAAGCTGCGCTCCCTTCTCCACAAGAGCCGTTGGATGGATTTTCGTACCGGACATTTTTAATTTCCCATCAAATATCGTTTATTCTTCTTCAACAATCATCGCAGCAATTTCTGCCTCAGCGACGCGGACATCTTCTACTTTTGCAACACATGAAAAACGCCTCATACCAGATCTCTTTTTCAAAAGCTGAACATGAATTTTAAGCTGATCACCGGGCATAACGGGCTTACGAAATTTCGCATTATCAACCGTCATAAGGTAAACTAAATTTGTTTGCTTATTGCCTAAATTTAAAAGTGCTATTGCTCCAGCCGTTTGTGCCATAGCTTCTAAAATCAAAACCCCAGGCATAACAGGCTTTGCTGGAAAATGTCCCGTAAAATGTGGCTCGTTAATCGTTATATTTTTAATACCAATCGCTTCTTGTTCACCATCAATATCAACGATACGATCAATCAATAAAAATGGATAACGGTGCGGTAATATTGAGAGCAATTTTTCAATATCAACAGCCTCTAAATCTCTAGTTCCTTCAGTGCTGATCATCTCAGCTTTTCTCCTTTTTAACTTTTCCCATACTGCGCAACGTTGCTACTTCACGAAACCATTGTTTAAATGGTCGTGCTGGACTCCCTCCCCATTTTTCACCATCAGGAATGTCATTCATAACGCCACTACGACCAGCAATCTGAACACATTTACCTATTACGATATGATCGGCTACCCCAACTCCCCCGCCAAGCTGAGACATATCCCCTATCGATGTACTTCCCGCAATTCCACATTGAGCAGCAATAAGGCAATAACGACCAATTTTTACATTGTGGGCAATTTGTACAAGATTATCAATCTTGCTTCCTTCTCCAATAACAGTATCTTGAAATGTTCCTCGATCAATCGTGGTATTTGCACCAATTTCCACACCATCCTCAATAATCACGCGACCAAGTTGTGGAATTTTCTCAATACCAGCTTTCCCCCCAACATAACCAAAACCATCTTGCCCAATGCAAACACCAGGATAAAGCTGAACCCTATCCCCTATTAAGGAACACTGAATAGTTACTTTAGGAGCAATATAGCAGTCACGTCCAATACGGCAATTTTCACCGATAACGGCTGTGGACGAAATAAGAGTTCCTGCACCAATCTCAACATTTCTTCCAATAACAGCTCCCGCTTCAATACACACATCATCAGCAAACTTAGCCGTTGGATGAATATGCGCATGCGGTGAAATCTCTTTCTGTCCAAACCAAGGCATTGGCTTGACAGAATCAGGAAATAGAATACGACCAATCTGAGCAAAATCACGTTGTGGTGTGGATGTCACCAAAATTGCCATTGTGTCAGGAACTTTAAAAACAATATCATTCGTACAAAAAACAGCAACAGCAGAACTGTCTCGTAGAGCATCAGAAAATTTCCGATGCTCCACAAAAACAAGAGAGCCTTCCACAGCACTGTCAAGCGAAGAAAGAGTATTGATAACTTTATGAGAAAACTCTGGATTAAGAAGCTTTGCACCCGTCAACTCAGCAACATTTGCAACTGTCAATTGCCGGGACGGCGTAAAAAAAAATGTATCCGCCATCAAAACACTTTCTCTCCCAGCTTAAGCTATTCTCTTCAAGCTTTTCCTTCTTAAAAAACGCTCAAATCAGAACTTCGTAGAAATACCAAAGTTCAATTGCTGCAAACGATCTCCCTCCTGCTTTGTTATTGGCCAAGCATAATCAAAACGCAAAGGACCAAACGGAGAATCCCACATCAAGCTCACACCTGCAGATGAACGCCAAGCACTTTTAGTATGGGTAACAGGTGGTTCACCCTTAAAAACGGCTTTATAATTATTGCCATAGAGCGTAGCAATATCTGCAAACAAAGCACCGCGCAAACCGAATCCTTCAGGGACAACAGGAATAGGAAACTGTACTTCAGCCGTCGCATTCATATATGTCGTTCCCCCTAAGAAATAAACTTCACCTTTACTGGAAACCTGTCGTGGACCTATTCCATTGTATTTGAAACCTCGGAGCATATCCGTATTCGCTTTAAACATATCGAAAATACGAACACCCTCCTTGCCTATTTCGTGGATATAACCACCGCCAAAGGAAAGTAAACCAACAATATCCCTTTGATCAGAGAGAGTCTTATACATCATCGCCTTACCCGTGGTCTTCAAGAATTTTGCTCTCCCACCAAGTCCGGCATATTCCTGCAGAAGATGCACGTACCATCCATCATGGGGGTTTCTCATATCATCAATCGTATTATAGGTTAAACCATAACTAATTGATGAACGTTTCCACGGGCTTTGCTTAGCTGCTTGAACAATCGCACCAGAATATTTCCCATATAATTCTATTATATCACTCTCTTTGTTGAAATCATACTCTCCACCAAAATCATATTCTTCCTGTACATAAGAATAAGCAACATTCGCAGATAATTGATTATTAATAGGCAACGAAAACCGTAGTGATCCCCCTGTCTGCCGTACATCATAGGCTTTATCAGCACGGTAAGTGCTGCGAAAAACATCAACGCCAGCCGATAAACGATACCCTAGGAAATAAGGATCAACAAATGATAAATTATAATTACGGGATTTTTCTTGCCCTGCCCCTAACCCCAAACGAATGTACTGACCACGCCCCCCAAGATTACGCTCAGTAACAGAAACTTCAAGCGACATACCAGGGCTTGTTCCCCCCGTTGTATAACCTCCAGAAAGAGAGAGATCTCCTGTTGAAGCTTCAACGACATCTATCACCAAAACAACTTGGTCAGATTGCTCAGTGGGAACCATTGAAATATTAACGGCTTTGAAAAAACCTAAACTTTCTAGACGACGTTTCGCCCGTTGCAATAAAGTTTGATTGTAAGCATCTCCTTCATTTAAATCAAGCTCACGACGAATGACGTAATCACGCGTTTTCTCATTGCCACGTATATCAATACGCTGAATATATGCACGTGTACCTTGTTCAATATTGTATAAGATTGAAATCGTATGATTTGCTAAATTACGATTTCCCCGTGGTTCAACTTTAGCAAAAGCATATCCTGAATCAGCAACCTTATTATTAATAATAGCAACAGACTGTTCAATATCTTCTGCACTATAAACATTCCCTGGCTGAGTTTTAAGCTTGCCTTTCACAGATTGAACGTCAATTCCATCAACATCACTTTCAACCTGAATATCACTAATTTTATAGCGCGGACCTTCATCAAGAACGAAAGAAATTTTATACGTATTGCTTGCAGCATCAAAAGTCGCTTTAGAAGAAACAACACGAAAATCTGCATAACCACGATTATAATAAAAGCGCCGTAAAGCCTCTTCATCAGCAGCGAGGCGCTCTTCACTGTAAACATCGCCTCCCAACAACTTCGAAAAAATTCCTGAAGACTTTGTTGAAATCACATCACGCAACCGGCGGCTCGCAAAGACAGTATTTCCCTTAAACGTGATATCACTAATCTTTGTTTTTTGTCCTTCAACAACATTAAACACCACATTAACACGCCCTTTTCCAAGATTAATGGTTTGAACGTTAACAGTGATATTATTACGACCTAGCGTTTTATAAGCTTCACGAATTGTATTAATATCAGCAGAAAGCTTAGCAGAATTAAAAGGTTCATTTGGCTTTAAAGAAATAAACCGTTTAAGATCTGGGTCTTTAAAAGATTTATTTCCCTGAAATAATATTTGATTGACAACCTCATATTCTTTTACGAATACAATCAATTTATCACCTACTTGATTTATTTTAACATCATAAAATAAACCTAACTCGAAAAGATTTTTCACAGCATGATCAACATCACCACTGGAAATCCCTTGTCCAGCTTTAATACCCATATTGTCACGAATCGCCTGAGAACTTACAAACTTATTCCCACGAACCTCAATAGAACGGACTACAGATGCTTGTATTTCTCCAACCGCAGCAATTGACATAAAAACCGTTGCTGGGGCAATCATCCCCATCTTTAACACCAACACAGATGCTGCATTTAAAAACTTTGAATTCGTAGTCATTGGCTTTTTTACCTTACTCTTGTTCCTTGGACACGATGCCTTAAAAAGCTAACTGCCATAACAACCCTTTTACAGCGAGACTTTTCATCCCTTAATTACTCATTATAATGTACGACGCCACAATATTTTGCAGACATGGTAAACAACCTTCAATTTGTTTTTGCTATTATTACCCAATTTACAAAGCGTTTTCCATAATTTAATTAGCTAAACCAACAAAAATAATCATTAAAGAAGACAAAAATCATAAAAAGGAGAAGAAGGGAAAAACCTAAACGAAAAAAAATTCCCTGAATTTTAGTGGATATTTTTCTCCCAGTAATGACCTCAATGACATGGAATAAAAGATGTCCACCATCAAGCGGTAGAATCGGAAAAAGATTAATAAGCCCAACGCTTATTGAAAGAAAAGCGGCCAAATTCAATAAAGAGATAAAACCTGTCTCGCTCACTTTCCAAGCAATTTTTACGGTTTTAGAAGGCCCACTTAGCCGACAACGATCTTCTTTGCCTCCGATTAAACGACTCATAAAAAGAACAGTTTGAGTGGCAATAAACACCGTACGGTTTAAAGCTTCTCCTATAGCTGTTACAAAATCATAGCGAATATGTTTTATATAAGTTGGATCTAAACGTGGAGGATTATTTAAATCAACAGGAACACCTACACCGATCATAGCACTTTGTGTTCGATTCCCAAATCCATCATCTCGCTCAATGACTTTTGGGGTAATGACAGTGGTAAACACATGCCCCATGCGTTCTATTTTAAACTCTATCGGTTCTCTTCCATGAAAAGCTACATAATTCATCAAATCTTCAAAACTTTCAACCCGTCGACCATCCATTTCAACAAAACGGTCCCCTAATTCCAAACCGGACTGAATAGCAGGGCTCTCTTTTACCAAAGAACCAACAACGGGTTCAATGGTGAAACGACCAAAAGTGAAGAAAAAAAACGTTAGAATAACAATAGTAAAAAGAGCGTTGAAAAAGGGGCCAGCAAAAACAGTTGCTGCTTTTTTCCAAGCATGCGCACCGGCAAACGAACCATCAACAATCGGAGATGATGGTGATAATAGCGCCTCATCTTTATCCTCCTCCCCAACAAACTTTACATACCCGCCTAAAGGGATAAGGGCTAAACGCCATTTCGTACCATGCTTATCTATGTAACTGGCTATTTGTGGTCCAAATCCAAGGGAAAAAACTAATGCCTTAATACCACACCACCGTCCAATGAGATAATGCCCAAGTTCATGCACAAAAATGATAAGCATAATGATAAAAAGAATACTCAAACTTCTTAAAAGAAGATCACCCATAGTGACCATATAATTTAAAAGTCCCAAAATATCTTCTCCCCATTAAATCATACTAAAAAGATGAAAAGGTGAATCCATATCAGACATCAATGAACCAATTAAATAAAGAAGACAAGTTGCTCCTACCAATCCATCCATACGATCCATAAAACCACCATGTCCAGGCAGTAAAGAACCAGAGTCTTTAACAGAAAACCGTCTTTTAAGCCATGATTGTCCTAAATCACTCAGTTGTGAAACAATTGACAAAACAAGTGTAAGGAGTGGCATAAAAAAACTTGCTAAATTTATATCAAAAAATCCAAAAGCCACCCATATACCACCAAAAACACCTACAAATGTACCACCAAGTGCTCCTGACCATGTTTTATTAGGAGAAAATTGTGGTGCTAATTTAGGCCCCCCTAATGCACGTCCGATAAAATATCCACCAATATCGGTTCCCCACACTATCGTAAATAAGAAAATAACAACTTGAAACCCCAGCATCTCATGATCCCGTAAAAAGCATAAAGCCACAACAGGAAAAGATGCATATAAAAAACCACAAAAAACCCAACCACTGTTTTTTATAGATATAATAGCCAACACTGCAGCCAACACGATTAAAACACAAAAAATCAATGAAGCTGATACATTCAACACTAAAAAAAAGCCAAAGAGAAAATAAAAAATACCTGCTAATATCTTTTGTAAAACACACCACTTCTCTTGAGTAATATTTATCCACTCATAAAGAATAAAACTGCCAATACACCATGCAAACAGAAAAAAGGTGGTCCCTCCCAACCATGTTAGATACAAAGCAATAACGCCAAACACAAAAGCCGTTAGAACACGATAAACCAAATTAGACAAAACAACATCCAAACAATAAAAATAGAAAATACAAGCTCTAAAATTGATGCAAGAAAAACTTCCCTACCCAGTATTTTTATTTCATACTTGTGCAAATCTCTCTTATAATTTATCATAAACAGTTAAGTTTACCAAGATAGCGCTTATACGACGAATAATCAATGAAAACAGATCAAAAATCTTCCTTATCTAGATTAATCTTAAAATAAACTTTCAAAGATTTTCTTAAACATAAAATGAGAAAGTGGTTATCTGCGCCCTACATAAATTAACACATATAGGTTTGCGTATAAAAGAGCTACTCTATTAACTCTTCATCATTAAAAATAAATTACGCCCCATAACATCTTCTTGTCCAACCATCCTGCGCAAAGTTTTTTAATGGATGATAAGGAGTAAGGCATTATTTTTTCTGCCATATTACCTCAAACCCATCTTAGAATGTTTGAGTCATTCCTCATGAATATTTCTTATCATGCAGTCAAACAATGTGCTTAAGTAAAGGGCAAAACTGGTAGATTAAAGAATAAAAGCATCAACTCTTTTCAACAAATCTTCCCCCATCAAGACGATAAAACAGCCAGCTCCATCAAACTTGCTATCACAGCGCAGATGACCCTCTGCTCTTATCCATAAAAATAATTGAAACGCTAGAAGTAGAGTATTCTATAGCAAGAAAACGTTTTAAACGTGCATAATTTCAGATTCTTTCACGGCTAAAATTTTATCGATATCAGCAATGGTTTCATCTGTGAGCTTTTGAACTTTTTCGGATAGACTGTGGGCTTCATCTTGTCCAATTTCACCATCTTTTTCTAATTTTTTCAAATTGTCCATACCATCACGACGAACATGACGTGTCGCAACACGCGCTTGCTCCGCGTAGTGATGCGCAATTTTTACAAGTTCTTTACGGCGCTCTTCATTCAACTCAGGTAAAGGAATACGTAAATTCGTACCATCAGTTATGGGATTCAAACCAAGACCAGAATCGCGAATAGCACGCTCGACTGCTCCTACCATTGTTTTATCCCATACAGAAACAAAAAGCATCCGAGGTTCAGGAACAGAAATATTAGCAACCTGATTAATGTGCACAACAGAACCATAAGATTCAACGGTTAAAGGTTCTAATAAACTCGCAGATGCCCGTCCCGTCCGTAAACCACCCAACTCATGTTTAAAAGCCGTAATAGCGCCATCCATGCGACGTTTCAGATCATCCATAATTGATGCAACATTCATATTTCTGTCTCCTTCAATTGTCCTTTGAAGCTTACTCTTATTCCGATACCATTGTAAAGCGCCCTGTTCCATTCAAGACCTTCGCTAAACCGCCTTTTTCATGAATGGAATACACAATAATCGGTACATTATTCTCACGGGCTAAAGTGACCGCCGTTGAATCCATAACCGATAATCCCCATTGCAAAATTTCAACATGTGTTAATTGGTCAAAACGCTTAGCTGTAGGGTCTATTTTGGGATCGGCTGAATAAATACCATCGACCTGTGTTCCTTTAAGAAGAACATCCGCACCAATTTCTGCTGCACGTAACGTCGCAGCAGAATCAGTGGTAAAAAATGGATTGCCCGTACCACCCGCGAAAATAACAACTTTTCCCTGATTCATATAAGCTATTGCTTTACGTTGTGAAAAACTTTCACAAATTTGTGGCATAGCAATCGCAGAAAGTACAACAGTTTCAACCCCTAATTTTGTCAATGATGTTCGCAATGCTAAAGAATTAATAGCCGTTGCAAGCATTCCCATATGATCACCTGTCACGCGATCCCCCCCATGCGAAGCAACAGCAACACCACGAAAAATATTTCCCCCACCGATAACAACTGCGACTTCTATTCCCATTGCGCGCACTTCTGCAATATCAGCGGCAATACGATCGACAACAGAAACATCAATACCAAAACTCTGCCCCCCCATAAGAGCTTCACCAGAAGCCTTTAAAAGAATACGTTTATACGGAAGTGCTAATGCCATTAAATAATCTCCCCAAAAGCATATTGTCTTTTTGCTTTTGACACCACGAAGGGCACCACTTTTTTCACGTGACGCCCTCACAAAAATTATATTGCTTCCATCAGAGACTCTAAAACCAATGGAGATTTTAAATCTCTGATCAAAACTTTGCAATAACTAGCCTTTTGCTGCTGCCGCAACTTCTGCAGCAAAATCAGACTCTTCTTTTTCTACACCTTCACCAAGTGCAAAACGAACAAAGCCTGTAATTTTTGCTGGAGCACCAATTGATTTCTCAGCGTCCTTTAAAGCAGCCTCAATAGTCATATCAGGATTCATAACAAAAGCTTGAGAAAGTAAGACAACCTCTTCAAAAAACTTACGCATACGCCCTTCCACCATTTTTTCAATGATATTTTCAGGTTTTCCAGACTGACGTGCTTGATCTGAAAAAATTGCTTTTTCACGCTCAATGGCACCAGCATCGACATCTTGTGCTGTAAGTGCTAATGGATTGGTTGCCGCAATATGCATCGCAACTTGCCGTCCAAAAGCAAGAGCTGCTTCTTTATTTCCCGTTGTTTCAATTGCAACCAAAACACCAAGTTTTCCAAGCCCATCAGCCACACTATTGTGTATATAAGTCGCAACAACACCATTCTCAACAGACAATTTAACAGAACGACGAAACGTCATATTTTCGCCAATTGTACCAATTGCATCTTTAATTGCAAGCTCTACTGTCTTTTCAGAGCCTGGATAAAGAGAAACAGAAACAGATTCAACATCACCTGGCGTATCCAAAGCGGCAGTTGCTACTTTGCGCACAATGTCTTGGAATCCATCATTGCGTGCAACAAAATCTGTTTCAGAATTAATCTCGACCAAAACTGCATGTGAATCTTTTGATACGACTCCAATTAATCCCTCAGCGGCTGTACGACCCGCCTTTTTATCTGCTTTTGCTATTCCTTTTTTACGAAGCCAATCAACAGCAGCTTCCATATTACCATTGGTTTCTGCCAACGCTGCTTTACAGTCCATCATTCCGGCGCCAGATAATTCTCGAAGTTCTTTTACTTGTGCAGCAGTAACGCTCATATTTGCCTCTTCATTCTGTAACAGTGAAAGCGTGCAAACTTCCTCTGCACGCCTATAACTTTTTCTTTAGATAATAAAAGTACCTTAATTAGGCGTTTTATATTACTCAGAAACTGCCAAAACCGCATTTTCTTCCAAAACAGGCTCCACAGGTGCATCAACTTGAGCACCTAAATCGACACCCATTGCACCTTGCTGGCGTGCAATACCATCAAGAGCAGCACGTGCAAAAAGATCACAATAAAGAGAAATCGCACGTGAAGCATCGTCATTCCCTGGTATTGGATGTGTTACATCATCAGGATCACAATTAGTATCAATAATAGCAATCACTGGAATGTTTAAACGTTTCGCTTCTTGGAGTGCAATATTTTCTTTATTTGTATCGATAACAAAGATAAGATCTGGGACAGAACCCATATCTTTAATACCACCAAGCGCACGATTAAGCTTTTCACGATCACGCTCAAGATTTAAACGTTCCTTTTTAGTAAAGCCTTGCGCTTCAGCAGCAAGAATTTTATCAAGCTTTCGCAAACGATGTATCGAATTGGAAATCGTTTTCCAATTCGTTAGCATACCGCCAAGCCAACGCGCATTAACATAATATTGGGCAGAACGATTTGCTGCATCAGCGATAATTTCAGATGCCTGCCGTTTTGTGCCAACAAAGAGAATACGACCTCCACGCGCAACAGTGTCTGAAACAAGCTTAAGCGCTTGATGTAAAAGTGGAACGGTCTGAGAAAGATCAATAATATGAATATTATTACGCTGACCATAAATATAGGGAGTCATTTTTGGATTCCAGCGATGAGTCTGGTGACCAAAATGAACACCTGCTTCTAAAAGCTGGTGCATAGTAAAATCGGGTAGTGCCATAAATCTTATCCTTTCCGGTTCAACCTCCGCGGAAAAAGCAGGAAAACCTACTACCGGCGGATGCTTACTAGACTTTCCTCACAGATCATCTACAAACACCCAAACTCCGCGTGTGGAATAGCGCAAACATACTAATATTTGATTCTTTTTCAAGTTATTTTCTTCAATCATTTAATATTTACATTTTTACATTGATCAAGATCTTTTCCAAGTTCAAGAAATTCAAGACTGTTCAATTTTGCACGCACTGAAAAAGTTCCATAATCTATATGAAGATCACGCATGACACCATTCTCATGTAAGAGAAAACTGCTCTGATAAACTGGTAAACCATCTTTATTTTCACCATCATCAAAATAAGAGATTGTAACAGGCCAATATTCTTCTTCATCCAATTTTTTCATTTTTTCCGTCTCGCTATCAGATAAAAGCGCTTTCTTTTCCCCGATGACGATACTTTCTTTTATAACTTTATCCGCTTTATTTGTCCCATCAAACACAGTAACATTATAAAAATGATCCCCCGCTTTTGCATGGCGGATAATATTTTTTAGTTGCATCATTGGAAATTCAGCCATTGCAAGCTTATATTCTTTTTCCTTTGGCTTCTTTAAGGTCACTGTAATACCATCTCCCGTTCGCTCCGCGACCCCTTCAGCACGATGTGTAACCTCTTCGCCTTCTTGATCGGTAACATTAAAACGAAACGTACGGCTATCTCCTGTTTCATAACTCGTCGTCTGTTGATCCGTTAAACGGACCGGCATATCTTCAACATGAAGACGGCTAATGAAACGAAAACGTGTGCTATAGCCTTGGCATGCAGAACCAGTAAGCTCGTAAACCATTCGCCCTGACATCCCAGAAATTGTCATTTCATGAGAAACATTATCGAGCTGAAAATCATAAATTGCTCGATGAGGCGCAATAAAAATAGGCTCTTCAGCGTTCGCCGTACAGAAAAAAATAATATATAAGATTATTGTAAATAATGCTCTAATCATTCCCAACTTCCAAACTTTATTCCTGTTCCATAACATCATACAATAAGGCAAAAAAAGCTAATTTCTCAATTAACCACACATTTCCTTCAATAAAAAAATAGGTTATGCAATGATATGTTTATAGAATAGTTATGGAGTTTAAATTATGACCAATGTAATTGAAAGAAACTTAAAAAAGTTCGGCATCACTCTTCCTGCAGCAACGCAACCCCTTGCCAATTACATCACAACTTCACAAAGTGGCAATCAACTCTTTATTTCTGGACAGCTCCCTCTTACGAATGGAAAACCTATAGCCATCGGTAAAGTTGGTAGCACTGTGAATACTGAGCAAGCCAAAAAAGCGTCTGAAGCTTGTGCTCTTAATATTCTCGCTCAACTCAAAGCAACTCTGGGTGACCTCAATAGAATAAAACGCGTGGTAAAAATTACTGTTTTTGTGGCTGTTGATTCCCATTTTACCGATATCCCTTTTGTTGCCAATGGAGCTTCTGATTTATTTGTCAATATTCTTGGTGAAATTGGGAAACACGCCCGTTCTGCTATTGGTGTTGCCTCCCTCCCTATGGATGTTCCTGTAGAAGTTGAAGCCATCATAGAAATCTAAATCTTCATTCAAAGACAGTGCGTTCCTTAAAGATCACTGAAGGTAAAATATTTTTTATCTTATACTCTGATAAACCTTGCACTTTTCCCTTTTGACATTAAAATCCACCCTTATAATAAAAGGAAATATTCGTATGAAACAAGCTTATGACAATAACAATATTTTTGCTAAATTAATTCGTAATGAAATCCCTTCTGTTCGCGTTTACGAAGATGATGATGTTATTGGATTCATGGATATCATGCCACAAGCACCAGGTCATACACTGGTCATTCCTAAAAAAGGTTCTCGAAATTTACTTGACGCCGATACTGAAACATTATTTCCTGTTATTAAAGCTGTTCAAAAAATCGCTAATGCTGTCAAAAAAGCCTTTCAAGCTGATGGCATAACGATCATGCAATTTAATGAAGCGGCTAGTCAACAAAGCGTTTATCATCTCCATTTTCATATTATACCACGTATGGAAGGAATAGAACTTACCCCTCATAATGGAGTGATAACACCTACAGAAATACTTGAAGAGAATGCCAAAAAAATTCGTGCTGCCCTATGATAAGCCCTTTTGTAGCATATTCTTAAGATGTTGCACTTTTCTTTCCTAAAGTTTTTTTATTAAAATTTTTCGTTTTACTTTTCTTTGAGCTAACAGATAGATTAGAAGAAGAAATTTCTAACTGTAATCTTTCTTTTTCGCCATTTGATTTTTGCGTCAATACGCGAACGATGCCACCGTTGCGTAACTTTCCAAATAAAATTTCATCTGCTAATGGCTTTTTAATATATTCTTGTATAACACGTCCTAATGGGCGTGCTCCCATCTGAGAATCATACCCTTTATTGGAAAGCCATAAAGTTGCAGAAGGACTTAATTCAAAACAAATCTCCCGATCAGCTAATTGTCCTTCAAGCTGAAAAATAAATTTTTGCACGATCTGATTGATCGTTAAGTAAGATAAAGGTGCAAACGGAATAATTGCATCCAACCGATTACGAAATTCTGGTGTAAATAACCGATTGATTGCTTCTATGTCTTCACCATCACGGCGAACTTTCCCAAATCCAATCGCTGATTTTGCCATATCTGAAGCACCAGCATTGGTTGTCATAATCAAAATAATATTGCGGAAATCAATTTTCTTGCCGTTATGGTCTGTTAATCGACCATAATCCATGACCTGCAATAAAATATTAAATAACTCCGGATGAGCTTTCTCAATCTCATCGAGCAATAAGACTGCGTGAGGTTTCTGATCAACGGCATCTGTAAGGAGACCTCCTTGATCAAACCCTATGTAGCCAGGGGGAGCACCGATTAAGCGCGCTACTGTATGGCGTTCCATATATTCTGACATATCAAAACGTAAGAGCTCAATACCTAAAGATGATGCAAGCTGTTTTGCAACTTCAGTTTTTCCAACACCTGTTGGTCCGGAAAATAAATAACTTCCTATTGGTTTATCTGGTTCGCGTAAACCTGCTCGCGCCAATTTTATGGATGACACTAAAGCGGAAATTGCTTGATCTTGTCCGTAAACAACATGCTTGAGTTCTCTCTCGAGCTTACTCAATATCTTTTGATCATTCCGCGAAACTGTTTTAGGTGGAATCCTTGCAATTGTTGCAACGGTCGCTTCAATTTCTTTAACACCGATAGTCTTTTTGCGCTGTTTTTGTGGCAACAGCTTTTGTGCTGCACCACTTTCATCAATAATATCAATTGCTTTGTCAGGTAATCGACGATCAACCATATAGCGTGAAGATAACTCTACGGATGCCTTCATCGCCTGATCTGTATATTTGATCTGATGAAAATCTTCAAAGTAAGGCTTCATTCCCTGCAAAATCTTAATCGCATCAGGAACAGAAGGTTCATTAATATCAATCTTTTGAAAACGGCGCTCTAAAGCACGATCCTGTTCAAAGAATTTTCGATATTCTCTGTAAGTTGTCGACCCAATACATCGCATAGTTCCAGAAGATAATGCAGGCTTTAAAAGATTTGCTGCATCCATATTTCCCCCTAATGTTGCCCCAGCTCCAATTAAGGTATGAATTTCATCAATAAATAAAATAGCATCTGGATATAGCTCAAACTCTTTAATAACTTGTTTTAATCGTTCTTCAAAATCACCGCGATAACGTGTACCAGCAACAAGTCCCCCCATATCAAGAGAAAAGATCGTAGCATTTGATAAAACTTCAGGCACTTGCCCATCAACAATACGCTTTGCCAATCCCTCAATGATAGCGGTTTTTCCTACTCCAGGATCACCAACCAAAAGTGGGTTATTTTTTGATCTTCGACATAAAATCTGAATCATGCGTGAAATTTCTCTTTCACGGCCAATTAATAAATCAGTTTTTCCATTTCGTGCTTTACAATTGAGATCAACACAATAACCCGTTAAAGCATTCGTTACCCTTTCACCATTGTCTGAAATCTGCTGATCTAATTGCTCTTCAAGTCCTTCAAGTAACATGGATAATCCATCATCACGGGTAATACCATGTGAAATAAAACGGACAGCATCATAGCGTGTCATTCCCATCTCTTGAAGAAAATAGGCTGCATGGCTTTCACGTTCAGAAAAAATTGCAACAAGAACATTTGCCCCTGATACTTCATCTTTTCCAGCAGATTGAGCATGTATCACCGCACGTTGGATAACACGCTGGAAAAAAGCTGTAGGCTTTGTATCCTCATCAGCTCTAATCTGTTCATCTAACTCTGAGCGAAGATAGTTGGTTAAGCGCTCGCGCAATTCGTCCACATCTACTTGGCATGCTTGAATAACGGAATTTGCATCGGCATCATCTAACAGTGCAAGAAGAAGATGTTCTAATGTTGCATATTCATGTCGCGCTTGAGTGGCAATTGTTAATGCACGATGCAAAACCTCTTCAAGACTAGGTGTAAAAGATGGCATAATTCCTCACTTCCATTCCATTACACATTGTAACGGATGTTCATTTTGACGTGCACACTCCCTCACTTGTACGATTTTCATTTCAGCAACTTCATAAGTATAAGTTCCACATTCCCCTATCCCATTGTGATGAACATTTAACATAATCCGCGTTGCCTCTTCGAAATTTTTTTTAAAAAAGTTTTTCAAAACGAAAACAACAAAATCCATAGGTGTGTAATCATCATTCAGTAAAAGAACGCGATATAATTTAGGTTTTTGGAGTTTTGTTCTAGCTTTAGGTATTATAACCGCACCCTGCCTACCTTTCTTCCAATTCTTGCCCTTTTCATTATGCATAATGTGGAATTTTTCATTATGCATAATATGAGATAGAGGGTTTATTATGAGTGTTTGTCCCATTATTGTTTTCCATGCAGCACATTTTTTATTAATTTTAAGTTCTTTCAAAACTATTGCAATAGCTCTTTTGTATAAGAAAAAACTTTCCCCCTATGGTTAGATTGAAGTCACTCATAAAATAATTTCTGTAAACAAATTAGTAATACCATTCGTCTAGACTGCATCAACACGTTACAGAACAGGAAGTTTTATAGAGGTTTTTCACAGTAAATGGAGAAATAGGATACTGCAAGTGTATATTAATGATCAAAAAATTATGCGCTGCTATAAAAAGATGGCAATTTCTTTTATTATGTTAGCTTTTTCTTGTTGTTGGGCATCAGCAACACCTCAGGGTGCCTATCCTGATAAGTATGCGGCTATTGTGATAGATGCGTCGACTGGGAAAACTCTCTTCCAAGCCAATGCAACACTGAAACGTTATCCTGCTTCTTTAACAAAAATGATGACATTGTACCTCCTGTTTGAATCTATGCAGATGGGGCGTGTGACACCCAATACTCCAATTCCTGTTTCACATTATGCAGCAATGCGTCCACCAACAAAAATTGGATTTAAAGCAGGCCAAACAATTTCTGCAGAAGCCGCCGCTAAAGCACTCATTACAAGATCTGCAAATGATGTTGCTACAGCCATTGCAGAATATCTTGGAGGGAGTGAAAAAAAATTCGCTCGAATGATGACCACAAAAGCGCGTAAACTTGGCATGAAACATACACATTTTGCCAATGCTTCAGGACTTCCAGATGTACACAACTATTCTACGGCACGAGACATCGCCACTTTGTCTTTAGCCCTCCGAAAACATTTTCCAAAACAATATAAATTGTTCAAAATAAAAAGTTTTAATTTCCGTGGACATACAATTAACAGCCACAATAAACTCGTTAAAATAATGAAAGGGGTCGATGGAATTAAAACAGGTTACACACAAATGTCAGGTTCTAATTTAGCAACTTCAATGCGTCTTGAAGGACGTTCTATTGTCGCTGTTGTTATGGGAGGTAAATCATCTACTGCACGTGACGAGCACATGGCTAGCTTATTGAATCAATATTTGCCCAAAGCAAGCCAAATGAAAACTGGGGAACGTTTAATGGCCTCTGTACACTATCACTTACCCACTGGCGCAAAAACTCCTATACCGACCATTAAATCTGATTCAAATGATTTTAGCGGTGAAATTTCAACTATGTTGACAGCATTTGCTGAACAACCTAAAAACTCTAATGTTGCAATAACGGCTGTAAATAGAGTCATTGTACCAATACCTAACCCTCAAAAAGCTATATCGGTTGAGACTCATAAAATTGTAAACGTTTCTTTGTCCACAAATGCCGGGTGGGCTATCCAAATTGGTTCTCTTCCCAGTAAAGAACAAGCAAACACTCTGCTTTTAAAAGCAAAAAACACAGCTTTTTCTACTTTAAAGAACGCCTCTTCACATATGCAACTGTTTGAAAAAAATGGGCAGCGTTATTACCGTGCCCGTTTTACGGGATTTCAATCAAAAAAAGCTGCTTTTGATGCTTGTTCTACATTAAAGAAAGCAAATTTTAACTGCTATACTGTAGCTTACTAAAAGTTTTTGAATTCTGCGTTAAGGATAGTATTATGACAGATAATGCTTTTGCTTCATTCCATGAAAAAGAAAAATTATTGAAGCAATCATCCCTCCTTTCATTACGTTCTCTTCACGATGCTGCCGTAAAACTTACTGGTTTAAAATATAATTCAACTGCCTTAGATACACAATCTCTTGTTAATCTTCTCATTTGTCAAACGATGCGCAATCGTCGTATCATGCTGCCTCCTGTACGCATCCATTTACGTGTTGCTAGTCAAACTGGTAATGTACCTATTAAAATCCGTCTAGGAGCAACAAATATTTAATTATACAAACCTTTTCTAAAAGAATTATTTAATTATTGCACCATCATCTACAGTCTTAGAAAATCCTTTGATAGACATACTTCTTTATTAAGTCGTAGGAATTATATTTATGGCTTTTTCAATTATCCAATATCTTCAAGCTTCCAATCAAACTATTTTTTAAGGACACAAAAAATACCAAATATTTTTCTACTTTTTGATTTAATAGCAAAAATTATCCTTGATATATTTCTGAAAAAAATGATCCTTACATGGGATGAAAGCTTATCATTTTAGAGGTTATTGTAAAAATACAATAAAAAAAAACCTTTTAATAACGATTTCCTCTACAACAAACACGCCGTAAAAAATAAAATCACTTTTAGAGATGTAACTGGCTTTTTAATTATTTTCATTGCTTCTAATGATCAAGATACACGAAATTCTTCTTTAGCATCTCATCGGTCTCCCATACCTTCAGCAGAGATTATCCATAAATCATCCTCAATCTAATTCTCACAAATATAAAGCAATAGATGTTTACGAATACCTGTAAAAACAAACGAACATAAAGTTAAATGTGTTACGTGTTGTTTGGCAAAGTTTTTTATATAAAAAGAAGGCTCTTCTCTTCAGTACATTACTGGTAAATTTTGTGTTTTATGGAGTTATTTTCTTAAGAGAAGCCCATGCTCTTTCTATTGTCTACAAATCAACATCCAAATCCAAAGCAACCGCATGTTTGAGACAAATATTCAAGCGATTTAGTGTTTTTTCTTCTGTTGCAACTTTTGTATGCCAGATGAAAACAAGGACATTGTGTATTTCTTGTTTGTATAATCTCTAAAATAAGCAGAAAACTTAATTTTGGAAGAAATATGAAGTTTTAAAAGCCCAAGCCTTTCTATCTCCTTTTAATTCAGCTTTACAACTTTCAAAAGTACCTAAAGCGAGTCCTTTAAATAATGAAGATTATGCACTATCTCACGCTTTTGTTTATTGTGTTCTTTAATGGTATCACAATCTTCATGTAAAACAAATCCACGAATGAACAACATGATAATATCGTATTATCTGTATTCTATTCTTCATGAAAATTTTGACAAATATTTTTAATGTATAGGCTATTATTTATTTTAATTTTTTATCGGGACAAGATTTTAAATAAAAGTTGGAGAATAAGATTTTCTAACACACCTTTTGATTATTGCGAATTAGACTTTTTTTCAAGGTATTTTTTCGCCATAACAGATGTCCAAAAAGTCTCTCCTTTTAAAATCCAGCTAGAAAGTAATGATAAATTGATCGCTCATTTTATTTATTTGCGCTTTTTTTCTAATAAGACTGTTTTTCCATTTAAGAGACAAATCAAACAGATATAAGTAATGTTCTCCCTCCAATCTTGCGGATAAAAGCTCCTCCTCGTTCAGAAAGGACGAAACCATCTCAAATTTATCTTAAGCATACTGCTGAATTAAATTGCAACTTTGTTTTATAAGCAACAAAAAATATAAGTTTTCTTAGGAAGAAAAAATGCTGTTCTTCCCCGACGAGTCCAGTTATGGATTGAAAAAATATTCAGCTCTTAACAAGATATTGCATTGACTGCGAGACCACCTTTACTTGTTTCTTTATAGCGTTCACTCATATCATGACCCGTCTGACGCATTGTTTCTATACAAGCATCAAGAGAAACAAAATGTTCCCCATTACCATATAATGCAAGAGAAGAAGCCGTTACGGCCTTAACCGCCCCCATTGCATTACGCTCAATACAAGGAACTTGAACAAGACCTGCAACCGGATCACACGTCATTCCCAAATGATGCTCAAGCGCAATTTCCGCTGCATTTTCAATTTGAGCCGGCGTTCCACCTAACGCTGCAGTCAACCCCGCCGCAGCCATTGAAGATGCCGTTCCAACTTCACCTTGACATCCAACTTCTGCACCAGAAATAGAGGCATTATGTTTGATAACACCGCCAATCGCTGCTGCCGTCAATAGGAAATTATGTATTCCCTCTTGATCTGAATCATCATTAAACTGAAGATAGTAACGTAAAACTGCGGGGACAACACCAGCGGCCCCATTTGTTGGAGCGGTAACAACACAACCACCTGCTGCATTTTCCTCATTGACTGCCATAGCATATACCGAAAGCCAATCATTTGCCCAAAGTGGATAATTAAAATTTTTCTTTTGATTTTTCAAAAGCATTTCATGCAGCTTTTTAGCACGCCTTAGAACACGTAATCCACCAGGCAACTCACCTTCTTGTGAAAGACCTCTATCAATACAATTTGTCATCGCTGAAAAAATTTTATCAAGTCCTGCATCTAGAGAAGAACGCTCAATCTTTGTTTCTTCATTTAAGCGCTTCATTTCAGCAATCGAAAGTCCGGATTTTTCCGCCATTGATAACATTGTACGCGCAGAATCAAAAGGATATGGCACCTCAAATGCTTCTGGTTGTATATCATCATTTATATGGTTTAATTCATCCTCAGTCACAACAAAGCCACCCCCGATAGAATAATAAATCTGCCGCAATAGGATATTCCCACCCGTATCAAGTCCTTCAAATGCCAGTCCATTAGTATGTCCAGGTAAGGTTTCTTTTCGTTCAAAAATAAGATCATGTTGCAAATCAAACTGATAAGCGGGATGCTTTTCTGGTTGCACTTTTTTTTCACGGATAACTTTTTCTAACAGAAATTCCATATTATCAGGATTAACACTCGAAGCTTTTTCTCCTAAAAGTCCTAATACAATAGCTCTATCTGTCGCATGACCAATACCCGTGAAAGCTAAAGAACCGTAAAGATAAACACGTATACGAGAAACTTGAATATCGGATGACTGAGAAAAATCTCGTATCTTTTGCAAAAACATATTAGCAGCTGTCATCGGTCCCATCGTGTGTGAGCTAGAAGGACCAATTCCAATTTTAAAAAGTTCAAAAACAGATAAAAACACGTATCACCTCAAAACTGTAGTATGGTTTGAGCATACGCTTTTTATAACGTTTGTCCCATTTAAAATCAAATTGTGAGATAAACTAAAAAAATGACAGCAATAAACACGAATGTCGCTCGTCTTGCTACCACCCAACACTTTCTTTCTATAGTGCTTTCCATAGTCAACCTTTAAAATGAACAATGCCCCTAGAGTCATCACTCTCTTAACTTTAGAATCCTAGTAAAATAAGTGTTAATATGCAAGACTAGAATTTAATGAGAATGTGAAATTTTCACCGGAAATACTTTTTATAATATAGTAAGTCATTCAAAACGTATACTTGATTACACAAAATATTTTATGGAGATGCTTCAATGAAACGTACAAAGTTTTCTAATGGTTCTCGTTCTGTCTCAAAGTTATTTTCTGGAGCATTCATATCGCGATAACCAAGTGCCATACCACAGATAATATGGCGATCAGAAGGAATCGATAAAAGTGTACGAATCTGTTTGTGATAATCAGCAAAAGCCGCTTGAGGGCAAGTATCCAATCCAAATCCACGTGCTGCGAGCATAATAGTCTGCATAAACATACCTAAATCAAGCCAACTCCCCATTTCCATGTCGTGATCCATTGTAAACAAGAGTCCCACGGGTGCATCGAAAAATAAAAAATTACGCGCCTTTTGATGAAGCATTTTTTCTTCATCACCTTTTTGAATTCCAAGACTCTGATAAAGATCCAAACCAACTTTTCGACGCCTTGAAAGATAAGGCTCACGCCATTGACGTGGATAATAATGATATTCACGTTCTCCTTTTACACCTGAAAGCACAAGTTTTGAAAGCTCTTGCCCTACTTTCTGTAATACACTTCCCGTAAGCACAATCACTTGCCATGGCTGAATATTTGTTCCAGATGGTGCACGTGCTGCAAGTTTTAAAATTTCTTTGATTGTTTCCAAACTAACGGGCTGGTCAGTAAAAGCGCGAATTGACTTTCGCGATAAAATAGATTGAAAAATACTCATGGGAGAAACTGCCATTGTCTTTGCTTTCTTTAATTGAAAAATATTTTTTGCTTATTAAGGACAATATATTGCGAAAATACCTTTGCTGCTTTTTGCGCACGCTCTATTTTTTCAAATGACTTACACATTTCACGCAGTGTTAAAGACCATCTATCTATTAAGATAGCACAATCTATCTCTTTTAATAGAAAGAAAATTTTCCAAAAATAGATGAAATAAATTTCATAATTAACGATTACCCCCAACTCTGCTAAGCTCTCAAAAAAATTCTCCTCAATTCGTTCTAAATCCTGTAGAAGATCATCAATATCATGCTGCATCTTCTTTAAATCAGCTCGCTTTTTATGAATTCCTGCAATTAACTTCTTAAGCTTTTTCTCATCATCAGGTGGATCTCTAACCATAGCCAACATCTCAGATATTTCAGACAATGAAAATTTAACTCTTTTAGCACGTAGTATTCGTTTTAACTTATGACGGTCCGTTTGTGTATAAAGCCGTATACTTCCACGCCGGAAAGGAATAAGAAGCCCTTCTTCTTCATAATAACGCAAAGTCCGAGCTGTTATTGAAAACTCACGCGTCAATTCTCTAATTGAATAATATTCGTACATTTTAGCATTCTGTTTTCATAGACTGCATTGTTATAAGAAATATGCCTGTTTTTTATAAAATTTTAGTAAGCACCCTATCCTTTACTTTCCCGCATTCTAAAATATAAAGACATACATTCTTATCATAAGACTTTTTAAATCTTTGCAGAAAATATTAATCAAAAAATTTTCTTAAAATTCAAAATTAATCGTTATTTCACTTATAGATAATCCTCTCTTTTTCTTGAAATATGGCTTTTAGGCTTTACACACCCTGAAAAGAATTTTCTATACTGCCTTCAGAAATAAGAAAACTTTAAAATGAAGCAACAAAAAAGATAAGCATCATTACAAAATAATAAACGACTATCGGCTTATAATTTTTTATGATTATTCTGGGGAATATGCAACTTCTACGTTTTGATATAAAAAAACGTCTGAACCTCTATTCAGACGTTTTTTTATTATATGATATTGTCTCTAAATTATTCAGCAACGGTTTCGGCTGTCATATTTGTCAACATAGCCTTCGCTGCTTCGTTATTACTAGACTTACGTTGTTCATCTACAATTAAATCATCACGAACTGCTGCAATACGACGAATTTGAGAAATCGTACCGCCTGTACCAGCAGGAATAAGACGACCGACAATAACGTTCTCTTTAAGTCCTTGCAAAGTATCAATTTTTCCAGAAACCGCCGCTTCGGTCAGAACGCGCGTTGTTTCCTGAAACGATGCTGCTGAAATAAAAGAAGGCGTTTGAAGAGAAGCTTTTGTAATTCCAAGAAGAATGGGATTACCAGATGCGGGTTTCTTCCCTTCTGCAATCAAATTATCATTGATTTCATCAAGTTCAATACGATCAACATTATCACCTGGAATATAACCAGAATCTCCAGATTCAGTAATTTCAACCTTTTGCAACATTTGACGAACAATCACTTCAATATGCTTGTCATTGATAAGAACCCCCTGCAAACGATAAACTTCCTGAATCTCATTAACAAGGTAAGATGCCAAAGCTTCAACACCCTTAATCGCTAAGATATCATGAGGGGCTGGATTACCATCAAGGATATAATCACCCTTTTCAATTTGATCACCTTCTTGGAAGTGAAACAACTTACCTTTTGGAATCAAATATTCCACGGGCTCAAGAGTTTCATCATTTGGTTCAATAATAATACGGCGTTTATTCTTATAACCACGACCAAAACGAATTGTACCACTGACTTCAGCAATAATCGCATGATCCTTTGGACGACGCGCTTCAAAAAGTTCTGCCACCCGCGGTAGCCCTCCTGTAATGTCTTTCGTCTTAGCACTTTCCATTGGCAAACGAGCAATAACATCACCAGCTTTAACATGAGCACCAAGCTCAACAGAAAGAATAGTTTCCACTGACATCATATAACGGGCTTCACCTCCCTTATATAATTTAGCAATGGACTTACCCTCTTTATCTGCGTGGATAATAATGGCTGGTTTGAGCTCCGCACCACGTGGATTAGCACGCCAATCAATCACCAAACGTTTCGTAATCCCTGTAGATTCATCAGCTGTTTCAGTGACTGATAAACCATCAACCATATCCTCAAAACCCACATAACCTTCAACTTCCGTTAAAACTGGACGTGTATAAGGATCCCATTCTGCTATACGCTGGCCACGTTTAACCACATCACCATCATCAACAAAAATATGTGCACCATAGCTAACACGATGCACAACGCGTTCTTTTCCTAACTCATCCTTGATAAGGATAGCCATATTACGCCCCATAACAACCAAATGACCTTCAGAGTTACGAACCACATTACGATTACGAATTTCCACCGTACCTTCATAAGATGCCTCTAAATACGATGAATCAACAACTTGTGCAGTTCCTCCTAAGTGGAAAGTACGCATAGTAAGCTGCGTTCCCGGCTCACCAATGGATTGAGCAGCAATAACACCAACGGCTTCTCCCTGATTAACCGGTGTTCCACGCGCCAAATCACGACCATAGCATTTTGCACAAACACCAAGACGTGTTTCACATGTTAAAGCAGAACGAATTTGAACAGATTGAATTCCGGCTTCTTCAATCTTCGCGACATCAGCCTCCTCAATCATCGCTCCACCTTCAAGAATAACCTCTCCAGAGACAGGATGTAAAATATCAACAAGGGCTGTACGACCAAGAATTCGTTGTCCAAGAGAGGCAACAATTTGTCCTGCATCAACAATCGGCTGCATCGTAAGCCCTTTTGCAGTACCACAATCAACAGCTGAAATAATAGCATCCTGTGCCACATCAACAAGACGCCGTGTGAGATAACCAGAGTTTGCTGTTTTTAATGCAGTATCCGCAAGACCTTTACGCGCACCATGGGTAGAGTTAAAGTATTCGTTAACAGTTAGACCTTCCTTAAAATTTGAAATAATGGGGGTTTCAATAATTTCACCCGATGGTTTTGCCATTAATCCACGCATACCAGCCAACTGTCTCATCTGGTTAGCTGAACCACGAGCACCAGAGTGCGACATCATATAGATTGAATTCATAGGCCGTTGACGACCTGTTTTAGGATCAAAATCGACGGCTTGAATTCGTTTCATCATTTCATCCGCAACACGGTCTGTACACTTACCCCAAGCATCCACAACCTTATTGTATTTTTCACCCTGTGTAATCAAACCATCATTATATTGCTGTTCGTATTCCTTCGCCAAAGCTTCTGTTTCTGCAACCAAACGTGACTTGCTATCGGGAATAACCATATCATCCTTCCCGAATGAAATTCCTGCACGACAAGCATAAGAAAAACCAAGCTGCATAATACGGTCACAAAAAATAACCGTCTCTTTTTGTCCACAGTGGCGATAAACGTGATCAATCATTTTAGAAATATTCTTTTTTGTCATTTCTTGATTGACAATATCAAATGAGATACTCGAATTTTTGGGCAAAAGCTCACCGATAATCAAACGACCAGGTGTCGTATCATAAAGTTTAGAAACTTCTTTTCCATCCTCGCCAATATTCTTAACGCGGCCTTTAATCTTCGTATGAAGCGTTACGACCTTATTTTCCAAGGCATAATGAAGCTCACCTATATCAGAAAAAGCCATTCCTTCACCGGGTTCTTTTTCAGAAACAATCGAGAGATAATAAAGTCCAAGAACCATATCCTGTGATGGAACAATAATAGGGGCACCATTCGCTGGATGAAGAATATTATTGGTCGACATCATCAAAACACGGGCTTCAAGCTGTGCTTCAAGAGAAAGCGGAACGTGAACCGCCATCTGATCTCCATCAAAGTCCGCATTAAAAGCGGTACATACCAATGGATGAAGTTGGATAGCCTTCCCTTCAATTAAGATAGGTTCAAAAGCCTGAATTCCCAAACGGTGTAATGTTGGGGCACGATTGAGTAAAACAGGATGTTCACGAATAACCTCATCTAAGATATCCCAAACTTCTGGATGCTCTTTTTCAACAAGCTTTTTTGCTTGTTTTACAGTCGAAGAATATCCTTTTGCATCAAGGCGCGCATAAATAAAGGGCTTAAATAATTCAAGGGCCATTTTTTTAGGAAGACCACATTGATGTAACTTTAATTCAGGACCTGTCACGATAACAGAACGCCCCGAGTAATCAACACGCTTTCCAAGTAGGTTTTGACGGAAACGGCCTTGCTTACCCTTTAACATATCTGAAAGAGATTTTAATGGACGTTTATTGGCTCCCGTAATCACACGCCCACGCCGTCCGTTATCAAACAATGCGTCAACAGCTTCTTGCACCATACGTTTTTCATTACGCACAATAATCCCAGGAGCACGCAATTCAATTAGCCGTTTCAAACGATTATTACGATTGATAACACGCCGATAAAGATCATTGAGATCTGATGTCGCAAAACGTCCACCATCAAGTGGAACCAATGGACGTAAATCCGGTGGAATAACCGGAATTGTTTTCATAATCATCCATTCTGGCTTATTCCCAGATTCAAGAAAATTTTCAACGATCTTAAGTCGTTTAATCAATTTTTTCTGCTTTAACTCTGAAGTTGTTTCAGCTAATTCGAGACGTAAATCATTAGCGATTTTATCGAGCTCCATACTTGCTAAAAGCTCGTAAATAGCTTCAGCGCCAATCATCGCTGTAAACTGATCTTCTCCAAACTCATCAATCGCAAGCATATATTCTTCTTCAGAAAGAAGCTGGTGGAGCTTAAGAGAGGTCAATCCTGGTTCGGTTACAATATAATTCTCGAAATAAAGAACACGCTCAATGTCTTTTAAAGTCAAATCTAAAAGTGTAGAAATACGACCAGGTAATGATTTCAGAAACCATATATGCGCAACAGGTGCTGCCAGCTCAATGTGTCCCATACGCTCACGACGTACGCGCGAAAGGGTAACTTCCACACCACATTTTTCACAAATAATTCCCTTATATTTCATGCGTTTATATTTACCGCATAGACATTCATAGTCTTTAATCGGGCCAAATATACGTGCACAAAAAAGACCATCACGCTCTGGTTTAAAAGTCCGATAATTAATAGTCTCAGGCTTCTTAATCTCACCATACGACCAAGACAAAATTTTCTCAGGACTCGCAATCGAAATACGAATAGAGTCAAATGTTTGCGCTGGCGCTTGAGGATTGAAAAGATTCATGACCTCGTGGTTCATGCTGTTCTCCTTCAAAGATTCTTAGAACCTGTTGTAATATCTCATTCATTTTGTAACAGATCTTCTTTAAAATACATTTACTTCCAAAAATGATCTGTACAACCTTCAATAAGGTTATTGAGCCTCTTAAAGTAATCAGAGCGCAACCTTTTTCCCGTGCGCTCCTTGGATTATTGTTCTGCCGTATCAGATAACACACGCTGTGCAATAAGTTCACGCGCATCATCAAGTTCTACATTGAGAGCAAGTGAACGCATTTCTTTCACCAACACATTAAAGCTCTCAGGGATACCGGCTTCAAATGTATCATCACCACGCACAATCGCTTCATAGACTTTCGTCCGACCAGCGACATCATCCGATTTTACTGTCAACATCTCCTGCAAAGTATATGCAGCACCATAAGCTTCAAGAGCCCAAACCTCCATTTCACCAAAACGTTGACCACCAAACTGTGCCTTACCTCCCAATGGTTGCTGCGTAACAAGTGAGTAGGGACCAATAGAACGTGCATGAATCTTATCATCAACAAGGTGATGCAATTTCAACATGTAAATATACCCCACCGTTACTGGACGATCAAAAGGCTCTCCCGTACGACCATCATAAAGCGTAACCTGCCCTGAACTATCCAATCCTGCATCTTCCAGCATCATGTTGATATCAGACTCATGAGCTCCATCAAAAACAGGCGTTGCAATTGAAACCCCTTTCTTCATCTGAAGTGCCAATTTGTAAAGACTTTCGTTATCATACTGACGCACTGGTTCATTATGATTATCATCAGGCATAAGATTTTCAATACGTTGACGTAAAGGAAGTATATCCCCTGTCTCTTGATATAATTCTAATAAATCACCAATCTTTTTGCCCATCCCCGCACATGCCCAACCAAGGTGCGTCTCAAGAATTTGCCCAACATTCATACGACTAGGCACACCAAGGGGATTTAAGACGATGTCAGCATGCGTTCCATCTTCAAGAAATGGCATATCCTCTACAGGAAGAATACGTGAAACAACCCCCTTATTCCCATGTCGTCCCGCCATCTTATCACCTGGTTGGATTTTGCGCTTCACAGCCACAAAAACCTTTACCATTTTCATGACACCAGGAGGCATTTCATCACCTCTTTGGACCTTTTCAACTTTATCCATAAAGCGACGTTGTAATGCTTCTTTTGATTCATCATATTGCTTACGCAAAGCTTCAATTTCATTTTGAAGCTTTTCATCTTCAACTGCAAATTGCCACCACTGCGAGCGTGGATAACGCCCCATTACCGTACTATCAAGCTTTTTGCTCTCCGAAAAGCCTTTCGGACCTTCTACAGCGACTTTACCTGTCAACATATCGGTAAGACGCGCATAAACATTGCGATCAAGAATCGACTGTTCATCATCACGGTCTTTTGCTAAACGCTCAATTTCTTCACGTTCAATGGCCATAGCGCGCTCATCTTTTTCCACTCCATGGCGATTAAAAACGCGAACCTCAACAACAGTACCAAACGTCCCAGGAGGCATACGCATAGAAGTGTCGCGAACATCTGAAGCCTTTTCACCAAAAATTGCACGCAGAAGCTTTTCTTCTGGCGTCATGGGACTTTCACCCTTTGGTGTAATCTTTCCAACCAAAATATCACCCGGTTGAACTTCAGCACCAATATAAATAATGCCAGCTTCGTCAAGATTTCTTAAGGCTTCTTCTGCAACGTTGGGAATATCGCGGGTAATTTCCTCAGGCCCAAGTTTTGTATCACGTGCTGCAACTTCAAATTCCTCAATATGAATTGAAGTAAACACATCATCCGCAACAATGCGCTCAGATAACAAAATGGAATCTTCATAGTTGTATCCATTCCAAGGCATAAAGGCGACAAGAACATTCCGCCCAAGAGCCAAATCACCCAGATCCGTGGATGGGCCATCTGCAATGATATCACCCTTCTCTACCCGATCACCGACATGCACAAGAGGGCGCTGATTAATACAAGTGGACTGATTAGAACGCTGAAATTTTTGCAAGCGATAAATATCAACGCCTGATTTTGAAGGATCTAAATCTTCTGTTGCACGAATAACAATACGGGTCGCATCGACTTGATCAACAATACCACTGCGTTTTGCGCTCACCGCAGCTCCTGAATCGCGTGCAACAACGGATTCCATGCCCGTCCCAACAAATGGCGCTTCAGCGCGCACAAGAGGCACTGCCTGACGCTGCATGTTCGATCCCATAAGCGCACGATTCGCATCATCATTTTCTAAAAACGGAATAAGTGCGGCTGCGACTGAAACCAACTGTTTTGGTGAAACATCCATCAAATCAACATGATCGCGCGGTGCCATTAAAACTTCACCCGCATGACGACAAACAACAAACTCTTCTATAAAACGACCTTCACTATCTAATGAGGAATTTGCTTGAGCAACATAATGCTTTGCTTCTTCCATCGCTGAAAGATAAATAACCTCTTTGGTAACTTTACCATCAATAATTTTACGATATGGACTTTCAATAAAGCCATATTTGTTAACCCGAGCAAATGTTGCTAAGGAATTAATCAGACCAATATTGGGACCTTCAGGTGTTTCAATCGGACAAATACGACCATAATGCGTAGGATGGACGTCACGAACTTCAAAACCCGCACGCTCACGAGTCAATCCCCCTGGACCAAGAGCAGAAAGACGGCGCTTATGGGTGATTTCCGACAATGGATTAGTTTGATCCATAAATTGCGACAATTGAGAAGATCCAAAAAACTCACGAACAGCTGCTGCAGCAGGCTTTGCATTGATTAAATCCTGCGGCATCACTGTATCAATTTCAACCGATGACATACGCTCTTTTATCGCGCGCTCCATACGAAGGAGACCAATGCGATATTGATTTTCCATCAACTCCCCAACGGAGCGAACACGACGATTGCCAAGATTATCAATATCATCGATTTCACCACGACCATCACGCAACTCAACCAACATCTTAACAACAGCAAGAATATCTTCTTGACGCAAAACGCGAACGGTATCTGGACAATCAAGATCCATACGCAAATTCATCTTAACACGTCCAACAGCTGAAAGATCATAACGCTCTGGATCAAAAAACAATGAATGAAACATTGCTTCTGCTGTATCGATTGTGGGAGGCTCACCTGGACGCATTACTCTGTAAATATCAAACAATGCATCCTGTCGACTTTCATTCTTATCCACTTTTAAAGTATTGCGGATATAAGCGCCAATATTCATGTGATCAATATCAAGGATATTAATTTGATCAGCACTAACATCAAGCAAAATTTTCAATACTTTTTCGTCAATTTCATCGCCCGCTTCAAGGTAAATCTCACCTGTTTCGTAATTGACGATATCTTCAGCAAGATAACACCCTAATAAATCATCTTCACTAACTTTAACCGCCTTGAGGCCCTTTTCTGCCAAAGACTTCGCAGTACGAACTGTCAGTTTTTTACCAGCTTCCGCAACAACTTCACCACTCTCTGCATCTATAAGGTCAGAAATGAGCTTCATTCCTTTAAAGCGATCAACAGAATAAGGAACACGCCATCCTTCTCCATCACGCTCATAAGTCACTTTATCGTAAAAGGTCGATAAAATATCTGAGGCATCCATACCTAATGCCATTAACAGACTGGTAACAGGTATCTTACGTCGCCGATCAATACGCGCATAAATAATGTCCTTAGCATCGAATTCAATATCCAGCCAAGAACCGCGGTAGGGAATAACACGAGCAGCAAAAAGAAGCTTTCCTGATGAATGAGACTTGCCCTTATCATGGTCAAAAAATACACCTGGAGAACGATGCATTTGAGAAACAATAACACGCTCCGTACCATTAACAATAAAGGTACCATTGGTCGTCATTAAAGGCATATCACCCATATAGACGCCCTGCTCTTTAATGTCTTTGATATCTTTGGAGCCAGTATCCTCATCAACATCAAAAACAATCAAACGCAATATCACCTTCAATGGGGCTGCATAAGTTAAATCACGTTGACGACATTCTTCAACATCAAATTTCGGTAAATCAAATTCATAACCAACAAACTCAAGCATAGCTGTACCGGAAAAATCAGAAATAGGAAATACCGATTTAAAAACAGCTTGCAAACCTTCATCTGGTCGTCCACCTCTCGGTTCCTCAACCATGAGAAACTGATCATATGACGCTTTTTGAACCTCAATAAGATTCGGCATCTCTGCTACTTCAGGAATCTTACCAAAAAATTTGCGTACCCGCTTACGACCATTGAATTGAGACATCATTGCGTGAGTCTGAGCCATCGTCGCTCCTTGATCCTTACTCTTCAAGGTAGACCAACCTTGAAAGTTTTATATCATTAACCTGCATATGCAGACCAGTTCACCGGACACCCAATAACGAGCATCATTAACTTTCTCCACCAACACAAGCCTTTTTTAAACTTGGCTCTATGATGAGAGATGAGTAGCTCAACCCTATACCCACTATTGCGATTAAACCGTTGGTAAAAGGTTTTTTTACTCATTACTTTTCCTCTTTTTAGAGAAAGAAAATCGGCGAACATAAATGTCCGCCGATAAAATTAAATTTATTTAAGTTCAACTTTAGCACCAGCAGCTTCAAGTTGAGATTTAATTTTCTCTGCTTCTTCTTTAGAAGCCCCTTCTTTAATAGGCTTAGGTGCTCCTTCAACAAGATCTTTCGCTTCTTTAAGACCAAGTCCTGTCAGAGCACGAACTTCTTTAATAACATTAATTTTTTGCGCGCCACCTTCAACAAGAATAACATCAAATTCTGTTTTTTCTTCAGCAGCTGGAGCAGCACCACCAGCAACAGCAGCGACAGCTACAGGAGCAGCAGCCGAAACACCCCACTTTTCTTCAAGTAACTTAGAAAGCTCAGCAGCTTCCAAAAGAGTTAGATTAGAAAGGTCTTCTACGATCTTCGCTAGATCAGCCATTTTTAAATTCCTTTAATTAAAAGATTTGAACCATTATTAAAACTTATTCAGAAAAACAGAAAAGCATGAAAGCTCTTCCATCAACGTGAATAAACAGCCTTAAGCCGCCTTATCCTCCTGAGCATATGCGCCAATGACACGTGCAACCTGACCGCCAGGTGCATTAACAACCTGTGCAATACGGGTTGCAGGAGTAGAAATCATACCTACAAGTTTTGCCCGCAACTCGTTTAATGAAGGCAACGAAGCCAATGACTTCACAGCATCTACAGTTAAACTTGTTGCACCCATTGAACCGCCAAGGATGACAAATTTGTCATTGCTTTTTGCAAAATCAACAGCAACCTTCGGTGCTGTGATTGGATCTTCTGAATAAGCAATAAGTGTTTGTCCTGTAAACAAACCCATTATCGATTCAGATTCCGTGCCCTGAAGAGCGATTTTAGCAAGACGGTTTTTGGCGACTTTAACGGCACCGCCAGCTTCACCCATTTTCGAACGCAAATCGTTCATCTGTGAAACTGTCAGACCGGAATAATGTGCAACAACAACAGAACCAGACTTTTGAAAAGCCTCGTTAAGCCATGTAACAAATTCGCGTTTTTCCGCTCTATTCACTGTCTCTCTCCATTTAACAGATTTATTTTTAAACAAATCTGTTGGTTACCTTTGATAACATAAAATACTTCATGTCACCGATGAGGATCCTGTCCCCTTTTTCACGCACAGCGCTCAAAGGCAACCCTGGCTCAAACCCTTTAAGTCTTTAACTCTCAGTTTTTTACCCCAGTCTCATGCAGGTTTTTTTTGATTAAGATGCTTAAAACATCACCTACAATCTCGGACAGGATATTCCGGAATTTCTCCCGGCATAACCTAAGCCCTATAAAGCTTAGATGGCTAAATGCCGGACAAAACCGGCATTTAAAATACAATTTTAATCGTCACTTACCTCAAAAAATTATCAATCAGCTTATACTGACTCTGAACGAACCGTTGCTGGATCAACTTTAACACCAACCCCCATCGTTGAAGAAACAGCAACGCGCTTAATATACTCACCTTTTGCACCTTGCGGTTTTGCTTTAATAACTGCACTTGCAAAGGCTTTAATATTTTCTACGATTTTTTCAACACCAAAAGAAGCCTTCCCAATACCAGCATGCACAATCCCAGCTTTTTCAACACGAAACTCGACAGCACCACCTTTAGAAGCTTTGACAGCACCAGCAACATCAAGTGTTACAGTCCCAACTTTTGGATTTGGCATCAAACTGCGTGGACCAAGAATCTTACCAAGACGACCAACAAGAGGCATCATGTCTGGTGTTGCAATGCAACGATCAAAGTCAATCACCCCCCTATTAATGTTTTCAAACAAATCTTCAGCCCCCACAATATCCGCTCCTGCTGCCTTAGCTTCCTCAGCCTTATCTCCACGAGCAAAAACGGCAACACGAATATTTCTTCCCGTGCCATTTGGTAAATGAGCAACACCCCGAACCATCTGATCAGCATGACGAGGATCAACACCTAAGTTCATTGAAATTTCAATTGTTTCATCAAACTTAGCTACGGCACGCTCCTTAACCATTGAAACAGCATCTTTTAAAGTGTAAAGTTCATTAAAATCAATATCTTTTCGGATATTTTTTATTCTCTTTGCTACTTTTGCCATAATATTAGCCCACCACTTCTAAGCCCATCGAACGCGCAGAGCCTTCAATCATACGCATCGCTGCCTCAATGTCATTTGCATTAAGATCCTTCATCTTTGATTCCGCAATCGAACGAATTTTATCGCGAGAGATACTTCCTACAGACACCTTACCAGGCTCCTTTGAACCAGATTTCAGCTGCGCTTCTTTCTTTAAAAAGAACGACACAGGAGGTGTCTTGAGAGAAAACGTGAAAGACTTATCTTGGTAATATGTAATAACAACTGGAATCGGTGCCCCCTTTTCCATTTCTTGTGTGGCTGCATTAAACGCCTTACAAAATTCCATGATATTAATACCACGTTGCCCAAGAGCCGGACCAATTGGTGGAGATGGAGTAGCAGCCCCTGCAGGAACCTGCAATTTGAGCTGACCTATACTTTTTTTTGCCATAATAACCTGCCTTCAATTTCACTGGTATACGAACAATTTATCTTGCTTTCTACCCGCTGCAGTGATGTGGTACGGATCATTAAGCCGACAAAAGCCATAAATCACCTCCCACTCCTTCCTTAAAGTAATTAAAACTACTCTAAGCCTCATCAGAGTTTTTCAACCTGACCAAATTCCAAATCAACAGGCGTAGGACGCCCAAAAATGAGAACCTCAACCTTAAGACGAGAGCGCTCTTCTTCTACCTCTTGAACAATTCCATTAAACGAAACAAAAGGACCATCAGCAACGCGAACTTGCTCTCCAACCTCAAACAATACAGAAGACTTCGGAGACTCAACCCCTTCCTGAACTTGTTTGAGAATTTGCTCAACCTCTCGATCAGAAATCGGAACAGGACGCGCATCCGATCCTAAAAAACCTGTCACTTTAGGCGTATTCTTAATAAGATGATAAACTTCATCGGTTAATTCAGCACGAACAAGAACATAACCAGGAAAAAATTTTCGTTCTGTATCGACTTTACGTCCGCGGCGAACTTCTACAACACGCTCTGTTGGAACAAAAATCTTTTCAAATAGATGATCAAGTCCTTTTTGCTTTGCCTCCTTATCAATAGCTTCCGCTACTTTCTTTTCAAAATTTGAATATGCCTGAACAATATACCAACGAGCCGCCACAATCACACTTCCTTACATTCTCAACCAAAAAGATATTTCAGAAGATCAATAACCCGCCAAACACCAAAATGCATAACCTGATCCACAATAAAAAAGAAAGCCGAAGCCAATGCGGTTACCAACAAAACCATAACAGTAGAAATAACCGTCTCGCGACGCGTAGGCCACTTTACTTTAACTGTTTCTGCATAAACTTGCTTCAAAAAGGCAATTGGATTGGTTTTAGATGCCATCGTCACACTATACTCTCTCGCCCTATTACACTTTCTTTTAGTGTTATTGTGTTTTATCAAACAAAATAAATACGAAAAAATGCAAAAGCCACCTTTTAGACTGATGCAATTCTTTTACTTCCTATTCAATAGCGTTTCACACACAAAAAAACAAGCCCTAGATAAAAAAAAGCGAAAAAGACACTAAGATCCGCTCCCCCATATCTAAAATCCTATTCCCCTTTGGCAGGGGCAGCAGGACTTGAACCCGCGACCTGCGGTTTTGGAGACCGCCGCTCTACCAACTGAGCTATACCCCTAACTTTGAAAACTAAAACGCCTTTAGTAACCTTTCAACAAGCATTATTTATTCAATGATTTTAGAGACGATACCGGCACCAACAGTACGACCACCTTCACGAATAGCGAAACGAAGCTTCTCTTCCATCGCTATCGGCACAATCAATGACACATCCATCGCAACATTATCACCGGGCATAACCATTTCTGTTCCTTCTGGAAGCGTAACAATACCCGTAACATCTGTCGTACGGAAGTAAAACTGTGGACGATAATTCGTGAAAAACGGCGTATGACGACCCCCTTCATCTTTCGTCAAAATGTAAGCTTCCGCTTTAAAACGTGTATGTGGGGTAACCGATCCTGGTTTTGCCAATACTTGACCACGCTCAATACCTTCACGGTCAACACCACGAAGCAGCGCCCCAATATTATCTCCAGCTTGACCCTGATCTAAAAGCTTGCGGAACATTTCAACACCTGTCACCGTCGTCTTAGATGTTGGGCGAATACCAATAATCTCGATTTCTTCTCCAACTTTAATAACACCACGCTCAACACGACCCGTAACAACCGTCCCACGACCCGAAATCGAAAAAACATCTTCTATCGGCATCAAAAATGGTTGATCAACAGGACGCTCAGGGGTTGGAATATAATTATCAACCTCGCTCATTAAAAGACGAACCGCATCTTCTCCAATGCTTTTATCCTTGTCCTCAAGAGCAGCTAACGCAGAACCTTTTACAATCGGTATCTCATCTCCTGGAAAATCATATTTGGATAAAAGTTCCCGAACCTCAAGCTCTACAAGTTCCAAAAGCTCCGCATCATCAACCTGATCAACTTTATTGAGGAAAACAACAATCGCTGGAACGCCAACCTGACGAGCAAGCAAAATATGCTCACGGGTCTGTGGCATCGGACCATCAGCTGCAGAAACAACCAAAATGGCTCCATCCATCTGTGCTGCACCTGTGATCATGTTTTTAACATAATCTGCGTGTCCAGGACAGTCAACGTGCGCATAGTGACGGCTTTCCGTTTCATACTCAACGTGGGCTGTAGAAATGGTAATACCACGCGCACGCTCTTCTGGTGCTGCATCAATTTGGTCATATGCTTTAAACTCACCAAAAAATTTCGTAATCGCTGCTGTCAATGAAGTCTTCCCATGATCAACGTGACCAATCGTACCAATATTAACATGCGGTTTTGTTCGTTCAAATTTGCTCTTCGCCAT